>NZ_CP058214.1:2824509-3426518 GCF_015482775.1 Kaustia mangrovi | reverse complement strand
CCAACGGCTCCAGGATCCGCCTGGGCTCGGTCGCCACCAGGTCGCTGCGCGCGAGTGTGAAGGGCGCCAGCAGGAAGTGCCCCACCGTCGCGACGATATCGCGCCGCAGGCCCTTGCGGCCCAGATGGCGGTCCACATAGCCGCGCGGCTCGCCCATCAGGGAGACATGCAGGTGGCCGAGGCCGAGATAGGTCTCAAGGGAGAGGTCCGGATCGAAGCCTGCCGTGGACCGGCGGGCCGCGCAGAGGAAATCCTCCTCGAAGATCAGCTCGTCCTCCAGATGGTCGGGGCTTTGCGGAAAATTGCCCGCGATCAGCTCCACCTCGCCGGCATCCAGCATGTCGTGGCCCTGGACGTGACTCGTGTGCCGGACCAGAAGCCGGACATTCGGCGCCTCGCGCCGGACGTGCTCCAGAAGCGCCGGCAGCACCACGAAGGCGGCATAGTCGGACAGGCCGACCGTGAAGGTCCGGTGGACGGTGGCGGGCTCGAAACCGCGATGCGTGGCGATCACGGCCTCTATGGTCTCAAGGATCGATCCTATGGCCTCCCCCGCCTCGATAGCGGCGGGTGTCGGCTCCATGCCGCCGGGCACCCTCACGAAAAGGGGATCGCCGAACAGGCCCCGCAGGCGCTTCAGCGCGTGGCTGACCGCCGGCTGCGTCATGCCGATGCGCTCGGCCGCGCGCGTCACGTGCCGCTCCTGCATGATGGCGTTGAAGACCACAAGCAGATTGAGATCCACGCCCGCGAGATTGATCCTGCGCATGGCCGTCACCTCCATAATGAATTCAGTACATATACTCCATACCAACAATGAATTGGAAACATGGTGACGATCCCGACGACAATGCGCCCCGTCATCCACGAAGACGAGGTGCCACATGCCGGAGACCGACAACGCTTCCCAGACGCGATATCAGCGGGGGCTCGACAAGCTCGCCGAGATCGACGGCGAGGCCGGCCAGGCCGTCGTCGATGCGCTCGCCGGCATTGCCCCCGATTTCGCCCGCTACGTGCTCGAATTTCCGTTCGGCGACATCTATTCGCGTCCCGGTCTGGACCTGAAGTCGCGGGAGCTGGCGACCGTGGCGGCCCTGACGGCGCTGGGCAATGCCGCGCCGCAGCTCAAGGTGCATATCCAGGCCGCCCTGAATGTGGGCTGCAGCCGCGAGGAGATCGTCGAGACGATCATGCAGATGGCCGTCTATGCGGGCTTTCCGGCCGCACTCAACGGCCTGTTCTCGGCCAAGGAGGTTTTCGACCATGCAACGGATTGATCCCGTCGTCGCGGTTCTCGCTGCGGCCACCGCCGCCATCGTCATGGTTTCCCCGTCGGTCGCCGCCGAGCCGATCCACGAAGGCTTCAGCGCACCGGTCGGCATCGCCACCGACGATGCCGGCGCGCTCTATGTGTCCAGCTGGAGCGGCGGCCGCGTCGAGCGGATCGCGCCCGACGGCACGCGTACCGTGTTCGCCGATGGTCTCGCCTCGCCCGCCGGGGTCGCGGTCGGGGAAGACGGCGCCGTCTATATCGCCACCTATTCCGGCGACACGATCCTGCGCTACGAGGAGGCAGGCAGCGGAGATGTCGTCGCGGAGGGCCTCGCGACGCCGGCCGGCTCGCCTTCGGCCAAGACGGCCGGCTTCTGATTGCCAACAGGGCTGCGGGCGAGGTCTTGACGATGGACCCGGCCACGGGACGGCACGAGGTGCTGGCGGATGGCTTCTCCACCCCCGTCGGCGTCGTCCAGATGCCCGATGGCAGCATCGTCGTCTCGCAATATGGCGGCCGCCTCACGCGGGTTGCCCCGGGCGGTGATCGCGAGGAGCTCGGCGCCTCCTTCGTGCGGCCGGGGGTGGGCATTCTGGCTGACGGGGAGAACGCCGTGATCGCCGTCGACTATGGTGGCGGCAGCGTGCGCCGCGTCGCCTTCGACGGCACCGCCACGGTTGTCGCGACCGACGTCGGAGGCAGCCCCGTTGCCCTTGGACGCGACGGCGACGGAGCCCTGCTGGTCGGTTCCTGGGGCGATGGCCGCATCTACCGCATTCCCGACACCGCCGCCGAGCATGACGCATCCGCGGCGGAATAACGTCGGCTGCTGGCACGACACGGACTTGAACGCCGCTTTGCCCCTTGGAGCGCGGGCAATCGCGCTCCCTGTGGGTCCGAGGCTTGCGAATCGAATAAGTCTGTGCTTATGTATTCGCATGATCGAGAACGATGTCTTCAAGGCCCTGGCCGATCCGACGCGCCGCGCCATCTTCGAGAAGCTGGCGAATGGCCGGATGAACGCCAGCGAGCTGCGCGAGGGCATGGCGATCAGCCAGCCGGCCATGTCCCAGCACCTTGCCGTGCTGCGCGCGGCGCGGCTGGTCAGGCAGGAACGCCAGGGACGTTTCGTCCGATACGAGGTCGACCCCCGGGGGCTCGTTCCGGTTGCCCGCTGGCTGCAGAAATATCGCAGCTTCTGGCCGGCCCGTATCGATGCGTTGAAGGATCTCTTGAGGGGCATGGACCAATGAACGATCGGCCGGAAGACCCGGAGGCGGACAGGCTGGTGTTCGAGTACGATCTCGATGCCGAGCCCGAAAAGGTCTGGCGGGCAGTCAGCGTCCGGGAATACAGGGACCGCTGGTTGCCGCAGCATAACCTCGCCGACCAGGAGGCTCTCTCGCTCGATCCGGGGCGGGAGATCCGCTACAGGATGCGCGACAGCGAGCCGCCCTATCTGGAAAGCGTGGTCACCTTCCAGCTGTTCCCCACCCCGTCCGGCGGGACCAGCCTCAGGATCATTCACGAGCTTGCCGACGGCAGGTTCGGCCGGATGCTGCGCGCCGCCAACGGCAATTCACCGCCCTTGATGCGCGCGGCCTGAGGCTGCGCAACACACCCCATTGCCATCACGAAGACCGGAGTTCGCCTATGCGCGAAGCGATGCAACTCGTCCCCATGGTCGTCGAGCAGTCGACTCTCGGCGAGCGCTCTTTCGACATCTACTCCAGGCTCCTGCGCGAGCGGATCGTCTTTCTCAACGGCCAGATCGACGACACCGTATCCGCGCTCATCTGCGCGCAGCTCCTGTTCCTGGAGGCGGAAAACCCGAAAAAGCCGATCAGCCTCTATATCAACTCCCCCGGCGGCGTGATTACCAGCGGCCTCGCCCTCTACGACACCATGCACCATATCCGCGCGCCGGTGCACACGCTGTGCATGGGCACGGCCCGGTCCATGGGGTCGTTCCTGCTGATGGCCGGAGAGCCCGGCCACCGCGCCGCACTGCCCAATGCGAACGTGCTCGTCCACCAGCCGTCCGGCGGCGTGCAGGGCCAGGCATCGGACATCCTCATCCATGCCGAGGAGATCCAGCAGACCAAGCGCCGCATCACAAGGCTCTATGCGGAGCATTGCGGACGCACCTACGAGGAGGCCGAAGAGGCGCTCGACCGCGACCGCTTCATGACGGCAGAAGAGGCCAGGGAATGGGGGCTCGTCGACCGGGTTCTCGACAAGCGCGAACCGTCCGGACAGGCGCCCGACCCCGCATGATCCTGTCCCCGATCCTTGCCGCGACACCGGCACGCCTGCCGGGCACGCGCCCGGCTCGTCAGGTCTCGTCGGAGAGGATTGCGATCAGTTCCGGCACGGCATCGCTGCCGTGGCCGGCCTCGACGGCCTCGCCATAGAGCGCACGGACCGCCTCGGCGATCCCGCGATGCGCGCCGAGCTCCGTCGCCATCGTCTCATAATAGGTGAGATCCTTCAGGCTGTTCGCCAGCGAGAAGCGAAAGCCCGCACTGTCGCCCGTCTCCATGAAGGGCTTGAGCCGGTCGAACACCACGCCCTTGCCGGCGCCCGCGCCGAGGACCTCCAGAAACGGGCCGGTCGCCACGCCCGCCTTGCGGGCCGCCGCCGCGGCCTCCGCGAAGATCGCGGAGAAACCGAGCGAGACGAAATTGTGCAGGAGCTTCAGCTCGTGCCCGGCCCCGACCGGGCCGGCATGGACGATATTCTCCGCGAAGGTGCGCAGGAACGGCAGAAGCTCCGAGAACAGCTCGTCCGGCGCGCCGACGATGAGATTGAGCCGCCCTTCGGCAGCCTCCTTCGGCGTCCGGGTCATGGCGGCGTCCATGAAGCGCCCTCCGGCCTCGGCGACACGGCCGGCCATCGCACGGGTGGACGACGCGACCGCCGTCGAACAGTCGATGACGGTCGTGCCCGGCCTCAGCCCCGCAATAATACCGTCCGCCCGCAGGAGCACATCCTCCACCTGCGGCGTGCCGGTCACGCAGAGGATCACGATGTCGCTCGCCTCGGCGACCGCCGCGCCGGTCGGCAGGGCCTCCGCCCCCATCTGGCGCAGATCGTCCACCGGCTGGTTTCCGGGATGATCGAGAAAGGCCAGCCTGTGGCCGTGCTTCAAAAGGGTCGTGGCGATGCCATGGCCCATCAGGCCGACACCGGCAATGCCCACACGGGCCGTCTTCATCGCGGACATACATCCTCCCCGGCGCGTTCGCCCGGGGGACACCTCGGCGTCACCCCCGGGCCACTCTCGATCCCGACGGATCATAAGAGCGGAGGGGCCCCGTGAACAGGCGAGAGTCGTCGCCGATGTCCGCCAAGCCCAGATGGCGCGGGGGCGGATCCCGTCAGCCAAAGACGGCGGTCAGCCCGGCATCGACGGCGTCCGTGATCTCCTGGATATCGTCCTCGGTGGCGATCAGCGCCGGGCTGAAGCACAGCGTGTTGTTGAGCCCCGGCAGGGAGCGGTTCGTCATGCCGATGATGACGCCGCGCGCGCCGGCCTCCGCCACCACCTTCTGGACCACCGCCTCCGCGATCGGCTCCTTCGTGCCGCGGTCGGCGACCAGCTCCGCGCCCACGAAGAGCCCGGCGCCGCGCACATCGCCGATCACGGGATGCTTGTCCATCAGCGCCTCCAGGTTGGCCCTCAGGCGCGCGCCCATGGTGCGGGTGTTCGCCAGCAGCCCCTCGTCCTCGATGATGCGCAGGTTCTCAAGCGCCGCCGCCGGCCCCGAAGCGCAGCCGCCGAAGGTCGAGATATCGCGGAAATAGCTCATCGGATCGGCGGCGGCCTCCTTGAACATGTCGAACACCGCCTCCGTGGTCACCGTGCAGGAGATCGCGGCATAGCCGCTCGCCACCCCCTTGGCCATGGTCACGAAGTCCGGCTCGACGCCGTAATTCTGGTAGCCGAACCACTCGCCCGTGCGGCCCATGCCGCAGACCACCTCGTCGATATGCAGCAGAATGTCGTATTTGCGGCAGATTTCCTGCACCCGCTCCCAGTAGCCGGCGGGCGGCACGATCACGCCGCCCCCGGCGGTGACCGGCTCCAGGCACAGCAGGCCCACCGTGTCGGGCCCCTCGCGCAGGATCACCTCCTCGATGGCATCCGCCGCGCGCTCGCCGTAATTCTCCACATCCCACTGCTTGCGGTATTCGAGGCAGTGCGGCACTTCCACGAAGCCGTCCGGGAAGGGCCCGTAGAGTTCCGCGCGCTGCGGCTGGCCGCACGCGGCGAGCGCACCGATGGTGGTGCCGTGATAGTCGCGCTCGCGGAACAGGATCTTGGACTTGCGTCCGCCATGATGCTGCGCGGAGATCTGGCGCACCATCTTGAAGACCTTCTCGTTGGCCTCCGAGCCGGAGTTGGAATAGTACACGCGGCTCATGCCGGGCATCTTGGCCAGCAGCCGCTCCGCGAAGAGCGAGCCGGGGACCGAGCCCGCGCTCTGCGCGAAATAGTTCATCTCCACGAGCTGGTCGCGCACCGCATCGGCGATGCTCTGCCGGCCATAGCCGACATTCACCGTCCAGACCCCGCCGGAGACGGCGTCCAGATATTCCCGGCCGTTCTGGTCCCAGACACGAATCCCGTGCCCCCTGACGATGATGCGCGGATCGGAGGTCTCCAGCGGCTTGTGCTGGAGAAGGTGGTGCCAGACATGGGCACGGTCGGCTTCGACGATGTGGGTGAGATCGTTGGGCAGCTGGGTCATGGCTCCGGTCCGCGTCTCTTGAGGGTGGACCGATTTTCGGCTGTTTCCAGCAAGCTGCACAATCCTTTATATGGAATCTCCAAACGCTTGTTATATAATGATAAAAATTTCCGGTTTGACCTATATTGATCAACAGGAACGGCTCGTGACCACGGATATCGACATCGCAGCCAGGCTGCGCCAGATCCGCACCGCCCGCGGCCTCTCGCAACGCGCGCTTGCGCGGCGCGTCGGCGTGCCCAACTCCACCATCTCGCTGATCGAATCCGGGCGCAGCAACCCGACCATCGGTGCGCTCAAGCGCATCCTCGACGGAATACCGGTCGGGCTTGCGGAGTTCTTCGCCTTCGAGCCGGAGGCCCCGAAGCGCTACTTCTTCGCCGCCCACGAGCTGAGGGAGATCGGCAAGGGGAGGATTTCCTACCGCCAAATCGGCGAGAGCGGAACGGCGCGGGCGCTGCAGATGCTCGCGGAGGTCTACCAGCCCGGCGCCGATACGGGAAAGGTCCCGCTCAGCCATCAGGGCGAGGAGGTGGGGCTTGTGCTCTCCGGGCGGCTCGAGGTCACGGTGGACGGGCAGCGCAAGCATCTCGGCCCCGGCGATGCCTATGCCTTCGAGAGCCACCTGCCCCATCGCTTCCGCAACCCCGGAAGCGAGCCCTGCCACGTGGTCAGCGCCTGCACCCCGCCGACCTTCTGAGCCAACGTGCCGCCCCTGGCCTACCCGGCCGCGGCCTGCCGGCCCGCCTGTCTGGTGTCCGGCAGCAGGACGGTCAGCAGGCCGAGCAGCGGCAGGAAGGAGCAGATCCAGTACACATAGCCGATGCCCCTCGCGTCGGCGAGCACTCCGAGCAGCGCCGCCGCGATCCCCGCAATGCCGAAGGCGAAGCCGAAGAAGATGCCGGCGACCATCCCGACCCGGCCCGGCACGAGCTCCTGGGCCATGACGACGATGGCCGGGAAGGCCGAGGCCAGAACAAGGCCGATGATAGCGGACAGGACGATGGTCCATTCGAGATTGACGTAGGGCAGTGCCAGCGTGAACGGAACCGCACCGAGAATGGATACCCAGATCACCGCCTTCGCCCCGATCCGGTCTCCGATCGGGCCGCCGAGGATCGTGCCCGCCGCGGCCGCCCCGAGGAAGACGAAGAGCAGCACCTGCGAGATCTGCACCGACACCCCGAATTTCTCGATGACATAGAAGGTGTAGAAGCTGGAGATGCTGGCCATGTAGATGTTCTTGGAGAAGGTGAGGATCGCCAGCACCGCGAGCGCGATGGCGACCTTGCGCCTCGGCATCGTCAGCGACGGGATGGCGCCCGACCGCCGGACCGTGCCGGCATGGTAGCGGGCATACCACCGCCCGACCCGCCAGAGGATCATCATCCCCAGAAATGCCGCGACGGAGAACCAGGCGACGCTCGTCTGGCCGCGCGGGACGACGATGAAGGCGGCGAGCAGCGGCCCGATGGCGGAGCCGAAATTGCCCCCGACCTGGAAGAGCGACTGGGCCAGCCCGTAGCGCCCGCCGGAGGCGAGCCGCGCCACGCGCGAGGATTCCGGATGGAAGATCGCCGAGCCGAGCCCGATCAGCGCCGCCCCCAGAACGAGCATCCCGTACTGGCTCGAAAAGGCGAGGACCATCAGCCCGACAATGGTCGAGCCCATGCCGACCGACAGCGAATAGGGCAGCGGCCGCCGGTCGGCATAGAGCCCGATCATGGGCTGCAGAAGCGATGCCGTTCCCTGGAAGGTCATGGTCAGGAGGCCGATCTGCCAGAAGTCGAGGCCGTAATCCCGCTTCAGCATCGGATAGACCGCGGCGAGCAGGGACTGCATCACGTCGTTGATGAGATGGCAGACGCTGACCGCCGCGATCACGGCGAATACGGTGGTCTCGGCAGGGTGTCTGGCAGTGATGGCGGACGTCTCGGTCAAGATCGCCTCCTACGGGATCGGGCCGGTCAGTCATAGGCGAATTGCCGGCGTCCTTCTTTCGTGTTTTAGTCCAAAAGTTTCGCAAACGGGCCAAGCATGATCGGACGGCATCCGGACAGTACCGGGGACGGGCATTCCGCCGACGCCAGCCAATGGCGGCGCGAGTGGATCGAGACGGCGCGCAGCGACGTGGTCGCGCTGCCGGCCGACTATCCCGACGGCCATCGCGTGGAAACCCATCGCCACAGCCGGTCGCAGCTTCTCTATGCGCTCTCCGGCGTCGTCATGGTGAATACGGGCCGGGGCCGCTGGCTGGTGCCGCCGGAACATGCGATCTGGCTGCCGGCGGGTGTGGACCATTCGGTGGACATGCTGGGCGACGTCCAGATGCGTTCCATCTATGTCCGCCCGGGCGCGATTGCGGGCCTGCCCGACGGTCTCAAGGTCTTCGCCATGACCGACCTGATGCGCAGCCTGGTCGTGGCGGCGATGGCCCTGCCGCACGAAGAGACGCACACCGGCCGCAGCGCGCTCGTCCTGGACCTTCTCCTGCACGAGATCCCCAACCTGTCGGAGCGGCCGCTGGCCCTTCCGTTCCCCTCCGACCGGCGCCTCGCTTTGCTCTGCCGGCGCTTCATCGAGGCCCCCTCGCCGCACAGCACGACCGACGAATGGGCCGGCGCGGCGGGCATGAGCCGGCGCACCTTCACGCGCGCCTTTCGCCGCGAGACGGGCCTGAGCCTGTCCATGTGGCGCCGGCAGGCCTGCCTCCTGGCCGCCCTGCCACGCCTTGCCGACGGCGAGACTGTGACCGCCGTCGCGCTCGACCTCGGCTATGAGAGCGTCGCCGCCTTCATCACCATGTTCCGGCGCATGACCGGCGAAACGCCCCGCTCATGGCTCAAGCGCGGGCAGCGCAACGCGGCCCGTTCGCACTGACCCTTGAGGGTTCGTGCCTGGCCCCTTCTCTCCGACCCATGCCGGACCGCGAAAGCAGCCGGGCAGCGATTGCGGGCGGGGTGGCCATTACAGGATCATCGACAGGAAGGCCTGCGTGCGGTCGTGGCGGGGGGTCTCGAACAGGTCCGCAGGGGCTGCCGTTTCCACGACCCGCCCCTGATCCATGAAGATCACCGCATCGGCCACCTCGCGGGCGAAGCCCATCTCGTGGGTGACGACCACCATGGTCATGCCCTCCCGGGCGAGCTCGCGCATGACGTTCAGCACCTCGCCGATCATCTCCGGATCGAGGGCGGAAGTCGGCTCGTCGAAGAGGATGGCGCGGGGCTTCATGGCCAGCGCGCGCACAATGGCCACACGCTGTTGCTGGCCCCCGGAGAGCTCGCCCGGATAGCTGTCGGCCTTGTGCCGGAGGCCGACACGGTCGAGAAGCCCGGCGCTGGCGGCGCGCGCCCTGTCGCGATCATGGTGTCCGGCGCGAACCGGCGCGAGGCAGAGATTGTCCATGACCGTCATATGCGGGAACAGCGAATAGTCCTGGAAGACCATGCCGATGCGCTGGCGCACGGTTCGCCAGTCCGCCTGCGACGCACGATGCACCGGTGTGCCCTCGATCTCGATCTCGCCGCCATCGGCCTCCTCCAGGCCGTTCAGACAGCGGATCAGCGTGGACTTGCCCGATCCCGACGGGCCGATCACCACGAGGACCTGCCCCCTGCCGACCTCCAGATCGACCCCGTCGAGGGCGGTGTGCCCCTTGAAGCGCTTGACGAGGCCGGTGGCCCTGATCACGGGTACATCGCCGGGTCCGCTCATGTCGGCATCTCCCCGGCCCGCGCCGCACCGACCGGTCCGAAGCGGATCGCGTCGACGGCCGCCTGCAGGGCCGCGTCCGCCTCCGCGATCCGGGCCCGGCGCGCCCGGAGCCCGGCCTCGTCGCGCTCCAGGACGTCGCGCGCCTCCGCGATCATGTCCGCCGTGTCCGCCCTTGACGGCCCTCCCGTATGGCGCCTGCTCTCAACCGCCTTCACAGGATCCATGGCCGTGCGGATCGTCTCCTCGCCCAATCCCAGCGGCCGGCCCAGCGTCTCCTGTGCTGCCCGGTCGACGAGAGCCGCGCCGATGTCGTCGGCCTTCAGCCCCGCATCGAGCCCGAGGCGAACGACCCGACCGACCACGTGATGGGCGTCCCGGAAGGACAGCCCCGCCTCGCGCACCAGCACATCGGCCAGATCGGTCGCGGTCGAGTAGTTCTCGCCCGCGAGCTGCAGCATGCGCGCGCGCCGGGGGGTGGCGCTCTCCACGATCACGCGCGCGACCGGCACCGCGCGTACCGCCTCGTCGAGCGCATCCCACGCCCAGCGCAAGCTGTCGGCCGTACCGTCCTGGGCATGGCTGTAGGGCACGCCCTTGTAGTTGGCGAACGCCGTGGTCAGCGCCCCGAGAAGATAGGCGGCGCGTCCCTTCAGGTTCTCCAGCGCCGCCATGTTCTTCTTCTGCGGCATGATCGAGGAGGTGATCGCCACACGGTCGGGCAGCTCCATGGTGGAGAACTCGTAGGTCGTCATGACGTAATAGTCCTGCGCCAGCCGCCCGACGGTTGTCATCAGGAAGGTCGATGCGGACACGAGCTCGATAACCGCATCGCGGCAGGCGATGGCGTCCTGGGCATGCGGCACCGGGCGGTCGAAGCCCAGGAGTTCTGCCGTGCGCACACGATCGATCGGAAACGACGTGCCCGCGATCGCGCCGGCGCCGAGGGGCGACAGATTGAGCCGGCCATAGCAATCGCTGAGCCGCGCATGATCCCGTTCCAGCCCGTTCGCCACGCCGAGCAGGAACCAGCCATAGGTGACCGGCTGGGCCGGCTGGAGATGGGTGTAGCCAGGCATCACCGTATCGGCATAAGCCTCGGCCCGGTCGAGCAGTGTACGGCGCAATGCGTTCGTGGCCGCCATGATGGCGAGGGCCTTCTCGCGCGCATGCAAGCGGTCCACCGTCGATTTCAGATCGTTGCGCGAGCGCGCCACATGCATGCGCCCGCCGACCTCCGCGCCGAGCCGCCGGATGACCTCCGCCTCGTAGTTGAAATACGCTTCCTCGCGCGCCGGATCGAGTGCGAACGCGTCCGCCCCCTCCGTCTCGAGGTCGGAAATCGCCTCCAGCAGGGCGCGTGTCGCAGCCCCGGAGAGGATGCCGCGCTCGCCGAGCATGACCACATGCGCCTTGTTGATGGCGCTCATGAAGGGCAGCGTGACGGCGAATGTGCGCTCCAGCGCCGGAGCCATGAAGCCGTCCAGGATCTCCGGCGCCATGGTTTCCTTGAGAAAGCCGCTGACTTTCGATTCCATCGAACTCTCCGTAATCGACATGCAGTCGCGCTGCGCCGAGGCCCGCTTCAGATGCTCTCGGCGGCCTCCTGCTTGAGGGACTGGACCTTCATTCCACGCTTGCTCGTGCGGTCCGCCAGCCGGCGCTCGAGCCGGCGCGTGAACGTGGCGAGGGAGAAACAGATGACGAAATAGACGCACAATACGAAGCCGAAGACGGCGAAGGCCGGGCTGTGGCCGGTCATGAGCGTCGCGCGTTCCACGATGATCTGGGCGGTGCGGAAGAATTCCAGCGCACCGACGAGCGAGGCGAGCGAAGTCGCCTGGATGAGGATGCTGAACAGGCCGGTGAAGGGCGGCAGGATGGGCAGCAGCACCTGAGGAGCCAGCACATAGTAGAGCACCTCCCACGGCTTGAGCCCGAGGGCGGCCGCGCTCTCGCGCTGATGCTTGGAGACGGCGTTGAACCCGCCGCGCACGATCTCGGCTCCATTGGCCCCGCCCCAACTCGACAGCGACACGACCGCCGCCCAGAACGGTTCCAGCGGAACGCCCACGAGCGGCGCGCCGAAATAGACGAACAGCAGGTTCACCACGAGCGGGATGTCGCGGAAGAATTCCACAAACGCCATCGCCGACCAGCGCAGGCTGCGCCGGCGCGAGGTGCCCATGAGGCCGAAGACGACCGATATGAGCGCGGCGACCGCGAGCGTGATGAGAGCGAGCTGGAACGTGGCCGCAAGCCCCCGGGCAAGAAGCGGCAATGTCTGCACGATCAGGTCCATGACGCGCCTCCCTCAGCTTGCCCTGAAGGGCTTCTGCAGCACGTGCTCGATACCGCGCACCGAGAACGACAGCGCCAGAACGAGCGCCAGATAGATGGCACCGATGGCGGCGAACATCTCCAGCGTCCGGAAATCCATGGCCACCCGGTCCATGGCGACGAAGGTAAGCTCGGCGAGCCCGATGGCCTGGAGATAGGCGGAGTTCTTGAGCACGGAGACGGATGTGTTCAGCATGGCCGGGATGGAGACCCTGAGCCCGACCGGCAGGGCGATCAGCAGGAGATAGTGGGAGGAGCGCAGGGCAAGCGCACCGGCGGCCTCGCCAAGCCCCTTCGGGATCGCCAGGAACCCGCCGCGGATATTCTCCGTGTTGTAGGCGCCGCCCCACAGGCTGAGCGCGAGCACGCCGGACCAGAAATCGGAGATGGGAATGCCGATGGAGGCAAGCCCGTAGAAGACGAAGAAGAGCTGGACGAGCAACGGCGTCGAACGGATGAAGTTCACATAGCCTGCCACAAGATGCGACAACCCCGGCACGTGGAACACGCGCAGCGCCGCGCCGACCGTTCCGATCACTACGGAGAAGACGATCGACAGGAGGCTGATGCGGATCGTCATCCACAGCCCGCTCATCAGGTCGGGCCCCGCGCCCCAGATATAGGAAAACGAGAAATCGTAGCTCATGGCCGTGCGTCCGCCCCGGTGAATCCGTGCCGGGCGGGACCGGCGGAGCCGCCGACGGCCCCGCCGGTCCCGCACGTCTCCTACTCGGCCGCCTTGGGCATCTGGGAGACGTCCCAGAGCTTCAGCTTGGCCTCGATGAGGCCCGGATCGTCCTCATATTTGCGGATCCACTCCTCGAACCGACCCGTCTCCGCCATGCGGTCCAGGGCGGCATTCACATAGGCGACCCAGTCCGTCTCGCCCTTGCGCGCTGCCGCCGCGCGCGTGCCGATCTTGTAGCGGTCGTCGAGCATGCGCAGCCGGTCGTTCTTGGTGGCAAGCCCGAGCTGGACGGGGAAGTCATGCGCATAGGCGACCGCACGCCCCTGCATCATGGCCTGCAATACGTCGGACACGGAGTCGAGGCGCATCTGCTCCACGCCCGGCATGTTCTCGTCGAACCACGAAATCTGCCACGCGCCCTTGACGAGTCCGACCGTCTTGCCGTCGAGATCCTTCATGGACTGGATATCGCTGTCGGCCGGGACGAGGACGCTCGACGCGCTCCAGGCATAGGGCCGGGTGAAATCGACGACCTCGGCGCGCGCCGGTGTCACGCCCATGGTGGCGATCAGCAGGTCGACCTTGCTGCCGACGAGGGACGGGACGCGGTTGGAGCTCGTCACGCAGGTCAGCTCCACCTTGTCGCGGCTGCCGAAGGCGTATTCGGCGAGCTCGCGCGCCATCTCCACCTCGATGCCGACCGGCTTGCCGCTGGCGTCGAGATAGCCGTCGGGCGGGTAGTCGCACTTCACCCCGACCTGGACGACGCCCTGCTGCTCGATCTGGTCGGGCAGCGGCGGCATCTCCGCGGCCTGCGCGCCCACGGTGCACAACACCCCCGCAATGGCGGCCAAGAGACCGCCTCTACTCACTATCCTCACCATGTCTTCTCCCTCCTCTTCCTGATGACGCGCGCGTCATCGCTTCAGGCGATCACGCAGGCCGAAATAGGCAATGACGGCCGGCATGAACCACGGATTGCCCCCGTAGCCGGGAAAGGTCGGATGGATCCTGTCGAACGGAGTGGCCGCCTCCGGACTGCCGAGCGCCTTCAGCGCGGCCTTGTGTCCGAGATAGGGCTGCATGGCGACGCCGGAGCCGCAGCATCCGCCGACATAGTGGATGCCGTCATGGCTCGCCATGTGCGGCAGGGCATCGAAGGTATAGGCGATGAAGCCCGCCCAGGCATGCGTGATCGCGACGTCGCGGAGCTCCGGATAGATGCTGAGCATCTGCTCGCGCAGCATCAGCGCCGCGCGGCGCCTGTCGCGCAGCTCGCTGGCCCCGGCACGGCCGCCGAACAGGAGCCGTGTGCCATCCGGCGACAGGCGCCAGTAATTGTGCAGCTTGCGCGTGTCGCCCATCTGCCGGCCGGCGGGAACCAGCCTCTCTGCAAGGTCCTTGCCCAGCGGCTCGGTCGCGATGATCTGGCTCTGGATGGGGATCAACCGGCGCGCCAGCCAGGCGCTCAGCCGTCCCGTATAGCCGTTGGTCGCCACGATGAGCCTGTCCGCGCGGACCGGGCCGCGCTCGGTCGCGACGGCGAAGCCGGAGCCTGCCCGGTCGAACCCGGTGACCCGTGTCCGGTCGGCGATCGTGGCGCCGGCCGCCTTGGCGGCGTCGGCGAGCCCCTGGTGGAACAGGCCGGGATGGAGATTGCCGTCCGTATGGATGATCCTGCCGCCGGCAAAGGCATCCGAGCCTATGGCGGAGCGCACCTCGCCGGCAGGCACCATTTCCGCCTCGAAGCCGATGGCGGCGCGCCGTCGCTCCAGGTCGCGGGCCATGGCCTCGTAGTCGGCCGGCTTGTGCGCGCCGATGAACCGGCCCGCCTTGCGGTAATGGCAGGCGATGCCGTGCTGAGCGATCAGCCGCTCCAGATGCTGCCGGGCCTCGCGGACGCCGAGATAGTAGTTCACCGCGGCGTCCTGCCCGAAGCGGGCTTCCATTGCGGAGAACGAGATGCGCAGCGTGTCCCCGACCGCGCCGCCATTGCGCGTGCTGGCCCCCTGCCCCAGCGCCTCCGCCTCGAGGACGAGAACGGACAGGCCGTGCCGCGCCGCGGTCAGGGCGGCCGACAGTCCGGCGAAGCCCGATCCGACGATGGCCATGTCGACATTTGCGGGCAGGTTCTCTGTCCGAGGCTCCGGACGAGGCGCCGCCTCCCACCAATAGGGCTCGAAGCTGACAGCCGTCGAGAAGACATCGGTATCCCGCATGGATCATGCTCCTCCCCCGCGCGCCACCGTCCCGATGGAACGGATGCGACGCCCGCATGACAAAGCAGGCCAGAGCGGATACCATGTGGTCAACTCATAAAAATTCACTTATAAAGTCGTAAAACTCATATCATGATCACGCCGCGCCAGATCGAAGCATTCCGCGCCGTCATGCTGACCCGCAGCATGACCGGTGCCGCGCGCATCCTCTCCGTCACCCAGAGCGCCGTCTCCAAGATCATGCACGAGCTGGAGGACGAGCTGGGATTCGTCCTCTTCTCCAGGCGCAAGGGCGGGCTCGAGCCCACGCCGGAGGCGCATGCGCTCTACATGGAGGTCAGGAAGTCCTTTCTCGGTCTCGACAAGATCGCGCGGGCCGCCCAACGCATCCGGGCCGGCCGTCAGGGGCGCCTGAGGATCGTCTCCGTGCCCGCGCTCACCACCGGGTTCCTCCAGAAGGTCGTCCGTGTCTTCCTGGAGTCCGGCCATCGTGTCGAGATAACTCTCGACACCTACAACAACGAGGAGGTGGTCGACCTCGTGGCGCTCGGCCATGCCGACATCGGCATCACCATGACGCCGATCGACAGCTATGCGGTCAATGTCAGTCCGGTCATGACGGCCCCGTGCGTATGCCTCCTGCCGCATGGCCACCGGCTCGCCGCGAAGGAGCGCATCTCGCTTGAGGACCTGCGCGGCGAGCCCTTCATATCGCTTGCGGAGAACACGACGACGCGCATCAGGATCGATGCCGCGTTCCGCGCCGCCAATATCGCCCGCGCGGGCGGTCTCGAGGCCCGCTGGTCGGCGTCCGTCGCGGCTTTCGTCGCGCAAGGGCTGGGCGTCGCGATCATCGAGCCCTTCACCGCCCGCGCGCACGCCCATTGCGGCTATGTCATCCGCCCCCTGAAGCAGAAGATCGAGTTCTCCTTCGCGGAGGTGACGCCCAAGCAGTCCATCCAGAGCACCATCGCGCGCGACTTCCTCGACTGTTTCAGGCAGGAGGTCGCCGCGTTCCAGGCGTGACCGATGGCCTAGGCTCAGGATTCAGCGATTGGAGCCGGAAGATGACGATGGCTGCGATGCAGATGGCTGAGAAGACGGTGTAGGCGCATCGGTCGTATCGGATTGCAAATTCGCCTCCAGTCCTTGAGCCTGGCGAAACGGTTTTCGACCTTGTGGCGCTGGCGGTAGAAGCTCTTGTCATAGGGATAAGGTTTCTTTCTGCTCCGGCTTGAGGGAATGCAGAGAAGCAGGACTCGATCCGTGCCATGCCCGGACGCGATCAGAACAACGCCCCGAATGCCCAGCCCGACAGCATCGACCCGACGGCTGCGAGGCCAAGATACAGAAGAAACGGCTTGAGCCTGAGGACCGGGAAGATGGCCATCGCGCCCCAGATGCTGACGACACCGCCCGAAACCAGGAAAGCCATCGCCGCGCCGGGCGACATTCCATGCTCCAGCAACGCTCGGGTCAAAGGAAGGGCGGCATATCCGTCGATATAGGCCGGGCCGCCAATCACCACGGCGGTGGGAACGGCCCAGACATTGCCGCTGCCGACATAGCCGGTGAACGCATCGGGCTGCAGCCAGCTATTGAGCAGGAACTCGGCCGCAAAGGCCGGCGAGAGAACGAGAACGATCAATCGGCCAAGCGACAGGATTTCCCGTGCAAAGCGCCTTCTCTTTGCCGGATCCCGCCAGATGCGCGGGTCGAAACCGGCGGCCCGGTCGCCGCAGGTGCCGCATGCCGCCCCGAGGGAGCCGACAAGCCTGTTGGACCGCAGCGGCGTTCGCGCCCATTCGCAACCGGCAAACAGGCTCGTCGCGCAGCCACCGAGCAGTCCAAGCCCCAGGGCTGCCAGCGCCTTGCCGATGGCGAACTCCCAGCCGAGCGTCGCCACCGTGGCCGACAGCATCGCCGGCCCGGTGACCGGGGAGGCCAGCCAGAATGCCATCACCGGAGCAAGCGGAACGCCGGCGGCCAGAAGCCCTGCCATCAGCGGGAGGACCGTGACACCGCAGACCGGGATGAGCGCGCCGGTCACCGTCGCCGCGATAACCGTTCGAACGGTCCGACCATGGAACACGGCTGCAACCCGGTCGCCGGCACCGCTGGCTGTAATCCACGCCGCAAGCAGGATACCCGGGATCACGATCGGCGTGACATGGACCAGCCCGGCAATGACGAACGCGAAGATCTCCCACACGAACGCCGGCTGCCACAACACCAGAACCGCGACGGCAACGGCCATCGACAGGCAAACGTGCCTGAGGCCCAGGCGGCGCGAATGGGCGATCCGGGGAACGGACATGACGGGCTCCAGAAACCTCTCCCGGAGACCATGTGGCATTGCCAGATATTTGTGAAACGAGTAGGTTTGAATTCAGCCATCGAAAATTCGAATATCAATGCGCCGTCTGGACAGCGATCTCCTTCGAACCTTCCTCGCCGTCGCCGAGACCGGGAGTGTGACGGGAGGCGCCCGGCGCATTCACCGCTCGCAATCGGCGGCGAGCCTCCAGATCAGGCAGCTCGAAGAGATCATCGGTCAGCGGGTGTTCCGCAGGCATGGGCGCGGGGTCACCCCTACCGCGATCGGCGAACGGCTCCTTCCGGTCGCACGTCGTGTGACGGCATCGCTGGATACGGCCCTGGCGGACCTTCTGGGAGAAGGCCTGCGGGGCAAGCTCAGGATCGGCATTCCCGACGATCACAGCCGCATAGCGCTCGCTCGCATTATCGCGGACTTCGGATCGCGGCATCCCGATGTCGAACTGACCGTGCATTGCGCACTGGGAGCCGGATTCGAAGCCGCATTGGCCGACGGCACACTCGACATTGCCGTTTTCGAGGTTCCCGAACCCTCGGACCGGGACGATGTGCTGCGCCGGGGTGCCTTGACCTGGATGGCGCGCCGGGATGCCGATCTCGACAACGAGGAGATCCTGCCGGTCGCAGTCTTCGACCGCGACTGCTGGTGGAGGGAAGCCGCCCTGGCCGGGCTCGAAGCGGCCAATCGCCGGTATCGGGTGGTCTTCTCCAGCGAAAGCGCAATCGGGGTCCGCTCGGCGGTTCGCGCGGGGATCGCAGCGGGGCTCCTCGGTGAATTCGACGGTCATGACGAGCTGGTCCCGTTGTCGAGCATGCGTGCCCGGACCTTCTCATGGCTGGTGCTGCGACGGTCTCGCGCGGGAACCGGCCATGTCGCCGACGCCATGGGGGATGCGATCCGGCGGGCGTTCCGGGCCGATGAGGGCACGCCCGGAGCCGACCCTCGACTGCAGGCGAGTAGAATCGAGACCTCTAAAAATTGCCAATAAAATCAAGGAGATTTGGTAGCGGAGGAGGGACTTGAACCCCCGACACGCGGATTATGATTCCGCTGCTCTAACCAGCTGAGCTACTCCGCCACAGGGTGGGCCGACCGGTCGGTGCGGCCCGCTGGCGCCGATATAAGGGGGGTGACCGCGGCAAGTCAAGCGGCGGGTGGGCGGTGCCCACACTCTTGTCGTTTTCGTCTCGCACGCTGGGGTACTCATGTGGGATCGCGGCGTGCGCCGCTGCCCAAAACGCGAATGTCCGGCCCCAGCGTTCCGCGCGGGCCCGTCGACGACTGGAGAGGTCCTGCCGTGGCCGATGCCTGGGTGGGAACATCGGGCTGGAGCTACAAGACCTGGCGCGGGCGGTTCTATCCGCGCGGGCTCGCCCAGCGGAACTGGCTCGGGCACTATGCCGGCCATCTGAGAAGCGTCGAGGTGAATGCCACCTTCTACCGCCCGCCCTCCGAGCAGATGATCCAGCACTGGGCCGAGGCGACGCCGGGCCACGGCTTCCGCTTTTCTCTCAAGGCCTGGCGCGCGATCACCCACATGAAGCGGCTGAGGGACTGCGCCGACCATCTGGCAGCATTCTTCGCGGCCACGCGCGCGCTCGGGCACCGGCGCGGCCCCGTCCTGTTCCAGCTTCCTCCGAACTTCGCAAAAGACCTGAAACGCCTCGACACCTTTCTCGCCAGGCTGCCGGCGAACCAGCACTGCGCCATGGAGTTCCGGGACCCGAGCTGGCATGACGAGAAAGTGTTCGCCTGCCTGGAGAAGCACGGCGTCGCCTTCGTGCCCTTCGAGATCGGCCCGCTTTCGGCGCCGCGCATCGTCACGGCCCCCTTCGTCTATGTGCGACTTCATGGGCGCGAGGCTGCCTATCGCGGCCTCTATGACGAGGACGCGCTCCGCGACTGGGCCGAATGGCTCCATGGCGAGCGCGCGAAGGGCCGCGACATCCACATCTATTTCGACAATACCGACACCGACGACGACGCGGTGCGCAACGCGCTGAGGATGCAGGCCCTGCTCGACGGCATGGCCGACAGCGCATCCTGAGGCCGGCTCGTAACCGGCCTCAGAGATCGGGTTCCGGGAGCGGGTTCAGGCAGGAACGTCGCCGACGCGCACGCCGCCCGGCTGGCCGACCGTGCTGGTGCCCGACTTCGGGGCGAGCGGGCGGGCAGCCCCCGGCTCCGTCTTCACGAAACGCAGCATGGTGAACAGGCCGAAGGGCTTGAGCGGCTGCTCCTCCTTCAGCTCCAGATCCTCGCAGACGAGTACCGTGTCGAGCGGAAACTCAGGACGCCAGCCGAGCGCCTCGGCAAACCGGGCCATGCCCTTCTCCACCGCGCCGCGAATACCGTGATCCTGGCTGAAATGGTTGACGACGAGCACCTCGCCGCCGGGCCGGCAGACCCGCGCGAGTTCGCGCATCACGCGCTCGGGATCGGGCACCACCGTCATCACATACATGGCGACGACGACATCGAAGCTGTTGTCCTCGAACGCCATGTCGGAGGCGTCCATCTCCTCGATGGCGGCGACATTGTCGAGCCCGCGGCGCGCCACCCGGGCGCGCGCCTTGGCCAGCATCTCCGGGCTCAGGTCGATGCCCGTGACCTCGATCTCGGGGCGATAGCGCGGCAGCGACATGCCCGTACCCACACCGACTTCGAGAACCCGTCCCCTGCGACGGTTGATGAAGTCGACCGTCCGCGAGCGCCCGAACTCCGCGACCAGGCCGAAGGTCATGTCGTAGACCGGCGCCCAGCGCGCATAGGCGCGGCGTACCGCCTCCTCCTTCATCTCCGTGAGCTTGCTCAATGACCGCTCCCTTTTCGCCGCGCGATACGGCATCATAATCCTCGTCAGCGGCCCACCGCCACCATTTGCCGGTTGTCGGCAAAATGGGCGTGACGCTCCGCCTCCAGTTCCCATTCCGTCGGGGCGGAGGCGATCCAGCCACCGCCCAGCACTCGTGCGCCGGAGCCCGGCGCCTCGTAGAAGACGCATGCCTGCCCCGGCGAAACGCCGTAATCGCCGTCCGAAAGGCACACGCTCGCCCGCCCGTCGCGCACCGTCAGCCGCGCCGGCATGGGAGGCCGCGTGGACCGGATGCGGACATGGAGGTCGATCCCCTCTTCCGGCACATCGTCCAGACCGGCCGCACCCAGCCAGTTGACGTCGCGCAATATCATGGTGCGGCACAATAAGGCTTCTTTCGGGCCGACAATAAGGCGGCGCGTCGCCGGCTCGATGCGGAGCACGAAGAGCGGTTCGCCGTCCGCCACGCCCAGCCCGCGGCGCTGGCCGATCGTATAGTGCACGATGCCGCGATGGCGCCCGAGGACCCGCCCGTCAATATGGACGATATCGCCCGGCTCGCCGGCATGCGGACGCAGCCGCTCCACGACCGTGGCATAGCGCCCGTCCGGCACGAAGCAGATATCCTGGCTGTCCGGCTTGTCGGCGACCGCGAGGCCGAACTCCGCGGCGAGCCGTCGGACTTGCGGCTTGGTCATCGTCCCGAGCGGGAAGCGAAGATAGTCGAGCTGGTCTTGTGTGGTGGCGAACAGGAAATAGCTCTGGTCGCGATCGGGATCGGCTGCCGTCAGGAGATCGCGGTGGCCCGACCCGTCTCCGCGGTCGCGGCTCGCGATGTAGTGGCCCGTGGCGAGCGCCTGTGCGCCCAGATCGCGGGCCATGCCGAGCAGGTCGCGGAACTTGACCCCCTGATTGCAGCGCACGCAGGGTATGGGCGTCTCGCCGGCCAGATAGCTGTCGGCGAAGTCCTCGATGACTGAATCGCGGAACCGGGATTCGTAGTCGAGAACGTAATGGGGAATGCCGATCGCCTCCGCGACCCGGCGGGCATCGTGAATGTCCTGGCCGGCGCAGCATGTGCGCCCGCGCGCCGTGGCCGCACCGTGATCGTAGAGCTGGAGGGTGATGCCGACGACGTCGTAGCCCGCACGCTTGAGCAGGGCGGCGACCAGCGAGGAATCGACACCGCCCGACATCGCGACCACGACGCGCGTCTGCGACGGATGGCCGGGCAGGTCCATGCCGTCGGGCCCATGGCCCGCGCACAGCGCCCCCACGCAGTCTGTCGTCGTCCCGGTCAGCATGAGATTATCGGTCGAATACCTGCCTCGTTCGTGCGTCGGTATATGGCGATCAATATGGTGCAGGCAAATGCAAAATCACAAGTGGTAGCCTGTAACCCCCGGGATACGCCCCGGTTTTTCGCCCTGTCCGACCCTTTCGGCACCGCCCGGACCCTTCCGTTCGCGTGCAGGCCGCGGGCATTTCTGGCGATTTTGTCCCTCACTTTTTAGCGCTTTTTTAAAGCGAAACCTTTGGCTGTGATCTGTCAAGGTCCTGAAATCACGCCTGTTCTGCAATCATCAAAGTTATTCGTTCCGACCGACGTTCCGACGTTACGTTCCGGTCGCGTTCCTACGCGCCGCCGCGCGCAGCTCCGCAACCCTCGACGTCTTCTCCAGTGTGCGACGGTTGTAGCGCCCAGTCGTGGAGATGTTCCGGTGCTGGGCGTGATGCCGCATCAGCTCGACGTCGACGCCGTAGTCGCCGAGCTCTGTCAGGCCGCCGGCGCGGCTGTCACGGCTCTGCACCGTGGACGGGACGTCGACCGCATCGGCGATCTTGCGCCAGACCGCCGTGAAGGTCGCCCGGGTCCACGGGCGGCCGGTATTCTCGTTGATGATGATGGGGCCGACGCGCTTGCCGGCGGGGACACGCTCCAGCTCCTGCATCACGAGCGGATAAAGCCGAAGGTTGAAGACGGCCTCCTGGCCGGTCTTCGTCGTCTTCTTCCGCAGGATCAGGTCCGCATCGATATGCGACCAGAGCAGGCCGTTCATCCAGACCTTTCCGTGATCGTTGCGGATCCCGGAGACGTCCGGGGCGTAGGACTGCGGGACCCACTCCCCGATCACGTCCTTCTGGCGGAGCGTCAACTCGTACTGGATCGCCTGCGCCAGCGCGAGGCTGTGCCGCCCCCGCCGATGCGCCTCACCGATGATGGCGACGACATGGTCGTAGGTGAGATAGTCCTCGCGCGGTGTCGGCGCCTGCAGGCGGACCTCGGAAAAGGCCCGGTGCAACCGGTCGCACTCCGGCAGACCCAGCGAGACACCGAAGGCAACAGCATCCCGGAGGCGGCAGCAATAGAAGTGGGCGCGGGGCACCCGTTCCTTTCCACCTGGTTTCGCTGGTTTCGCGAGCTCGCGGTACCATCGCTTGAGATCGATGCCGACGATGTTGACGAGCTTCTTGTGGCCGATGGCCTTGCGCATCGTCTTGATCGCGGACCGATAGCTCTCCGCCGAACACCACTTCACGGACTGCATCGGGCTGTCGTCGTGGCGCTCGTAGTAGTCCAGAACGCTGTTGACGGTCCCGTCGAACTGCAGGCGGGATCGCTGTTTCCCGGCAAGCCATTCCCGCAACTCGGCGGTCAGCCGTCGGCACTCCGCGGCGCGGTCCGCTTCGGTGTCCCCGATCAGCCTGGCCGTCTTCGGGAGAAAGCCCTTGGTATCGCGGACCACCTTGCCGGCGACCCAGTAGTAGGTTGTCGATCCGTCGCGGTTCTGTCGTGTCTTGAGACCTGGCGACCACAGCGGGTCGGTGGGATCACGTCTCATCCCAATACTCCTTCTCGTGAACGGAGATTGACCTTGACGGATCCAGACTAGTCTCAAGCCCGGCGCGGCGGTAGAGGAAGGCTTTGACGGCGGGCCAGAACCACATGCCGGTGATATGGTCGGCCGGCGGCATCCCGATGCGCTCGAACTCGGCGCGGACCCGCCGCCACTTCTTCTCTCCCATGCCGAGACGGCGCCTCAGTTCGGCCTCGGAGACGAACATCGGCTCCGGCTGAACGGCAACGGCATGATCGAGGCGTTCGGTCATATCTCGTATGCCCTGAGATGGCCTTGCACGGTGCCCCAGCTCATGGCGCGGATACAGAATGGCTCGCGGACATAGCTGTGCATCTGCGCCGCCGCGCCGAGCGCAGCGGCGATCCGCTTCGCTGGCGCTCTCCGCGTCGAGACGGCCATGGCGCCGAGCGCAAGCTGCCAGCCGCTTCCCACAGCCGCGAAGGAGTTGGCCGGCTCCGTCACCGCGAAGTCCTCCTGCACCATGAAGAGCCGGCCCACGAAGCCGACGAGAAAGTCGCCGCCGGCCTCACGGCCGTCCTTGCTCGTGGCAAACCCACCAGAGGACAGGCAGGACCGAACGGCATCGACGAACTCCGTCGCCATGAAGTGCTCCACGTCGCTGCCGATCCGGTAGTCGGGAACCTCCAGGTGATGGGCGAGGATCTGGCCCATGCGGAACGATGTCGTGTAGCCGATCAGGAAGGGCCCACGCTGAACACCTTCGGCGCCTTCTGGAGAAACGTCGTACCGTGGCCGTCGACGGCGGCGCTGTCACCGCCGATATAGACGATGCCATGATGCGCAAGTCCCACGATACAGGTCATGCTGGCAACCCGATCCAGAGCATGGCGATGCCGCCGAAGAGGATCGCCACGAAGGCGGCGGATACGATGTCGTCGATGTCGATCATGGCTGCTTTCCCCTACCCGATGCCGGCCCGGATCCGGGCCCGTTCCCGTTCGATCTCGGCATAGGCCTGCGCCTTGCCGGCATTGAACCCGGCCTCGAAGTCCTCGCGGGCGCGGGCGTGTTCGTTGATGCGTCCCTCGATGCGCTCGCCACTGCGCCACCACGCGCTAAAGGCTTGTCGGATCTGGTCCGGCATTACTGATCCTCCGGCTCGATGCGGTCGTAGAAGAGCTTGGAGCGCTTCTCGGCGGCGGTGACCGGTTCGTCCGGTGGCGCCATCAGTGCAGCGATGACAAAGCCCACGATCACCACCGCCAAGAGCGAAAGCACGCGGATTACCGCCCGCCGCTGGCGTTCCCGCCTTTCGCGGCCAAGGCGCCTGGCATCGATCTCGTCATGGATAACCGGCATCGTTGCGTCCTTCCGTGATGCTGCGGACCGGCGCGCCCGCGCTAGTCCTCGCCCTCATGCGCCCGCAGCGCCTGGTCGATCCACTCTGCGAGGCCGCGGAGATGGTCGAGACCGAGATCAGCACGAGCCTCCAGACCGTCGTTCCAGAGTGTGATGCGGAATGGGCGGAGGCGATGCGGCGGCGTAACGGGATCGAGCTCCTGGATCTCAACGCTGGCGTAGAACGTGCCGGCCCTGCCGCCGTGCTCGATCTGAATGCGCTTGGGTTTATGCATGGGACGATCCTCCGTGCTCCGGCTGGGCGGCACCCGGAGATGCCGCCGGGGCGGGTCACGCGGTCTCGTGGAGTACGGCCGTGCGGACAACGCGACGTTCCATGCGCGGGCCGCGTTCCCAATAATGGGCGCCATCCACCTCAATGGTCGCGAGGGGGCCGTCTATGGAGATCAGCTTGACCGGCATGCGATGGCCGCCCTGTTGAATGAAAACCGTGTCTCCCTTCTTCACCTTCCTATCCTCCGTGCAAACCCGTCTGTAGCGTTTCGCTACAAATGACATCAAACGCTTCATTTGTCAATTTTATCGCATCATATATGCGTTGACGTCATTTGTGGCTCTGATAATATCTGCGCGTTGCCCTTCATCTGGGCGTTTCCTCCCTGCACTAGGCCCCGCTTCGGCGGGGCCTTTTTTTGTTGACTATCGCATCATACGCTTCTAGCGTCTCTCACGCGTCTGTTGTGTATCTCTCATCCCTCACGGTCTTCGGGCCGGATACACAGAAGCCCCACGGTTCCCCGGCCGTGGGGCTTCGTTTTTCCGCGCATACGAAAACGCCCCGGCCGGGAGAGCGGCCAGGGCGCGAGTTAGGCAATGTATCGGCTCAGGGTATTGGTCTAGGTCACCTCCTTTTCCTCTTCGTCTTCGATCTCTTCGTCGACCGGCTTCTCCTGCATGAAGGTGGTCGGGACCGTCTCCAGCCACTTGCAGAGGTTGAAGAAGGTCTCCGCCTGACAGGCCTTGCCGGCCTCGACAGAGTTGATGACGCTGTGCGTCACCCCACTCTCCTTCTCGACCTTCCGCAGGCTGTGACCGAGCGCCTTGCGCCGATCCCGAACCGCCGCGCCGAAGGCCCTGTAGTCGAGCTTGTAGTGCGTATGTGCTTCCATCAGATCACCATCGTCCAGATCGCCCATAGCCCCCAGACGATGGCGCCCGCCGCCGCCGGAAAGAGCCATTCCCTGTGGACGTGCCATGACCACTCATGGACCGCCCATCCGTTCTGCGCCACCTCCCGGAGGATCCAGAGCGCGGCGTTGACGACAACCGCGCCGAGCCCCCAGGGAAGCAGAAGCGCCGCCGCCACGATGGGGACGGCGCCGGCGACGTGCAGTGCTTCGTCGCGTGTCATTGGATCATCCTGACCTTCTGCGCGTTGCGCGCCGCATCGAGGGCCGATTGCTTGGCCTCTTCCAGCGCGTCCGGCAGCCAGTGCGGCCACGTCCCCTCTTCGTAACCCGGCGCCATCGCCTGAAAGACCGCGTAGCCCAGCGCTGGCGCGGTCTCGACAAGGAAGTCCTCCGGATCCACTCCCTCTTTCCGCAACCGATCATAGGCGTCGACGAGCGCCTTATAGACCGCCCCTGTGATCGTGTAGTAGGCGAGCTCGTCCTTTGTCGTGGCGGCATCCTTGAGCTTCTGGAGCTCCAAATCGAACTCTTCGCGCGCCTTGGTGTTGTCATCGGTCGCCGACATGGCTACCCCCGTTTCTGCGTCTCTATGTGCCTCATTTGTAGCACTTTGCTACACTAGTCGCAGGTGTCATCAGCGTCAACGGCGATAGCCGTAAGCGGCACCGACGTCACCCGCTGCACCCCGCTGGGAAAGCGGCATGCCCCGGCCGACCGCGCGCCGTCGATCCGCTGCAGGATCCGCCCCCAGTTCCGGGACCACGGCGTGCCATCCAGAATTTTCGCTATCGCGGTGTGATTGTTGGAGATCAGGACCTCGTCGCCCTCGCGCTCGACGCGGATGCCGTAGCGCTTGAGATGGTCCTCGGCGATCTCGGCGCTCATGAAATCGTCGTTGCGGGCCCAGGCGGCGTGCACGATCTCGCTGATCGATCGCTCGTACCGCGACTTGTGGACCATGACCGGGATCTGATGCTCCATGAGGCGTTGCAGGCACTGCATCTCGTCCTTTTCCTCGGAGAGCTGGGTCTCGTCGGTCCAGTCCTGTTGCGCGACCCAGGCCTCGGCTTCCTCTGCGCTGATCTCGTTTGCGCTGTGCAGCGCGTAGGCGCCGGCGAGCAGGGCGCCGATCTGGTCACCGAGCCGGCGGGTCCCGATCACCTTGGCGCCGGCGAGCGCGAAGGTCTCCGCGTTCTTCTGGATCGTGGGGATCATGCGGATGATGCGGGCATGCATCCGTTCGACATAGCGTTTCGTCAGCGTCGACGCCCAGACCTCCTGGAGCTTGCCGAAGTGTTTCAGCCGGTCCTCCGAGCTCGCCTTGCCAGCGGTCAAGCCGAGCACGCTGACACGGGTGTGATCGGCCTGTTGCTGGAGCCCCACCGCCACAGACGCGAAGGCGAACATCGACCGGATCCGGTAGGCGACGCTGCCGCCGGTGGCGGACCCCTTGATGATCGCGGCGCCGGTCTCGCTCGACGACTGCCGCATCAGCGCCATGACGTTCTGGATACGGGCCTGTGCCCGCTGATTTTCGCCCTCGGCCTCGTCGAAGATGACGGGCCTCGCATCGGTCTTGAGCGTGGAGCGCAGCCCGGCCTCGGTCGTCTCCGATGCCACCGACAGCGCGATGTCGCCGAGCATGCGGGAGACGATGTTCTCGTAGACCCAGCTCTTGCCGGTACCGGGGCCGCCGGTGATCCAGATATGCGGCCGCCATTTCAGGACGCCGCAGATCGGCGCCAGGACGCACCAGCCGGCGAGAAGGAGCGCATCGATGGGCCGCTCCCATGTCAGCATCTTGCAGAGCTCGACGAACTCATGGGCCTCGCGCGACGTCAGCGGCTCGTCGAGATTGACCCGGATCATGGCCGACGCCTCATAGATGTACCGGCTCGAAAAATCGGACAGCGACCGCATCTCTCCGTCGACCACGAGAAAATCGCCCATGTGCAGGACCGCACGGCCGTCGTCGAGCCATGCCCCGCGGCCACGGATCCGCGTCGGATCATAGACGCCGGCGCGCTCCGACATGCGGATCAGGCCGTTTGCCGCGGCGTTCCAGTCAGCACCCTGTTTCGAAGGGAACTCCCGCTCCCAGAACTGGAGCGGTGCCAGCATAAGCAATTGCCCGGCGGTGTGCCCAGCGCCGGAGAGCTCGATCACCTGCCGGGCACCATGGGCGAGATAGTAGTAGCGGCCATGATCGTAGCCGAGACACTGGAACGGCCATTGATCCGGCTCGACATCGCCGAACGGGGCCGGATCCGGCAGCGGTGGCTCATCATCGCGCGGCGGCTCCCGCTCCATCCGTTCCTGGATCACGTCCGGCGTCACCAGCGCGGACTTGATCCAGGCCTTGGCATCCTCCGGGGTCCAGCCCTCATCGAGGGCATCGGCGGCGTCCCAGCCATCGGGCACCGTCTCCGGCGGCAGCGCGATCCGGACACCGGCCGCATCGGGCCCCACGATCCGGGCGATGGCGAGCGCCGCCTTGGTCCCGGGCTCGTCGGCATCGGGCCAGATCACGACCTTACGACCGGCCAGGGGCGACCAATCCGTGTACTGCACCGCATTGGTGCCGCCGGGCCAGGTGACGACGACGGCGGACGGCAACAGGATCCGAGCCGCATCCGTCGCCTTCTCGCCCTCGGCGACAACGACTTGCGTCGTGGGGTGCGCGGCGAGGGCATCGAGGCCGTAGAGCGGGCGCGGCTTCGAGAAAGACAGCCAGCGCCAGGACCGGCGGCCGTCGCTGTTGACGCAATAGGACTGCGGGATGATCTCCTTGGAGCCGTCCGGCAGGTCGAACCGGCAGATGTAGCCGAGCAGCCGGCCCTCGGCGTCGCGATAGGTCCAGGTCATCGCGGCCTTGCCGTGGGCCTTGTGCCGATCCATCGCGGCGCCAGCCGTCTCCGGGACCGGCGCCAGGGGCGTCCACTTCCCGCGGCGGCCATTCGCCTTTGGCGTCGGTGCCGTGGCCTCCGCTACGGTTCCGATGGCGCCGCCCAGTTCCTTGGCCGCATCGCCCTGCGAGATGCCGCGCATCGCGGCGTAGAGGCTGACCGGATCGCCGCCGCGATCACCGGTGGCGAAGTCGGCCCAGGCACCGGACTTGGTGTTGATGGAGAGACTGTCGCCGGCCTCGCCCTGCAGGGATCCGACCTTGAACTCGTGACCGTGCACCTTGCCAGACGGGAACCACGAATGGAGCAAGCCGGGATAGGCGGCGAGCGCAGCCGCATTGATGGCGTCGAAATCGGGGCCTGCTGTCATCAGCCTGTCTAACCATCCCTGCGGAGGATATTGCGGGCATCGGCGACCGAACGGGCCAGCCCGGCCAGTCCGCCGGCACGGTTCACGGCATCTATGAACTTGCGCTGAGCGGTGGTTGTGCGGGCCGTCGGCCCCTTTGCCTCGACGGCCGTGAAGAGGGCGACGGTCTGCCCGACCATGTCGGGCGTGATCAGCACCGAGCGCCAGCCGATGAGGTCGCTGCTACCGGTGCAGAGCCCGGCATGCAGTGGACGGGCGTTGCGGACGAGAACGTCAGACGGATTGACCCGCGTCGCGTTCCCAGCCCAGCCCATGCCGGTATTGTTCCGGAAGAGCCGGGCGTCACCACGCCCGCATTCGAGCATGATGGACCTGTGGAGATCGGTTTCGCTCATAGCCCGCACCCTCCTTCGCAGATTTCCAGCATGTTGCCTTGTCCGCGGTCCTCGGCAGTCGACAGGTCAACCTCATCGAGCGGCACACAGGACCGATGAACGTATTCGGCATGCTTCATGCCTGGTGTGTTCCGGATGAGCCGGTCGATCTCGACAGCCTCATTCCAAGCCTCCGGATCGTGCTCTTTCAGCCACCGCCACTCGGCGTTGCTGCGGTACGGGCAGAACACACAGGCACTCTTGGGCGGCACCGGATATCCGTGGCGTCGCAGCCATTGCTCGCAATCCCAGCGGGACATGCGCTCTTCGAGCAGCGGGAAGCGGTGCACCGTCCAACGCTCAAATGACGGCCCGGCGCGCACGACCTCATCGGTCGAGAAGCCGATCCAGATCTCGCAGGATCGAGGCGGGATCCGTTGTCGTGGCTTGAACCCGAGCAATTCCCGTTGGACCTTGGTGATGGGCTCGACCTTGAACTCGCGCGTGCACTGCCGCCGCCCTTGGCCGCCATTGGCCGTGAAGAATGGCGCCGAGACAAAGCGATTGGGCTCACCGTCCTTCCGGACCCCATTGCGCCCCCTCGCGCGGCGTCGGATGCTGTCGGAAAGCCGCTCTCCCTTGCTTGTGCGGATACACCGCATCTGGCCGTTCGTCTGGCGTGTGACCTCCGCTTCGAGCCAATCGAGATGACGCATCGTCAGACTGGCCTCGTCCCCCGGGTCGGAGAAGATCATCACATCGGGACGCGGCCCCACGACGCCATGGCATGTCATGAGCGCGAGTGCCGTGGATTGCACACCGCCGCCGAGCGACAGCGCGCGAAGGCTTACACCCTCAACCGGCCCCCAAGACCATCCACCGCGGCGCACCTTGCTCATGCGGCCCCCCGCTTTCGCTCGACTGCGTACCCGCCCCATTGCTCGGCCATCGCGCTTGCCATGCCCGGGAAAAATCGGCTTCGCTCCCTGCCGCGATCCGGGCCGGGCGGCCTGCGCCAGACGCGGTTCCACGCCTTCCATTCGTCGCTCCCGCGCGGCGGCTCCGGCAGCCGGTCCGTCTCGACCAGCGGCGGAAGCCCACGCAGATACCAGCCTGTCGCCTTGTATTCGGGATGCCCGAACCAGAATGGCTGTACGATGTGCGGCTTCGGCACGTCGGCAGGCATCCGATCCCGGGCCAGATCGTGCATTTCCGGGTTCTCGATGGCGACCAGCGGGACCGGCGCGCGCCAGCACGCGACGAACAGATCGATCCCGGCATCGAACTCGGCGATCATGCTCGCCCAGGTTCTCCCTCGCGGAAGCTTCTTCGGCGGCGTCATCTTGCCCGGGCCGGAAAGCCAGCGTCGCCCCGAGCGGCACAGCCTCGTGCACGGCGGATGCGCAACAACAAGAAGATCCCAGCCGTCGCCCAGAATGTCCCGCACGTCGCCGGTGATGTGTCTGTTGCTCCCGTCCTCCGCCGGCAGGAGATCGCAAGACCATGCGTCGTGCCCGCGCGCCGCAAAGGCGCGGCGTACGGTTCCGGTAAACTCGCAGGCCACAAGAACACGGAAGGCCGGATTAAAAGGCGGCAACGCATCCCTCATATCGACAGATGCTCCTGCTTTTCGTGATTGCCCTGATCTGCGATGAGCCCCGCCTCCTGCATCCAGTCCTCGGCATCGGCCTCGATCTGGCCGTAGACCTCCGGATGCTGGGAGCGGAAATCGGGGAAGTATGGCCCGGCGACAAAGCCGCCATCGGTGACCACCAGCCATGCGCACGAGTTCGGCAGCCAGCGCCGAATATCGAGACGGAGCGCCTTGAAGTCGGCCCGGGTGACGTAGCCCCTCTTCCCCAGAAGGACGGCGATCTTGATCGCCTTGATCTTCCAATCCGTGAGCTGGATCGGGGCGGAAGCCCCTGCCGCGACATCGGGGATGTAGTCCGGCAACGGACAGCGTTCCGTTGGACACCATTCCCGCCAGCTCTTCCCCGTGAAGTAGCTGTCGTTCTCTCTGGGCAGATTGGGGGTGTAGGCAGGGTGCAGGTATCTGCCAGGCTTTAGGCGCCTCATCGTGATCACCGTCAGCCCGATGTAGGCGCAGATCTGATCGTAATGGCGACCGACCCCCTCTGGCACCAGCACCGCACGACAGTCCGGTCCAGGCAGATCGACCGACCACGGACCGCCCTCCAGCGCTTGACAGATCACCTTCGCATTGAGCCGCAGCTTCGCTTCGACGCCGACCTGGAAGCCGTCGCCGTCCCTCACGAGCAGGATGTCCCAGCCCGCTGTTTCGGGATATGCGGTCCAACCCTTCTCAAGGTCTGCAATGAACGCCGCGCATAGCGCCGCCTCCGTCTCGAACGGCTTCTCGCTCATATCTCCAGCTCCAGTTGTCGGGATCTCCAGTGCCGGCCGGCTCTGGACCGTGTCACGGGCTCGATCATGTCGGCGCGCCACAGCGCACGGACCACGCGTCGGGCATAGGGGACGGTGATCTGCATCCGCCGCGCGAGGTCGCGAGCGGTGATCGCGCTGTCGTGACGGACCTCGCGCATGATGCGGATGCTGGCCGGGGCGCCGATCATTCCGCGGCCTCCGCCGGTTCGTCTTCCATGAGGCCGAACAGCGACGGCACCGCGAGCTTTTCCTCGGCGGCGCGGCAGTAGCGGGCGCCGTCTCGGAAGTAGATCGGGTTCAACTCGGAGGCCTGCCCGCGCCTGCCCTTGAGGATGGCGCGGTACGGCACCGTCATGAGGCCGCCGAACGGGTCGTAGACGAGATCGCCGAGATTGCTGTAGCGCTCGATCAGACGGTCGACGATGTCGAACTGGAGCGGGCAGATATGCTTCTCGACATTGCTGGCCGACTGTTCCGCGTTGAGCGTGCGCATCCGCACGACGTCGTGCCAGACTGCGGGGTCGTGCGAGCCTGGCGCCAGAGCCATGAAGGTGCGCGGCAGCGCGCCGGGACGTTCGGCTTCGATGGCCTCGCCGAGACCGACATGCCGCTCATAGTCGTAGACCTCGGCCAGGCTCCACGCCGCGAAGTACTTCGCGATCTTCGTTGGGCCCATCTGCACGAGCTCCGCCGGCGTCAGGAGCCGGTCACCGCTGGACCGCCACAGCGCATGCGCATCGACCTGCCAGCGCGACAGGCTGTAGGCGTCGGGATCCTTCACGACGGGGACGTCGGCGTAGCCCTTTGACCGATCGGTCTGCGGCTTCCGCATCAAGAGGACGTACTCCGGCGAGCCGACGCCCATCTTGGTGCCGTCCTTCCGCATCTCGCTGTAGCCAAGCCGGTAGGTCTGGTTGTTCTCGCGGACCACGTCGGTGACGACGGTGATCATCCCCATGAACTGGAAGCCGTGGCGGAGATAATGGAAGATCGCTTCGGCGTGGAATGGCGACACCGTGGGGACGCCTTGTCCGGTCACCGACCCGAACAGGATCCGGTCCTTGACGTGGATACAGGCGAGCCGTCCCGGCGCCAGGATCCTCAACAGCTCCGGCGTCAGGAAATCCATCTGCTGCCAGAAATGGCGGTTGTCGTCGGTGTGGCCGAAATCGTTGTAGCTGGCGGTGTACTCATAGTGATTGGAGAACGGGATCGATGTCACGACGAGGTCGACGCTGTCGTCGGCCTGGCGCGCGGCCTCGTCGACGGCGTCGTTGCAGGCAATCCGGAAGCGCTCGCCTGCGACCTCCTGCCGTTCGACGCCGATTGACCGCCCGATGATCTCGTCGGGCGGGATACCGTTCAGCCCGTAGCGGCGGATGATCTCGCCCATGCGTGCCATCAGCGCGTCGTGATCGCGCCATTTCCGCTCCAGCGATTGCCGGACCTCGCGCTCCGCTTCCGAATAGATGATGTCGATCCGGCAGGTCCTGGTCTGCCCGAACCGCACGATGCGGTGTACCGCCTGAATGAAGTCGTGGAACTTGAAGCCGATCCCGACGAAGATCTCCCAGGCGCAATGCTTCTGGAAATTGCAGCCGGCCCCGGACATCTCCGGCTTCGTGGCGAGATCCCGGAACCGGCCCTCCTTGAAGTCGACGGCGTTTCGCTCGTTCTTCTCCAGATCCTGCGAACCGTAGATCGACCGGACCCCGGGAACCGTCTGTTCGATGGCGCGGCGCTCGTCCTCAAGGTCGTGCCACAGGATGCGGTGCGCCTCCGGATCCTCGCCGATGAGGTCCTGCATCTTGGCGATGCGTGCCGACAGGCTCTCGCGCTTGGCCGCCGCTGCCTGTGTCACGCCGAGTGCGGCGTTCTGGAACAGGAGGCCCTGCCCTCGCCGGTCCGCGCCCGCCGCGCCGTGATCGACGGGAACCTCGTGCCAGCGGACATCAATGTCCGGTAGAACGAAGCCCTCGTCGGAGAAGCCGATGTCCGATGGCTTCTGCAGGAAGAGCGCCCAGGAATGGACCCACAGCCAGAACTCGTCTTCCTTGTGCGGATGGAGCTGGAGGTCTCCGGCCTTCTCGCTGTTGCGCTGGAAGAACCGGGTCAGCGCCTGGCCGGTGTCCATGACACCCAGGAAGCCAGCGTAGTGGATCAGTTCCTTTGTCCGGTTTGGCGATGGCGTCGCAGTAGCGACGAACTTGAAGCGGACCGCATCGAACAGCGGCAAGAAGGTCTGAAACGTCTTCGTGCCGTAGCCGCGCAATACCGCAGCCTCGTCAAGACTGGCGGCAACGAAGTTTGCGGGATCCAGCTTGCCGTCGCGTACGCTCTCATAGTTCGTGAGATAGATCGGCTCGTCGCCCTCCAGATCGTCATCGGACCTGATGAACCGGAGATTGACGGCGTGATCTCCGGTGAAGCGTTCCGCCGCTTCGGCGACGAATTCGTGCCGGACACCGAGCGGCACGACGATGAGACGCTTGCCGGGCACCTTCGTGCCGATGAGCCGCATCATCTCGATCTGCATCGACGTCTTGAAGAGACCGAAACTCGCGAAGATGGCGCGCCGGCCGCCGCGCAGCGCCCACGGCACGATGGCACGGACATGATCGGCCAGCGCGGGATTGACCTCTTCGGCGGCAACATCGATGCCGGTGGCGTCCGCCAGCCGCATCTTGCGCTCCAGGAATTCGCGGTAGCGGTCGCTCATGCCGCCCCCCTCCTGCGCTGGCGGGCGCGGTAGACATGCTCCGCCCAACCCGGCTTGTAGCCGCGCTGCGCCGCGATGGCCTTGAGGTCGTCCAGCGTCTGGGCCCGGCCGACCTGCCGGCGCTTGGCGCGGCGCATCGCCTCGGCCTGCGCGTCGGTGATCTCCGCCAACTCGCCCTCGACCTGTTTCGGCCCGGACTGTGCGTCGGGCTCATAGACGTGCCCGCACTCCGGGCATTGCGGCGCCGGCGGATGCGTCATGAAGCATTCCGGGCACTGATTGATCTTCACGTCGGGCGATTGCGCCGCCCCCTTGCCCTTGCGCTTCGGCATGCCGGCCAGCGACCATTCCCTGTCGTCATCGGGCAGGCCGTGGCGGAGGCAGTTCCCGACGTGATCGAGGATGATGGCCCGGTCCTTACCGGGCGATGGCCGCAGCGCGCGTCCGACCTGCTGGAGATAGAGCGTCTGCGACGCGGTCGGGCGCAGGAGGATCGCCGCCCCCACGACCGGAATATCGGTCCCTTCTGAGACGATCTCGCAGGACGTCAGGACATCGACGGCGCCGCTGCCCAGCGCTTCGATCAGCGCGCGGCGCCGCGCAGACGGCATCTCGCCGTCGAGACTTTCCGCACGATAGCCGGCGGCGCGGAACTGGGCGGCGACGTGCTTGGCATGGTCGACGGAGGCACAGAACGCAATCGCCGGCATGCCGGGACAGATCTTGCCGTAGTGCTCGACCGCGTCGCCGGTGATGGTCGGCTTGTCGACAGCGCGCGCCATATCGCCTTTCGCGAAGTCGCCGCCCCGCATCTTCACGCCGCTGAGATCGAGCTGCGACGGCGGCGCGAATACCGCCGGCTTCGACAGGTGGCCGGCAGAGATGAGGTCGGCGATCCCGGGTCCGACGATCATGTCGTCGAAGACGCCTCCGCCCTGGACGCCGAGCCCTTGCCCATCGGTGCGCGCCGGCGTCGCGGTGACGCCGAGCAGCCGCGCCTCCGGACGGGCATTGATGATCTTGCGCCAGGTCCCGGCCGTGGCGTGATGAGCCTCGTCGATGATGATGAGATCGACGTCGCGCATCGCTCCCTTGTCGATCCGGCGCACCAAGGTCTGGACGCTGCAGACCTGTATCGGCTCCTGCGGCGCCGGGGTGTAGCCGGGCGCGACGAGACCATGGGAGAGGCCGATCCCGTGCAGCGAGCGCGAGCATTGCTCCAGCAACTCCTGCCGGTGGACAAGCACCCATGCCCGCCGGTTCCGCTGAGCCACACCGGCGCCGATGTGACAGAACACGACGGTCTTGCCGCCGCCGGTCGGCAGCACATAGACCGGCGCCCGGGCACCTCGCCTGTAGCTCTCCCGCAGTTGCTCAACACCACGGGCCTGATAGTCGCGCAGCGGCAGCATGGCGCGATCAGGACGCTGCGGTGGTCTCTTTGTCGGAGCTCACCGGCTCGACCTTGAGCAGGCGCTCGATGGTGGCGAGCGTCGGCGACGACACGCCGTTCCGCCACTTGTGCCAGTTCGCATAGGAGACACCGGCGACGGCAAAAAGCCCGCGGACCGTGTATCCGCAGGCGTCGGCGTGACGTTCGATCTTCCTGAAAATGTCCTCGGAATTCAGCATGTGACGCATCTCGTTCGGGATTGTCGCAATTCGCTCGTGTCAACGGATATTGCATTCATGCGCATCATCCGTCAACATAGTGACGCATATATGCTCAAACGCTTCACTTGCATCACAAGGCTTCAGGATGTCCGACGCGCCGATGCGCCGTATCAGATCGAGCATGTTGCCGGGCTATGCCGACTGCGCCCGGCGCGCCGCGGCCAAGCAGTATCGAGACGAGATCCAGGCGGCCGGCTATGAGCTCCGCAGCCTGATGCCGAGTATCGGCGCCGCTGTCGGCACCGCGACCCACGCCGCTGTCGAGCATGTGCTCCGCCACAAGATGGAGACCGGCGAGCCCGGACGGATCGGCGACGGTGTCGCCGCAGCCATGGAGGCGCTGCGCGAAGAGATCGCGCCGGGCGCGGAATGGGATGAGACGACGCCGAACCTGCAGACCGCAGAGCTCCAGGTCCGCCGCCTCGCCGAAGCCTATATGCCGCTCGTCGCGGACATAGAGCCCGCCGGCATCGAGATGGAGCTGACCGCCCAGATCTCGCCGAAATGGGAGTTGACCGGGAAGATCGACCTCTACACCCGGATCGCCGCACTCGACGATCTCAAGACCGGAGCGGTGCGGCGCCCCTATCAGGCGCAGCTCGGTAGCTATTCCATCCTGCTGAGATCGCACGGCAAGCCGGTGACGTCGGTCGGGACCACCTTCCTTCCGCGTGCCCGGAAGACGAAGCCGCAGCCGCCACCGGAGCGGCAGCACTACGACCGTGCCGTCTGCGAGGCCGCCGCCTTCGCGACCATCAAAGAGATCACGCGCGACGTGGAGGCCTTCGCGGAGACGGCCGACCCGTTCGCGTTCAGAGCTAACCCGATGTCGCTCATGTGCTCCGCCCGGTACTGCCCGGCGCATGGGACCGAATTCTGCAAGCTTCATATCGACCAGGAGAAGGACAATGGCCCAGTCGACTGATGTCGCCGCCACCGAAGAGACCAAGGCGCCCGTTCTCGTCCAACAGGACGAACGGCCCCATAACCCGTTCGAGCGGAGCCGCGACAAATCGCTTGCCGCCGGCACCGTGGAGATCGAAAGCAGCCGCGCCGTCGCTGAGGCGCAGGCGAAGCTGCTGATCGCCCAGCGCTTCCCGCGCGACCCCTATTCGGCATGGGAGCGCGCGCTCAATGCCTGCATGCGGCCCGGCCTGGCCGAAAGCTCGATTTACTCCTACAAGCGCGGCGGCGAAGACGTCAGCGGTCCGTCGATCCGGCTGGCCGAAGAGCTGGCACGGTGCTGGGGCAATGTCGACTACGGGCTCCGGGAACTCTCAAATCGCGACGGCCTCTCCGAAATGGAGGCCTATGCGTGGGATCTGGAGACCAACACGATCTCGACGCAGAGGTTCACGGTCCGGCATATCCGCGACACCAAAGGCGGCAGCCGGTCGCTGACACAGCAACGCGATATCTACGAGATCACCGCCAATATGGGCGCTCGACGTCTCCGCGCCCGGATCCTCGCGATACTGCCCGACGATCTCAAGGACGCCGCCGTCGCGCAGTGCCGGCGCACCATTGCCGGCGACGGCAAGGAGCCCATCGGGGACCGCATCAAGAAGATGGTCGCCGCGTTCGGCAAGCTCGATGTCAGCTCCGAACAGCTTGAACAGTATCTGGGGCACCCCCTGAAACAGATCGTCCCCGACGAGCTCGTCACCCTCCAGGGCGTCTACACCTCGCTCAAGGACGGGCTGACAACCGTCGGCGAGGTCTTCGGCGCCCGGCAGTTGGCGGAGCCGGAGCCGCCGAAGAAGGCGACCGGGAAGGACGCTCCGAAGACCAAGGCCGACAAGCCGAAGGCGGAGAGCAAGACAGAGACGAAAAAGGCGGACGAGAAGCCGAAGAAGGCTGAGCCCGCACCGGAGGCGGAGCTCACCGAGCCGGAGCACGATCCGGAGACCGGGGAGATCGCGGAACCCGACGAGGGCGGGACCGGTGACGATGCGCCCGCCATGGCCGGGCCCGATGCCGGCAGCACCGACGACAGCAAGGATGAGGATCTGTTCTGATGCGGATTTCAGTCGAGAACTTCCGCAGGCTGCGGCGCGCCGAGATCGACATCTCGGCCACCGCGCTTGTCTGCGGACCGAACGGGGCCGGCAAGACGTCGCTGGCCCATGCGCTTGCCGCCGCGCTTACCGGCGACCCGGTGCCGATCAGCGGCGTCAAGAAGAGCGAGGCCGGCGCCTTCGTGCATTCCGGATCCCCCAAGGGGCTTGTCACCGTGACAGCGGAGGCCGGCCATGTCAGCGTCGAGTATCCCCGCGCCACTGTCACGACGGAAGGCACCCCGCCCTCGGCGACGCCCTACGCGGTCGGCATGAAGAGCCTTGCCGACATGGACACCAAACAGGCCTCCGCCGTCCTCATCGAATATCTCAAGGCGACGCCGACGCGCGAGGATCTGGAGGCTGCGCTCGACAGGATCGGCGTCGGCGCCAGCGTTGCCGACAAGATCTGGTCCAGCATCGAGGCCAATGGCTGGGACAACGCCGCAGCCCATGCGAAGGAAACCGGTATCCGCCTCAAGGGGCAATGGGAGGGGATCACCGGCACCCGCTACGGATCGAACAAGGCGGAACGCTGGCTGCCCGACAATTGGGCGACGGACCTCGAAGGCGCCTCGGAGGAAAGCCTCCAGGCCGCGGCAACGGAGGCCCGGGAGTTTCTGGAGGCCGCCATCGCGGCGACAGCCATCAGCAATGACGAGCGGGAACGCCTGGAGGCGAAGGCCGGCAAGGCCGACGACCTCCGCGCCGAGATCGCCGACCAGGAAACGGTAATCGACGGTCTTCGCGAGAAGGTTCGGGCGACAGAGAAGGCGCTCGCCGACCTGCCAGTGGTGCCGGTCGACGATCACATGATGCCCTGTCCGCATTGCGGGTCCCCCGTCGTCGTCAAGCGTTCCCCCGTCCGCCTCGCGAAGCCGGAACAGATCGGCGACGACGAGAAGAAGCGGCGCCACGAAGCCATCGCCAAGGCGAAGGCGGCTCATGACGAGGCCTGCGCCAAAGTTTCGGCGGCTCAGAAGACGCTCGCCGATCTCAACCGCGATCTCGCCGACGCGGAAGCGGCTCAGAAGACGCTCGATGAGGCGACCGTCGACGACGGCGGCGGCGACGACGTCGAGGCCGCGCGCGAGAATGCCCGGTATGCGGAAGCCCGGATCGCCGCGTTCAAGGCGAAGTCAAGCGCGGATCGCATCCACAACAGCATCCAGAGCAATGCGGATGTCCAGGCGCTCCTGGCTCCGGACGGTCTCCGTCTGCGGAAGCTGCGCGATGCTGTTGCCGACATGAACGGCCGGCTCGCACAGATCTGTGAGGCGGCGGACTGGCTGCCGGTGAAGGTGCAGGACGATCTCTCCGTCACCTATGCGGACTGGCCGATGAAGCTGTGCTCCGCCGGCCACGCGCTGCGGGCCCGCATCGTGCTGCAGGCGGCCTTCGCCGAGCTCGATGGATCCGCCTGCCTCGTGATCGATGCCGCCGACACGCTGGACCGGTCCGGCCGGCGCGGTCTGATGCGGCTTCTCGGGACGATCAAGATGCCGGCGATTGTCTGCATGACGATGCCGGACCGCAAGGACGTTCCCGACCTCGCCGCGAAGGGTGCCGGACACTCCTACTGGATCGACGACGGTGTCGCCGAGCCGATTGGAGGGTGACGCCATGGGCGGCAGCGCATGGTCGCCACCGGACTATCCCCCGGTCGGATGCTGCCACTGGCTGACCGGGGATGTCCGGGACGGCACCGCGACGTGGTGCGGGGCGACGGTGACGAACTCGCCGTCGTCGCTGCTGCAGCGCCGCTACTGCCGGGAGCACGCCGCAATGGCGATCAGGCCGGACGAGAAGGAGACCGACGAATGACACCGGATGAGCACCGTGTCGCCGCCCAGCACTACGCGACGGATGCGCTGGGCTACCTGATCAGGGGCGATACCGACACGGCACGCGAGAAGCACCAGGCGGCCCGTATCCACCTCATCGCGGCGATGAATATCGAGGCTGTCCGCAAGCGCGAGATTTCGAAAGGAGCTGGCAATGGCATCGAAACGGAGGCTGCGCAGGAAGCGCTGCAGCCGGAAGCAGCGTCATCCGACGATCCGGGCCGCGCTCCGCGCTCGGTCGAAAATGATCGGTAGGGGCACGGTCAGTGCCGGAGATCTGCAGGCCTATCACTGCCCGCATTGCGGTGGCTGGCATCTCGGCCACCCTTCCCGCGGCATCCGACGATCAATGGCGGATCGCGCCGAGCGCCGGATGACACGATACCAAGCGCCAAAGGAGGTATGACCATGGCGAAGACACAGGCGAAGGCCGACCAGGACAAGACCGACAAGGCCGCCGAAACTGGCGACGACAAGAATGTCGTTGATGCGAAGACGTCGGCTGCGGAAGCGGAAACCACTAATGCGGAGACGGTCGAGATCTCCATCGATACCCTGCGCGCCGTCGCGAAGATCCTGCCGCTCGATCCGAACCGTGCGAGACTCGCCGACGCGGAGACCAGGACGGCCGTCGCCGAGATCCGGAGGATCCTCAGCACCGCCGAATAGGCATGTTAATTTTTTCGACCTGATCGGAGGCGCCCGGATCCGGGCGCCTCTTTCAATTGGCGGGCATCTCCCAGCCGCAGCGCCGGGCGCCGTACTCGTTGTGATCGAGCGCCTTGAGCAGTTCGTCACGCGACATCCGCTCGATCACGGCGGGACTGAGATCGTCTGGCGAGCTCGTCAGGCACCAATCGTCAGCGACTGGACCATTTGCGCAGCCTGTCACGAAGCTCACCATCAGACAGGCGGCGATTGCGCTCCTGTACATTGCGATACCTCTTGACCTCGCGCAGGGTCCGTTCCGACGCCTTGCGGCGTTCTGCTTCGCGCCCCGCGCTCTTGCCCTTGAAGAAGATGATGGCGACACCGGCGAGCGCAGCCGCGATAAGGCCCAATGCGCGACCGATCGGTGAGGTCACGAACCAGTTCAGCGCTGCGAGGATGACCGTCATGCCGCCGCCTCTCCCCTACGGGCCCGCACCATCATGACCCCGACAGTCGAGATTGCCGCCACGACGGTGAGGCCGACAAAGGCATAGAGCGCGATGTCGGAGATCCCGGTGAGGTCCTGGATCTTCTCCGCCGCCGTAGCGGCAGCGGCACCGATGCCGCCGACAACCGTGGTGCCGGCGCCGACGCCTTCGGGAGTACGGCTGATAGCGACGTCCTCGGGGTCGGCCTTGCCCATGGTCGGCTTCTTCGGCAGCGGCAGCTCCGGGCTCCGCACCTTGGCCGCGGCGCGCTCCGCCATGTCGGACGCATAGTCGATGACGCCGATATCGCCGGACTGGGCACCCATGGTCTCGCCCATGATGCGCCGCTTCCAGCCGCGACCGAACGTCTTCCACGTCTTGAGAGAGCGGACGAAGCGATACCGTTCCTCGCAGATCGCCTCGACCAGAGCGACGGGATCGCGTGCATAGGCCTCGCGGGTGAGATCGACTGTTTCAGGGCCGATGATGCCGTCGACACGGGCGCCGACGATCTTCTGCAGGGCGCGCGCGGCACGGCCCGGGCCTGAGTTCACCGCATAGTCGAACACAGCGTAGTCGGCCCCGGCGGGGAGCTGGTCGCCCTTGACCAGGTTCCAGTACATCGACCGGTAGATGTCGGCGACCTCCGCCGGCGCGATCTGGAAGACGTCCTTCCGGGGCCGGTTTCGATCCCGCCGGTAGCGGTCATAGGTGCGCTGTGTAACCCCGCGGTTGGTGCGGCCTCCCGGATCCTTGGGATGATGGACGGCGCCGCCTTCCCAAGCGAGCGTGAGTTCGAGGGAGCGGTCGAAGTTGGTCTTCACCGATCTGTCCTCCTATGATCCGCCGAAGAGGCGGTCCCTGATGATGTCGCCGAAATAGACCAGGAGCCCACCGGCGGCGGTCATGACGATGCCGAGCGCTGCAAGAGCGCCTTTGCCGCCGCTCTCCAGCTTCTTTGCACGGTTCACGACGGGCGCAATGTCCTGCACGTCGGTCTCGACATGGCCCATGCGCGCTTCCAGAACCGTGATCCGCTCCGACATGTTGTTGAGGCGGTCGGAGATGAGGTTGATACGGTCGTAGATCGCCTTCCGCGACTTCCGGGCCTCGTCGTTCGAGCGCTCGAAGGTCTTGATCAGGATCTCCAATTGACCGGACAGCTTTGCCGCCAACGGGTCCTTGTCCGTCATGTCCGCCCGATGCCCCCTGGCTATTCGTCGACCCTGCGATACGTGACCCGCTCGTCTCCGTGCTTGACGACGAGCTCAACCGGATGCGGATTGTCGCCCCCGTCGAAGATCCCCTTCACGATCCCGCCGACCTCGCGGATATGGCAGAGCAGCCGGTGGACATCGCGCATCGCCGACAGGTGATAGTCGGCGTGTTCCTTCTTCATCGTCCCGGCCTTGACTTGATCGCCATAGACCTTCTCGCGGAGGCGGACCTCGCGCTCGACCTCAGCGATCTGTTCCTTGAGCGAGACAGCCATCACGGCAACGGCCAGATCCGCACGCGGCTGTAGACCTCAGTGCCCCAACCGGCATATTCGCCGAACCCGTCCGTCGACCGCGACCCTTCGCAGCGGTGCTCGACACGGAACGTCGTTGTCGCGGCGATGCTGACATAGCCGCCGCCGAACGACCGCGTCGTCGGGTTGTCGGCGGAGCCCGCGTTGCCGGTGCGCGCCGCAGTGCCCTCGATGGCCGTTGCGCCATCGGTCACGTTATAGAGCCTGGCCTTGTGGCGCCCGACATCGAAGGCCGGAGCATCGAACTCGATGTAGTAGGAGCCGGCGGGAAGGGTGAATTCGTTGTTGGAAACCGTCGCCAGATTGTCGACATTCCGGATCGCACCGAGATCCCGGATCCGCCATGCTCCGGAATTGAAGGTGCCGCCCGCAGTGCCCTCGTTTTTGTGATCCTCAAGGATCACCGTAGGCGCCTGGCCAACCGCGCTGAGGATGGATCGGATCTTCGCCTTCTTGCCTGCGCTCGTCGCCAGATAGTCGTCGAGATCGGGCGTCGCGTCCTCGACCAGAGCGCTGATCCGTGGCCCGATGTTGCCGTCGTGCCAGACCGGTTTGCCATCGCTGAGGTTGGCCTGGTTGGCAACGACGAAGTCGCCGGACCCGTTCATGCCGAAATACTTCGTCGTGTCGGTGTCGGCGAACATGACGGCCACGACGCCGTTGTCTCCGCGCTGCAGCTTGAGCGGCAGCCCCGCCGTGGCGAGATTGATGGTAAGGGCGCCGGACATGACGTCGCCGCCCTTCTTCACAAAGGCGGAGAGGTCGACCTGCGGATCGAACAAGGCCTGAATGGCCTCCAGAAGCTGGCTGTAGTCGCCCTTTTCGAGGGTGATGCCGGCAGCTTCGATAACAGCACAGATGGCTTCCTGGACGTCATTGAGCCAGTCGTCGGTGACGACGGTCGCGATCTGCCCGGTGCTCGGGTTGCCCTTCGTGAACCGGTTGTCTTGTGTCGCGCCTTGTCCGTCGATCCGGTGCATCAGACGTCGCTCCTGTCTTCGTTTGCATCACAATATCCTCAGATGCGTCAAAGAGCAACGAAAGCGTCGCGCCGGCGCTGCCGGCCTGCGACAGAACGCCACCAAGGGTTGAAGACAGTTTTATTCGATTGCTAAATTTCCTCCATTGGATGGAGAGAGCAGGCGGCCGGGGGGCCACGAAAGTGAAGATCACATTTGTGATGTTCCACGCCTTTGGAGGCGTGGAAGGGGGTGCGTTTGACAACGCCCGCGTAAGGGCGCGCCACGAACAGAAAGTGCGTGATCGCATCGCCGGCGGCGGAGATCAGACGCACCAGATGATCTCGATGGCGACACGGTCTATCAGCCAGACCTACCCGGAGGCTGATATCGTGCTTCTCACCGACAGAGTGTCAAACGATATCCGACTGCCTGACCGAACCCGCGTGGAACAGATCCATGTCGACATGAACCAGCTCATGCTTTCCCGGGTGCGGCAGTATCGGGACTCCGTCGAGCGCGCGCCCGACGATGGGTACATGGTCTTCATCGACACCGACATGCTTCTGTTCCGCAGGTTCGACGAGATCCTGAAGGACGATTTCAATCTCGCCTTCACGATACGTCGAAAGCGACGAGTGCCCATCAATGTCGGCTTCTATGTCGCGAACCTGAGCGCCAAGGGTCGCGTCATGGATTTCTTCGACCGATATGTCGGGGCCTTCGAAGCGCTCGATCCGGCCGCCTATGCCTGGGAGGGCGAGCAGCCGGTTCTGGCCCGTATGCTCGGCGCTCCGGCGCTCGATGTAGATCGACCCCGCTATGCGGACTGGGGCGACATCGTGATCAAGTATCTGCCGACGCATGTCTACAACTTCACACCCGACGGCAGCATGCTGAGATGGCGCCTGTTCTCGCCGCGCGCGAAGGTGCTGCATCTCAAGGGGAGCCGGAAATACTCCATGCCCGACTACTACCGAAGATATATCGAACCGAAGATCTGGGGGCGTCTGAGACGAGGCTAGCGCGGTGTGCTAGCCTCGCGGCGCGAACGTCACCAAGACGCCTCGCGGGTTACCTCCGCCACCATCGGAGACGACGTTCAACGTCTCATCGCTTTCCCCGCCGGCGATCATCGCGCCCGATGACCATTCGTTGGAATTGATGTCGACGCCATATTGCTTCGCGATCCCGGTCCACGACGGATTGCTGCCGCCGGTAGATTGGGACACCGCAAGACCAGCACCGTTTGCCGGTAGAAGGCCGGACAGCGCCACGCTCGACGAACCGGAGCCCGGAACTGCCGCAACCGGCGTCGGATCGGCGTCGAGCACGTAGAATTTCCCGATGCTGATCGCGCTGCACCACGACTGGTATGACACCGTGATCTCGCCGGATGTCTTGTTCGTCGGAATGAACCACATCGAGCAGTTCCAATCGTTTGTATCCGCCGCGGTGAGCAGGGATGCCGGATCGCCGTCCAGTTCTACGCTACTGGGCACGATCCCGTTGTAGCCTCCATTGCCCACCGCGAAGAGCACTCCCTTCGTCGTGCCGGCCGGGGGCGCCGCCCCGAGCGGTGCTGCGGTGAAGGTGTAGTTCTGCGTGAACGACCCGCTTTGTTCGACGCCGACAAAGGCCGGCACGACGATACGTTCGACGAGCGGCGATGCCGCGTATCCGGCGACAGCGCTCATCAGGACACACCTTCCAGGTTGATTTCCCAGACGTCGTCGCCCTCATCGCTGACACGGTGCAGCGTGACGGATGCGGCCTTGTGCGGGAGCGCGACCGATCCGCCGTCCACACCATTGAGGGTGACGCCTGCCGGGGCTTGCACCGTGGTCACGCCGTCACCGGTCTGTGAGATGACCGCCCAGAAATCGGTCCGATAGGCCTCATCGACCTGGGCCTTGATGTTGATCGTCTGAGCGGTCGCACTCGACATGCGGATCCTGGTGCCGGCATGGCTGTCGAGAAGATCGGCCGATGCGGTCGTGATCTTGGGCGAACCAGCGAGCTGCCCCACCGCTTCGCGACCGGCGACATCCGTCTGCAGCGTGCCGATGTCCGCGTCCAGAGCCTCAAGCGCGGCCCCAACCGTCGCGCCAGTCACCGAGCTGTCGTTCACGATACCGGAGGCCGGCGGCTCGGTGTTGTCGATCTTGTCCCAGCTCGTGCCGTTGGAGACCAGCCAGTCGCCGACCTCCCAGTCGGTCTCGCCGTCGATATCGGTCGTGCCGGCTACCCCGACCACATAGTAGTGGCCGTGATTGCCGCCGCCCGCCACCGGGATCGCCGGAGTGTTCGTCGCCGCGTCCCACGTTCCCTGATAGGCGAGGGCGCCGACCAGCGCGTCCGGGATCTGCGCCGCCAGGAGCTTGCCCTGCGCGTTGAGTGTGGCGACCCCGTTGGCGACCCCGAGCTGATCCTGTGTCACCGGATCGGCGGTGATCCACGTCGAGTATCGGACCCATCGCCCGGTGCCGCCCGTCATCGGCTCGATCACGTCGGCGCCGTCGTCGGGGTCCGTGGAGAGAGGATCCCAGCGGTAGCAGCCGCCGCCGCCGTCTCCGGTGGCCAATCCGCCGGCCGCCACCATGAAGGCCGGCCGGGTCCGGATCGCTCGCAGATCGGCCACGGTATGCACGCCTTCGCGCATCATCGGATGGCCGCCCAGGGTTACGGCGTCGTGCGCGACGGCAACGCCCTTGTCGGTGTCGACGGTGACCTCTCCGACCTGGCCGGTGAAGGCGTCGTGCTCCGCCGTGGAGCCGCGCCGGAACTGCACCTGTGTCGTCATACGATCAGCCCTCCGAAGTCCATTTGCTCGTCATCGCCACCGACGACGGAGCCGAAATCGAGCGTGTCGCCATAGGCCTCAGCGACCTGTCCCCAGTCCAGGAACTCGCTGGGCTGATAGGCGAACAGCAAGACGGTCTGCGCCGGCTTCCTCTGTTCGAACACGCACTCCAGTTCCTCGTTGCCCCATTGCCGGAGCGGATCGCCAGCCGAGCCGGTCCCGGCCCGGAACCATGTGATCGACGTCTCCGGCGCAACGATGGTCCAGGTATGGGGCCATGCCGGCGGGTTGGTAAGCGGATCGCCGGCCCGGGATAGCCCGGCGCGAAACGGCACGAATTCGCGGATCTCGATGTCGTATCCCAGCTTTGCCGCGAGCCCGACATAGAATGCGATGGACTGCCCGCCCAGCGAGGTATACTTCGCGACCACGGCGTCGCGGCGCTCCGAGACTGTCTGCGGCGCCGTGATGCACTCATCCGGCAGTCCGAGCACGCGCTCCCAGTCCGGTAGCAGCTCCAGCGTTGTCCGCGGATCGAGCTCCTGGACAAGATCCTCGGCGCGAAGGTCGATGCGCGCGAAGGCGTCGGCAATCGCGCGGATGACGCGATGCAGCGGCCCCTCCGGCTCCGATGTCCAGGCCGCGCCCTGCGGCAGAAGGCGCCGGAGCTGGCGTGCATATGCCTCAGACGGCTGCGCCATCGCCTACACCCATGTGATCGAGCCGAACTCGGCCATCTCCCCGGTGCCGTGCTCGACATCGGCCGCCGGGCTCACCAGGGTGTGGTCGTACTCGCCCGCGGCAATCGAGATCGCCTCGCGGATATGGCTGATCAGGATCGTGCCGCCGGGCTCCGCCTCCCGCCGCAGCATATCGCGGAGCTCGGCCTCGACGGCCTCCTGCACGGCGGCTGTCGCCGGTTCGACACGGATCTGGAAGTCGAGCGGCGCCGGGGTCGGGGCCTCGACATAGACCTCCGCCGTCACCGGGCGCTCTGCCTCGATATGGTCGTAGACCTCCTGCACCTTGGCGCCATCCGGAAAGATGCTGTTCGCGTCGTCATCGAGCACGAACCGCACCGTCACGGTCCCCGCGCCCATTTCCAGCGGGAACACCCAGACCCGGGTAACCCCGGCGATCTCCTTCGCCCAGGCGATATAGTCGTGCTCGGCGCCGCCGTGAGGCGGCATCCGCATCCGCTCAAGGAGACGTCCCCGCAGGCTGTCGTCGTCTTCCTCGTCGACACCGTCAATAATGGCTCCGGTCGCAACCGCCGCAGTCGCGCCGACACCGGAGACCGGCGACACGAAAGTCAGCGAGACCCCTGCATCGGCGTTGCCGTTCTCACCGGCGACGACAGCGGTGACGGCAAGCGTGGCCGATCCGTCGACGACAGTGGCATCGGCATCGGTCTCGTACCGGGTCCCGTCCGCGCGTTGCAGCTCGGCACCTGCCGGGATGACGACACCATTGGCGCCGGTCACCTCGACATCCCCGGCGGCGAAGGTCGCGCCGCGTCGCGTGAGCCCGAAGAGCGTTGCCTGGCGTTCCAGATACTCCGCCTCGGACTGATCGGGAAAGATCTGCCGCGACAGGAATTCGAGATGCGCATGGAGCATGTGTGCTGCCCCGGCGACGACGCGGGAGAAGACATGGATCGTGGAGCGGCGCAGCACGGCACCGCTCAGCGCAAGCCGCGACGTGAAGTCGCTTGAGATGCGGTCGATGAGCTCCGCAAGCGTCGGTCGCTGCCATGCCATTACGCCGCCCTCGCTTCCTGCGCGTCCCATGCGTAGTTGAACCGGTACTCGACCGGGTCCGTATCGGGCCGATGGATCGTGATGCCGAGCCCGAGCCATCCGGGCCGGACGATCTCCGCCTCGATGTCGATCCGGTCGCAGACACGATCATCGATCAGCCATTGCAGGGCTTCCCGCGCATACTGTTCGGCGCGGTCCAGCACGACCTGCATTTCCTTCTCGCGATTGAGCAGCCAGAGCTTGGAACCGATCCGGTCACCGTCCTCATACGGGAAGGCGTCGCCCCACCAACCGCGGCGATCCGACCCGAACTCGACAGGCAGGACGTCGCCGTCATCGGCGCGCCGATCCGTGAACAACGAGATGATGACGGCGGTCTGCAAGCTGTCGTCGAGCACGAGATCGCCGCCGTCGACCATCATGTCGGCGCTGAAATCGCCCCAGACGAGTGCGAGATCGCTCATGTATCTTCCTTCGGCGGTCCTGTCAGATCCGATCCCGTCACGACATCAGTGTGCTCGTGCGTATTCAAACGCACCTTCGCTTCGACATCTCCGTTCTCAACGATAATGCCGATATCACCTTCGACCTTCAAGTTACCTGTGATCGTCACTTCCGGCGCATCTATCTTCAGGAGAGATCCCGCTTTTATCTCGACGATGCGACCTCGCTTGATATGCACATAGTCGCCCTCGTCCGTATACAGAGCGACCTCACCGGCCTCCATATCCTTCTTTCGGTAGCGGCGATCATCGACCGCCATGATCATCGGATGATCGCGGCTGCCGCCCACGAACATGACCACGGTCTCCGCACCCTCGTGCGGCACCGACGTGATCCCGTAGTTCTGCCAGCGCTCGACGCGGTCGCGGACCTCGTTCTTGAGCAGGGAGACCTGCCCCTCCTGCATCTTCTTGCCGTCGTCTCCGCGTCGCCAGACCCCGCGCGAGACCATGTTGTCGATTCGCCGCCGGATTGGCGCCAAGACACGGGACAGATTGCTGCTGGAGCTGCTAGCCATTGCCGAAATCCCATTCCCAATCGAGATCGTAGTCTTCCGACCAGGGATCCGATTTGGCCGGTACCGCAGCGTCTCCCTTGCCACCGCCTCCACCGCCAGTTCGCGGCGTGTAGGCCTCCGGCCGTTTCAGGGCGAGCTTCGCCGTGGTCCCCGATCCGGTGTCGATGCTGTAGGTGATCTGCGTGATCAGCATCTCGGCATCGATGCCGAGCATGGGCGACCGCAGCCGCACCAGCTTGTTCGGCTCCCATAGCGCGCCGCCGGGCTGTTGCTGCCAGCCCTGCACCTTCACCGAGACTTGGCCGGCGCGCGCCGACCGGACGATGGCTTCCCATGCCGCCCGTTCCTCGGCCGCCTTGAGCGTGACGATCCCTTCCGGCCTCACAATCAGGAGGCGGCCCGGCCTGACATTCTCGTCGAGTGCATCGGCGACCACCTCCGACGCAGGATCACCATAGAAGTCGTCGGAGCCCGGGTGCTGGCCCATGACGCGGTACTCGGAGAAGCGGCCGGACTGGGTAAAGCTCGCCTCGGCGGACAGGATGTTCTGCCCTTCGACGAGCGCGGTGGAGATCCGCTGCGATCCGCTGCGCGTCAACAGGAGACCACCCTGACCATCCGATACCGGCAGGACGCCCGACAGACGGCAGATCCGGTCAATGGCCTCGAAGGCGGTCTCGCCGGGATTGATCGGGAACCGGTCCTGCGGCGGCGGCAGCGAGACCCCGTCCTCCAGCTTGACACCGATCCCATGCCGCCTGCAGATCTCCGACACGATCCGATCCGCCGGCTGTTTCACCAGCTCCCATTTGTCGCCTTCCAGCGCGGCACTGCTATCGATAAGGTCGCCGGCCTTGTCGCGACCGGTGATCTTGAGGCTGTGCGATTGATGGTCGTAGCTGACCCGGCGCTCGTCGACATAGCCCGTGATGACGACGGTCCCGTCGATGGCGACGGTGCATTCGTCGCCTGGCCGGATAGGCCACGGCTGCATCAGGCTCCACTTCTCGGAGACGTCTAGGTCGAACTTGCCCGATGCCGCCTCGATCCCGCGCGTCACCTGAACGGTTTTCCAGCCCTCATAGGCCATACCGCCGACCGTCAGAGTGACCCTAGGCACGGCTCAGGACCTCCAGCTCGGCGCCACCTACCGTGAAGCCCGGCTTCCGGAGCCTGTTTCGACGGATGATATCGGTCTCCCTGGAGACTAGATCCTCGATATCGTAGAGCTCATAGGCCAGCACCAGTGACGGCACCGTCACCGCCGGCCTATGCCGCAAGAGGTGCGGCAGCCGGCGGTCGGACCCGGGCACCGCCTCAACCACCGCGGCGCGGAGCTGCTGCATCGTCTGCCAGACCTCGTCCGGCGCGACTTCGGAGTGATCGTCAAGCGCGACCAGGATCCGGTCCCGTACCGACATCGCCTCTTGATAGTTGTCGAACGCCGCCAGTGGCGCGGCCTGCGCCGCCCGGATGATGGCCTGGCGGCGAACAACGGCATCAAGCTCGGCCTGATTGGTGGCCTCCCGCCGCCGTGTCGATGTCGTCGACGGCGCCGGTCTTGCCGTCGACACAAACTCCGACACGTCGAGAAGCGCATCGATGCCGGCGCGCGCCGACGTCATGCCTTCCAGCCCGGCGAGGAAGACCGTCGACAGCCTGCGGGAGATATCGGCCGGATCCCGCACGATGGACACCGGATCGGACACCAGGCTGTCCACGGCCCGGTTCAGCCCAGCGAGATGCTGGGCGTCGCCCATGATCGGCGCGAACGATCCCCGCGCCGTCTCGCCGGCATCGCCGATCATGGTCATCAGGCTGTCCAAGGCGAACTGCGGCACATCGTCTGTGACGTAGCCGGCGACGAACGACGACGCCACAGACAGGAGAGACGAGCCCGCGGCGGAGCGGACCGCACTGACCAGGCTGCCGGAGATGGACGGAAACAGTCCCGCCTCCGACGTCTCTTCGAAGTCGATGGAGATCCGGGCCATGCCGCCTTCGTCGCGGGTATGGCGGACCCGGAAGCCGGTCACCGCAACGGTGCGCTCTCCATGATAGGGATGGACAAGAGTGCCCGGCCCCTCGCCCTCCAGAGCCGAGATCAGCGCATTGAGCGGCCCGAGATAGTCGGGACCGATGACGTAGCCGTCGATGGGGAAGGATCGCCCCTTGCGGCCCAGATCCTCGACATAGGCGAAATCGCGCTGCGGATACTCATGCTTGACGGCCTTGCGGCCGCCGGCGAATTCGTCGGCATCGACATGAAACCCGGCGCCGCGAAAGGATGCGGGCCTCAGATGATCGCGCCAACTCACGGAACGGCCTCCTGCATGTTGTAGCCGACCGACATGTCGAGCTCGGCGTCGCCGGTGGTATCGGCCTGGACGCGGGTGCCCCGCGGCGCATTGTCGAACACGACCTTGATGTCGGTCCTGGCCCGGCCGCCACGCGATCCCGCTCCCGGCAGCGATTGGGAGGCAACACTCTCCGGTCGGTCGGGGGACAGCGCCGCACTGCCACGGCCGTCACCGATGGCGAAGGTATCCTTGATCGAGTTCCAGACGCCGCCGATCTTGCCGGGCAGCGACAGAAGCCAGTCGATCTTCTTGGCGATCCAGTCTATGGCGTCGGCAAAGGCATCCTTGATGTCCTGCCAGATCCCGACGAAGAAGTCCTTCAAGCCGGTCCAGGCGCTATCCATGATGTCGCCGGCCCAACCGACGACATCCAGGACCCACTCCCGCGCGGCATCGATGAAGTGCTTCCACGCCAACTGGACATCGATCCAGAGCCCCTTGAAGAACTCCTTCACGTCTTCCCAGTTGTTGATGACGTAGTAGGCCGCCGCCGCGATGGCACCGATCATGAGCAGGAACCATCCCAGCGGACTGGCGAGGATGACCACGCCAAGGGATGTCAGAGAGGCCACGAGCCCGGCAATCGCGATTGCGAGCGGACCAAGGATCACGGCGGCGATGGCGGCGAGCGCGACCTTTACACCGCCGAACCGATCGGTCAGCGGCTTCACCGTATCGCGGATGTCCTCGAAGAGACTGCGGATCTCCCCCAGGATGTACGGCACGTTTTCCTCGATGGAGGTCAGGACATTCAGGATGCCATCGGCAACGCGCTTCGCCCACGCTTCGAGGCTGCCGTCCGCCGCCATCTGCTTGACCCGCTCCAGAAGCCGTTCAAGCCGCTCCTTCAGGAAGTCGAAGACGCCATTGTCCATGACCATCTTCTTGAACTGGGTCCACCAGTCCATGAGGTTGGACACCAGACCGTCCCAGGTCTTCGACATGTCGTCGGCGGCCCCGGCGGCCTGTTTCCCCATCTCTTCGATGAGCGCCGCAATCGTCTTCCTGCCGAGCTGCCCCTCCGATGACAGATCCTGGAGCTCTTGGACGTTCTTCCCCGTCGCTTCGGCAAGCAGATCCCAGACCGGGACGCCCCGCTCGATGAGCTGGAGGATTTCCTCGCCCTGCAGCTTCTGCTTCGTCCAGGCCTGCCCGAGCGCGAGAATGATGCCGTTCAGTGTCTCCGCGGACCCACCCATCTTGGCGTTCTGGTCGACGAGCGCCCGCAGCGTCCCGTTCGTGGGCGACATGCCGAAGACGCGGAGCCGGACAAAGGCATCGGTGACGTCGTCGAGCTCAAGCGGCGTGCTCCGGGCGAACTTTCCGATCCAGTCCATCGCCTTCTGCGCGCCCTCGCTGGAGCCCTCCAGGTTCTTGAGCATGACCTCGTAGCGCTCGAAGGTGGCCGCTGTATCGATGAACTGCGTCTTGAAGAGATAGCCGGCGCCGCCAAGCGCTATCGCGAGCTTGGCGCCAAGTATCTTCGCCCGGTCGACGACGCGCCCCATGGCGGTGCCGACATTCTGGAATTGACGGACGATATGGTTGAGCCCGGTCGACGCGCCGATGGAGCGCATCGACGTCACGAAGCGCTGGACCCCGGACGTGATCCGCTTGATCCGATTGTTGATGGCCCGCATCGGCGCCGTGACGCGGTCGATGGCGGTAAGCAGGATGTCGAGCTTAAACTGGGCCACGATCTGAGATCCTTTTCGCTTTGTGGGCCCAGAAGATCAAATCATCGGCCGTCAGCTCCCACAGATCGGATGGAGGCCAGTGAAAGGTGGCCGCGAGAAGCGTCAGGCAGTCTTCCCAATCCCGGGGCCACCCGGAATAAAATCCCCGACCACCCCGGCCACGGCCATCATGTCGGCGGGCTCCAGCTCTTCCACGATCAGCGGACCATCGGCGCGGGTGCAGAGCTTGCCCATCAGGTCGAGGATGTCGCCGAACTTCGGCTCCATGGGCAGGTTCCGGAAGTCCTTCGCCTTCGGGACCCGAAATTCGAGATGGGTAATGGTTTCCCCGTCACCCCAGTCGACGGGCTCTTTCAGCGTTACGGTCTGTGTCTTCTTTTTGCTCATTACCGGACTTCCTCTCCGCTGATACCCTCGAAGCGGACACCGATATTGCCCTCTTCGGTGTTGCCGGTGCCCTCGCCTGCATACCAGGCGTCGCGGAGCACGATGACCTTGCTGTTCGCGAGCTGCAGCGTGACCGTGGCGTCGGTGAGGTCGAGCAGATCCTCCAGCGCCATCTTGCCGCTATCGGTGATCTCGCCCTCGATGAAGGGAACCTGCGGCAGCTCCTTGTAGCCGTGCACGGCGTCGTGCCCGACGACGCCGTCCCGCTTCGGGCGGCCGATGTTGTAGGTGTAGGCGCCCTTGGCCTGATAGTTCACGCCATTGATCGCCAGATAGATGATGCCGCCGACACGCTCAGCCATGATGGATACCTCCTATCGGTCGCCGTCAGAGACGGAACTGGATCTGCGCGGCGCCGACCATGAACTGGTTGATCAGGTCAGGCGGCAGAAGGAAATTGAGCCGGTTCGGATCGCCGCCATCCCGCTCGACGATGAGGTCGGCCTTGAACTGGTCGAAATCCTCGACCAGCGCGAGCTCTTCCATTTCGCGGAACCACCCCAGGGCCTCCGCTTTGCCGAGCTTCGGCGTGATGATCGCCTGCCCCTGGCCGTAGCGCTTGCCGTCGTCGCCCAGCTTGTGACGCGGGTACCGGGACAAGATCCGGTTCCGGAAGCTGTAGCGGAGATACATCAGCGTAAGCATCGTGGTGACGTCGAGATAGGCGGTGTCCTCGGCGCCCGCCGCGTTCTGGCTGTAGGTCGTGATCGGCCGTTCGATCCGGACCACACCGCCGGCGGCGACCTTGGACGTCGAGATCCCGTCGTAGAGCAACAGGTTCCGTTCCTCGATGGTCCAGCGGACGTCTTCGGCCGGCGGCAGCACACCCTCAAGGGGCAGTGTCTGGAACGGCCGGGCCGGATCGATCTGGCCGTAATAGGCCACCACGGCGGCGACGGCAGCGGCATAGGCGTCCACCGGCGTCGGGCTCTGATTGGTCGCCATGATGGAGACATGCTGGCTGTTGCGGCTGTCGCCCAGGGTGCCCAGCCCGGAGTGGCTGGCATTCGATGCCGTAAAGCAGACGCCATCGATCATCCGGACCGGCCCGAACCGGTCGCTGAGCTCGCTCTCGACCGCCGTCAGCGACGTCGCGTCGGTGTAGGGCATGGCCCAGATATGGAACCACTCGTCGCCCATTGCCGCGATGAGATCGTCGAGCACGGGGTTCGAGGTCCCGTTCATCATGGCGCCAATGGTCACGGTGAGACCAGCCGGAGTTTCCTCGCCGTCCTGGTAGTTGACCCGGACGTCGTAGCCGTTGCCGACCTCGCCGTTGTGGCGATAGGTGAGGTTGACCTGCGTGTCGTCGACGCCGTCGACCGCCGCGGTTACCGGGAGGTCCGCCTTGGCGTTGATGGCTGCGGCGACATTCGTGGCGGTGTCCGCATTGGCCTCCGCTGCCGCGACTGCGACCTGGACACGGTTGCCACCGAGATAGAGGTTGAGCGTGCCCGGCGCGCTCACGGCACCGCCGAACTTGACGGTGCCGCCGGCGGCTTGTCCGGCCGGATTGTCATCGAGCACCCCGACCCACGTCTCCGTCCAGGTGTTGTTCGCGAACCACGACATCGCCATGCGATGCAGCATCGATCCGCGCCCGGCGATGTCGATGAGCTGATCCGCCCGGGTGACGCGATGGAGGGTGTTGGCCGCGGCGGAGCCCGAAGACGTCTTCTGGCCGATGATGAGGGCCCGGTACGGTAGCAGCGCCGGCCCCTGAGATGCACGCGCCGACGAGAATTCGGCATAGACGAACGGCACACGCGTGTTCGCCGGGACCTGTTCGAAGCTGATCGGCATCGTGCTACTCCTTTGCCTTCGTGGGCTTCGGCGGGCGCGCCGTCACGACGTCGCCATCGCGCAGGCGCCGACGCCAGTACGGCGTTTCCGGCACGTTGCGGCCGACCTCCGGGATATGGTCCATGGTGCGGGGATCCCGCACCTTGATCTCGCTGTTCGCCGGCTTCACGTACATCGTCACCCTTCCGGTCCGTCTAGCCCGTCATCGAGGCTGTCATGTGCCGCATCCGCCGCATCCTGTTGCCCTTCGATGTTGTACTCGATATCGGCTGTCTGGAATTCGTCCATGTCGACATCATTGGCGTCAGGTGCATAGGTGTAGTACTCGACGTTATACGACAATTTCGCCACTCCATAAAGTCTGTCGCCGTCTGGCAAGACATCGATTTCGGTCGATTGTAGCCAGACGTCTACTCCGGCCTCACCGAACTCGATGCCGCCCAGGGTGTCGTCGCCGTGAATGGCGATCTCGATCTCGTGCGCCAAGCTGTCGAGCTGTTCATCAATGGGCGGCAGCGTCTCGTCGAGTGCGACGAGGCATTCGATTGCCAAGACGAGGTTTCGTTTCAGGCGCCGCGGCGCCGTCATGTGACTGCCGTCCGCGACGGTCTCCGACATCGTGTAGACGATGACAGCCGGGAGCTCCTTCGGTCGCATCGCGATGAACCGCGTCTTCTCGACGCGATCCCCGGCGCCGGTCTTATTCATGAGCTGCGCCTGGACGGCGTCCCGGATGATCTGTCGGGGATGCGGCATCACAGATACTTCGTGTTATGCAGGATCAGACGGCAGCCGCCTTGACCGTCCTTTTCCGGCTCGATGACCCGGTACTCGACTCCGTTGACCACGACGTGGCCTTGATCGGCTTCCGGATCCACGGGCAGGTCGGCGAGCCGGACGAACAGCATCGGTGTCGACGACATGATCCCTGGATTGCCGGCGTCCTCGCGCTGATACTGGGCATCGAATACCCCGACGATGTCGCTGGAGACGTCATCTTCGGTGATGTACTGGCAACCGATCCCGAGATGATCGATCACCGTCAGGTCAGCCGCTGTGATGAGACCAGGCCAGATATCGGGCATCTACGATAAAGGGCCGGCCGGATATACCGGGCCGGCCCTTCCCCTCGGTTCGCGGGCACTCAGGATCCGTCAGGCTTCGGCGACGGTGTTGACCCCGTTGAGCCGCACCATTCCCGTCGAACTCGGGTTGGCCGCGGCGGCGGTGGCATTGCCGATGAGGTAGTTGCCGGCCGTGCTCGCGGTCGTGGCCTCGGCATTGTTCGGATCCCAATAGATCGCCTCGCCTTCCGCCCAGGCCTGCGCGCTCACCTTGGGCAGCTCCATGATGCCGTTGACCTTGCCGCGGAAACCGTCGCCGGCCTCGGCACTGCCAAGCGCGATCACGAACAGCCCGCCGATGACATACCCGCCACCGCTCGTGACCCCGCCGGCCGGGGCGGTCAGATCGAGGATGTCGCCGGGCTGGATGTAGTTTGTCGCCATAACTCAGGCCTCCAGGTTAAGTTCGGTACCGCGAGCCGGATCACGCGCCGGGGTTCTTCTGCACCCCGCGCCAGTCCCGGGCGCCGACGCCGTAGTCGAGCCGGACCTTCCACTCCACGCCGTCGACGCGCCAGCCGTCCATCATGTCGAGGAACGGCTCCTCGATGCCGTCCAGGAAGACGACCTCGATCACTGGCGCCGTGCCCGGATCCGCGAACAGATACCAGGGATTGCCGTCCAGGCGGGGCGTGTCGACGATGTCGGAGAAGAGCCCACGGACCTTGTTCGGGACCTGGAGCTTGTTCACGACATCGACATCGTACTGTGCGTCGTTCACGACGCGGGCCTGACCGCCGAGACTGAGAGGTCCCAGCCAGATCGCGGGCCGGAGGTCGATGTACTCGGCGCCCCACGGATCCTTGAGCTTGCCCATCTGGACGCGCGCAGCCTCGAAGGTGGCCACAGACGGCGCACCGGCCGTGGTCGAGATGTTGCCATGATCGGCATGGAACAGGGCCTTGCCGTCGCTCATCGTCGGGCCGGCGCCAGCATTCTCGGCGAGCAGCCCGTAGACATCGACTTCGACGGAGAGGCGTGCCGCACGGCCCAGCATCGCTGCCAGATCGTTGAAGACGCCCATGTCGTCGTTGATGATGGTCTGGCGGGACAGGTTGATGACGTTGCCCACCGTCCCGGCCGAGATCAGCTCCTTCTCGGCGTCGCGGATCTTCTTGTTCTTGAACTCGCCGTTCTCCATGACCTTGTCGAGCCGACCGAACATTCCCATGCGGTACTTGTTGTGCGGTCGGAAGTCGGAGACCTGGCCGCGCTTGCAGAACCGGGTCCAGGTATCGGGCTGCGTCGCATAGGCCGCCTGCAGCGTCTTGTGCATCACGTTCTCCAGCGCGACGCCGAAATCCGACGTCGACTGCGTGATGCTGGACCGGTGCGTGAACGACAGACCCACCATCTTCTGCCGGTCCATGCCGCGGGTCTTGACCCCGGCACGCTCCAGACAGTCGCGCGCGATCTCGCTCAGCGTCATGCCGCGGAACTCGCCGGCATCAAGCTTCACCGTCTCGCCGCGGGCCTTCGCCGCATCCGTGATCAATCCGGTGAGACCGGCGCGCGTGATGATGCTGTCTTCGACGCCACGGATCCACTTCTCGCGCTCGTCTTCCATGACGGACGCGTCGGCGCGCTGGCTCTGCGTCTGCACCTCTTCGGACTTCTCGTGGAGATGGTCCAGCGCGGCGGTGCGAGCCTCATCGGCCGTGATATCGCTTTCCTTCCAGCTCCGCAGCGTCTCGTCGTCGATCTTTGCCGCCCGCGCGATCTTCTCCAGATCCGCGATCCGTTGGCGCTCCTTCTTCAAGGCGTCCCTCGACGCCTCGTTGCGCACGGCGTTGAGGTCGACCGTCTCGGGCGTCGCCGGCGTTTCCGCCGGGTTGGCGCGGGTCTTGTCGGCTTCCTTGGTCGGATCGTCGGTCTTGCTCATGTCACCTTCCTCTGTCCGCGTGACGAACTCACAATCGTTCGGCGCGGTCTGATCCGTGCCGCGCATCTGCGCACCCGGGTCTGCACCCATCGGCACAATCGACACTTCGTAGGGCTCCCAGTCGACAGCCCGATAGACGGGGGTCTGACCATCGCCACCCTCGACTTGTTCCATCTTGTAGACGCGGTACCCCACACTGACATTGCGCAGGATCCCGTCTCGCACGTCCTGGAAGATCGGCCCGACGTCCTCGCGCTTCGAGAACCGGGCGGTGCAGATCCCGCGCTTCTTCTCCAGCGATGCGCCCTCGATGACGCCGACGACATCGCGGGCATCCCATGAATTGTGCGCATTGAGCAGTGGGGCGCCGCCCGACGTCAGGCGGTCCATCCGGACATGCTTCGGATCGAGGCTGAGCTCTTCGTAGAAGTCCTCGCCGAAGAAGCGGCGGCGAAGAACGCGGGAGCCGGTGGTCCAGACCATCTCGACGGTGCGCTCGTCGTCATCGGCCGTATCGGCCCTGATCTCGACTTCACCGCGGTAGAGCGGAGGGAGTTGGCGGCGCTTCTTGTCTGTAGCAGTGTCGGACATACCGTGCATCGCTTCGCGTCACAACATTGACGCGATTATATTCAGCGATCACAGAAAATCCACAGAGAATTTTAAAGCTTCATTCGTCGCTTTTGGCTTCATCGGTCGTGCCATTGTCGGCACTGCCGTTGTCGCCGCCGGTATCGGAGGGATGACCTTGCTGTGAGCGATGCCGCGCGTCGGTGTCGAGCACGATGCCGAAGCGGTCCAGCATTTCGAGGTCGTCGGCATACTCCTGCAGGAATTCCTCCGGGTCGTAGCCCATCTCGCGGATCGCCTCGCTGAAGGTCTTCACGCCGTTGCGGACCGCGCGCTGCAGGGCAATCATCTCCTTGTCGGGCTCGATCATCGGTGGCGGCGGCGGCGTCCATTCCGCGCCGGGCAGCGTCACGATCCTGCCGGCGAGCTCCGCAGCCTCCATCGCCCATGACCAGGCGCCATCACAGAACTGCGGGATCAGCATGTCCCATTGCAGTTCGCTGATCGTGGCCCGGAACTCGATCCGCTCCATCCGCGCCGCGCTGAACGGCATGTTCTGGAAATCGCCAGTCAGCGCGGAGTACGGCACCCCGAAGCCCGCCGCGACGGCGCGAAGCGACGTCTTTGAGAAGGAGGCGTGATCGGAAACCTGTGGCGGTTCGCCGAAGACGATATTTTCGCCTGGCGCCAGGCGCTGGATCATTCCGGGTTCAAGCGTCTCAATGAGAGGATCCTCCTTGTCGGTCTCGCCGACCGGGCTGCCGTCTCCGTCGACATCGGTCACGAACGCCGAAAAGCACGCCGCGATCTTCTGGCGCATCAGCGTGGCGTCCTCATACTCGTCGAAGTCCTTGAGCCTGAGAATGATGGGCGCGTACCAGGAGACGCCGCGGACCTGGCCGATGCGGTCCGTCCGGTAGACATGCAGGATGTCCTCAGCGGGCACACGCTTCGACACGAACGATCGCTGTGTCCACCGCGCCGTGGCGCCGGGATGCTGTTCGAACAGCCAGTAGGCGACACGCTTGCCCCGCTTGTCGTACTCGACGCCCTGGACGATGACGCCGCCGGACGGCGCCGGCGACAGGTCCCGGCTCATGTCGAGATGATCGGCCTCCAGAAGCTGGAGCTGGACCGGGATGTCCTGATCACCCATCCGAAGCCAGCGGCGGCGGATCAGGACCTCGCCATCCTGCGCGATGGTCCGCACCGCGGCTCGCTGCATCGCGGGGAAGTTGAGCCGGCCATCCCAGTCGCATGCCTTCGGATTGTAGGCCCATGCATTCCAGAGCTCGTTGGCCCGCTTCTTCACCCTCGCATTCGGCGTGATCGGCTTCGGAACTATGCCCCAGCCGACAACATGGTTCGACACGATCCGTTTCGCATGCCGCGCCCACGGGTTGTTGCGGTCCAGGTCTCGGGAAATGTTCCGGAGCCGCGTCAGCGCCGGCGCGTTGGCGGCGTTGGCGTCGCCGGACGGTCGCCGCCAGTTCTGGGTCCGCCGTCCAGGCGTCGCCGCCTCGAAGTGCCGCTTCGCGATGACATCCGCAGCGGCTCGGGCGCGGATCCTGTCCAAGCCCCGCGCCGGGCTGAGCCGCAGGATGAAACGATCCAGGCCGGTGACCTTCATCAGACGCCCTTTCGTGTCGTCGCCAGCGTGTAGGACGGACGCCCGCTCAGAGAGCGCCGCATCTCCCCGAGCAGATCGCGCATCTCCTTGAGGTTCTGATAGGTGACGGTCCTATCGGCGTACTTCACCGTCAGGACACCGGAGGCCACAGCCTTTTTCAGCGCCTCGTACTCTTCCTGCGTCCAGGCCATTCATCGTCTCCGGTTAAGCCAGCCTTTGCGACCCCTGAGCCAGCCGTCGCGTCGATCCCGTTTCCGGTCCGGCTTCGCGTCGTCGCGCTCGTCCGATGTATCGTTCGGAGCCTCAGCCTTCACGCTTCGGATCTCCACGCGTCTCCAGTCATCCTCGCGCCACCTATCGATGCCTACGACTGCTGCCGCTGCACGTGCATACACTCGGCAGTCAAGATAATGGTTTTCTCTGCCGGATATCAATTGCCATTCGAGGCTCACAAAGCCTCCCTTCGTTTTTTGCGCCACAAGCTGTTCCGCCGTAATCTCCTTGAAGTAGGTCTCGCCGTACTGCGGGAAGTGGCAGTAGCCCGCTGGAAATTCCTCGTCGTCGGTCGGGGCCTCCAGTCGGAGCCAGCCGTAGAGTTCGGTCTTCATCAGGTGCGCCCCGATAGGCCAATACTTGTAGCCGCGCTTCATCTTCGTACCGCGAACGGTGACATCGATCTTGCGCGGCGCCTCGACCATGGTGTTCTGTCGCGGCTGCGTCCGGATCGCCATGACGCGGTTCATCGGCTTCTTCCGCGCCCAGGGCAGCACCAGGCTTGTCCAGGTGTTGGCATCGACGGCCAGCATCGCGATCCGCATCGGCGTCCCGCTCTCATGCTCGAACTCGCGCTCCAGAAGCGCGTCGAGCTGCTTCCAGGTCTCCGCGACCGCCGGATCGCCCGGGATGACGTCGGCCTCGATTGACCAGTTCTCCTTGCCCGGGCCCCAGCCGTCGACCTCGTAGACGAGGCGGTCCTTCTGGACGTCGACACCGGCGGTAAGCACGCACACCGGCTCCGGGACCGTTCCGATCTCGTAGCCCTCGCGCCGGTCGTAGAGTGTCTTCCAGTCCGGCGCGTCACCGCGGTCGTGGAAGGTCTCGCCGAGCACGGTATTCACGAAGACGCGGAGCTTTTCGGTGTCGCCTTGGGCGTCGACCCACATCTCCGCGATCTCGCCCCAGGACAGCCAGCCGACCGGGCTGTAGAGCGACGACAGATGGTAGCCATGGACGGTGCCGCCGGCTCCGGGGTTTTCGGCCCGCCATTCCCCGTTCTCTAGCATCCACGTCTTGTGGTGCTCCGGGATCTGCGCCTCGCAACCGATGCAGACATAGACAGCATCCGCTGGCGCCAGACCGAACCTGGACCATTTCAACTGATCGAACCGGAGCGCCTGCATCTCGCCGCAGTGCGGGCACGGCACATAGTAGCGGCGCTGATCGCTGCCCTGATAGGCATCCTCGATGCGGGACCGGCCGGCGACGGTCGGCGTCGAGACCTTCATCCGCTTCTTGCGCGCGAATGTCCGCTGCCTGGCCTCGGCGAGCTTGATCGGATCGCCTTCGTCGTCGATGTTGATCGGGTAGCCGTCGATCTCGTCCAGCAACAGATACCGGGCCGGCATCGAGCGCAACCCCACCGCCGAGTTCGCGCCGGTGATGATGCAGACCCCGCCCGGGAACTCTTTCGACAGCATGGTGTTGCCGCTGTCCCGCGCCTTGGCGTCGGCAACCTTCGCGCTGAGCTCCGGAGTGTCTGCGATCAGTGGCTCAAGCCGCTGCCGGCTGTAGCGCTTCGCCAGATCGACCGTGGGCTGCACCGTCATCAGCGGGCCCGGGGCCTGATCGATAAAATAGCCGATGGCGTTGAGGATGCATTCCGTCCCCCGACCTGTGCACCCTTCATGAACACGACCTCGATCACCGGCGAGTGCGTCGACATATCGTCCATGATGTCGGCGAGGTAAGGCGTCCGCTTCGTCCGCCACCGGCCCGGCTCCGCGGAGGCCTTCTGCGGCAGGATCCGATGCCGGTCCGACCACTCGCTGACCGACATCACCGGATCCGGTTTCAGCCCGGCACGAAAGGGCCGCCCATAGGCGGTTTCAGCCGTTGCCAGCATCCGCCAGCCCCTCCAGCGCCTTGCGGAGCTCGTCGGCGAGCAACACGTTGACGCGCGCCGGATCGACTTCCGCAGCGAGCAGTGACGAGATCCGGTCCGGGATCGACAGGATCGCATCCCGCGTTGCCCTGGCCGTCTCGAACGCTTGCCGCTGGACCTCATCGACCGAGACCAGCTTCCCGGCTTCACGCTCGTAGTCGAGCTTGCGCTTTCTCGCGGCCCAGATCTTCTCGATCCGTTGAGCCTGCGTCAGCGTCAGGGTGTCGTGGACCTCTTCGTCTTCGCCGAACTCATCGATGTCGATCGGAGCCGCATCGGCTCGGTCGCCCTCCGCCTTTCGACGGGTCTTCTTCGGCGCCGTCTCCTTCGCGGTCTTCGCCTTCTTCGGCGCCTCGCCTTTCCGGTGACCGGCTAGCTTCTCCGCTGCAGCGCGCCGCTCCGGCGTGCTCCGGTACTGGGTGTTCTCCAGCCACTCGGCATCGGCCTCAGCCGCGCTCCGGATCTTCTTCCGCCCCTTGTCGTCGATCTGGAGCGACTTCGACAGCCGTCCCTCACGGATCGCCCATTGCACCGCGCCCTGTGTGACGCCGCGGTGCCGCGCATAGGCTCTGATTGAGAGAGGTCCGTCTTCTGCCATTCCTGATGTCGTCAATTGTCTCTTTTTGCAGCGCAACGCTTCAAACGACAACACCGTATCTCAGGGTGACTAGCGTGACTAGCAGGCTGCGACTAGAAAAAAATCGGGCTTCGAATTACCCGTAATTTCAAGGGTTTGGAAGAACCTAAGGCCATAGGGGGTGGGTGCCCCTCGGCGCCTCGATGTCAGCGGGACGTGCCGAGCGCGCGCTGGATCGCGGTGTTGAACTCGACTTCCCAATGCTCGTTGACGCTGCGCTCGGCGACACCGAAGAAGGCGAAGCGAGGGGAGTAGGACGGCGACGGGATAGCGATGAAGATCGGGCGCAGCCGGTCGCGGCCCTGCCTCTCCCAGATCCCGGGGACGCCATGGCCTCGGGGGGTACCCCGGAAGTAGGTTTTTCGCTTTCGGCTGCCGCGCGGGCTGTTCTGGTAGGGATCGCCCTGTGCCCCTACCCCGGACAGGATCTTGGAGTAAATGGAACGACGGACATTGCCGTAGCGGTCCAGCGGCGCCGCTGTGGTCGGCATCAGATAGCCGAGACCGATGCGCCGCTCGAACCGCTTCTCGACGCGGCTGCCGCCGTAGACCTGTGGGAGCAGATACTTGGCCGCCGGAGTGCCTTTGCCGGCGAACTCGCGGAACCAGATCCTGGCTTGGAGATCGCTCTTCGTGGCGGGTTCGAGCCGAAGGGAGTTGAGCGTGTACGGGGTCGGCCGGTCGAAGACACGCTTCATCTCGTCGCGTTCGGCGGACTTGACGCGCTTTCCGATGCGGGTGAGTGCCATGGCGATGGCAAAAGGCCATTGACGACTTTCGAGACGCCAAAGCAGGCGCTTGACCTGTGCGTCTCTCCATTTGGCATCGATCTCGAACATGGCGAGACGATAGCAGATCGGTGATACCGGGCAAGACATGGGGCGTTACAGAAAGCGTTACAAAATAATCGATAGTTTTCAATAACTTACGAGATTGTGTAACGTTTCAGTTCCCGTTAAAGGCGAGCGTTACTTAAACCGTTACATCAACCGATTTGTCGATTATTCAATGATATCAGATAGTTAACATATGACCGTAACGGTCTATGTAACACTTTATATAGAGAAACACAGACACACACATGCGCGCGCCTGCGCGTGCGCGTACGCGCGTATACGTGTGCGCCCACATACGCGTGTGCGTGTGTAAGGCTCCCGTGGAAGCGTTACACCGTTACACCGTTACAAGGGGGGCGGCGACCTCATATAAAGAATTGATTTTCCACGATTTATCGGAACCGTCGAGTGTAACGGTTGCTGTAACGGTCGCTGCGATTTGTAACGCTTTTCGGGTTGTTTTCCGAAACCGCACAACCACAGATACTGATTTCCTATTCCGGACCCGGCCGGCCATGAGGCGTTGCGGACCGGGCGTTTCAGGGTGATTTCCCCTGATCGCCCGGCCAGGTCATACCAGATCGTCGATGCCGACACCGAGCACGGCGGCGATGCGCTTCATGACATCGACCGTTCCGGCCCGGACACCGGTCTCGATCTGCGAGATATAGCTCTGGCTGATCTCGGCCTTCTCGGCGAGCTCGCTGGCGGTGAGGCCGCGATGCTGGCGCCAGATCTTGACCTTGTTCTCGTCGTCATCGAGCAGGCGCCGGGCGATATCGGGCGGTAGCACCTCGTCCTCACCGTTCCTGACACGCCGCAGCGCGCGGTCCAGCGCGGCCTCGTCGGAGGCGTCCTCCAGGGCCTCCTGGAGACGTTCATATTCCTCCAGCGGAATAACCGCCATGCGGTCGCCGCTGGGGCTCGTGATGATGGTGGGCTTGTTCATGTCTGCTATCCTCAATCCTCGTAGATGCTTCCCCGGGGGCCGACTTCCAGCACCCGGACCGTATCTTCTGAAACCGTGAAGATCACCCGATAGTTACCGACCCGGAGGCGATAACCGAGACCGCCTTTCAGGGGCTTCACGTTGTTCGCCAAGGCTGCCGGATCGGCAGCGTACTGATCCATCTTCGCGATGATCTGGCGCTTCCGGTTCGCCGGCATCCGGTTCAGGTAGCGCACCGCGTCTTTGCTATATGTGATCTTCATCATGCAAAAAATATAACAATTCGCCATGTCCCCGTCAAGACGAAAATCGCAATCTGCGATAAGAAATATTGCGTTCCGTAATATGCCTTGACCGGGGCGCGCCGTCAATGTTCACATAATGTTCCATTCACCGAGTTGGAGCTCGAAACGTCGTGAGGCTGGAAGATGCCCGCCGGCGCGATCCGTGGATCTGGTTGACCTGCACGGCCTGTCGCCGGAGCCGGCCGGTTGCGCTGGCTCCGTTCATCATCCGATGGGGTCCGGGGGCCCCGGTGGAGTGGATCCGGAAGCGGTCGAGATGCGAGGCCTGTGGCGCCCTTGGCCACGCCGCATTGTCGACGCGGAGCTGGGATTGCCATCGGCAGGAATGGCAGCAATGGCCGGATCGATGATGACTGGGGAAGGATTGGTCGGAGCGGCAGGATTTGAACCTGCGACCCCCTCGTCCCGAACGAGGTGCGCTACCAGGCTGCGCTACGCTCCGATGCGGGAGGCGTTATATCGTTGCGGATCGGTCTCCGCAAGGCGGTTGTCAGCTTGAGGCGGGGTGTCGATGTTGCGCCGCCCCAGCCAGATCGATAGTCAGTCCTCCGGCGGATTGCGCTCTTCATGCCTCTTGAGCGCACCTTCCATTTGGGCGATAGCCTTGAGCGCCTCTTCTTCCGTCGTCGTGATGACGCCGTCGAGATCGGTCTGCCCGTCGAGCCTCATGCCAGAGTGGATTTGTTCGATCTTGCGCTTTTCCAGCGCGATATGCTCTCTCAGTATCCGCGAGATAGGATCGGTCATTCGCCCCTCCTGATCGTCGTCTCATTGGCGGCCTGGCGCGTGAGCGTCTGCAGCGCGGTACCGGAGAGGCCGGCCCAGATGATCAGGTAGACCCACCACGGCATGCCGATGGCGTCAAGAACGTCGCCCAGGAAGTAGTAGATCCCGCCGGTGACGGCCGCACCAACCAGGAGCGCCATCAAGAGACGGAAATTCTGGTTCCGGATCATGGTTCGTCATCCTCTGAGCCGTTCGGCTCCTTGCCTGTCGGGACATAGTGCCCGCGCTCCGTATCCTTGATGTAGCCGCGTTGTTTCATTCGATAGAGCTTCTGGCGGATATATCTGCGACCGACCTCCATCTTATACTCGACATACATGCCGGCAATGATGTGATCGATGCTGCAGACGCCGAGCTCGTCGGTGGCGCGCTTGATGATCTTGAGGACCATCTTGTCGTCGCTCGTCGGCCTTCCCTGTTTTATCTCATCCTTCACCTTCTTCGGTAGATGATCGATATCCTCGTAAGGATGCACCATGTCTAGCTCCGCTACCCTTCGTTGATGCAAATATGCGCGCGACGCACGAGATTTTAGACGCATATTCGATAATTTCAAGTCTGTAGCGGCGACTTGGATCTAGGCAGTGCCCTCTATGTCACAGTGCGGAGCCCAAGGCTTCGGACGCTCCTGGCGCCATCAAGCCGTGTCTCGTGGCCTCATCGTCGCCGCCACACCCACGGCGGCAGCGGACGCGGATCCTGCCAGAGCCCGCGCCGCGCCGTCCTGGCCTCGTCTTCCGCCGCGGCGTAGCTGGCACGATCCGCCGGGCTCTGCTCGTCGGCATAGCGCCGGAACCACCACGCCATGCCGCTGCGCACCATGGTGAGCCCGACATCCTTGCCCCCTCGCCAGACCGATCCGACGATCCGGCCCCACCGGTCCCGCTTGTACCAGTCGACTGTAACGGACTTCCGATGGACGAGGCGACCGAGCGCCTGCCGGCTGCGGGCGCCCCATGGCTGATGCCGTTCCGGCGCATCGATCCCGGAGAGCCGCACCTTGTGCTGTCGGTGACGGTCGTCGAGCACGACGATGGTGTCGCCATCGGTGATGGAGACGACGCGGCCATGCAGTTCTGCAGCATCTGCGGTCGAGGCGACCAGGATCAGGGCAAGCGACAGAACGGCGATCATGGCGCGACCTCGAAGCCGGCTGCATTGCGGTGGCCGCCGCCGCCACGGGCTTTTGCGATGGCGGAGACGTCCTCGCGGTCGTCTGCGGATCGCAGACCCCAGCGCCGGGTGCCGTCCACATCCCAATAGTAGGCGGCGAACGGTGCCTCCTGATGTCGCTGCAACAGCTCGTGGGCGGCGTCGGAGCCATGGGTGTACGGCGCATTGACTACCGGTACCCGCCACACACGATCAGGCGGTGTCAGAGGGTCCGCTTCGGAGACAGGCCAGATCTGATAGGCTGGGCCGACCGGCTCGCATTCCGGATACCTCGAGAACTCCCACCACTGCGTGCCCTGATCCAGCCATTCCGCGATATCCTTGGCCTGTTTTCCAAGGATAGCGCTGCCTGATAGCAGCATTCGGTCGTATTGCAGATTGTTGTCGGCTGACTGCCGCAGCCAATTCCAGACGTCGAAATCATAGTGATAGCTCGCTATGTAGGCGAAAAACTCCCGAGTGCCAGAGAGAGCGAACCGCCAGAGATCGCGATCCTCCAGATGGTTGATCAGGCGGGGCCGTTCTCCGCCATGGATCTCATCCCAGGCGATCCCGCATCCGGAGCGCTCCATGTCGAAAACGCCCTCGACGGTTCCGTCGCCGAGAAGTTCTTCCATGGCGGCCTTGGCCGTCTTGTGGTGATCCAGAACCGTGACCTTGCAACCGCAGTCGTGGACCAATGACCACATCGTCTGGCCTGCACCGCAGAAATCGACGAACAGGACGTTCTTTCCACTGACATCGTCGAGTGGTAGCGGCTTCCCATAGGTCGCCGGCCGATACTCGACCTCATCGCCCCATTCCAGCCAAACCGCGAGTGCCGCGGCGAAGCCGTCGAGGCAGGGATGGTGATAGATGCAGATGTCGGGTTTAGCAATCATTGGCTAACTCCATCAGGATGTCGGCGTGGCACGGCTCGTCAAGCGGGCACCAACAGACGAGGTCTTTTCCGGCTAGGTCGTGCACATGTGTCAGGATGTGGTCGCGCAGGTGCTCATGGCCCGGATAGAGCGGATTGCCGCGCAGCCATTCGCGGTAGGCGTGGACGGCCATCGCGTGACCGTCGCGATATCCGGCCTCGCGCGCGGCCTCGACCGTGAAGGGGTTTCCCCACTTCGTCGGGCGCCCGACATAGACGGCGCCAGGCGGCATCCGCCAGCCCTTCGTGCGCTTGCGCTGGATTCGCCTGGGCCGCTCAGCCATCTTTCCCTCCCTTGGCGAGATCGGCGCGCACTTCCGCGATCTGCGCCTTTGTGATTCCGCCATTATCGACGAACCACTCCCATGAGCCGCGCTTGCACAGCCCCAGGCGCTCGCAGCGGCGGACGATACGGCGCGGCGTCTCGTTGGCCATCAGGGCAATCGCGATCACCATTCGGCGCGTGAATTTCGTCTGCCCTTCGGTGTGGGCGTGAAACGCGGTGGTGAGCGTGCTATCGTCCATCGGAGCCTCCCTTGGCGGCGGCGACGGCGGCATATGCTGCGCGAAGGTACTTCACCGGGACTTTCGCCACTGCATTGTCGGGTGTGGACTTGAAGCCATCTTCTCGCGGCGGGATGTACCGCTTTCCCATCTTGGCGAGTGGCTCCAACGCCTCCACGAGAGCGGGGTATGTGGGCGTCGAGCGCGCCGTGTGTCGTATCTGCGCGGCGATGTCGTCTTGCAGGTTCTGGAGGCGTGCGGCAGTGACGCCCATCTCCCACAACTCCGGGTGACGGTCCACGATTTCCGCCGCCATCGTGTCGAAGCGGTCGCCTTCGAGGTCGGTCGTCTTGGCGTCAGTCATGATCGGGCTCCTCCAATCCGTGCCAAATGCCTACGAGCACCCAATCGTCATAGCCAGTGCGCAGCCCTATCGATCCAGGCCCGTGCCGGTACCAGCGCCCGATACGTTCCGCGATCAGAAGTGCACGAATATGTCGAATGACAGGAAGGCGCTTCCACCACGGCGCGTATGGCATTCTCCAGCCATTCAGCTTGCCGGCTTCACGCCAGATGGCGAGATTACCCATCCCTATATCCTCCCTGTTCCATCGCAGTGGGGACAGTCGGCTGCGCCGGCTACGAAATGCCCCTTCGGCGCCGTGAGCGGATTGATCCGGCCAGAGCCTTCGCAAGTCGGGCAGCGGGCGTCATCGTCGGGGATGTCTCCGCCGCATTGCGGACACGGCAGCTCTCCCTCGCCGCAAAGGCACAGATCGCCGCCACAACGACAGTCGATCCACCCCGTGTTGTTGCATCTGTCGCAATAGGTGAACGTGCTAGGCATTCCGGCCCCCATCGCCTGGTTGTAGGCGTCGTTGATCTCGGCCATGCGCTCGCTCGATCCGCCAGGCCGATCCGGATGGGCGTCCATCGCCTTGGCCTTGTAGGCGGCCTTGATCTGGCTCTCTTTGGCAAAGCGCGGTACGCCCAGGATCGCCGACCAGTGCGGGCGATCCTCCGAGCTCGGCGGCGGTAGTGCCTGGAAGCCGGAGAAGGCCGCATCAACGAACGACTTCGCACCCCAGCGCTCCAGCCCGCGCAGGGCCTCGACGCTCTTCCAGATGGCGCGCGCGTTTTCCTCTACGCTCGACCACCGGTCACAGGGGATGCACTGCTGGCGACCGTTGAGATCGAAGTACACAGCAACCCCTGGATCCTCCGGGCGGCGCCGATTGCTGTAGGGGATGCCGTCACGGCGCAGCGCGACGTCGGTCGAGACGACTGGATAGCGGGCGCCGAGACGCTGCAGCTCTGCGTAGATACGGCTGCTTTCCTCGGCGAGACCGCGTGCAGCGAACCGCGACTGGATCCGCTTATGAGCCGGCGTCCGCGGCCAGCCCGGAGGCCATTGGAGCGGATAGGCTTCGGTCATTGCGCCGCCCTCCTGACCTCAGCGCCCCAATGGAAGTTCTCCATCGGCTGCCAATGCTCGACACCGGGTACCATCACCATGAGGTATTCCGGATCCGATGGATCGAAGGTGTTCTCGACGACATGCATGACTTCCCATTCGTCGGGATTGCAGCACTCGCCGTTGTCGGCTGTCCCCGGGGCGGGCTTGAGCCACCTGGCCCAAAAGAAGCCTGGCTTGGTCGGCAGCGATGCCGACCTGGTGGGTTGATTAAGCTGTCCTTCAGGGTTCTGCATGACACTCGTTCCTAGTCGGACCGCCGGCAGGGTTGTGCCGACGATTTGCCCTAAATTTGCCGGTTCGGTCGGAACGAATGCTTTGTGATTGAAGGGCTTCGCATTAGCGCTTTTTTAAAGCACACCCCATAGCGTCTTGTCCCATCAAGCGTTGAGTGAGTTGTGTGTGAGTAGTCTTCGAGTACAGGTTCCACGAGTATGACGAGTACTGTGCGTTCACGAGTGAGCTACGTCATCGGGCCCGATGGCAGTCCATTGACCATTGCCGATCTTCCGGCGCCGGAGACCAAGCGTTGGGTCATCAGGCGCAAGGCGGAAGTGGTGGCCGCCGTCCGGGGAGGACTCCTGAGCCTGGAGGACGCCTGCACGCGCTACCGGCTGACGGTGGAGGAGTTCCTGAGCTGGCAACGCTCCATCGACCGGCACGGGCTGGCCGGCCTGCGCACCACGCGCATCCAGGATTATCGCGCCTGACCCCCATGTCAGGCCATGTCCGGGTTCCGGGCATGATACCGGTCCACTCTCTCACCCTTCCGCCGGGCGCGGTCCGCAAGGCACAGGCCTTCGCGGGCATTGCCGGGCGGAAGGGTGGGCTTGTGGCGCGCCCACGCGATCCCGACCGGCTGCGCCTCGCGGACTCGCATCCGCCCCGCGGGAATGCTATTTGCATCGCTTGAGAATATTTTCGCCGGCCAGCGTGTCCCCGAGGCGCGCGGCAGGCCCGTTCCCCGGCATGGACGGTAGCCCGGGAACGACGGATCAGGAAAGGCGATCAAGGTGGCACAACAGTTCCAACCCACCGGCGCGCCGCGCCCGTTCGGACAAGCCCCGCGCGGAATGGCCGACCCGGCCCGGCTGCAGGCGCAGCTGCGCGAGGCTCTCGGCCATATCGACCGGCAGGACCCCGAGCAGGCGGCCGCCATCTGCAAGCGCATGCTCGCCGTTGCGCCGCAGATCGCGGAAATCCATTTCGTCTATGGCTCCGCCCTCGACGAGATGGGCCAGCGCGAGCAGGCCATCGAGCATTACCGCAAGGCGACGCATCTCAACCGCAAGCTCTTCCCGGCCTGGCTCAACCTCTCCATCGCCCTGCGCGAGGACGGCAAGCCGCAGGACGCCGCGGAGGCCGCCCGCGAGGCGACACGGCTGAACGACGGCGCCTGGCAGGCCCACTACGCGCTGGCGCGTGCCTATTTCGACACCAAGCACTACAACAAGGCCCGGCGTGCCTTCGACAAGGCGGTCGCGCTCAACCCGCAAGCGCCGGAGCTCCAGTTCAGCTATGCGCTCTGCCTTCAGGAGACGTCCCGTTTCGAGGAGGCGCTCACCCATTACGAGGCCGCCCTCAAGCTCGGCCACCGCACCGAGGCGACCTATACCCGCATGGCCAACGTCCTGCAGGTGCTCGGCGACTTCGAGCGCTGCGAAGCGGTGCTTCAGGAAGCGCTGGAGCATTTCCCCGACAGCTCGTCGGCGCAGGTGATGCTGGTGACGAGCAGCAAGGGCGAGGCGGTTCCGGAGGACGCGCTCGACCGTGTAGAGACGCTTCTGGAGAGCGGCGAGGACCTCGGCGACCTGCAGCGGGCGCATCTCCATTTCGCCGCCGGCGACATTCTCGGCAAGCAGAAGAAATTCGACGAGGCCTTCGGGCACTACCGCCAGGGCAACCTGCTCAGAAGCGAGCACGAGGCCTACGACCTGGAGGCCCACCGAAAGAATCTGGAGCTCACCCGGGAGCTCTTCACCCGGGAGTTCTACGAGGCCCATGCCGATTACGGCACGGACTCCGAACAGATGATCTTCATCTTCGGCATGCCGCGCTCGGGCACGACACTCACAGAGCAGATCCTCGCAAGCCACCCCCGCGTGGGCGCGGCCGGCGAGGCCGCCATGATGCGCCATATCCGCGTGGGGCTCGACCGCTTGCCGGTCAACGCCCAGACCATGTCGCGCGTCATGGAGATGATGGGGCCCGCGGAATCGCGCCAGCTTGCCGAGACCATCGTCAAGACGCTGCCGACGGAGCTCCACGACAAGGACCGCATCACCGAGAAGACGCCGGCCCATCACCGCATGCTCGGCCTCTTCGCGTTGCTGTTCCCCAAGGCGACCTTCGTCCATTGCCGCCGCGACCCGGTCGACACCTGCCTGTCGTGCTATTTCCAGAACTTCTCCCACGGCAATGTGACCTTCAGTTTCGACATGGAGACCCTGGCAACCGAATATCGCCTCTATCGCGCCTATATGGACCACTGGCGCGAGGTCCTGCCGGTCAAGATGCTGGAGCTGGACTACGAGAACATGATCGCCGACCCTGAATATTGGAGCCGCGCGCTGGTCGACCATGCAGGACTGGAATGGGACGATGCCTGCCTGTCCTTCTACGAAACCAAGCGCAGCGTGAAGACGGCGAGCCTGTGGCAGGTCCGCCAGCCGATCTACAAGACATCGGTCGCCAAGTGGAAGCGTTACGAGGCGCATCTCGGCCCGCTGCTGGAGGGGCTCGGCGAATATGCCCCGCGCGACGAGGGCGCCTGACGGACCCGGGCGGGTCTTGAGCGGATGCCCCGGTCCGGGGAACGGGCAGATACAGTGAGGACGAGAAAGGCGGGAGCACTCCCCGGTGCATCTTCAGGACATTCTACTCGACGCCTTCGTCTATCTTGCCGCCGCCGTTCTGGCCCTGCCCCTGGCCAAGCGCCTGGGGTTCGGCTCCGTCCTCGGCTATCTGATCGCGGGCATCGTCATCGGCCCCTTCGTCCTCGCCCTGGTCGGCGGAGCGGATGCGGAAATCATGCATGTCGCCGAATTCGGCGTCGTCATGATGCTGTTTCTGATCGGGCTGGAGCTGCGGCCCTCGCTGTTGTGGCGCCTGCGCAAGCCGATTCTCGGCATGGGCGGACTTCAGGTCGCCGCCACAGCCGCCGTCATCACAGGCGGCGCGATGATGCTCGGGCTCGAGACGCGCCCCGCGGTGGCGACAGGCCTGATCCTCGCTCTCTCTTCCACGGCCATCGTCCTGCAAAGTCTTGCGGAACGGCGGCTGCTCAGCACGGAGGGCGGCCGGTCGGCCTTCTCCGTCCTGCTGTTCCAGGACATCGCCGTCCTGCCGATCATCGCCATCCTGCCCTTCCTGGCCACACAGGTCGCAGGCCACGGCGCGCCGGCGGAGACAGGCGCCCCTCATGAGATCGTCGAGGGTCTTGCCGTCTGGCAGCACGCCGTCGTGGTGCTCGCCACCGTCGCCGGCATCATCGCGGCCGGCCGCATCGTCATGCGGCCCGTGTTCCGCGCCATCGCGGCGACAGAGCTGCGCGAGGCCTTCACCGCCACGGCCCTCCTGATCGTCGTCGGCGTCGCACTGCTCATGATCGCTATCGGACTGTCGCCGGCGCTCGGGGCGTTCCTCGCCGGCGTGGTGCTGGCCGACAGCGAGTATCGCCACGAGCTGGAGATGGATATCGAGCCCTTCAAGGGCCTTCTGCTCGGCCTGTTCTTCGTGTCGGTCGGCGCGAGCATCGACTTCGCGCTCATCATGGGCATGCCGCTGACGATCGCCGGCCTCGTCGTCGCGCTGATGGTCGCCAAGTTCGCCGTCCTGGCGGGCCTTGCGCGGGTCTTCGGCCTCAGCCTCACCAATGGCGCGCTGTTCGCCTTCTCGCTCGCCCAGGGCGGCGAGTTCGCCTTCGTGCTGTCGACCTTCGCTGTGCAGAGCAACGTGCTGCCCAACACGACGGCCAACCTGCTCATGGCGGTGGTGGTGCTGACCATGGTGCTCACCCCGCTCGTGCTCATGGCCTATGAGCGGATCGTGCGCCCGCGCATCGCGCCCGCCGCGGCCCGCGAACCGGATACCATAGACGAGGACGGCAATCCGGCGATCATCGCGGGCTACGGCCGGTTCGGCATGACGGTCGGCCGGCTGCTCTCCGCCAATGGCTACAACGCCACCGTCCTCGACTACGACCCCGCCCAGATCGACCTGCTGCGCCGCTTCGGCCAGAAGGTGTTCTACGGCGACGCCGCCCGCCCGGAGATCCTCTCGGCCGCCGGTGCCGGCCATGCCTCGCTTCTGATCGTCGCGGTCGGCAATCCCGCCAAGGCCGACGAGATCGCGGAGACGGCGCGCAAGCACTTCCCGCATCTGAAGATCCTGCTGCGCGTCTATGACCGGCGCCATGCCTACATGCTCATCAATCGCGGTTTCGAGCATGTCTATCGCGAGACCTTCGGAACCTCGCTCGACATGGCGGTGGACGCGCTGACCACGCTCGGCATGCCCGACCATCAGGCGCGGCGGTCCGCCCAGATCTTCCGCGAGCACGACATCGCCTCGCTCCACGATCTCGCCTCGCTCCATGGCGACGAGAATGCGCTCATCGCGGAATCGCGCAGGCGCCGCGCCGCCATCGAGCGCGTGCTGCAGGAAGACCGCGCGAAGAGCGCGGAGGGCGCGCCGGCGCCGGAGGACCGCGACAAGGCGTCGTGAGCGCCGCGAACTGCCCGACATTCCGGAACCTCGGACCCGGTCGGTTTCCAGACGTTCACCCGATTCCGATTGATGGCCCGCCGATCTGGCGATATCCCCACACGACCACCAAGCGACGTTCAGGGGGAGCGATGGCGAAGGGTACGCACGACTATCAGGACGATCCGCGCAATGCGGAGATCGAGATCTCGGTCAATGGCGAACTGGTCCCGCGCGACAAGGCGGTCGTGTCGGTCTTCGATTCGGGCTTCATCCTCGGCGACGGCGTTTGGGAGGGGCTCAGGCTGCACGACGGCGGCATCCCGTTCCTCACCGCTCATATGGAACGCCTCTATGAGGGCGCGCGCGCCATCGACCTCGATATCGGCCTCACGCCCGCAGAGCTCCGGCAACGCATCTTCGACTGCCTCGCCGCCAACGGCATGACCGACGGGGTCCATATCCGCCTGATGGTGACCCGCGGCGTCAAAGCCACCCCCTATCAGGATCCGCGCGTGACCATCGGGGACGCGACCGTGGTCATCATCCCCGAGCACAAGACCCCCACACGCGAGACGGTGGAGAACGGTATCCGCCTGTTCACCGTCCATGTGCGCCGGGGCTATCCGGACGTGCAGGACCCCAAGCTCAACAGCCATTCCAAGCTCAACTGCATCACCGCCTGCATCCAGGCGGCCAAGGCCGGCGCCGACGAGGGGCTGATGCTCGACCCGCACGGCTTCGTGGCGACCTGCAACTCCACCCATTTCTTCATCGTGCGGCGCGGCGAGGTCTGGACCTCGACCGGCGAATACTGCCTCGGCGGCATCACGCGCGGCGCGGTCATCCGCGCCTGCCGGGAAAACGGTATCCCGGTGCGCGAATGCCGCTTCAGCCTGACCGATGTCTACGGCGCCGACGAAGCCTTCGTGACGGGTACCTTCGCGGGGCTCGTGCCGGTGCGCGAGGTCGACGGGCGCAGGCTCGGCCACCCGTTGAAGACCGCGCGGGACTGGCAGGGCGCAGGGCCGGTCACCACGCGCCTTGCCGCGCTCTACAAGGCGCTTTGCGAGAGGGAGGCGGAACGCTCATGACCGACGGCACGATCCGCATCGCCATGTGGTCCGGGCCGCGCAACATCTCCACCGCGATGATGCGCTCCTTCGAGAACCGGCCCGACTGCGCCGTCTGGGACGAGCCCTTCTATGCGGCCTATCTCGCCGAGACCGGCATCGACCACCCGATGCGCGCCGAGGTGCTGGCGGCGGGCGAGACCGACTGGCGGCGCGTGCGCGACCGCGTGCTCGGCGATGCGCCCGGGGGCAAGCCCGTCTTCTACCAGAAGCACATGACCCACCACATGGTGCCGGGCATCGACCGGTCCTGGATATCGCGGCTCTCCAACGCCTTCCTCATCCGGGCGCCGGAACGGGTGCTGGCAAGCTATGCCAGGAAGCGCGCGGACGTGGCGCTCGCCGATATCGGCTTCGTGGAACAGGCGGAGCTTTTCGACATGCTGGCCGAAACGTCGGGCGCGGCACCGCCCGTCATCGACGCGGACGACGTGCTGGCCAACCCGCGCCGCGTCCTCGGGGCGCTGTGCCGGGCCGTGGGCATTGAATTCCGCGAGGAGATGCTGTCATGGCCGCCCGGCCAGCGCGACAGCGACGGCGTGTGGGCCGCGCACTGGTACGGCGCGGTGGAACGCTCGCAGGGCTTCCAGGACCCGCCGCCTCCCCCGCCGCCGCTCGACGACACGCTGAAGCGCATCGCCGACGAGGCGCGGCCCTGCTACGAACGGCTCAAGGCCTACAGGCTGTGAGGCCGCAGGGCGGCGGCGCTGTCGGCGGCTGCCGCGAGCAATCCGTGAGGACATGACGGGGTCGGGCCGACGCGCGTCCAGCGCCCGTCATTGCATGGCAAGATCCGGGCGACAGCCAATGGCGCGGCGCCTCGGCTGCGATCTCATCGCCGCCCGACTGCCAATCGATCCTAGTGCGACATCCCTTGCGCGATGCGGTCGCCTGCGGCCTGCTCCTTGCCGCGCGCGGGCGTGCCGTCGCGTTCCACGAGAAGCTCCAGCTTGCGCAGCTCCGCCTCATCGGCGGCCAGTGCGGCGCGGGCATCGTCGATCTGGCCCTGAAGCTCGTCGATCGACTTGCGGAGGTTCTCGCGCCGGGCGAGGGCCGCCTTCGCGGCCGTGGGATAGCTGAAATGCCCGGGATCGTCGATGCCGGAGCGTGCCTCCTCGGCCTCGATCTGATGCGTGAGTTCCTCCTCCTTGCGTTGGAACTCCGCGATCATGGCCTCGATATCGACCAGTTGCCGTTGCCGCTCCTCAACCCGGAAGCGCTGCAGACGCAAAAGCGTATCGCGTGAACGCATCGACCCCATCCTTACGCGTTTACCGTAGATTCCCGAAGGCCGTCTTCGAGCCCCAGCCCAATCTTCCCCGGCAATCGTTTCGGTGTGCTTAATGCCTCGCCGAGCGGCCAACCTCTTCTGGAATCGCGACGAATCGCGTAGAAAGAAGATTCCGTTCGACGCAGGAGGCATGCACCGGCAGCCTTTAAGGCCCGGTAAATCCCAGATTCGGCGGACAAGGTTTCGAACAGGTGCCCTTGCGGCGCTCTCGCATTATCCGGTTGGTCAGGTGGCTGAACTCGTTGACGGCAACAGTGTCGGGGCTGTTTTGCAGGCATTGCAGGACGTTGGTTCGTTGGGCCGAACCGGATCATTAGGTTTTGTTAACCAGTACCAGCCTATCTTAACCATCGGTGTTAACCGATAGGTTTAAGTGCGCGCCGGGTGTGCGTCTTCCCCGGCGCGAAGACCCGTCTCGGGCGAGGTCAGAGGGGAATCTGATGAGAGTCCTTTTAATCGAAGACGATACCGCAACGGCTCAGAGCATCGAGCTGATGCTCAAGTCGGACGGGTTCAACGTCTACACGACGGATCTCGGCGAGGAAGGTGTCGATCTAGGAAAGCTCTACGATTACGACATCATCCTGCTGGATATCAATCTGCCCGACATGAGCGGCTATGAGGTTCTGAAAGCCCTGCGCGTGAGCAAGATCGGCACGCCGATCCTGATCCTCTCGGGCCTCGGCGGTATCGAGGACAAGGTCAGGGGTCTCGGCTTCGGAGCCGACGACTACATGACCAAGCCGTTCCACAAGGACGAGCTGGTGGCACGCATCCATGCCGTGGTGCGCCGCTCGAAAGGCCATGCGCAGTCGGTCATCCGGACCGGCGAGCTGGTGGTCAATCTCGACACCAAGACCGTCGAGGTCGGCGGCCAGCGCGTGCACCTGACGGGCAAGGAGTACCAGATGCTGGAGCTCCTCTCGCTCAGGAAGGGCACCACGCTCACCAAGGAGATGTTTCTCAACCATCTCTATGGCGGCATGGACGAGCCGGAGCTGAAGATCATCGATGTCTTCATCTGCAAGCTGCGCAAGAAGCTCGCCGCGGCGACCAGCGGCAATCACTATATCGAGACCGTCTGGGGCCGCGGCTATGTGCTGCGCGATCCGGTGGACGGGTCGGAGGATATGCGCGAGAGCGCCTGACCGGCGACCTCGCCTCCGCGTCCTGTCCGTATCTTATGGGACTCGAAGGAGCCCCGGCGCCTGCGCCGGGGCTTCCTGCGTCTGGGGCAGAGCCCGAAGCGCGTTGCCCGCGTGGCACCGGCCGAGGCGACCTGATCGCGGACTGAAGCCTATCCGGGTTCGCGCGCCAGCACGACCGCGTCGGGCCCGTCCATCGCCATGGCGAGCTCGAAGCCAGCCTCCGCGGCCAGGCGCGTGGCGTAGTAGATCTGGACCAGGCGGGGGTCGATCTCGTCGGCCATGGTGCGGCCCTCCAGAACGGCGCGCGTCGCGTCCGGCACCTTCGCGCCTTCTCCGACCGCGCGCACCGCGAAGGTCCGGCCGGCGACCATTACCTCCAGCGTGCCGCCGCGCGGCAGAGCGCCCAGCGCCATCAGGATCATGTTGAGCAGGAGCTTGATCTCGCCCTTGGGGCGCAGTTCGCGCGGACTGTCCCAGCCGAGCCGGACCTTGTCGTCGCCGACGAAGGCGCGGGCGACCTGCTCGGCCTCGCCGAAATCAAGCGATGCGCCCGCCGAGCCGGACGCGCCGAAGGCCATCCGGCAGAACTGGAGCTTGGCGCTCGCCTGACGGGCGGAGCTGCGGATGAGGTTCAGCGCGACCTCGCGCATGCCCTCGTCGTCCTCGTCGTCGAGCACTTCCAGCCCGTTGGCGATGGCACCGACCGGAGAGATGATGTCGTGGCACACTTTCGAACACAGGAGTGCCGCCAGATCCACATCGCTCAAAAGCGCCATGTCCCGCATTCGACCAAGCGTCCCCAAAATAACCGGATTGATCTGCGAATCGTCTCTCAAGGGCCTGTGATACACGCCATGGGCAGGCATGCCAAGCCGACCGACCCCGGCGTTCCGCAAGGCCCGACGCACGATTGCCTGTTGACCGCAGGCGCGAGGATCGCCGTTACTTCACGCTGACTTCGCCATCCATCCGCCCCCGAACTCCAATTCCAGGCCCGAAGGTATCCCATGGCAAACACCGCGCCCTCCCCGCTCGTGACCGTCTTCATCGCGCTCGCCCACCAGGCCGGCCGCGAGATCATGAGCCATTACCGCGAGGACGTCGCAGTCTCCTACAAGGCCGACGCCTCTCCCGTGACGGCAGCCGACGAGGCGGGAGAGGCGATCATCCTGAAAGGCCTCGCAGACGCCTTTCCCGACATCCCGGTCGTCTCCGAGGAGGCCGCCTCGCAGGGCCGGATCCCGGAGGTCGCCGGCCGCTTCATCCTCGTCGACCCGCTCGACGGCACCAAGGAATTCGTCAATCACAATGGCGAGTTCACGGTCAATATCGCACTCGTCGAGAACGGCGATCCGGTGGCCGGCGTCGTCTATGCCCCGGCGATCGAGCGCATGGTCCGGGGCGAGGCGGGACAGGGCGCCGCGGACGCGCGGCTCGGTGTGGACGACGATCCCGAGACCGCCCAGTGGCGCCCCCTCAAGACACGCGGCCATCCCGACGGCGAAATGATCGTGGTGGCGAGCCGGTCCCACCGCGACACACGCACCGAAGCCTATCTGGAGGCCCTGCCGGACCATCGGGTAGTCTCGGCGGGCTCGTCGCTCAAATTCTGCCTCGTCGCGGCGGGCGAGGCCGATCTCTATCCCCGCCTCGGCCGGACCATGGAATGGGACACCGCCGCGGGCCATGCCGTCCTCGCCGCAGCCGGCGGCACCGTCGTTACCGAAGAAGATACCCCGCTCACCTATGGCAAGTCCGAAAACGACTTCGCCAACCCCCATTTCATCGCCCGCGGCTGGACGTAGGCCAGCGGGTTCCCTGACGGGACGGCGCCGGCCCGCTCCATGCAGCAAGCCTCTCGCGCACCGCATCAGCCTTTCCAGTCCGTTAACGCTTTGGAAGGCTCGTTGCCCGATACTCATACCCTGAGTCCGCTTTCCGGGGTCTGGGTGGGGCGATGCCTCACCGGCGCCCGATTCGAGCGATTGACTCGACGCAATTCGAGGGTCGGGACCGCCACGAGCATTGGGGCCCGGCCTCTCCGTGCCCAGCGAGTATGCGCGCGATGATGGAGAAGACGATGAACACCCTGCGCCGGCTGTTGTGCCTTGCTGTCGTGACGCTTGTCGCAGCCTTCGCCGTTCAGGCGGGCTCCGCGCATGCCCAGAGCACCACGGCCAACCAGCCGCCACCCGACGACGGCACCTATTCGATGCAGGAGATCGTCGATGCCGGCCACGGCTTCTTCGGCAAGACGACGGAGGGGCTCGCCAAGGCCATCGAATCGGTCTTCGACAAGGCCGGCCGGCCCACCGCCTACATTATCGGCGAAGAAGGTGCCGGCGCCTTCATCGGCGGGCTGCGCTATGGCGAGGGCGTGCTCTATCCCAAGGCCGGCGGGCGCTACAAGGTCTACTGGCAGGGTCCGTCGGTGGGGTTCGACTTCGGCGGCGACGGCTCGCGCACCATGATCCTCATCTACAAGATGACCGCGCCGGGACAGATCTATTCGCGCTTCATCGGCGTCCAGGGATCGGCCTATCTGGTCGGCGGCCTCGGCGTGAGCTTCCAGCAGAACGACCAGCTCACCCTCGCCCCGATCCGCACCGGTGTGGGCGCGCGGCTCGGCGCCTCTATCGGCTATCTGAAATTTACCCCGGAACCGACCTGGAATCCGTTCTGAGCGCCTGTGCAGGCCTGCGGCACCGCGAAACCTGTCTGCGACCCCGCTCCCTCGCATGAGGGCTTCACGGCGCATGGCCGTCCGCGTTAGAGTGGCCGGAGCCAGGGGTGGCGAGAAGCGGTCTAGGGGCATTGGCGCCGGACAAGTGCGGCTGGGTGATGGACGAGGGTTTCGGAAGGCCAAACTGGGGGTCGCCGGGGCCTCCGTCGGCATCGGGCCACGGAGGATGGTCGTAACCTATGTCTCATCTCGAGACGTTCCTGCTCATCGCAATGGGGTTCGCCCTTGCGAGCCTTATCGCCGTGTTCGTCCTGCGCGCTGTCTGGAACCATGGAGAGCGGGTCGGGCGCCGGCGCGTCCAGAAGCAGATTCCTACGCTTGATGCCGAATTGCAGGCCGACCGTACGAGGCTGCGCGCGGAAATCGCCATGGCGCGGCGCAAGGCGGAATATCAGGTCAAGGAGTTCCGGACCCAGCTCGCCGAGAAGAGCAGCCAGCTCACCATCTACAAGACGCGTCTCGACGAGCTGACCGGCGACCTTGCCGAGCGCGACGACGAGATCGCCAAGATGCGCACGGGCCGCGTGCCTCTGGAGGCGGAGCTCGAGGACCGCGCCAATGCACTTCAGAAATCGCGCCGCATCGCGCGAGATCTCAACGACCAGATCCAGCGGCTGAAGCGGGAACTGGAGGCCGCACGCGCGGAGCTGCGCCAGCGCGACCGCCTGATCCAGGACCTGAAGGAGGCCCAGGCCGTTGGAGACGAGGCGAGCGAGGCGGGCGTGACCGCCGCGCCGGCCGCGGAGCTCGCGACACAGCCGCCCGCCGCTACGGGCGCCGCGCCCGATGCCGAGACAGCGCAGGCCCGGTTGCGCGAGCGCATCAGGATGATATCCGCCCTGTCGCACGAGATCGCCGCCCAGCGCGAGGCCCTCCATGGCGACGAGGGCACGCCGGCCGGGACGACGACAGCCGGGGACAGCACGCCGCCTGGCAAGGATGATGCGCCGGCTGACAGCGCATCGAAGGTCGTCCGGCTCTCGCCGAAGGATCACGGGCTTGCCGCCGATCTCGACGAGGCCCGCCGCAGCGCGGAGCAGCTGCGCGCCGATCTCGACCGTCTGGACGAGATCTGGCACGCCAGGATGAGCAAGGCCGGCCGGGACGACGAGGATCCCCCGGCAGACACGTCGCCGGCGACCGCCGGTAAGACGGGCAAGACGGCCCCCGACGCCCCCACAGCGGACAACAAGGGCGACGAGGACACAACGTCCGCAGACGCGCCGTCGGAGGTCAGGTCGGGGGATGACACGAAGGCCGCCAATGCGGCCCCGGGCGCACGCCGCACGACGGAGGCGAGCGAATCGTCAGCGGACGCACCGGCGCAACAGGCCGATACCGCTACCGGCCGTGCCGCAAAGCGGGCCCGCAAGACAAAACCGGCCGGCAATGCCTCGCCCCGCAAGCCGTCCCGGCGGCAGAAGACCCCGGCCGCGAAGGACGCAAAGGTGGCGAACACCGCCAAGCCTGCACCGGCCGGAAGCGGTCAACCCGCCGGTGACAAGCCGGCCTCGGCCGCGACCGGCCCCGACGGCGACAAGAATGCCGCCCCCACCGGCAAGCCCAAGGCGCTCCAGGGCGAAACCAGCCAGTAGATACTGTCGACCTGCGAATCATCAGGATCCACCAGCCCCTGAAGCGCCCCAAGGGGCGCCAGACGGTGCGATCAAACCAGATTTTCCGGGAAAACTTCGCTCAGCGCCGGCACATGGCGCCCCGTAGGGGACTCGAACCCCTGTTTCCGCCGTGAGAGGGCGGCGTCCTAGACCGCTAGACGAACGGGGCCAGGTGCCTTGGGAGCCGCCCTTGCCGGGCGGCGACGCACACCCTATATCGCGCGGCACGCCCCGAGATCAAGTAGGAAGATTCCCATTGTGCGCATTCATTGCGAAGGCGCGGCCTGCCCGGCCGGGCGAGCCAGCTCGATCCGGCTCACAACCGTGCCGTCGCGGGCATCGACCACGACAATCTCGTCACCGTCGGGTTTGGTGATATGAATGGCCATGCGATGGCCGTCGAGCGTGACCTGCCGGACGGTCGCATCCGCGGCGAGATCGAGCGTCAGCCCGGATACGTCGGCGGCCGGTTGCGGCGCGGATGCCCCGCCGCCCGGATTGGCCGCGCGGTAGGCGATCGTGCCGAAGATGGTGAGGACACCGAGAACGATGAGAACGCCGAGCACGATGACCACGATCTTGAGTGCCCTGACATTGCGCGGATCGGGCATGGGGATGTCCCCGCCAGCCGTTTGATCGCCGTTCGGGAGCCGATTGTCAGACATGGATGAACCGATCCGTCAGGAGCACAGCATCACCGTTGCGGACGCCGAGGCGGGCGCCCGTCTGGACCGCGTGCTCAGCCTCCATTTCGCCGAGATCAGCCGGTCGCGCTTCAAGGCCCTCATCGAGGAGGGCATGGTGACCGCCGACGGGCGCACGATAGTGGAGCCCAGCTACCGGGTCAAACCCGGCGAGCGCCTTGCGGTGAGCGTGCCGCCGCCGGTGCCGGCCGAACCGGAGGGCGAGGATATCGCGCTGGCGATCGTCCACGAGGACGAGCACCTGATCGTGATCGACAAGCCGGCCGGCCTCGTCGTCCATCCCGGCGCCGGCAACTGGACGGGAACGCTGGTCAACGCGCTCATCGCCCATTGCGGAGACAGCCTGTCCGGCATAGGCGGCGTGCGCCGGCCGGGCATCGTCCACCGGCTCGACAAGGATACGAGCGGGCTCATGGTCGTCGCCAAGACCGATGCCGCCCATGCGGGCCTCTCCGAGCAGTTCGCCGCCCATGGCCGCGACGGGCGGCTGGAGCGCGCCTATGCCGCCCTCGTCTGGGGCGCACCCAAGCGCATGACCGGCACGGTGGAGGGCAATATCGCACGCAAGGAGACGAACCGCCAGAAGATGGCCGTCACCGCCACCGGCGGACGCCACGCGACGACACGCTACCGGGTGGCGGAGCATTTCCCGCCATCGGGCGGCAAGACCGCGGCGAGCCTCGTTCAGTGCCACCTGGAAACCGGACGTACCCATCAGATCCGTGTCCATATGGCGCATATCGGCCACCCCCTGCTTGGCGATATGATTTACGGTGCAGGGTTCGCCGCAAGCGCGCGCACGCTGCCCGATGGTGCCCGCAAGGCGCTGGAGGAGCTGGGCCGGCAGGCCCTCCATGCGGAACTTCTGGGGTTCGAGCACCCCGCGACCGGCGAGCGGCTGCGTTTCGAGAGCGCCCTGCCGGAAGACCTTCACCACCTTGTGAACGCGCTCAGGCTTGCGCGATGGAACTAATCCGGAACACAAGTGTTTATGTAGGTAAGACGTGGTGAGCGGCGGGCACCTTCACATCAGCCGTTTCGCCACCATATATAGCCGTTCGGCGGGACAGGGCGAGGAGAGACGTCGTCCCTGTCGGTACCCCGCCCGAAAGGGGGTCACATGACCAAGCAGACATTGCCGACCGTGACAAGCGAAGGCGGCCTCAGCCGCTACCTGCAGGAGATCCGGCGCTTTCCGATGCTGGAACCGGGGCAGGAATACATGCTTGCCAAGAGGTGGCGCGAGCACGAGGACAGCGACGCTGCCCATCAGCTCGTGACCAGTCACCTGAGGCTCGTCGCCAAGATCGCCATGGGCTATCGCGGCTACGGTCTGCCGATCTCTGAGATCGTGTCGGAGGGCAATGTCGGCTTGATGCAGGCCGTCAAGCGCTTCGATCCGGACAAGGGATTCCGGCTGGCCACCTATGCCATGTGGTGGATCCGTGCCTCGATCCAGGAGTTCATCCTGCGCTCCTGGAGCCTCGTGAAGATGGGCACCACGGCGAGCCAGAAGAAGCTGTTCTTCAACCTGCGCAAGGTGAAGGGCCAGATCCAGGCGCTGGAGGACGGCGACCTCCATCCCGACCAGGTGGCCGAGATCGCCACGCGACTTGGCGTGCCGGCCGACGACGTGGTCTCCATGAACCGGCGCCTGTCCGGCGACACCTCGCTCAACGCCCCGCTGCGGGCGGATTCCGACGGCGAGTGGCAGGACTGGTTGGTCGACGAGGCAGAGAGCCAGGAAGCGCGCCTCGCCGCGTCGGAGGAGTACGAGATTCGCCATGAGTATCTGATCAAGGCGATGAAGAAGCTCAATGAGCGCGAGAAGCGGATCTTCGAGGCGCGCCGCCTGTCGGAGGATCCGCTGACGCTGGAGGAGCTGTCGAAGGAATTCGGCGTCTCTCGCGAGCGCATCCGCCAGATCGAGGTGCGTGCCTTCGAGAAGATCCAGAAGGCCGTCAAGGCGGAAGCCCAGAAGGCGATGGCGAGCACGGGCAACAGTTCCGGCGGTGCCGGAGGCGAGCCTCTCGCGACGCCTGCCTGACGGACCATAATTGCCACATGATCAAAGATGCGCCCCGGAAGGACCTCCTCCGGGGCGCATCTGTATTGTTCGGGGGATAGCGGACCCCGCGCGAGCGCGGGCCCCTGCCCTGCCCGCGCGGCGGGTCAGGCGGCGGCTGCCAGCTTCTCGGTGCAGTCCCTGGCCTTGCTGACGGCGTCCTGTGCGGCCTCGGGCCCCATTGCCACCCCCTCGATCAGGACCGTCTCGACATCGGTCATGCCGAGGAAGCCGAGGACGGCGCGCAGATAGGGCTCGGCGAAATTGAACGAGGCCGCCGGGCCTTGCGAATAGACGCCGCCCGAGGCGACGACAAGGTAGACCTTCCGGCCCGCGGCGAGCCCCTCGGGCCCGGTCTCGCCATAGCGGAAGGTCCGCCCGGCGCGCGCCACATGGTCGATCCAGGATTTGAGCGCCGAGGACACGCTGAAATTGATCATGCCCGTGGCGACGATCACCGTGTCGGCGGCGAGGAGCTCGTCGACCATGCGGTCGGATCGGGCCACGGCATGGCTCTGTTCGGGCGTGCGGTCCTCCGCGGGCGTATAGATGCCCGCGGCGAAATCGGCATCGACATGGGGCAGCGGGTCCGCGGCGAGGTCGCGATGGACAATCGTGCTGCCGGGATCGCCGGCGGCGAGCCTGTCGGCGAGCTCCCTGGCGACCTCGGTGGACAACGAGGTGTCTCCGCGCGGGCTGGAGGTGACGAGAAGAATGGACGACATGATGCATGACCTCTTGTCTGGTGGCTGCCTGCATCCGTCGGCAGGCGATCCTCCAGGAAACTAGGCATGGACACCCATCTATTTAACCGTCAAAATATAAATTGAACCAATCCAGTTATTAGATAGGTCATGCCCCCGCATCCGACCCTCGACCAGCTTCAGGTCTTTGTCGCCGTCGCCGAGACCGGCAGCTTCTCTGCGGCGGCGCGCCGGCTCAACCGATCACAGTCCGTGATCAGCTATGCGATCGCCAACCTGGAGGCCCAGCTCGAGCTCCGGCTCTTCGACCGCGAGGGCACCCGCGAGCCGCGGCTGACCGATGGCGGGCGGGCCATGCTCGCCGATGCGCGACGCATCGTCGACGATCTGGAAGAGCTGCGCGCCCGCTCCCAGGGCCTGAAGGAGGGGCTGGAGGGCGAGCTCTCCGCCGCCATCGACGTGACGCTGCCCACGCAGGTCCTGGCGGCCGTGCTCAGGGATTTCGAGGCCCAGTTCCCGACCGTCGGCCTCAAGCTTCAGGTCGGTGCGCTCGGCATGGTGGCCGATCTGGTTTCAAGGGGCGAGGCGCGCATCGGGATCGGCGGCCATCTCTCCGATCTCCCCGGCGGCTTCGCCACGACGCTCGTCGGATACAACATGATGGTGCCCGTCGCCGCTCCGGGACACCCCCTGGCGCAGGCCAGGCCGCCGGTTCCCCTGTCCGTCATCCGCGAGCATGTCCAGCTCGTCGTGATCGACATGAGCGAGCAGACGAGGGGGCAGAACTTCAATGTCGTCTCGTTCCGGACCTGGCGGCTGACCGATGTCGGTACCAAGCACGCGCTGATTCTGGAGGGGCTGGGCTGGGGCGGCCTGCCGGAGAGCATGGTGCGCGACGATCTCGACGCCGGCAGGCTGGTCCGGCTCGAGCTCGAGCCTTATCCGGAAACCCACTATCCGCTCTATGCGATCCACACGGTCGCCCACCCGCCCGGCCCCGCCGGCTCCTGGATGATCTCGCGCGTCCGGGAGACGCTGTCCGCCTGCCCCGGCAATCACGGGGTGGGATCGGCACAGGGTGGGGCCTGATACAGGCTGCGTGCGGCACGAGCCCGGAAACGCTGGAACCGCACCGTGACAAGCATCGCAAAGCCTAAGTCACGGCGCTTTCCGCAACCGGCGCCCGGACTATGTGACGGACTTCCACGACCGGCTGGCGAACGACGATTTCGCCGAAGCGAACCTCGCCTGACCGGAAGAGATCGGCCCTGCCATGTGCCACGGTCACAGGGCAAACCGCCCCGTTTGCACGACTGTATTGCCGGGGCCCGCGAACAGGATTAAGCAGACGCGACATACGGCGACCCTGGCCCAGATGGCCGTCGACGCAGCGCCGGTGAGGGAGAGCACGGACATGAGAATTCTACCCTGGCGGCATATCTATGGCTGGCTTCTGGCTGCCTTCTTCGTTCTCGGGGGAAGTCTCAATATCTTCGCATCTCCCGAGATCCTCGCCGACTACCAGCGCTGGGGATATCCGGACTGGTTCCATTACCTCACCGGGCTGACGGAATGGACGGCTGCGGTGCTCATCGCCTTGCCGGCCACACGGCTTGCCGGCAGCGCGCTCGCATGCGCGGTCATGGCGGCGGCCGCCGGAACCGTCCTGCTGCACGGGGAGTATGCCCACGCCGTGCCGCCATTGGCCGTCCTGGCACTGGCTGGCCTGAATGGCTGGCTGACATGGCGCGCACGACGCCCGTCGAGTCCCGCGGCCGCGTAACCTCCGCCCAAATGGGCATCGATAGCCACCCCATAGGACGTGAGCGCGGCGGCCGAACCATGTCTGCCTGCCCCGGCCCTCACGATGTGGCGCCGGCGCAAAGCATCGCTTGAAATCCGTCGCGGCTGGCGCGATATGATCGCGGCTTGAGCGGGATCGTCCCCTCTCCTTATATTGCGGGCATTGGGGTAATGACGGCGCGCCCTCTCATCGGACCGGATCGATGGAAAACCATGTAACGATGGTCCACGCCCCGCATCTGCGCCCGGCGCGGCCCGGCGACGCCCATGCCCTTTTGGCCATAGAATCCGAAGCCTTCGCGACGGACCGGCTGAGCCCGCGGAGCATCCGCAGGCTCATCGCCTCGCCGAGTGCCGCGGTGATCGTCGCGGAGACTGCCGGAGCGCTCGTCGGCTATGCGCTGGTGCTGTTCCGGCGCGGCTCGGCCGTCGCCCGCCTCTATTCGCTGGCGGTCGCAGACACCGCGCGCGACCAGGGTCTCGGAGCACGGCTCGTGCAGGCTGCACAGGAGGCCGCGCGCGCCCGCAATGCAAAGATGCTGAGACTGGAGGTGCGCGCCGACAATGGCCGGGCGCTGGCGCTCTATGGTGGGCTCGGCTTCCGCGAGATCGGCCGCATTCCGGATTATTACGAGGACGGCGCCGATGCCATCCGGCTCGAGAGTGCTCTCCTTTCCCCGGGAGAGCGGACATGAGCTGGCTGATCCTGGTCGACAACGAGCGCGATCTCTCCAATGCGGACACACCGCACAAGGTGATGACAACGCGCGACTATCTGAGCCGTCCCCAGCTCTTCGGCGACACGAAGCCCAAGATCGTCAATCTGTCGCGCAGCTACGCCTATCAGGGCACGGGCTATTATTGCTCGCTGCTCGCGGAAGCGCGCGGCCACCGGATCGTGCCGAGCGTGGAGACCGTCATCGAGCTCTCGCGCAAGGCGCTCTACAAGAAGGCGCTGCCGGAGCTGGAGGACACGCTGGGCCGGTGCCTCGACAAGGCGGACGGCGACCCGGCGGAGCGCACGAGCCTCATGGTCTGCTTCGGCCAGACGCAGGATCCGGCCTTTACCGCCTTCGCCCGCCTTCTGTTCGACTGGTACCGCGCGCCCATCCTGCGCGTGCGCCTCGCAGGCGAGGGCGGCAGGCAGATCAAGGCCATCTCGCTCGACCCCCTCTCTGCGCTCAAGGGCGATGAACGCGCCGTCTTCCTGTCAGCGCTCGAGGCCTATACCAGACGGGCCTGGCGCGCGGCGCGCACCCGGATTCCGGCCAAATACGCGCTTGCCGTGCTGCACGATCCGCGCGAGGAGCTGGCTCCCACGACCGTAGCCTCGCTGAAGCATTTCGCCCGGATCGCGGCGCGCATGCGCGTCGAGGTCGCCCCGATCGGCCGGCGCGATCTCGACCGGCTGGCGGAGTTCGACGCCCTGTTCATCCGCGAAACGACCGCGATCGACAACCATACCTATCGCTTCGCCCGGCGCGCCCAGCAGGAAGGCATGCCGGTGATCGACGACCCGCAATCGATGATCCGCTGCACCAACAAGGTCTATCTGGCCGAACGGCTTGCCGCCAGCCACCTGCCGACACCGAAGACCCTCATTGTCCAGAGCCTGCGCCAGGCTGACGGCCTCGCCGGCGTTCTCGGCTGGCCGGTCGTGCTGAAGATCCCCGACGGTTCCTTCAGCCGTGGCGTGTTCAAGGCGGAGACGCCGGAGGATCTCCGCACGAGGCTCAGATCGCTTCTGGACGAGTCCGATCTGGTTATTGCCCAGGAGTATGTCCCGACCGCCTTCGATTGGCGCATCGGCGTGCTGGGCGGCGAGCCGCTCTACGCCTGCCAGTACCTCATGGCCAAGAAGCACTGGCAGATCGTTAGGCACGAGCCGGGCAAGGCGCCCGCCGAGGGCGGTTTTCGCAGCGTTCCGGTCGCCCAGGCACCGGGCGAGGTCATCGACATCGCGGTGAGGGCCGCCGGGCTCATCGGCGACGGCCTCTACGGCGTTGACCTCAAGCAGGCCGAAACCGGTATCAAGGTCATCGAGATCAACGACAATCCGGACCTCAATCACGGTGTCGAGGATGCCGCGGAAAAGGACGTTCTCTGGGAGCGCCTCGCGGGCTGGTTCGTCACGCGCCTCGAGCGATGAGCCGAACGGAACCGGCGGTTGCGGGGCGACAGGGCCATTCGATTCAGAGAGCGCTGCCGTCCTTGCGGGTGAAACCGGGGGTCTGGTAGCGCCCGGCCGGGCAATGAAGATCGTCGTCGGGATAGTGCCCCTCGTCGCGCATGTCCCGCGAGCCGACCTCCAGCAGCAGGACCGGCTCGTCGCTGCGATTGACGATGCAATGGCCGTTCTCCACGCCCGCCGGAAAGCCGGCGCAGTGGCCTGCGCCGAGTACCTGCTCGCCCTCGTCCGTGATCAGCACCGCCTCGCCGGCGAGGATATAGACGAACTCGTCCTCATGGCTGTGCCAGTGGCGCAGGGCCGACGCGGCGCCGGGCGCGAGCTCGGTGACGTTGACGCCGAACTGGGTCAGGCCGAGCGCCTTGCCGAGCGCGCGCTTGGCGCGGCCCTGCGTCGCCTTGTCGAAAGGGGCGGATAGCCGGTGCTCGTTCTGGGAGTAACCGACGAGGGGTCGAGCGCAGGCAGGCGTGGCATTGCGGGCGATCCTTCGGGATTGTCCGGCCTGGATGCGCCTGAGGCCGCCTGGCCGGTTCGTCGTTGCCGTCTTGACGGCGCGATATCTATCCCATCGTACGACGGGGCACCAGCCCCCGTGCCCCGTCGCCACCGCCACAGCGCATACCGGCCGGCCTATTCGCTCGGCCGGCTGCGCGGCGTGGGAACCTGGCTGTTGCCGTTAGTGCCGGACGGCGCCTGCCCCCGGTTGTCCTGCTGCCCGGCACCGCCGCCGGCCGAAGCCGCGCCATTCCGCTGCGGCGGTCCCTTCTGGCCGGGGAAGATTCCCACCCCGTAGAGCCCCCAGCCTCCACCGATCTGCAGGAAGGAGAGGTCGAAGCCGGTCGGCTCCGGCTCCGTCGGCAGATAGCCGCGCAGCCGCAGGACCCTGTTTTCGTCGACCGACGGCTGCTCTCTCAGGATCGGAGTCATGATGGTTACGGCCGACATGTCGACGGAACGCCTGAGATTGGCGAAGGCGACGGCCAACGAGGCCGGTGTGTTGGAGGCCCGGAAATCCGGTACGCCGAGATCGCGGAAGACCGAATAGTTTCCGGTCCGGTTGGCCTGATCGAGTGCCGACAGGGTCGACCGGATGAGGAGGATGATCAGGGCCTCCTCCGGTGTTCCCTGCCTCTCCTGCGCCTGCGCGGGCTGGTGAAGTGCCGTTGCGAGTGCAAGGCAAAGGACGATAGCGCCAAGTCGCTTTCGCATTGAAGTCTCCCCGTTATCGGTTCTGTTGTCGTTATGCGGTTGTGTCGTGAAACACTGCCGGCCGCATCGCGGCGGCCGGCAGGGACCTGAGTGCCCGGAGGCGCAGCCGCCGCGATCGGGCGCGGCGGCCGGCATCCGGCTCGTTACCAGGCGACCATCAGACCGGCCTTGCCCGCGACGGTGTTGTAGCCGAGGCCGTAGCCGATACCGCCGGTGAGGAAGAGATTGTCGTCATAGAGCCGGATGGTCGTGGCGAAGGCCAGCGCGTTCTCGCCCGAGAAGGTGCCCCACTGGCCGCTCAGGGCGAAGCGCTTGCCGTCCGGCACGTCGGGCGTTCCCATGGCAAGCGCCATGGCCACGCCTTCCTGGGTCTTGCCGATCTTGCGGTCGAAGTCGCTGCGCATGTCGCCGAACAGCTCGTCGAAGTCCATGGAGGCGAGATTGCCGCTCGCATCCGTCGTGACGACCTGGACCTCGCCGGACTGGGCCGCACGGCTCGCCCCGGAGGTCAGGCCCGACATGGTGTAGGTCGTGCCGGTCGAGCCGATCGCGACCTGATTGGCGCGGCTGGTCTGGGCCCCCGAGCCCAGGGCGACGGAATTCGCATGCGTCGCCTGGGCACCGCCGCCCACGGCGACCGCATCGGTCTTTGTCGCCTCGGCGCCATGGCCGAAGGCCACCGACCGGGTGCCGCTGGCCGTCGAGCCCGCGCCCACCGCCGTGCTGTTCTGCCCGCTGGCGGCGGACCCTTTGCCGAAGGACGACGACTGTCCGCCGGTCGCCTGGGACCCATGCCCCACGGCGGTGTCGGCATCGTTCTCCGCCAAGGAGTCCTGGCCGATCGCGGTGGTGTTCAGCCCAATGGCCTGCGCAGTCTCGCCGACCGCCGTCGAATTCTCGCCGGCAGCCAGGCTGTTGTCGCCGATGGCTGTGGAGCTGCTACCCAGCGCCTGGGCGCCATCGCCGAGCTGCGTGCTGTCGGGCCCCGGTGCCGCGAACGCCGCTTCGGCCGACGCCATGGTGATCGCCGTGTTGCCCGGCATTTCCCCCGCAAGCGTTGTCGTCTTGATGGCATCGTCCGGCGCCTCGGCGCTGAAGATGGCAGCCAGTTGGGACGGATAGATGTAGGAGAGCTCGCCAGTGCTGACGTTCGTGAGGACCACGCCGTAGCCATTTTGATTGCCGGCGAAGCCTTGCACCTCCTTGATTCCCGGCATCCGATAGCTGCTGTCTGCCGTGCCGATCATGATCTGGTTCACGGCCGTTGCCGTTGCTCCGTAGCCGATGGCCGTGGAATTCTCGAACGGCGCACTGGCCCCGTATCCGAAGGCACTGGAATATTTCCCACCCGCCTGGGCGTTGAAGCCAACGGCCTGGGCAGCGAGCCCGGAGGCCGACGCACCGACGCCGAAGGCCAGGGCCTGATTCGCCTGCGCCACCGCGCCGGATCCGATGCTTATGCTTTGCGCACCCTTGGCCTGTGCGTTGAATCCGAAGGCAATCGACTCCGTCTGCGATGCCTTGGCCTGTCTGCCGATCGCCACCGCCTGGTAGCCGTTCGCCTTCGACTCCGGGCCGAGCGCCAGCGCATACCCCGCCGTGGCGTATGCCTTATAGCCGAATGCCGAGGCATAGTTGATCGTCGCAACCGCCCCGCTGCCATAGGCGGAGGAGTCCTGGCCCATAGCCTTGGATTGCAGGCCGACAGCCGTCGCTTGAGCACCGGACGCCGAGGCCTGGTAGCCGACAGCCGTCGCCCGGAGACCGGACGCCACCGCCTTATAGCCAACCGCCGCCGCGAAGTTCCCTTTGGCCTCGGCCTCGACACCCACGGCGGACGCGCTGTTGCCCTCGGCCTTGGCCTTTCTGCCAATCGCTATCGCCTGATAATCGCTCGCCTCGGTCTGTGGGCCGAGCGCCAGCGCATAGCCCGCCTTGGCGAGGGCATCGTAGCCGAATGCCGAAGCATAGCCGACCGTGGCAGCCGCGCCGCTGCCATAGGCGGAGGAGTGCTTGCCCGCAGCTTTGGATTGCTGGCCGACAGCCGTCGCAAAGCGCCCGTTGGCGTTGGCATTGAACCCCAGAGCGGACGCGCTGTTGCCCTTGGCCTGGGCCTTTCTGCCAACAGCCGTCGCCTGATATTCGCTCGCCTCGGTCTGCGGGCCGAGCGCCAACGCGTACCCACCGCTGGCGAAAGCGTTGTAGCCGAATGCCGAAGCATAGCCAGCCTTCGCAATCGCCCCGCTGCCATAGGCAGACGTATAGTTGCTCGTGGCCAGCGAGTTCTCGCCAACCGCCGTCGCGTTACTGCCCAATGCCCTCGCGTCGTGTCCAACGGCCGTGGTCAGCGTGTTGCTCGCTTCGGATTCCCCGCCAAAGGCCGACGAGAAATTGCCCAACGCCTTCGACTTCTCGCCCACAGCCGTCGCATGCTCGCCAGATGCCTCCGCCTTGGTTCCGAAGGCGGACGACCAGGTTTTGGACGCCAGGGAGTCCACGCCGACGGACGTGGCCGCGCCGCCGATCGCCTGCGCGTTGTGGCCCACGGCCGTCGCCTTGTTCTTGTTGGCCAGCGACTCACCGCCGAAGGCCGACGAGAACCCGCTAGACGCCGTGGCCCCCTCGCCAGCCGCCGTCGCATGGTTGGCCAACGCCTTCGCGTCGATACCGAAGGCCGAGCTCCGCTCGCCAGACGCCTCGGACTTCGCCCCGACCGCCGTCGCATGCTCGCCCAATGCCTTCGCTTCGGTTCCGAAGGCGGACGACCAGGTTCTGGACGCCAGGGAGTCCACGCCGACGGACGTGGCCGCGCCGCCGATCGCCTTCGCATTATGGCCCACGGCCGTCGTATTGTTCTTGTTCGCCAGCGACTCACCGCCGAAGGCCGACGAGAACCCGCCCGACGCCGTGGCATCCTCGCCGGCCGCCGTCGCATGGTTCGCCGACGCCTTCGCGTCGATACCGAAGGCCGAGCTCCGCGTGCCAGACGCCTCGGACTTCGCCCCGACCGCCGTCGCATGCTCGCCCAATGCCTTCGCCTTAGTTCCGAAGGCGGACGACCAGGTTTTGGACGCCAGGGAGTCGACGCCGACGGACGTGGCCGCGCCGCCGATCGCCTGCGCGTTGTGGCCCACGGCCGTCGCCTTGTTCTTGTTCGCCAGCGACTCACCGCCGAAGGCCGACGAGAACCCGCTAGACGCCGTGGCCCCCTCGCCAGCCGCCGTCGCATGGTTCGCCGACGCAACCGCGTCGATACCGAAGGCCGAGCTCCGCTCGCCAGACGCCTTGGACTTCGCCCCGACCGCCGTCGCATGCTCGCCCAATGCCTTCGCTTCGGTTCCGAAGGCGGACGACCAGGTTTTGGACGCCAGGGAGTCCACGCCGACGGACGTGGCCGCGCCGCCGATCGCCTGCGCGTTGTGGCCCACGGCCGTCGTATTGTTCTTGCTGGCCAGCGACTCCCCGCCGAAGGCCGACGAGAACCCGCCCGATGCCGTGGCATCCTCGCCGGCCGCCGTCGCATGGTTGGCCAACGCCTTCGCGTCGATACCGAAGGCCGAGCTCCGCGTGCCAAACGCCTTGGAGTCCGACCCCACCGCCGTCGCCTCGAGCCCGGTCGCCTTCGCCGCGTGCCCCGACGCCGTCGTCCGCGTGTTGTTCGCCAACGACTCGCCGCCAAAGGCGGAGGAATAAGCCCCCAACGCCTTGGCATCCTCGCCATTCGCCGTCGAATGCGTGCCGAATGCTTGAGAATCGACACCGGTCGCGGTGGCGCGCAATCCGCTCGCCTCCGCCCCGTGGCCGACGGCAGTGCTTTCGGTCGCACTGGCTATCGCTTCGCCGCCGAGCGCCGTGGCATAATCGGCGCAGGCTGAAGCGTTCTCGCCGAGAGCGGTGGAATGCAGGCCGCATGATACCGCGTCAGGACCTATAGCCGAGCCGCCTTCGTCCTTCGCCGTTGCGCCATGCCCGACCGCGAGGGAATATTCGCCAAGCGCCTTCGCCTCGCCGCCCAGCGCGGTCGAAAAGCCGCCCGATGCCACGGAGAACTCGCCGATTGCCGTCGTATGGAGGCCAGAGGCATTCGCATTGATGCCGAAGGCGGAAGCCCGATCACTCGACGCGCTCGAATTGGCCCCCGTCGCCGTGGCATTCGGACCGTTCGCCCGGGCAAAATGGCCCACGGCGGTGGTCAGGCTGTTTTTGGCCTCAGACTCCCCGCCCAGCGCGGTGGAGCGATCGCCCGATGCCTCGGAGAATTCGCCGATTGCCGTCGAATGCGCACCGAAGGCATTCGCATTGATGCCGAAGGCGGAGGCGTTCTCGTTCGAGGCAACCGAATTGGCCCCCGTCGCCGTGGCATTCGGACCGGTCGCCTGGGCAAAATGGCCCACGGCGGTGGTCAGGGCATTGGTCGCGTCCGACTCCCCGCCGAGCGCGGTGGAGCGATCGCCCGATGCCTCGGAGAATTCGCCGATTGCCGTCGAATGCGCACCGAAGGCGTTCGCATTGATGCCGAAGGCGGAGGCGTTCTCGTTCGAGGCAATCGAATTGGCCCCCGTCGCCGTGGCATTCAGCCCGGTCGCCTGGGCAAAATGGCCCACGGCGGTGGTCTGGGCATTGGTCGCGTCCGACTCCCCGCCGAGCGCGGTGGAAGAAGGACCCAATGCCTCGGAGAATTCGCCGATTGCCGTCGAATGCGCACCGAAGGCGTTCGCATTGATGCCGAAGGCGGAGGCGTTCTCGTTCGAGGCAATCGAATTGGCCCCCGTCGCCGTGGCATTCAGCCCGGTCGCCTGGGCAAAATGGCCCACGGCGGTGGCCTGGACATTGTTCGCTAGGGATTCCCCTCCGAGAGCGGTGGTAAAGGGACTCGCCGCAAAGGAATTCTCGCCAATGGCCGTCCCATGCTCGCCCAGGGCCTTCGCATCCATGCCGAAGGCAGAGGCATTCTCGCCCGAGGCGGACGACAACGCGCCGACAGCGGTGGCCTTGAGGCCGGACGCCACAGCCAAATGCCCTACAGCGGTGGTCTGGTCATTGATCGCCTGGGATTCTCCGCCAAGCGCGGTGGAGTAGCCACCTGAAGCCACAGAGGTCTCGCCAGCGGCCAGAGCATGGAGGCCGGAGGCACCCGCTTTATAACCGACCGCTGTCGAAAGAACGCCCTCGGCAGTCGCGAGAGAACCGAGCGCGGTATCCCCCTCCTGAAGGGCGCGGGACTTGTATCCAAATGCGCTGGACTGCTTGCCAGCGGTGCCGGCCTCGGGACCGACCGCGGTGGAATATGCAGCGAATATAGATGCCCCGGCCTTCGCACCTATGGCAACCGCGTGATCCCCCTGACTCTCAGCCTTCTCGCCTACCGCGATACCGCTTGTCGCTGTAGCTGCGACAGTGGAATCGAAGCCGATGGCCACACCGCTGCCACCATCGGCCTGAGAGTCCGTCCCGAACGCGATAGCCGTCGCCCCCGTGGCTTTCGACGCGACGCCGAATGCGATACTGAACTGCTCGCTGGCCTCGGCAGCGTGGCCAACAGCCATCGCCTCACTGCCTGTGGCCTCCGCCTCGCGTCCGATGGCTATCGCCGCCGCCCCCATTGTCAGCGACTCACTTCCGATAGCGATACCATATTGTGCGACGTCACCAACTTGCGCATGGCCGCCTACAGCCACACTCTCTACCGCTTGCGCCGCCGCGTCTGAACCACCAGCAAAGGCTTTCTCGCCCGCTGCTTCGGCGCTATAACCGACAGCAACCGCCTTAACTGCGGTTGCGTTGGCACCCTCTCCGACCGCTACAGAGCTCTGTCCCGTCGCAGTGGACTGGTATCCAACTGCAGCAGCGCCGTTCGCCGCATTCGCCCCGTCGCCGAAGGCCGACCCGTTTCCCGAGGCCGTCGCTTCTCCCGTCTGGTTGCACTGGGGATTGTCGGTGGTCGTGGTGCCACCCGTAGCGGGAGCGACGTGCGTATGCGGCTGGGAGCATTCGGGCGTCGGCCACATGGAGGAGGCCGCCTTGGCCGGGCGCTGGGCCAGGGTCATGCCGAGCGCCAGGGCGGCGAGGCTCGCCGAGCCGAGGGCGCCGGCGCGCAGGAGGCGGGTCGCCTTCGACGGCGCGGCGCCGCCCGCCCCGCGGGCCCGTTTCGCCGCCGCGGATCCGGGCCGTCCGCCCCCGGCGGTCCCGGCAGCGGCCAGCTTGGTTTCGGTCGCCCCCGCTTCGGCCACCTGCTCGCTCGACTTGGATATCTTGATCGTCACGTCCCCGTCTCCTCGAATCCTTCAACGGTCCATTCGCCTCCGGCCTCCGGCGCGGCCAATGCGCGTCCGGCCGATGCGGCCCGGCCCGAAAGTGTCCACCCGAATTCAACCACCTAAAGTTGTATAAGCGGCCGACATAACCACGCGAGGCATCGCCCGCCGCTCCAATCGTCTTGCGCCCGATATCCCCCGTTCCGTCCGGCAAGGCCCTACCGGCCTTCGCGCGGACACACTTCAAACACGATTCGTCAATCGAATACCCTCATTGAGAGCACTATGAAGCATAGCAACCTCAAGTCAATATCGGAAAAGACGACAATCCAGGATAAAGTCCCTCTTGCCGCGACCTGTTGCATGGCGACCACAGGAGAGGTTCGACGGGGCCGGCCATCCGCCCGTCAGCCATCCGTGCGGGCGAGGAGGCTGTCATAGGCCTTCGAGAACCCCATGAGGGACAGGCGCAGGACCATGTGCTGACCGCGATCGTTCCGCATGTCGAAGCGCAATGTCCTGCCGGCCCGCATGGCCTCGATCCGCGCCGGGCTCAGCCCCAGCCGGAGCACGCAGCCTTCCGGAAGGCAGGTCCGCACGCCGATCCGCGCCGGCGCGCGGCCATCGACCGACATGACGACGCCTTCGCCGAGCAGGATGCCGAGCGGCACGCGGACGAAGGCCGTGGCGCGCCCGTCGGGATCGGGCGCGCGCAGTTGCATGGCGACGATGGTGCGCTCCGTGCGATGATCGAAGATGCGTTGCCAGACATGGCACCGGGGGCGGCCGGCGAGGCTCGCCCGGCCGGTCACGCAATGAAGCGACCAGTCGCCATAGGTTTCCACGTCCCGGTCGCCCCCGCCCGTCCCGCCATCGATCTCGCGCTCGTCGAGACCCCGCTCCCAGAGGCGGTCCAATGCGGCTCCCGGTGCACTCCCGCCATCGCCCGCAAGCCGGCCATAGCCGTCCTGGGCACCGGACGGTCCGACCGCCGCGGCCCACAACGCAAGCCCCCAGATGGCCACCCCGACCGACAGGCGCCCGCCGCTCACCGTGACCATGCCCCACCCCGTTCGCATTACCGCCGCCGCCTCGACATCATTCTGGGCGAACGGTCTAGAAATTCAACCCATGAGTGTATAGCCGACAAGAAAGGAGGCGCCCCGGCCGGAGGCGCCTCCCGCAATCCGCCTACAGGATGGCCCGGTCAGTCCGACCGGGATCCGCTCTCCGGCGCGGTCGCCTTCTCGTCCACATAGAGCTCGGAGCCCATCTGGCGGAAGGTCGCCGCCATCTCCGCCATGCCCTCATCCCGGTTCATTGCATCCGGGTCGTTGAGCGTCGCGGCGTAGTCGCGCACATCCTGCGTGATCTTCATGGAGCAGAATTTCGGCCCGCACATGGAGCAGAAATGGGCCACCTTGTGGGCCTCCTTCGGCAGGGTCTCGTCGTGATAGGCGAGGGCTGTATCCGGGTCGAGCGCCAGGTTGAACTGGTCCTCCCAGCGGAACTCGAAGCGCGCCCTGGACAGGGCGTCGTCCCAGTCCTGCGCCAGCGGGTGGCCCTTGGCGAGATCGGCGGAATGGGCGGCGATCTTGTAGGCGATCATGCCCTGCTTGACGTCGTCGCGGTTGGGCAGGCCCAGATGCTCCTTGGGCGTGACGTAGCAGAGCATGGCCGTGCCGAACCAGCCGATCATGGCCGCCCCGATTCCGCTCGTGATGTGGTCGTAGCCGGGCGCGATGTCGGTCGCCAGCGGCCCGAGCGTATAGAAGGGCGCCTCGCCGCAGGCCTCGAGCTGCTTGTCGACATTCACCTTGACCTTGTGCATGGGCACGTGCCCCGGCCCCTCGATCATCACCTGGCAGCCCCTGTCCCAGGCCGTCCTGGTCAGCTCGCCCAGCGTCTCCAGCTCGGCGAACTGCGCACGGTCGTTGGCATCCGCGATGGAGCCGGGCCGCAAGCCGTCGCCGAGCGAGAAGGAGACGTCGTAGCGGCGCATGATGTCGCAGATGTCCTCGAAGCGCTCGTAGAGGAAGCTCTCCCTGTGGTGATAGAGGCACCACTTGGCCATGATCGAGCCGCCGCGCGAGACGATACCCGTCACCCGGTCGGCGGTGAGGTGGATGTAGCCCAGCCTGACGCCGGCATGGATGGTGAAATAGTCCACGCCCTGCTCGCACTGCTCGATGAGGGTGTCCTTGTAGACCTCCCAGTCGAGCTTGACGGGATCGCCGTCGACCTTCTCCAGCGCCTGGTAGATCGGCACCGTGCCGATGGGCACCGGCGAATTGCGCAGGATCCATTCGCGGGTCGTGTGGATGTTGCGGCCCGTGGAGAGGTCCATCACCGTGTCGGCGCCCCAGCGGATGGCCCAGACCATCTTCTCCACCTCTTCCTCCACGGACGAGGTGACGGCGGAATTGCCGATATTGGCGTTGACCTTCACCAGGAAGTTCCGGCCGATGATCATCGGCTCCAATTCGCCGTGATTGATGTTGGCCGGGATGATGGCCCGCCCGCGCGCGACCTCGTCGCGGACGAATTCGGGCGTCACGAAGTCGGGCATGGACGCGCCGAAGCTCTCGCCGTCGGCGAGCCGTTCGCGCGCCTTGTCGTGCATCGCCTTGCGGCCGAGATTCTCGCGCTCGGCCACATAGGCCATCTCCGCGGTGACGATGCCGGCGCGGGCGTAGTCGAGCTGGGTCAGCGGATGGCCGTCGACCCCGCGCAGGGGCTCGTTGCGGACGGGAAAGGCGCGGGCGAGCCGCTTGTCGCCGACACCGCCATTGTCCTCCGGCTTGATCTCGCGGCCCTCATAGGCCTCGACCCCGCCGCGCTGCCTGACCCAGTCGATGCGGCGGCGCCCGAGCCCCGCCTCGACATCGATTGCGGCCTCGGGGTCGGTATAGGGCCCGGAGCTGTCATAGACGCGCACCGGCGGCTCCTCGGCGCTCGGATGCAGCGCGATCTCGCGGAACGGCACCTTGAGGCCGGGAAACCCCTCCGGCTCGGTATAGATGCGGCGGCTGGCGGGGAGCGGCCCGGTCGTGACGCCGGTGCGGTCCGCCTGGTCTGGTGAAAAGGGTTTGTTCATGGCCGATCTCCTCTGGCTGTCGCCATGGTTCAAGGAGATCCGGGGTTCAAGCGTGGAGCTGGAGGAAACATGTCTGGTCCCAGTCCCTTCGCCGGTATGACCCGGATCAGGTTCTAAGGGTTCACCCAGGAGACACAGGCCAACCGCCTCGAGGCCTCACGGCCCGCGACCGGCGCCACGCTCCCAGGGCATCTCAGCGCCATTCGGGCGCACCCCTCGGAACAATGCTCCCCGACTCTGCGCCTTATGGACGCCATACTCAAGGGGGCTTGGCCCGCCGGGCGGGAATTTTCCGCCCGCATCCTGTCGCGAAATGGAACATCCGGTTCCGAACCCGCCGCCGCCTCCCACGCCCCGAAACAACGCACCCGTTCCATCCGGACACACTGGCTGCGCGCAGCCGGATACCGTATCCCGGCCAGATCACGACAGGTCGTCATTCGCCCGAAAACCGCTCAATTCAGGAGCGAAAGACACCAGCTTCACTCTTTCGACGACAATTGAGATAGAGAAAGCTTGCCTTTACGGATCAATGTCCGCTTCTGTCCCCGAAGAAGAAGCTTTTTCTCCTTGCCATGCACCTGACACGAGTATTTATTGCCAGAAAATGGCGTATTTTCCAGTGTCCTGGCCAGACAGCGAATCGGCTTCCCCAAATTGCCGCCGCGATAGACAGGAGAGTGCTGGCACGTTTTTTGTAACCGTTGGTTATGGCGCAACTGAACCATGACCCTGGGGGGACGAAAAATCTCTTCTCACCCTAAAGATAAGAGAACTATGTTTCGATTCACCTTGAAACAGTGTTCATATTTTGCTGCCGTGGCGGAGCACGGCGGTATCGCGCAGGCCGCGAGGGCCCTCAACGTGTCCCAGCCGGCCGTCGCCTTCGCGCTCGACAAGCTCGAGGCGGCGCTCGAGCTCACCCTGCTGGAGCGCCACCATGCGCGCGGCGTATCCCTGACACCGCAGGGCGAGGAGTTCCTCGCTCTCGCACGCAAGCTGCTCGCGAGCGCCGAAGCCGTCGATTCCGCCGCGCGCGGGCTCTCCGTGCAAATGGATGGCGCGCTGAGCGTGGGATGCCTGGACACGCTGGCCCCGTTCTACCTGCCGGGCCTCGTCAAGGCGTTCCGGACCTATTTCCCGAATGTCGAGCTCGCGGCGAGCGAACAACAGCGCGAGCCCGTCGTCGCGGGGCTGCGCGACGGCCGGTTCGAGGCCGTCATCGCCTATGAATCGGATATGGCCGACCAGCCCGATCTCGTATTCGATGCGGTCGCCTCCGTGCAGCCGCGGGTCATCCTGCCCTCTGACCATGCGTTGGCCTCCCGCAAGGTCGTCAGCCTCAAACTGCTCGAGCGCGACCCCTATGTCGCCCTGGACCTGCCCTGTCTCAAGTCGTATTTCGACAGGCTGCTCGAGCGCGCCGAGATCGCGCCGCCCACCGTGCTGAGCTCGCCTTCGCTGGAGGTGGTCCGCAGCGCGGTCGGCAACGGGCTGGGCTTTTCGCTTATCGCGCTCCAGCCCCAGGCCGACCTCACCTATGACGGCAAGGCCATTGCCGCCCGCCCCATCAGGGAGCAGACACCGCCGCTCCAGATCGTGGTGGGCTATCCCCGCGAAGCACCGGACACCGAGCTTCGCCAGCAATTCATCTCGTTCTGCCGGGACTTTTTCGCCGATCGCAGTGTCGCCGCCTGACGACCGGGCGGGAGAAGGATACTCCCCCCACATGCTCAATCCACGGGATAGGGCCCGTCGGCGAACAGCTCGTCATGATAGCCCTTTGCGCCCACCGCACGGGCCAGGGGGCTCGCCGGACCGTCGCCCGCCGCCAGCCTGTCGACCACATGGGCGAAGTCGTAGACCGGCTGCCAGCCGAGTTCCGTGCGCGCGCGCTCGTTGACATAGACGCGGTCGATCCCCGGGAACATCCGCCAGCCACGATGCGCGTAGACGGCCTCGTAACCCGGCACATGCCGCCGGACGACCCGCGGCGCATCGTGGCGCAATGCCGCCATGTCCGCGGGCGCGAACGGCGTCGTGGCGCTGACGATATAGCGGCCGAAGCCGAGATCGGGCGCGCGGGCGGCGGCGAGCAGATGCGCGCTCACCACGTCCTCAAGATCGACGCGGCGATTGAGGAATTCGTTGGCCTTGATGTTGGCATCCTCATAAGCCTCGCGCACGGCCCGGCTGTCATCCTCCTCGGGGAAGAACCGGGACGTCCTGAGCACGATCGCGGCAAGCCCCCGATTGCGGTGGAAGAGCTGGCAGAGATCCTCCGCCACCGCCTTGGTGACGCCGTAGATGTTCTTGGGAACGGGTGTCAGCTCCTCCGTCACCCAGACCGCCGGCGCGCCCGGCGGCGGTACGAGCGCATCGCCGAACAGGCTCGTCGTGCTGGTGAAGACGAAGGACCCGACGCCGGCGGCGGCGGCCTCCTCCAGCAGGTTGAGCGTGCCGGTGATGTTGGTATCGACGAAGTCCTGCCGGCTGTGAGTGGCGACATGGGGCTTGTGCAGCGTCGCGGCGTGGAAGACCTGCTCGACACCGGCCATGCAGGCGGCCACGCAAGAGCGATCCGCCACCGAGCCGACATGCGTCGTGAACGGGCCGCCGCCGACATCGAGGCCGACCACCTCGCATCCCTGCCGGCGCAGCGTGCGCACCAGCGCCTCCCCGAGATGGCCGGAGCTGCCGGTCACGAGCACCTTCATTGCGCATAGCCCCCTTGATGTCGTGCGGCACCGGTCCAGCCGGATTGCCTGGCGCTATTCGGCCGCCCGGGACACGTCCTTCTTCTGCTCAAGCGGCGGGAAGTCGTCCGGCGTGATGGTCTCCTTCTCCAGCAGGAGCGCCGCGCCCTTCTCCAGATCCGCGCGATGCTCCTCCAGGATCGACTTCGCCCGCTCGTAAGCCTCCGAGATCAGCTTGCGGACCGCGAGATCCACCTCGCGCGCGGTCTCCTCCGAATAGTCCTTCTCGCGCATATTCATGACGCCGTCGCCCAGATAGCTCTGGCGCTGCTGCTCGAGCACGGGCTGGCCGAGCTCCTTGGTCATGCCGAAGCGCGTCACGATCTGCCGGGCGATATCCGTCACCTTGGCGAGATCGTCGGACGCGCCGGTGGAGATCTCGTTGAACATGATGTCCTCCGCCGCACGGCCGGCCAGGAGCACGACCATGCGGTCCTTCAGCTCGCGCGTGGTGATCAGGAACCGGTCGTCGGTCGGACGCTGCATGGTATAGCCGAGCGCGCCGATGGACCGGGGAATGATGGACACCTTGTGCACGGGATCCGTGCTCGGCAGGTTGGCGGCGGCGAGTGCATGGCCCATCTCGTGATGGGCCACGACCTCGCGCTCATGGGGATGCAGCAGCCGGCCCTTCTTCTCCGCGCCGGCGACGATGCGCTCCACCGCGGCGGTGAAGTCCTCCAGCTTGACGGTCTCGCCATTGCGCCGCGTGGCGACGATTGCCGCCTCGTTCACCAGATTGGCGAGATCGGCCCCGGTGAAGCCGGGCGTGATGCCGGCCACGTCGTCGATGTCGAGATCGGGGGCGGCCGTGACCTTCTTGATGTGCACCTTCAGGATCGCCGCGCGGCCCTTGCGGTCCGGCCGGTCGACGACGACCTGACGGTCGAAGCGGCCCGCTCGCAGGAGGGCGGGATCGAGCGTCTCCGGCCGGTTGGTGGCCGCCAGAAGCACGATGCCCTCGCGGGGATCGAAGCCATCGAGCTCGGCAAGGAGCTGGTTGAGCGTCTGCTCCTTCTCGTCATGCCCGCCGCCGAAACCGCCGGCGCGCGTCTTGCCGAGGGAGTCGAGCTCGTCGATGAAGATGATGCAGGGCGCGGCCTTGCGCGCCTGGTCGAACAGATCGCGCACGCGCGCAGCCCCCACGCCCACAAACATCTCCACGAACTCCGAGCCGGAGATGGAGAAAAAGGGCACGCCCGCCTCGCCGGCCACCGCCTTGGCCAGCAGCGTCTTGCCGGTGCCGGGCGGGCCGACCAGCAGCGTGCCCTTGGGGATCCGCGCGCCGAGCCGGCCATACTTGTCCTGATCCTTCAGGAAGGACACCACCTCCTGAAGCTCCATCTTGGCCTCGTCGACACCGGCGACGTCCTCGAAGGACACGCCTGTATCCCTCTCCACAAAGACCTTGGCCTTGGACTTTCCGACATTCATCAGCCCGCCAATGCCCTGCTTCTCCGCGAACCGGCGGAAGAAGAAGATCCACAGGCCGAAAATCAGCAGGACCGGCAGGACCCAGGAGAGCAGGTTCGACAGCCAGGTGTTCTGCACCGTGCCGGTGAACTTGACGCCCGCCTTCTCCAGCTTGTCCGCGACATTGTCCTCGACCCGATTGGTAACGAAGAAATCGCGGTTGTTGATCGGGTCCTTCAGCTTGCCGGTGATCTGCTCCGGCTCGACAGTCGCCTCGACGATCTGGCCCTTGTTCAGCAGCGAGAGGAACTGGCTGTAGGGAATGGGCTCGACCGTCTTGTAGGCGGTCCACCAGCTCTGGAACAGCAGGATCGCGCCCATCGCGATCAGGAAGTACCAGATATTGTATTGATGCTGCTTGTTCATCGTCGGCTCCTGCGCCAGCTCTCCGGAGAGCCCATGCGGCCACTGTCGCCATATTGCCCGGCCGTGACAAGCCCGGCCGCGCGCGCCGTCAGTCCTCGAAGGGGTCGGTCATGAGGATCGTGTCGTCGCGTTCGGGGCTGGTGGAGAGCAGCGCGACGGGGCATTCGATCAACTCCTCGATATGGCGGACATACTTGACCGCCTGGGCCGGCAGATCGGCCCATGAGCGCGCACCTTGCGTGGATTGCGACCAGCCCTCGAAGGTCTCGTAGATCGGCTCCACGCGCCTCTGCGCCCCCTGGGCGGACGGCAGATGGTCGATCTTCCGGCCATCGAGGCGATAGCCGACGCACAGCTTGATCTCGTCGAAACCGTCGAGCACGTCGAGCTTGGTGAGCGCCACCCCGGTGATGCCGCTCGTCTTGATCGCCTGGCGCACCAGCACGGCGTCGAACCAGCCGCAGCGGCGCTGCCGGCCGGTGACGGTGCCGAACTCGCGGCCACGCTCGCCGAGCCGGCGGCCGTCCTCGTTCTCCTGCTCGGTCGGGAAGGGTCCGGCGCCGACACGCGTCGTATAGGCCTTCACGATGCCGAGCACATAGTCGACCGCGCCGGGGCCTATGCCGGTTCCGGTCGCGGCCTGGGCGGCCACGGTGTTGGAGGAGGTCACGAAGGGATAGGTGCCGTGATCGATGTCGAGCATGGTGCCCTGCGCGCCCTCGAACAGGATCCGGTTGCCCGCGCGGCGGGCGCGGTCGAGCAGCGACCAGACCGTGTCGGCATAGGGCAGGATCTTCTCCGCGATCTCCGCGAGCTCCTGATAGAGCTTCTCCGCGGAGACCTCCGGCGCGCCGAGGCCCCGGCGCAGCGCGTTGTGGTGCGTGAGCAGCCGGTCGATCTTGTCGCCGAGCGCCGGCAGGTTCTCCAGATCCATGAGGCGGATCGCGCGGCGCCCGACCTTGTCCTCATAGGCCGGGCCGATGCCGCGGCGCGTGGTGCCGATCTGGCCCGCGCCCGCCGCCTCCTCGCGGATCGCGTCGAGCTCGCGGTGGAGCGGCAGGATCAGGACGGCATTTTCCGCAATCCGCAGGTTCTCCCGCGAGATGGAAACGCCCTGCGCCTCCAGGCGAGCGATCTCGTCGGCGAGCGCCCAGGGGTCCACGACGACACCGTTGCCGATGACCGACAGCTTGCCGGGGCGCAGGATGCCGGACGGCAGGAGCGACAGCTTGTAGGTCACGCCGTCGATGACCAGCGTATGGCCGGCATTGTGGCCGCCCTGGAAGCGCGCCACCACATCGGCACGCTCCGACAGCCAGTCCACGATCTTGCCCTTGCCCTCGTCGCCCCACTGGGCGCCGACCACCACTACATTGGCCATGCCGATCCTCTTGGTGTTACTTGGTCAAACCCGCGCTCTATAGCCTATAAGGCGGGGGGAACCCAAGCGGTGGATGGTCGCTGTACAACAGTATGTCCGTTCGCGGCCGGCTCGCGCCCCTCGCCCCCCGGCGCATGAGAGCCCGGAGGGCGAGGAGGAGGCTCGTTTCTCAGAACGTCAGGAACTTGGCGTCGCGGACATGCGGCAGGGCGCGCACCTTGGCAAGCAGGTCGGGCTGCACCGTGTCGTCGACCTCGATGAGGGCGATGGCGTCGCCACCGCGCTCCTGGCGGCCCAGATTGAAGGTCGCGATATTGATGCCGCCATCGCCGAGCGCCATGCCGAGCGCGCCGATGAAGCCCGGCTTGTCCTCGTTGGTCACATAGAGCATGTGGGGGCCGAGCTCGGCCTCCATATTGATGCCCTTGATCTGGATGATGCGCGGCTTGCCGTCGGAGAACACGGTGCCCGCAACCGAGCGCTGCTGGCGTTCGGTCCGCACGATGAGGCGGATATAGGTGTCGTAGACGCCGCGCTTGGACTGGCGCACCTCGTCCACCGCCATGCCGCGGCTTTCCGCCACGATCGGCGCGTTCACCATGTTGACCTCGGTCAGGATGGGTGCCAGGAGCCCTGCCAGGAGCGCGGAGCTGAGCGCCTTGGTGTTCATCTCCGCCACGTCGCCGGCATATTCGATGGTGATGCCCTTGATGCTCGATTCGGTGAGCTGGCCGGCGAAGGAGCCGAGCTGCTCGGCGAGCTTGATGAAGGGCTTCAGGCGCGGCGCCTCGTCGGCGGAGATCGAGGGCATGTTGAGCGCGTTCGCCACCGCGCCGTGGAGCAGGTAATTGGCGACCTGCTCGGCGATCTGGACGGCCACGTTCTCCTGGGCCTCGGTCGTGGAGGCGCCGAGATGCGGCGTGCACACGACCTCCTCCATGCCGAACAGGACGTTCTCCTTGGCCGGCTCCTCCTCGAACACGTCGAGGGCCGCGCCCGCGACATGGCCGCTCTCGATGGCCGCCTTCAGGTCTGCCTCGACCACGAGACCGCCGCGCGCGCAGTTGATGATACGCACGCCCTTGCGGGTCTTGGCCAGCGCCGCCGCATCGATGATGCCGCGGGTCTTGTCGGTGAGCGGCGTGTGCAGCGAGATGATGTCGGCCCGGGCCAGGAGGTCGTCGAGCGAGACCTTCTCCACGCCGAGCTGGACGGCGCGCTCGTCGGTGAGGAACGGATCGAAGGCGATGACGCGCATCTTCAGGCCGAGCGCACGCTCCGCGACGATGGAGCCGATATTGCCGCAGCCGACGATGCCGAGCGTCTTGCCGGTGATCTCCATGCCCATGAACCGGCTCTTCTCCCACTTGCCGGCATGGGTGGAGGCATTGGCCTGCGGGACCTGACGGGCGAGCGCCATCATCATGGAGATGGCGTGCTCGGCGGTCGTGATCGCGTTCCCGCTCGGGGCGTTCATGACGATGATGCCCTTGGCGGTGGCCGCCTTGACATCGATATTGTCGACGCCGATGCCGGCGCGGCCGACGACCTTAAGCCGCTCCGACGCCTCGATGACCTTCTCGGTGATCTTGGTCGCCGAGCGCACGATGACGCCGTCATAGTCGTTGATGATCTCGATGAGCTGGTCGCGGTCGAGGCCGGTCTTCACGTCGGCCTCGACGCCGCGCTCGGTGAGCACGTCGACGGCGCGCGCCGACATCTTGTCCGCGATAAGGACACGGGGTGCCATAGGATCAGGTCTCCTGATTGAATGGGGTCGGTTGCGGGGAGCCGGGCCTGGCGGTCAGGCCGCGGCGCGCAACTCCGAAAGCGCCCGGGCATAGGCCCAGTCGAGCCAGGGGATGAGCGCCTCCAAGTCGGCGCGCTCCACCGTCGCTCCGCACCAGATGCGGAGCCCCGGAGGCGCGTCGCGATAGGCGCCGAGATCGAGGCCTGCGCCTTCCGCCTCCAGAAGCGCAACGATGCGCTTCGGGATCGCCTTGCTCTCCTCGTCCGAAAGACCCGCCAGGGCCTCGTCGGAGAGCTTCAGGCAGACGGAGGTGTTGGAGCGCGTGGCGGGCTCGACCGCCAGATGGGCGATCCAGGGCGTGCGCTCGACCCAGTCGGCAACGACGCCCATATTGGCGTCCGCCCGTGCGACGAGCGCGTCGAGGCCGCCGATCTCCTTCGCCCAGTCGAGTGCGACCAGATAATCCTCCACACACAGCATGGAGGGGGTGTTGATGGTCGCGCCCTCGAAGATGCCGGCATTGAGCTTGCCGTTCTTCGTCATGCGGAAGAGCTTCGGCATCGGCCATGCGGGCGTGTGGCTCTCCAGCCGCTCCACCGCGCGCGGGGAGAGGATGAGGACGCCGTGCTGCGCCTCGCCGCCGAGCACCTTCTGCCAGGAGAAGGTCACGACATCGAGCTTGTCGAAGGCGAGCCTCTGGGCGAAGGCCGCAGATGTCGCGTCGCAGATGGTCAGCCCGTCCCGGTCGGCCGGGATCCAGTCACCGTCCGGCACGCGCACGCCGGAGGTCGTGCCATTCCAGGTGAACACCACGTCGCGGGCGAAATCGACCTCGGAGAGGTCGGGCAGCGCACCGTAATCGGCCTCGACGATACGCGTGTCCTCGAGCTTGAGCTGCTTGACCACGTCGGTCACCCAGCCCTTGCCGAAACTTTCCCAGGCGAGCATGTCGACGCCGCGCGCGCCGAGCAGCGACCACAGCGCCATCTCCATCGCCCCGGTGTCGGAGGCGGGCACGATGCCGATGAGATGGCTGTCGGGAACCTGCAGCACCTCGCGGGTCAGGTCGATGGCGCGCTTGAGCTTCGCCTTGCCGTCCTTCGACCGGTGCGAGCGCCCGAGCGATGCATTTTGGAGGAGAGAGGGGGTCCAGCCCGGAATCTTCGCGCAAGGACCGGAAGAAAAAAGCGGAACAGCCGGCCGGATGGCCGGTTTCGTCTGGTCTGTCATGTCTTGCTACCCTTTCAGACAGCGGCCCCTCGGTGGGGAGGGGTGGCCCACGGACGGGAATAGTGGAACCGCGGCGTGCCGTCAACAGGGAAGCGGAACGAAAGGGGGCGACATCCTGTCCGGATGCCGCCCCGGCTTCTGGGAGGGAGAAGCCTTCGGGATCAGAAGCTGAACCGCAGACCCGCGCGCGCCGAATGGTCCTGGAAGTTCGGACCGTCGATCGACGTGTTGCGATAGCGGTAGCCCACATCGAGCGCCACACGCTCGGTGATGTTGAAGGCCACGCCGCCCATCAGGGCGAAGGTGAAGCCGTCATCGTCGTCGAGGCCGTTGGAGCCATTGAGCCAGCCCCAACCGAGACCCGCGCCGACATAGGGTGTCATCAGCGAACCCCACGGAATGTCGACATAGCCGTTGCCGAGCAGGGTCCAGGCGTCGTACTTGCCCGGGCCCATGTCGTACTTGCCGGAATAGTCTCCGGTGATATCGGCACGGAACATGTCGTTGAAGCGATACCCCACGCCGCCGCCGGCGGTGAAGTTGTCATCGTTCTCCAGGTGGTCGCTCATATCGGTCCAGGACCAGCCCAGATCGCCGCGCAGATACCAGCCGCTATTGTCGTAGACCGGTGCGGGGGCAGGCGCGGGTTCCGGCGTGTAGGCCGGCATGTCCGCGGCAAGTGCGGTTCCGCCCAGAAGGCCGACCGCAACGACACTCGCAATCGCTGTCTTTACTGTTTTCACAACGCAACTCCTCTCAGTCATCTGGACGGATCGGGGAGCAATCCGCCCTTCGGGCAACAGGCCCAAATCCGGATAATCCTGAGCCTGAGAGGTAGGTGGCCGGCGTGACGCAATGAAGGCCCAATTGGGGCAAGAAAGTGCATCGGAGCACGCAATCGCCTGTCCGTTGCATCCTTGCAACAATACAGGGTTTACAAAAGGTTACAGTGAGTTGCCGGCGAGCAGCCCGCTGCTTGGCCTCGCACCGCCTCCCCCGAAACGGCACAAGCCCCCCGCGCCCATCATGGAGGCGGGAGGCTTGCATCATGTCAGACGGATCGGGCCGGAGCGGCCCCCGTGTCCCGACCGGCGCCTACCAGCCCTGCAGGCCGATCCGCACGCCGACCCTGGCTTCGTGGGCGTCGATGTCGTTCGTCTTGAATGCCGACGGCCCGCCCGACCTGGCCCGGCCGAGATTGACATAGCGGTAGCCGATATCGAGCGCGACATTGTGGGCGACGTCGAAGGACACGCCCGCCTGCAGGTTCCAGGCGAAGGAGACATTGCTGCCGTCGCTGGAATCGGCCGGCGCGTCGACATCGCTCAGACGGTGATAGGCGACGCCGATGCCGCCGCCGACATAGGGCGTCACGCCGCCGAAATCGGCGACGTCGTAATAGACGTTCACGAAGCCTGTCAGCGCGGAGTGATCGGCGTCGAGATCCCCGTAGCTGTTACGCAGCTTGCTCTCGAAGGCATAGCCGGCGGTCACGTCGGCGCGGATATTGTCCGTGAAGGCGCAACCGATGCCGCCCTCGATGACGCCCGTATCCTTCAGCTTCTCGCCTTCGGTCGTGTAGACCTCGCCGTCGGAATTCTTCGTGACCTTGGGCCTGTCGTGGAAGCGTGCCGCGCCGTCGAGGCGCGCATAGAGACAGCCCGCCGGCTCGGGTGGCGGCGGCGGCAGGAACAGGTCCGCCGCCAGGGCCTGCCCAGCCCCCATCGTGACCAGGGCGACTGCACCGCCGCCCAGCAGTTTGACGATTCTCATGACGTTCACCCCTCGCTCTCCATGGGAGTCTCCGGCGGTGCTGCCGCCGGCATAAGGCCTGAGCTCCGAGTGCCCCCCGTGCCCCGAGCCGTGCATCTTTGGACACGGCTGCGCTGCCGGGCGGAGAGACCGGCGAGCGACGCAACCGCATGCTCGCCTTTTATTAACGATACTCGTTAAAATTGTTTTAACGTTAACAAGAGGTGTGGCCGGACCGGACCCGGCGAGCGCTGCTCAGCCTGATTTGACTGTCGGGAAACGGGCCGTCTCACCGCCCATGACGAGGGAAACGGCGACAGCGCCCGGGCGATGGTTCGGCAGGGCCCTGGAAGGTGGCGCCGCGCGCGTTGCGCACTGCCCGTGCGTCAGGCGCCGGCCTGTTCGAGGGCGGCGGCGATATCGTCGACCACGGTCTCCACGAGAACCGCATCGTCGCCCTCGCCCATGACACGGATGACGGGCTCCGTGCCCGACGGGCGGATAACGAGCCGGCCGGCCGTGCCGAGGCGTTCCGTGCCCGCCTCGATGGCGGATTTGACGGGCGCCAGCTCGAGCGGGGCGCCGGCACCCTTGCGGTAGCGGATATTGCGCAGGATCTGCGGTACCCGCTCGAACTGGGTGCAGACCTCGCTCATGGGCTTGCCGCTTGCCACCACGACGGACAGTACCTGCAGCGCGGCGATCAGACCGTCGCCTGTGGTCGCGAAATCGCTGAGCACGATGTGGCCGGACTGCTCGCCGCCGATATTGTGGCCATTGGCGCGCATGTGCTCGACCACATAGCGGTCGCCGACCTTGGTGCGCACAAGGTCGAGGCCGAGGGAGGCGAGATGGCGCTCCAGCCCCAGATTGGACATGACCGTCGCGACCACGCCGCCGCCGGTCAGCCGCCCGGCCTCCGCCCAGCTGCGCGCGATGAGGGCGAGCACCTGGTCGCCGTCCACGACCGCGCCCTTCTCGTCGATGAGGATCACCCGGTCGGCGTCCCCGTCGAGCGCGATGCCGGCATCGGCGCGCATCTCGCGCACCTTCTCGCAGACGAGCTCCGGCGCGGTCGAGCCGCATTTGTCGTTCACATTGAACCCGTTCGGCTCGACCCCCACGGGGATGACTTCTGCGCCGAGCTCCCACAGCGCCGCCGGCGCGACGCGATAGGCGGCCCCGTTGGCGCAGTCGACCACGATCCGCAGGCCGTCGAGGCGCAGCTCGCGCGGGAAGGTGCCCTTGGCAAACTCGATATAGCGCGCCTGGGCATCCTCGATGCGCTTGGCCCGGCCGAGCTTGTCGGGGGCGGCGAGTCCCTCGTTCAGGCCGTTGTCCATGAGCCGCTCGATCTCGATCTCCTGGCTGTCGGAGAGCTTGTAGCCATCGGGCCCGAACAGCTTGATGCCATTGTCGTGATAGGGATTGTGGGAGGCGGAGATCATGACACCGAGATCGGCGCGCAACGACCGCGTCAGCATGGCCACCGCCGGCGTGGGGAGAGGACCGAACTGGAAGACATTCATGCCGACCGACAGGAAGCCGGAGACGAGCGCGGACTCGATCATGTAGCCGGACAGGCGGGTGTCCTTGCCGATCACCACGCGGTGACCATGGTCGCCGCGCGTATGCAGCCGGCCCGCGGCCATGCCGACCTTGAGCGCGGTCTCCGCATTCATCGGCCAGCTATTGGCCTTGCCCCTGATGCCGTCGGTGCCGAAATAGGTTCTCAATGCCCCGCATTCCCTTGATGTTGCCTTCGCGCCCGCCGGCACGATAGTAGCGTGTTCCGCCGCGCCCGTCAGTTCAGCCGAGCGTCGACGATGCGCCGCCAGACCGTCAAGGCCTGCACGGTTTCCGACACGTCGTGGACACGCACGATCTGCGCACCCTGGAAGATACCGGCGAGCGCCGCCGAGATCGAGCCCGGAACGCGACGGCGCGCGACCGTCTCCCCCGTGATCGCACCGATGAAGGCCTTGCGCGACACACCGAGGAGCAGGGGCACGCCGAGCCCGTGAAACAGCGCCAGCCCGTTCAGGAGCTGGAGATTGTGATCGAAGGTCTTGCCGAAGCCGATGCCGGGATCCGCGATCAGCCGCGCACGCGGCAGGCCGGCCTCCTCCGCACGCAGGATGTGGCCCTCCAGCGTGTCGTAGACGTCGAGCAGCACATGCGCATAGGACGGATCCTGCTGCATGGTCTTCGGCTCGCCAAGGCTGTGCATCAGGACGACCGGACAGTCGAGCGCGGCGGCCGCGTCGAGCGCGTCCGGATCGTGGGTGAGGCTGGAGACATCGTTGACGATCATGGCGCCGGAGGCCACCGACCGGCGCATCACCTCCGCCTTGCGCGTATCGACCGACATCGGCACACCCAGGGGCTTCAGCGCCTCCAGCACCGGCAACACGCGGGCGAGCTCGTCGTCGAGCGAGACCGGATCGGAGCCGGGCCGCGTCGACTCGCCGCCAATGTCGAGAATGTCCGCTCCCGCCTCCACCAGCGCCCGACCGTGGGCGATGGCATCGCCGGTGTCGCCGTGCTCGCCGCCATCGGAGAAGCTGTCGGGTGTCACATTCACGATACCCATGACGATCAGGCGGGCCGGATCCAGCCCGGCGACCGGCGCGCGCGGACGCTCGATCCGGTCGAGCCAGCCGGCGATGGTGTTGTCGCCGGACGCGGCGAGGTCGGCATAGGCGCGCACGCTTGTCGACACCTTCCCGCCATCGCGCTCGATCACCTCCAGATTCGTGAATCCCGCCGCATGGCTACCACCCAGCCGGCCCGCAACGCCGGCGCCGAACGCCTCATTGGCGTCGGACCCGTACACCAGTCCGATCGGCTTGACGTACAATGCCCCCATTGTCGCTCTACCTCATCCTTGCCTTGTCCCAAGGGCACCGCCACGCCCGGCCGCGCGGATCACCTGCCCGAACCATCCGAAATAGAGCAGATCATCGTTCTGAAATCGATTCCGTTTGGTGTTTTGCCGTCCAATCCCATCAGCACCGGCACACGCCCCGTGCCATCGCATGGGCAAGCCCGGCCGCCCTTCGCACATAAAAGCGAGCCGGAGACCCTGGGCGGATCTCCGGCTCTCGATCTCAAGACCGCCCCGCAGTCAGTCGACCTGACCTGGTTGCGGGGCGATCGATCTCAAAGTGTCACAGCATCTTGTCCCATGTCCGTTCGGACGCGCGGTGCTCCGAAGCCGGCTTCGGACGATGCCGTCACGCCTGCGGCTGAGGCTCCATGTCTCCTGCATCGGGATTTTCCCCGGAGCCCTTGCGCCCGCCGCCCGTCACCGGCACGGCCGACTTCGGCGGCACCGGATCGTCCTCGATCGTGGTGTCGCGCACCGGCGGCTTGCCGTTCAGCAGGTCCTGGATCTCGTCGCCGGACAGCGTCTCGTATTCGAGCAGCGCCTTCGCGATGGCGTGGAGCTGGTCGATATTGTCCTCCAGGATCTTGCGGGCGAGCTTGTAGCCGTCGTCGACCAGCGTGTAGATCTCCGCGTCCACGACGCGCTGCGTCTCCTGCGACAGGTTCTGCTGGCGCGCGACGGAATGGCCGAGGAACACCTCCTCCTCGTTCTCGCCGTAGCTCAGGGGCCCGAGCTTGTCGCTCATGCCGTACTGGGTGACCATGGCGCGAGCGAGCTGGGTGGCCATCTTGATATCGGACGACGCCCCGGAGGTGACCTTGTCGTGCCCAAAGATCAGCTCCTCGGCCACGCGACCGCCCATGGCGACCGCGAGATCGGCCTTGAACTTTTCGCGGGTGACGGAGATGTGATCGCGCTCGGGCAGGCGCATCACCATGCCGAGCGCACGCCCGCGCGGGATGATCGTCGCCTTGTGCACCGGGTCGGAAGCCGGCATGTGCAGGCCGACCAGCGCGTGCCCGCCCTCATGATAGGCGGTGAGCTTCTTCTCCTCCTCGGTCATGACCATGGAGCGTCGCTCCGCCCCCATCATGACCTTATCCTTGGCGTCCTCGAACTCGACCTGCGTGACCAGACGCTTGCCGCGCCGGGCGGCGAGCAGCGCCGCCTCGTTCACGAGGTTCTGCAGATCGGCGCCGGAGAAGCCGGGCGTGCCGCGCGCGATGACCTTGGGCTCCACATCGGGGGCCAGCGGGACATTGCGCATATGCACCTTGAGGATCTTCTCGCGACCCACGATGTCGGGGCGCGGCACGACGATCTGGCGGTCGAAGCGGCCCGGGCGGAGCAGCGCCGGGTCGAGCACGTCGGGGCGGTTCGTCGCGGCCACCAGGATGACGCCCTCATTGGCCTCGAAACCGTCCATCTCGACGAGCAGCTGGTTCAGCGTCTGCTCGCGCTCGTCATTGCCGCCGCCGAGGCCGGCGCCGCGATGGCGGCCGACCGCGTCGATCTCGTCGATGAAGATGATGCAGGGGGCGTTCTTCTTGGCCTGCTCGAACATGTCGCGCACACGGCTCGCGCCCACGCCCACGAACATCTCCACGAAGTCGGAGCCGGAAATGGTGAAGAACGGCACATTCGCCTCGCCCGCGATGGCGCGCGCGAGAAGCGTCTTGCCGGTGCCGGGCGGGCCGACGAGCAGCGCGCCCTTGGGGATGCGACCGCCAAGGCGCTGGAACTTGTGCGGGTCCTTGAGGAACTCCACGATCTCCTGGAGATCCTCCTTGGCCTCGTCGACTCCGGCCACGTCGTCGAACATCACACGACCGTGGCGCTCGGTGAGCAGCTTGGCCTTCGACTTGCCGAAGCCCATCGCCTTGCCACCGCCCGACTGCATCTGCCGCATGAAGAAGATCCACACGGCGATCATCAGCAGGATCGGGAACCAGGAGATGAAGACGTTGAGGAGGAAAGAGTCCTCGCCCGGCGGCTTCGCGCGGATATCGACGTCGCGGTTCCTGAGCTCGGAGATCAGGTTGGGATCGTTGGGCGCGAGCGTCTGGAAGCTGCGGCCGTCGTTGAAGTGGCCCGTGATCGTGTCGCCGGCGATCGTCACGTCGCGCACCTTCCCGGCGTCGACCTCGTCGAGAAGCTGGGAATAGCTGACCTCGTTCGACGACGAGCGCTGTGTCGGACCCTGGAACAGGTTAAACAGGGCAAACAGCAGCAGCGCGATGATCACCCAGACAGCGAAATTCCTGAAATTATTCACGAAACGTCCTCACCTCGCCAGCCTGTGGACCGGCCGATTTCGGTTGTTTTCCGGTGCCCTGCGCACGCTCGCTTTCTAACATAGGAAGGGCGCGGGTTTTTGCCAAGCACGATACGCTGTCCGCCGCCGGTTCCGCAAGCGCCCCCGGCGCTCACACGCCGCCTGTGCGCCCCTCCACGGCGAGCCGGCGCAGGGGCAGCATGGCAAGCCTGCGGCCGCCCAGAAACTCCGCTTCCATCGTCGCCGTCCCCGCCGCCGTTTCATTGAGATAGCGCAAATGCGGAACGGCCAGGGGCGCAGACGCCCGCCCGTCCCAGAGGGCCGGCAGGCCGTGAGCGACAAAGGCGGGCATGGACGGCACATCCCCGTGCTGTCTCAGACGCGCCCACCCATCGGCGCCCAGCGGGGCGATATGGGCATCCTCCGCAACCGCCGTTCCACCGCCGAGGCGGATCAGGAAACGCCGGTCCCAGACCGTCTCGCCGGGGCGCGCGGCCACGACCGCCGCCGCACCCATCCGCCCGGCCTCGCGGGCCACGACGATCCGGCCCTTGCGCGGCGCGATCCGGCAGCCGGCGAGCGTGCGCGCTCCGGCCTCTGCCCCGCCGGCCCATTCGGCAAGCCCCGCGAGCGCGTCATGGGCCGGGGGATGGGCGAGCCCGCCGACGGCCACCAGCAGCGCCTGCATCATGCGTTGCGCGATATCCGGCTCGGCCCGCAACAGCGCCTCCCGGTCGAGCGTGCAGAACCCGCCATCCCAGAGCACGGCGGCCTGCGACAGCGTGTCGGCGGCGACCGCGTCGAGCGCATCGGCGGCCTTTCGCGCGCGCCGCGCGGTCCGGGCGAGCGCCTCCGGCGTAAGCCCCAGGGCGGCAAGCCCGGGCAGGGCCTTGCGCACGCGCACGCGCTCGAAGGTCTCGTCATCGTTCGACGGATCCTCGATCCAGGGATGGCCCGCGACCTCGAGCGTCGCCCTCAGCCTTGCGCGCGCCACCTCCAGCAGCGGCCTCGCAAGCGTCAGGCCGCCGCGTCCGGTCTCCGCCGCCATGGCGGCCAGACCGTCGATCCCGCTGCCCCGGGCGAGCCGCATGAGAACCGTCTCCGCCTGGTCCTCGAGCGTGTGGGCGGTCGCGAGCAGGGAGGCGCCATGGGCGCGGCACCAGTCGGTCATCAGCGCATAACGCGCCTCGCGCGCCGCCGCCTGGATGCCGCTGGCAGGCTTCGCACCCGTCCAGCGCAGGGTTTCGTGAGACAATCCGCAGCGATCCGCCCAGCCGGCGACCGTGCGGCATTCCCCAGAGGCCTCCGGGCGCAGCCCGTGATCGACGGAGAGCACGGTAACCCGAGGACGTTCGGCTTCGGCAAGCGCCGCACGCCAACGCGCGGCCAGCAGCATGAGCGCCGTGCTGTCGGGCCCGCCGGAGACGGCGAGCGCGAGATGGCCGGTCCCCGTGAACGGCGCGAAAAGCGCCGCGGTCTCCTCCGGTGTCAGGGGCAGCGCCGCGTCAGCAGCCTGCCTGCGTGCTTTCCTGCTTTGCCTGCTCAACGACCTTTGTCGCCTTCGGATAGGCCTTGCCCACCTGCGCCAGCGTAGCGCAGGCCTGTTTCGTCTGGCCGAGCTGCTTCAGCGTGAGCCCGAGCTTGAACAGGCTGTCCGGCGCCTTCGGGCTCTTGGCGTAATTGCGGTAGCCCTTGAGGAAGGCCTCGGCGGCCTGCTTGTAATCGCCGCGGGCATAGAAGGTCTCGCCGAGCCAGTATTGCGCATTGCCGGCAAGCTCGTTCGAGCCGTACTGGCTCAGGAACGTTCGGAAACCGTTCTCCGCCGCACCGTACTGGCGCTGAAGCAGGTTCTCGTAGGAGCGCTCATAGAGCGCGTCCGGCCCCGTGCCCGCGGTGCTCGCATTGTCGAGGCTCGCCGTCTCGACCGGCTCCGGCAGCGCCGAGACGCCCATGCCGGAGGCCGCCGGGGCCGACGCGCCCGAGCCCGTACCGCCCGATCCGTTATAGCCGGATCCGCCAGACGCCGAGCCGTTATAGGCCGAGCCGTTGTCGGCCGATCCTGCATAGCCCGAACCGGAGTAGCCCGAATTGCCCGCCCCGCTGCCGGCATCGCCGAGCACCATCGGGCCCGAGCCGGAAACCGTGTCCTGCCCCGCGGTGGCCGGACGGCCGTTCTCCGGCGGCACATAGCCGAGATTGGAGCCTTCCTGCTCCATGGCGCTCTGGGGAATGGTCGCAAGAACCTGGGCGCCCGGAGCCTTGTCGAGCTCCAGCGGCCCGCCCATCCCGTCGGCACTGCCGGTGGCGAGCCCGTCCGCGCCGTATCCCGGCGCGCCGGCATGGCTCGCTCCGCCCGTCCCGGCATCTCCGGAGCGGCGGGCCTCCAGCGCACGCATCCGCGTGTCGAGATTGCGCATCTCGTTCATGAGCGTGCGAAGCTGCTGCTCGATGCTGTCGAGGCGCTGCTCCACACCGCCGGACGGTGCGCCACCGCCGCCAGCCGCCGCGCCCGGCTGCATGGCATCCACCTTGCGCTCGAGCTGCATGATCTTGTCGTAAAGCGCGTTCATCTGCGCGTTCTGCGCCTGCGCCGGGGCGAGCGCGCCCCATGCCATCAGGCCCATCAGCGCCAGTCCCGCCGCGGCGCGCCGCGCGAGCCTGTTTGGCGATTGTCGAGCTGCCACGGAGCTCCTCCAGCCGTCCCGTTCAGATTGCGGAGCCGATCCGGCGGTCGCCGGATCGATCGCCGGCAGACCGCCCCGCCGGGGTGCACCCGGCGTCTCAAGCGCCATGAAGATGGCGAAGAACCTTGGAAACATCAAGGCATCTTCGCCGGCCCGGCCCAGAACGCGGAAAAGCGCGCCCCGGGAGGGAGCGCGCTATCCGAAGCTCGAAAGACATCGGCTATGCGGCGGCCGTCACCCGGAGGCCGCGCCCGACATGATGATCGTGACCGCACGGCGGTTCTGCGACCAGCAGGACTCCGCGTCGCACAGCGCGACCGGGCGCTCCTTGCCGTAGGCGATGGTGCTCAGGCGCGAGGCGTCGATGCCCTGCGAGACGAGGAAGTTGCGCACATTGGTGGCGCGCTGGGCGGACAGTGCGAGGTTGTATTCCCGCGTGCCGCGCTCGTCGGCATGGCCCTCGACCTGCACCTTGATCTGCGGGTAGAGCTTCAGCCAGGCGGCCTGACGGCGCAGCGTCTCCCTGGCTTCGTCCGACAGGGTCGTCACGTCGGTCGTGAAGAACACCCTGTCACCGACATTGAGAACGAAATCGCGCTCCGAGCCCGGCACGGCGGCTTCCTGCTGCTGCAGGTCGGGCCGGTCGGACGACGAACAAGCCGCAACCGCGAGCATGCCGAAGACAATTGCCGCGAATTTGAGCTTCGCAATATGACGCATCATGAGGTCCCACTCCTTGAAAACATTGTCCGACCGCAAAGCAATCCGGGTCGGTATGGCCGCGCCTCAGGCCCACCTCGCCCGCTTTCACGATTGCCCCGGGCCTTTATCCTCGTCGCCCAGCTCAGCCCTCTTCAAAACCTCGGTCCACCGGCGTTCCGGTTAATACCGCCTGGCCCCTATTTCAGCAAGGCCGACCAGGAGGGATCGGAAGCAAAGTTCGGCGTCGGCACCTGCTGTTCGTTATAGCCGGTGAGATCGACCGTCCAGAGCCTCGGTCCTCCCCGCTCCCCCGGCGTGTCCCGGAAGAACATGATGACGCGTCCATTGGGCGCCCAAGTCGGTCCCTCATTGTGAAAGCCTTCGGTTAATATTCTCTCACCGGTGCCGTCGGGGCGCATCACGCCGATCAGGAACCGGCCGTTCAGAAGCTTGGTGAAGGCGATGAGGTCGCCGCGCGGCGACCAGACCGGGGTGGAGTAGCGGCCCCGCCCCGCCGAGATGCGCTGCTGGCCCGAACCGTCGGCATTCATGACATAGATCTGCTGGCTGCCCTCGCGGTCGGACTCGAAGGTGACCTGGCGCCCGTCGGGCGAATAGCTCGGCGCCGTCTCGATGGAGGGCGTATCGGTGAGCTGGCGCGTCTCCCGGCTGCGCAGGTCCATCGTGTAGATGTCGGAATTGCCGCCCTGCTGCAGGCTCAGGATCACATGCTGGCCGTCGGGCGAGAAGCGCGGCGCGAAGGTCATGGTGGGGAACACGCCCACGATCTCCCTCTGGCCGGTCTCGATATTGTAGAGATAGACGCGCGGCCGCCCGCCCGCATAGGAGACGTAGGTGATCTCCTGGGAATTGGGGCTGAAGCGCGGGGTGAGCACGAGGCTCTGCCCGTCGGAGAGATAGCGCAGATTCTCCCCGTCCTGGTCCATCAGTGCCAGCCGCTTGACGCGCTTGTCCTTCGGCCCGCTCTCGTCGATGAACACGATGCGGGTGTCGAAATAGCCCTTCTCGCCGGTCAGCCGCTCATAGACCGCATCGGCAATGAGATGGCCGATGCGCCGCCAGTTGCGCGGCGTGGTGACGAATTGCAGCCCGACCATCTGCTGCTGGGCATAGACGTCCCACAGTCGGAACTCCGCGCGCAGCCGACCGTCGGGCAGGACGGTCACGCGCCCCGTCACGAGAGCCTGCGCCTGAATGATGCGCCAGTCGCCGAAGCGCGGCGCCTGGTCGAAATTGGAGACGGTCTCGATGAAGGCCTCGCGCGGCAGCGGGCGGAACAGCCCCGAGCGCTTCAGGTCCGCAGAGACGACGGCGGCGATATCCACGCCGTAGCGGCCCGCCTCCTCGCCGGAGCCGACGAAATTGGTGATCGCGATCGGCATCGGCTCGATCTGGCCCTTGGTGATGTCGAGCTCGATCACCGCGCGCGCCGGGGTTGCAAGGCCCGCAACGGCAATCAGCGGCAGGAGCGCGAAAAGCACGAGGCGGCACGCCGTCCTGCTGAGATCCCTGAAATAGTGAGGCATGGGTCTTTGGCTCGTCTCGTTGACAGATCAGGTGCCGTACATCTTGCTCGGATCGAAGTTAAGGATCACTTCCCGCCAGGACTCGTACTTCTCCGCCGGCATGTCGTAGGGCTGACATGCGAGCACGGCACGGATGGCGGCATCGGCGGCCGCCGGGAACTGGGGAGCGGGATCGCTGTTCAGCAGCTGGGGCTGGCCGGTGACCGCCCCATTCCGCTCCATCGAAAACTGCAGGCGAACGACCAGGTTGGGCGCCGCGGTGAGGCCGGGCGGCGGCGTCCAGCACCGCGAGATCTGGCGGCGCAGCCATTCCACCTCGTTGGCCGTGATCTGGTTGTCCTGCCCGCTCACATCCGCCGGCCCCTGGATCGGCGTTCCGGCCGTATCGGAGGGTTGCGGCGAAGCCTGCTCCTGGTCCGGCAGCTTGTTCAGCAACGCGGAGATCTCGTCGGGATTGAAATCGTCCCTGGGCTCCGGCGTCTTCTGGGCGAGTTGCGGGGGCGGCTTCGGCTTGGTGCGCGGCTTCGGCACGGGCTTGGCCTGCGTCTCCGGCTCCGGCGCCTTCTCCGGCGCGGGCTCGGGGGCCGGCGCAGGTTCGGGCGCGGGCTCCGGTTCCGGCTGGGCTTCGGCCTGCTCGGGCTCTGGCTCAGGTTCCGGAGCTGGCTTGGGCGCCGCCTTCTCAGGCTCCGGTGCCGGCTTGGGCTCGGGTGTCTCGACCTTCTTCGGCTCCGGCGGTGCGGGCTTCTCCTCCGGCTTCGGCGCCTCCTCCGTCTCCTTCTGCATCGCCTGCAGCCTGGTAACGTCGTCGAGCGTCACCAGTTCCACGGGAATGGAGGCGGTATCCTCCGTCAGGGAGGCATCCGGAGACGGCAGGACGATCACGGCGGAAATCAGGATCGCCGTGTGTAGGAGGAACGAGACCAGTAGGCTCCAGCGCATTCCGGCATACTACCGCTTGTCCTCGGAATCGGTCACCAGTCCGATCCGCCTGAACCCCGCAGCGTTCATGGCGCCCATGACCTGCATCACGGTTCCGTAGTTCACGTTCCTGTCGCCGCGAACATAGATACGCTCATCGTAGCCGCTGTCCGTTATCGCAATCAATTTCGGCACGAGCGTGTCGAGGTCGACCTCGGTCTCCTGCAGGAAGATCTGGCCTTCCGGGCTGACCGTCACGGTGAGCGGCTCCTTGTCGCCCTCCAGGGCCTTGGCCTGCGTCTCCGGCAGCTCGATCGGCACGCCGACGGTGAGCAGGGGGGCGGCCACCATGAAGATGATGAGCAGCACCAGCATCACGTCCACGAATGGCGTGACGTTGATCTCCGCCATCGGCACATAGCCGTTGCGCTTGCGGCCGCGCCGCCCGTTTCCGCCGTTGAAGTGACCCACGCCGACTGCCATTGCCGTCGCCTCGCTGCCGTTGTGCGATCAGCCCCGCTCGTCGAGCTGGCGGGAGATGATCGCGGAGAATTCGTCCGCGAAGTTCTCCAGCCTCGCGCCGATGCGGGAGAGATCGGTGGAGAACTTGTTGTAGAAGATGACCGCCGGGATCGCCGCGAGCAGGCCGAGCGCGGTGGCGGCCAGCGCCTCCGCGATGCCGGGCGCGACCACGGCGAGATTGGTGTTCTTCGACACCGCGATCGCCTGGAAGCTGTTCATGATGCCCCAGACCGTACCGAACAGGCCGATGAACGGCGCCGTCGAGCCGACCGTGGCCAGGAACAGCAGCCGGCGCTCGAGCCGGGCCATCTCCTTCTGGAGCTGGACCTCCATCACCTTCTCGATGCGCTTCTGGACGCCCGCGAAGCCGGAGCGCACGGCGCTTTCCTGGCTGCGTTTCCATTCCCGCATCGCGGCCATGAACAGGGCCGCGCAGGACCGGTTGTTGCGCGGACCGAGCGTGAGATAGAGATCCTCCAGCGACTGGCCGGACCAAAACATCTGCTCGAACTGGTCGGCATCGCGGCGTGCCCGCGCGACCAGGGTGAATTTCTCGAACACGATCGCCCACGTCCAGACCGAGGCGAGCAACAGCCCGATCATCACGATCTTGACGACGATATGCGCCTGGAGAAATAGACCGATCATCGAGTAATCGGCCTGCTGGGCCACGCCCTGAGCGAGCTCGACTTCCATGAACTCCTCTGAGTGTTAATCCGGGGCCAGCCCCTCTGGCGCCCCGCCATACTGAACCATGCGCGTCGGCGGCGAAACAATGCCTACAAACATGTCGAAACTGCGGCGTTCCGGGGCATCTGCCGACGCCGGCCGGACTGCCGGGCACTCACGGGATGCCACGCCCTCGCGGGCAACCCGACGCCCACACAACCAGCCCATGGTTAAGGGAGCGTTACGACACCGCGCCGAAAAGGGCAATGGGCCTCTTTGTCCCTGCCGAGCGGATGCGGCCCCCGCGACGGCGCTATCCCTCCCCGTCCACGCCGGGCCCGTCGGGATGCATGCGCTCCAGCGCCGCCGTCATCCCGGCCGACAGGCGCACGGGTCGGCCGCGCCGGTCGACGACCGCGGCAGTCACGAGCGCGGTGAACAGGCAGTCCTCTCCCCGCAGGATGCGCTGGTCGAGCACGATGCGCGCGCGGCCCAGCGCGGCAAGGCTCGTATGCACCTCCAGCACCTCGTCGATCCGGGCGGGCTTGAGGAAGTCCGCCTCCATGCGGCGCACGACGAAGCCGGTCCAGTCGTGCCCGCCCGTGCCGACGAGCTCGTGGTGGTGCACACCGAGAAGGCGCAGGCAGTCCGACCGGCCGCGCTCGCAGAACTTCACGTAGTTGGCGTGGTAGACATAGCCGGAGAAGTCGGTGTCCTCGTAATAGACCCGAACCGGCAGGCGGTGCACCCTGCCCTCGATGCGCCCGGCGAGATCCGGCCAGCGGCCGGGCGCGGCGTCGCGTTCACTGCTCGTTGCCATCGCCCCGGAACAATTCGCCCTGCATGGTCTCCAGCCGCCCCGGTACCGCCAGCCCCAGATGGGCGAAAGCGACCGGCGTCAGGAGCCGGCCGCGCGGGGTGCGGTTGACGAAGCCCTGCTGGATCAGGAACGGCTCGATGATCTCCTCGATGGCATCGCGCGCCTCGCTCAAGGCGGCGGCGACCGTTTCCACGCCGACCGGCCCGCCGCCGAAATTGAGCGCGATGCACTCCAGATAGCGCCGGTCGAGCGTGTCGAGCCCGCGCCCGTCCACATCGAGATGGAGGAGCGCCTGGTCGGCGACCTTGTCGTCGACCTCGCCGGCGCCGGCGACATCGGCGAAATCGCGCACCCGGCGCAGGAGCCGGCCGGCAATGCGCGGCGTGCCGCGCGAGCGCTTGGCGATCTCGCGCGCGCCGGCCTCCGACATGGCGAGTCCCAGCATGCGCGCGCCGCGCGTGACGATGTCGAGAAGCTCCGCCTCCTCGTAGAATTCGAGCCTGAGCGGAATGCCGAACCGGTCGCGCAAGGGCGTGGTGAGCAGGCCCGTCCGCGTCGTCGCACCGACGAGGGTGAAGCGCGAAAGATCGATACGCACCGAGCGCGCCGCCGGCCCCTCGCCGATGATGAGATCGAGCTGGAAGTCCTCCATGGCGGGATAGAGGATCTCCTCCACCGCCGGGTTGAGCCGGTGGATCTCGTCGATGAACAGGACGTCGCGCTCCTCCAGATTGGTCAGGAGGGCGGCGAGATCGCCGGCCTTGGCGATGACCGGTCCGGAGGTCGCACGGAAATTGACGCCGAGCTCGCGCGCGACGATCTGGGCGAGCGTCGTCTTGCCGAGCCCGGGAGGTCCCGCCAGAAGAACGTGGTCGAGCGCCTCGCCGCGCGTGCGGGCGGCCTCGATGAAGACCTTCAGATTGGCCTTGGCGCGTCTCTGGCCGATGAAGTCGTCGAGCCGGACCGGGCGCAGCGTGGTGTCCGCGGCATCGCCCGCCCGCTCCGCGCGATCGACAAGTCGCTCCTCGCTCATGGCGCCAGTTCCTTAAGGGCCAGCCGGATCAGCTCCTGCGTTGCAGCCGTCTCTCCGGCCTGCGCGGTCGCCGCGGCCACCGCCTGGCCGGCCTGCAGCTGAGGGTAGCCCAGATTGACCAGCGCGGACACCGCATCCGCCGCGGCCGATGGCTGCGCCCCGCCGTCCGCTCCCACGCCGAGCCCGACGAGACCCCGGTCGGCGAGGCTGATCGCCGGCGCCTTGTCCTTCAGCTCCGACACGATGCGCTGGGCGACCTTCGCACCCACGCCCGGCGCCTTGGAGACGAGCGCGCGGTCCTGCATGGCGATGGCGTTGGCGAGCTCCGACGGGGTGAGCGTGGAGAGCACGGCGAGCGCGACGCGCGTGCCCACGCCCTGCACGGACTGGAGCAGGCGGAACCAGTCGCGCTCCAGCGCGGTGGCGAAGCCGAAGAGGCGGATCTGGTCCTCGCGCACATGGGTCTCGATCTCCAGTACCGCCGCCTCGCCCGCGGGGGGAAGCTGGGAGAGCGTCCTGGTGGAGCAGACCACGTGATAGCCGACGCCGTTGACGTCGACGATCACCCAGTCCTCGCCATAGGAATCGATATTGCCCCTGAGCTTGCCGATCATGACGCGACGGCCCCCGCTGCGATGCGCGCGACCGCGCTTGTCCTGTGATGGGCATGGGTGACGGCGACGGCGAGCGCGTCCGCCGCATCCGCGCTGTCCGGCTTGCAGCGCGGCAGGAGGATCTTGACCATGTGGTGAATCTGGTCCTTGTCGGCATGGCCGGCGCCCACCACGCATTTCTTGACCGCATTGGGCGCGTATTCGGCCACCGACAGGCCGGCGGCCGCCGGCACCAGGAGCGCCACGGCGCGGGCATGGCCGAGCTTGAGCGTGGAGCGCGCGTCCTTGTTGACGAAGGTCTCCTCCACCGCCGCCTCGTCGGGCGTCCATTCGGCGACCACGCGGGTGAGCTGCTCGTGGAGGCTCAGGAGCCGCTCGGCAAGCGGCAGGCGCTCATCGGCCTTCAGCGTGCCGCCGGCCACATAGCCGAGGCGCGAGCCTTCCGCCGTGATCACGCCCCACCCCGTCCGGCGCAAGCCCGGATCGATCCCGATAATGCGAATCGGTGCCTGTGTCATAGGGTTTCAATACACGAGGCACCGCACCGGGCCCAAGCCCGGAAATCACGGGGCTGCCGCTTTTGTGTTCCCGTTTCGTCCGATGGCGCCCGTGACCAGCGCCACGCCGAGCGACACGCTCGCGATGCCGAGCATCGTCCAAGGCCCCGGCAGTTCGCCCAGAAACGGGATGGCAAAGAGCGCGGCAAGGCCCGGAACGAGGGCGGAGAAGGCGGCCGCCCCGGTCGCCCCGAGGCGGGCCACCGCGAAGCCGTAGCTTGCCAGCGCCACCACGCCGGACAGACCGCCCTGGATGGCAAGCTGGCCCCACACCTCCGCCGCCGGGACGCGGGCAAGACCGCCGCCTCCGGCCCACAAGACGGCGGGCAGCAGGATCAGGACCGACCATATGCCGATCAGCCCCGCCGCCTCGAAGGGGGTGAGCCCCGTCCGGCGATAGGCATGGGTGTAGCCCGCCCAGCACGCAGCCGCAGCGAGGAACAGGAGGTGACCACGCCACGCGCCATCCGTGCCGGCAAGCGCCGCGCCGCCGCCGATCGCCACGATCCCCGCCGCGATCATGGCAAAGCCCGCAACGCGCAGGCGGGTCTGGCGCTCGCCCAGGAGCGCCCAGCCGATGAGCGCGGCGAAGAGCGGCATGGTACCGGGCAGAAGCGCGCCCACATCCGCCGCCGGCGCGAACTGCATGCCGCTTGCGGCCAGCATGAGGAAGGGTGCGCCGGCGCCGGCCACCATCATCGCCAGGGCCGACGGGGCGACGCCGCGCGGCAGGAGCCCACGCCGCAGCCACCAGGGCGCGAAGACGAGCGCCGGCAGTCCGAAGCGCAACAGCCCGACGGCTGCGGGATCGAGCCCGGAGGTGACGGCGTGGCGCGTGCCGACCACCCATCCCGACCAGATCGTCACGGTCAGCAGCGCGGCGGCCACCCCGCCAGTGCCGGGACCTCGCCGCCGGCGAGGCGCCGGCGCAGACCGGTTATCGCATTCATCGCATCCTCCGTTACCGGGATGCGGCGAACGATAGCGGACACCCTGCAGGCAGGTCCTTGCAAAGAAGGCCTCGCGAATCTCACTTATGCGCTATAATATTGCTTTATTTCTCTATAATGAGACAGATCATGCCAAAACCGGATCTCGACCAGAAGGACCTCGCCATCCTCGCCGCCCTGCAGCGGGACGGACGGCTGACCAATGTGGAGCTTGCCGAGACGGTCGCCCTGTCTCCCTCGCCGTGCCTGAGGCGGGTGAAGCGGCTGGAGCGCATGGGCGTGATACGCGGCTATCGGGCGGTGCTCGACCGCCGTGCCGTGGGGCTGGGCCTCACCGTCTTCGTGGACATCCGCGTGGAAAAGCACAGCTTCGAGAACGCAGCAGCGCTCCATGAAACCCTCCTCGCCATGCCGGAGGTGGTCTCCTGCCACATGATCTCCGGCGAGGCCGACTTCCTCGCCGAGGTCGTCGTGCCCGACCTCGACGCCTATGAGGAGCTGCTGACCGGCAAGCTCCTGCGCCTGCCCATGGTCAAGGATATCCGCTCCAACTTCGCCATGCGGCCCGTCAGGACGGACGGGCCCCTGCCCGTCGCACAGGCCGTCCCCTCGTCCCGCGCCTGACACAGGGACGCCACATGGACGCCCGGCTATCGCACGCGCTATGAGGACACGGAGGATCCGCCCGTCTCAGGCCCCGAAAGGCCCTGCCCCCCGTGTTTTCCGACCCGCATGTGCTCGTCCTGATCGCTGCGGCCCTCATGGCCGGCACGGTCGGCGGGTTTGCGGGCTTCGGCGGCGCGCTCGTCTTCATGCCGCTGGCGAGCGCCCTGATCGAACCGCGCATGGCGGCTGCCGCCTTCCTCGTCGTGAGCGGCGTCCTGACCCTCCCGCTCTTCGTGCACGCCGTCAGGCTGTGCCGCTGGTACCAGATCCTGCCGACGGCGCTTGCCGCCATGGCGACCGCGCCGCTTGGCGCCTGGATCCTCGGCACTGCCGATCCCCTGGCGTTGCGCTGGGCGATCAGCGCGCTGGCGCTCGCGCTTCTCGGACTCCTGATGTCGGGCTGGCGCTATCGCGGCGAGCCGCCGGTCGCCGCCTCGCTCGCCGTCGGCTGCGTATCGGGCCTGCTTGGCGGCATCAGCCAGGTCGCCGGCCCGCCGGTCATCGTGTTCTGGATGAGCGGGCCCAATCCGCCCCACGTGCTCAGAGCGAACTTCATCGTCTATTTCACGGTGACGGGCCTTTCCACCTTCGCCGCCTATCTGTGGAACGGCTTCTTCTCGGGTGCGGTGGCGGAACTCGTCGTGGCGGTCACGCCGGCCTATGCGCTCGCCCTGTTCGTCGGCGCATGGCTGTTCCGCCTCGCCTCGGCCGCCTTCTATCGCCGGCTCGCCTTTGCCGCGGTCGCAGCCGCCGCGATCACCAGCATGCCGGTCTTCGACGGGATGCTGAGATAGGGCGTCCGGACTTGCCAGAAACCGCCGGGCAGAGGAGCGGACCTACGCCGCTCCGGCCGGCCCCTCTCCTTACGCCGCGGTGAGCCGCGCCATGATCTCGTCGGAGACCTCGAAGTTCGAATAGACGTTCTGCACGTCGTCGTCGTCGTCGAGCGCACCGATGAGGTTCATGAGCGTCCTCGCGCGGTCCTCGTCCACCGGCGTGTTGGTCTGCGGCCGCCAGATGGGGCGCACGGTCTGCGCCTCGCCGAGCGCGCCCTCGAGCCCCTGGGAGACATCGTTGAGGTCCTCGAAGACGCAGGTGACGATGTGGCCGTTCTCGTCGGACTGGACATCCTCCGCCCCGGCCTCGATGGCCGCCTCGAGAACGGTCTCCGCATCGCCGGCATCCGCCGGATAGACGATCTCGCCCACCCGGTCGAACATGAAGGAGACCGAGCCCGTCTCGCCGAGATTGCCGCCATATTTGGAGAAGATGGCGCGCACCGCGCTCGCCGTGCGATTACGGTTGTCGGTCAGCGCCTCCACGATCACCGCCACGCCGCCGGGCCCGTAGCCCTCGTAGCGGATCTCCTCGTAATTGTCCGAATCGCCGCCTTCCGACTTCTTGATGGCGCGCTCGATATTGTCCTTGGGCATGGACTGCGCCTTGGCGTTCTGGATCGCCAGCCTCAGGCGCGGATTGCCATCGACGTCGGACCCGCCGACCTTGGCGGCCACCGTGATCTCCTTCGACAGCTTGGAGAACAGCTTGGAGCGCGCGGCATCCTGGCGCCCCTTGCGGTGCATGATGTTCTTGAACTGCGAATGTCCAGCCATTCCTCGACCTCTCGTCTCGCCGCATGTCCGACGGGCCGCCACCCCCGATCGCGACGAGGCGCGAACCGTCTCAGCGGTCTGTCATGTGTGTCAGTCGGGCGCTTTATAATCGCCGAGGCGGCATGAATCCATAGGGTGGGCGATCAGGGCGCCTCCGCCGGCTCCTCCAGCCAGAAGGACGGCAGGGCCGGCTCCAGGGCGCCGCCGACCCGGATCGCGCCGATCCGGAGGGCGAGCCCCGTCGCATCGTCGGTCTCCACGGCGACGCCCGACATCGTTCCCTCGCCCTTGGCCGGGGCGAGCCGCCCCGTCGGGATCTTGCGGGTGAACCGCGTGATCGGCTCGGCGGGATCCATGCCGATGACAGAGTCGTAGGTGCCCGACATGCCGGCATCGGTCATGTAGGCCGTGCCGTTGGCCAGCACATGATAGTCGGCGGTCGGCACATGGGTATGGGTGCCGACGACGAGGCTCGCGCGCCCGTCGAGGAAATGGCCGAGCGCCATCTTCTCCGACGTGGCCTCGGCGTGGAAATCGACGAGCGTGGCATCGCAGGCCTCGCGCAGCGGGCAGGCCTCGACCTCGCGTTCGATCGCCTCGAACGGATCGCCGAGCGGATCCATGAACAGCCGCCCCATGGCGTTGATGACGAGCGCGGTCTTGCCCGACGCGGTGTCGAACAGCCCTGCCCCGCGCCCCGGCGTGCCGGCGGGATAGTTCAGCGGCCTGAGAAGACGCGGCTCGCGCTCGATGAAGACCAGCGCCTCCTTCTGGTCCCAGGCGTGGTTGCCGAGAGTGACGACGTCGGCGCCGGCGTCCCTCAGCTCATGGAAGATCTCCTCGGTGATGCCGAACCCGCCGGCGGCATTCTCGCCATTGACCACCACGAGATCCGGCGAGACGCGCTCGCACAGGCGCGGCAGCTCGCGGCAGACCACCTTCCGGCCGATCCGGCCGACCACGTCTCCGATAAAGATCAGTCGCATTCATCCTCACGATCCGGCGGGCGGGGCCTCCTGCCGCGCCAGCCTAACGGGGCCCTTCTCGGTCAGCACGAGATCGACCGGCTCGTCATTGTCCCCGCGCGGAACCGCCTCGACCTCCTGGGCCGAATAGGCGATCCCCACGGCCAGGACGGGCTTGAGCCGGCGCAACCGGTCCAGCGTGCGATCGTAGAAACCGCCCCCGTAGCCGAGACGGTAGCCCGACCGGTCGAAGGCGAGCAAGGGAACGAGCAGGATGTCGGGATCGACGGTCTCCGCATCGGCGCGCGGCACGGGAATGTCCCAGCGCCCGGGTTCCGTCGGCTCGCCCGGACGCCACCGGCGGAAGACGAGCGGCTCGCGCGGCCTGACGACGACCGGCAGGCACGTTCCCCATCCCGCATCGGCCATGGCGGCCAGAAGCGGCAGGCAATCGATCTCGCTGCCATAGGAATGGAAGCCGGACACAGTCCGCCCGCGGGCCTCGCCGAGCGCGGCGGCGGCAAGCGCCGCCAGCGCCTCGCCGGCCTTGCCGCCATACTCGCCATGAGCGCGCTCGCGCGCCGCCATCATCTGCGCGCGCAGAGCCTTCTTGCGTGCCGCCAGGCCGGCCTCGTCCCGGACCTCGTCCATATCGCGCTCCCTTTTACGGTTGTCCCGCCAGCGCCGCCGCACCTGCGGTCCGGGCTCCAGACACCCGAAACGGAACCGGCCCGCATCTCCGCCCGCCGCCCCGTGGCGTGCGATCCCACGGGAAGAGGCAGGCGGAGAAGCGGGCCGGCGCGGCATGACTCCCGCCGAAGGAGGCAAAGCCGCCCTGGCCGTCGGAATTTCGATCCCGGGTTCCTACTCAACGTAGGTGGGTGCCGTTTGGAAGAAGCCACGGCTCCAACCAGGGACAGCTCCCATAAGGATCGGTATAGGCCCCAGGGAAACGTGTTCCTGACGCACCGGGCAGCCCGCCATCTCCGTATTTAGGGCGCCGCCGCCGCCGGGTCCACCACTGAATGGCGGGCGCGGGTGCCGGCGCCCGCGTCATGCGACAATTCGCCCCGCAGGCGGTCAGGAGGAGGCATCGCCCCGGCTGTTGAGGTTGCGGCTGAGCGCCTCGAGCTTCGCCGCCGCCGCCGTCAGCCGCTCGGCCACGCGGTCTTCCACGGACGGCCCTCTCGGCTCGTCGCGGGAACCGCCGCCCTGCCCGTCGAGCTGCTCCTGCAGGTCCTCGATGCGCTGAAGCGCCTCGGCAAGCTGGTCTGTGATGACGAGCCCCGCCATCAGAAGCAGGCGCGAATCGCCGACCTGGCCCACGCTGTGCTTGAGCTTGGTCACCTCTCGGTCGATCAGTTGCGCAAGCTCGGCGAGATGCTCTTCCTCGCCATCTCCGCACTGCAGCGTATAGGGGCGGTCATTCACCCTGACGACGACTTGCGCCATATTGCTTCAAAGCTCCAGAATCATACCGGTTCGCGCGGATACTAGCGCATTTTCCGGCCCGCTTGTCCCGTCTCGTCTGCACCCGCCGCGGGGGCTGTTCGCCAAGGCTGCCGGCTACTCGCCCAGAACGGTGCGGATACGCGACATCGCGTCGTCGATCCTGCCGACCGCCTTCGTCCTGGCGTCGGCCAGCTCGCTGTTGCGCTCGCGCAGTCCCTTGAGCTCGTCGACGAGGCGGGCGCGATCCTCCCTCAGCGCCTCGAGCTCGGCCTGCAGCGCGGCGTGCCGGTCGTCCTCGCCGGCCCCCGCCCCGTCGCCGCCTTCCGCCCGCCCGGGTGCGGTCCCGTGATGTTCCATGGCCGTCGCCAGCTCGTCGATCGCCGCGTCGAAACGGCTCAGCGCTTGTTCCAGTCGTGAAGCATCCGGCATTGCATGCACGCTCCGTTTCGTTTAAGGCCCCGATCTTGCCTAATAGAGCGGATCGCCACAAATAGGGCGAAAAGCTTAGGCACTTGCCGGTTTGAGCGTCAATCATGAACCCCGGCTGCACCGCAAATACGACAGGCTCGCGGCCGCGCATTGCCAGCGCGGCGCATAGGTCGCGTTATCCACGCCCGGGCGCACAGGCCGGCAAGGAGCGTTGACTCGCTAGGGGCAGGTGGTATTTGTGGCGCCGGTTTTAATGGGCGGCTAAAGACATGACCCCAGCCAATTCCGCGGCATCGGCCTCGCGTGCTCCGGCCGTCCAGGACGTTGCCGACGCCGAGCTTCAAAAGCACCGCAACATGGCCAATGCGCTGAGGGCGCTGGCCATGGACGCCGTACAGCAGGCCAAGTCCGGCCATCCCGGGCTGCCGATGGGCGCGGCCGACATCGCGACCGTACTGTTCACGCAGTTCCTGAAGTTCGACGCCACCGCGCCGGACTGGCCGGATCGCGACCGGTTCGTGCTGTCCGCCGGCCATGGCTCGATGCTGCTCTACGGCCTGCTCCACCTCCTCGGCTACGAGGACATCACGATCGACGAGATCAAGCGCTTCCGGCAGCTGGGATCGCGCACGGCGGGCCATCCCGAATATGGCGCGGCAGCCGGAATCGAGACAACGACCGGGCCGCTCGGCCAGGGGCTCGCCAACGCCGTCGGTATGGCGATGGCGGAACGCCACCTCGCCGCGACCTTCGGCAAGGACGCGGTCGACCATTATACCTATGTGCTGGCGGGCGACGGCTGCCTCATGGAAGGTATCAGCCAGGAAGCCATCGCGCTGGCCGGCCATCTGAAGCTGTCCAAGCTCATCGTGCTGTTCGACGACAACGGCATCTCCATCGACGGGCCCGTGGACCTCGCCGACTCGACCGACCAGCTGAAGCGCTTCGAGGCGTCGGGCTGGCACGTCACCCGCGTCGACGGCCACGACCCCTCGGCCATCGCTGCAGCGATCGCGGCGGCCCGCGAGGCGCCGGAGCCGGCGCTCATCGCCTGCCGCACCGTCATCGGCTACGGCGCGCCGAACAAGCAGGGCACCGCCGGCGTCCATGGCGCACCGCTGGGTGCCGAAGAGATCGCCGCGGCGCGCGGCGCGCTCGGCTGGAGCGAGGATGCCTTCGATATCCCTTGCGAGGTGCGCGACGCCTGGCGGATCGCCGGCATTCGCGGCTGCAAGAAGCGCAAGGCCTGGGAAGGCCGCATCGCCGCCCTCGACCCGGAGACGCGCGCGGAGTTCGACCGGCGCATGCGCGGCGACCTGCCGGCCCGGCTGGACCAGGCGTTCGCCGCCTACAAGATGGCGCTCGCCAAGGAAGCCCCGGCGCTGGCCACGCGCGCATCCTCGCAGAACGCGCTCGACGTCATCAACGAGGTGCTTCCGGAGACCATCGGCGGGTCCGCCGACCTGACCGGCTCCAACAACACGCGCTCCAGGGACATGGCGGCGATCACCCCGGACGACTTCTCCGGCCGCTTCGTCCATTACGGCGTGCGCGAGCACGGCATGGCGGCCGCCATGAACGGCCTGGCGCTCCATGGCGGCATCATCCCCTATGGCGGCACCTTCCTCGTGTTCTCCGACTATTGCCGCCCCTCGATCCGGCTGTCCGCGCTGATGCACCAGCGGGTGATCTACGTGATGACCCACGATTCCATCGGCCTCGGCGAGGACGGACCCACCCACCAGCCGGTCGAGCACCTGGCGAGCCTGCGCGCCATGCCGAATCTCATGGTCATGCGCCCGGCGGACGCGATGGAGACGGCGGAGTGCTGGGAAGCGGCCCTGCGCACTGGCGACCGGCCGAGCCTCCTCGCGCTGACCCGGCAGAAGGTGCCGGCGGTCCGACGCGAATTCTCCGCCGACAATCTGTGCATGCGCGGCGCCTACGACCTCGCCGTGCCGGAGCGCGAGTCCGACGTGGTGATCTTCGCCACGGGCTCGGAGGTGGAGATCGCGCTCGAAGCCAAGGCCAAGCTCGATGCCGCCGGCCACCCCGCCCGCGTCGTGTCGGTGCCGTGCTTCGAACTGTTCGACGAGCAGTCGCCCGACTACCAGGCCTCCGTGCTCGGCACCGAGCCGGTGCGCGTCGCCATCGAGGCGGCGGTGTCCATGGGCTGGGAGCGCTTCATCGGCACGGACGGCATCTTCATCGGGATGCACGGCTTCGGCGCGAGCGCGCCGGCGGCCGACCTCTACCGGCATTTCGGCATCACCACGGACGCGGTCGTCACCGCCGCACTGGCGCGCTTCACCGAAGGAGGCGCCTGAGACCCGCGGGGGCCCGGTACGGGGGGCGCTTCACCCCAAGTTTCAAAAGCCGAGACAGGAGCTGGACAGCTATGACGGTTCGGATAGCCATCAACGGGTTCGGACGGATCGGGCGACTCGTATTGCGCGCGGTCGCGGAATCCCAGCGCAACGATCTTGAGGTCGTCGCCATCAACAACCGTTCCGAGCCGGACATGGCCGCCCATCTGTTCAAGTACGATTCGGTGCACGGCACCTTCCAGGGCGCCGTGTCCACGACCAGCGACAGCATCGATATCGGCGCCGGCCCGATTGCCTATTGCCGCGAGGAGAAGCCCGCCGACCTGCCCTGGGCCAAGCATGGCGTCGATGTCGTGCTCGAATGCACCGGCAAGTTCCGCACGCGCGACCAGGTGCAGGCCCATCTCGATGCCGGCGCCGGCAAGGTGCTGATCTCCGCGCCCGGCAAGGGCTCCGACCTCACCGTCGTCTATGGCGTCAACCACCGCGACATCGAGCCCGGCAACACCGTCGTGTCAAATGCCTCCTGCACGACGAACTGCCTGGCCCCGGTTGCCATGGTGTTGAACGATTTGTGCGGTATCGAACGTGGCTTCATGACCACGATCCACGCCTATACCACCGACCAGAGGCTGCTCGACAACAGCCACAAGAGCGACCTGCGCCGGGCGCGCGCGGCGGGCATGTCGATGATTCCGACCTCGACGGGCGCGGCGAAATCCATCGGCGACGTGCTGCCCGCGCTCAAGGGCAAGCTCGACGGCACCTCGATCCGCGTGCCGACGCCGAATGTCTCGCTGGTCGATCTGGTCTTCCTGCCGGGCCGCACCGTCACCGTGGAGGAGATCAACGCGGCCATGGCGGAGGCCGCGCGCGGTCCCCTCAAGGGCGTGCTCGACATCTGCACCGAACCGCTCGTCTCCATCGATTTCAACCACAATCCGGCATCGGCGACATTCGACGCCGGGCAGACCCAGGTGGTCGATGGCGGCCTCGTGCGGATCGGCGCCTGGTACGACAATGAATGGGGCTTTTCCCACCGGATGAACGATACCGCGGCCTATATGGGCGGACTCTGACAGCGAGGGGGCAGGACCGGTGACGCTGACCGAGGAGACCGGAGTTGCATCGTTTCGTACGCTCGACGACATCGATCCCAAGGGCAAGCGCATCCTGCTCCGGGCCGACCTCAACGTTCCGCTGGAGGGCGACGAGGTGCTCGACTCGACACGCATCTCGCGCGTGGCGCCCACCATCAGGGAGCTGACCGGCAAGGGCGCCATCGTCATCGTCCTGTCCCATCTCGGCCGGCCGAAGGGTACCGTCGTCCCCGACATGACCCTCAAGCCGGTCGCCGAACCGCTCGCCAAGGCCGTCGGCCTGCCGGTCACCTTCGTGGAGACCACATGGGACGACGACGCGCCCGAACGCGCGGTCGCCGCGGCGCAGCCGGGCGACGTCCTGCTCATGGAGAACACCCGCTTCCATCCCGGCGAGGAGCAGAACCAGCCGGGCTTCGTGCGCAAGCTGATGGATCTCGGCGACATCTATGTCGACGACGCCTTCTCCGCCGCGCACCGCGCCCACGCCACGACCGAGGGCATCGCGCATTTCCTGCCCGCCGTCGCCGGGCGGGCGATGGAGGCGGAGCTCAGGGCGCTGGAGGTCGCGCTGGAACATCCCGAGCGCCCGCTCGTGGCCGTCGTCGGCGGCTCGAAGGTCTCAACGAAGCTCGACCTGCTGGGCACGCTCGCCTGCAAGGTCGACACGATGATCATCGGCGGCGGCATGGCGAACACCTTCCTTGCCGCCCGCGGCAAGCCCATCGGGCGGTCGCTTTGCGAGCACGATCTGGTCGACAGGGCCCACGAGATCCTTGACCAGGCGGAGGCCGGCGGGTGCAATATCATGTTGCCGGTCGATGTCGTCGTGGCTGAGGATTTCAAGCCGCATGCCCATCACCGCACGGTGGATGTGGAGAAAGTCAACGCCAAGGAACGCATCCTCGATATCGGGCCGAAGACGATCCAGGCGGTCAATGACTGCTTCTCCAAGGCCCGCACGCTCGTGTGGAACGGGCCTTTCGGCGTCTTCGAGCTGGAGCCTTTCGACCGCGGCACGGTGCTCACGGCACGCCACGCCGCGGAGTTGAGCCGGGAGGGCCGGTTGCGCTCGGTCGCCGGTGGCGGCGATACTGTCGCGGCACTCAACCATGCCGGCGTGACGGACGATTTCACCTATGTGTCCACCGCCGGCGGCGCGTTTCTGGAATGGCTGGAAGGCAAGTCCCTTCCCGGCGTAAAGGTACTGGAGATCGGCAAGGCAGGCTGATCGACCCCGCGTAGGTGAGACATATCGCACGCGATCAGCCGCTCATGCTCTGGCAGTCGAAACGATGGACGATCGTTCATGCGGAACAGGGGAGCGGAAATGACTGGAAAGTTGCAGGACACGGCTCATGCCATGGTCGCGCCGGGAAAGGGTATCCTGGCTGCCGACGAAAGCACGTCCACCATCAAGAAGCGGCTCGCCTCCATCGGCGTGGAGTCGACGGAGGAGGCGCGGCGGGACTATCGCGAGATGCTGTTCCGCTCGCACGACGCGCTGTCGAACTACATCTCCGGCGTCATCCTCTATGACGAGACCCTGCGCCAGAAGGCCGCCGACGGCACACCCATGGTGGAGATCATCGCCTCGGCGGGCACGATTCCCGGCATCAAGGTGGATACCGGCGCCAAGCCGCTGGCGGGCTGCCCGGGCGAGAAGGTGACGGAGGGCCTCGACGGCCTGCGCGAGCGGTGCACGCAGTATTACGAGCTCGGCGCGCGCTTCACCAAGTGGCGCGCGGTCATCGCGATTGGCGAGGGACTGCCGAGCCGCACCTGCATCCACACCAACGCCCATGCGCTTGCCCGCTATGCCGCGCTCGCCCAGGAGGCCGGCCTCGTGCCCATCGTCGAGCCGGAAGTGCTGATGGACGGACCGCACACCATCGAACGCTGCTTCGAGGTGACGGAGGCCGTGCTCAACGCCGTCTATGACGAGCTCTACGCCCAGCGCGTCGTGCTCGAGGGCACGCTTCTCAAGCCGAACATGGTGCTGTCCGGCACCGAATGCCCCGACCGCGCCGGCGTCGAGCAGGTGGCGGAGGCGACGGTGACGTGCCTCAAGCGTACCGTCCCGGCCGCCGTGGCGGGCGTGGTGTTCCTGTCCGGCGGGCAGTCGGACGAGGAGGCGACGGCACATCTTTCAGCCATGAACGCGCTCCACGACACACCGTGGCCTCTGAGCTTCTCCTACGGGCGCGCGCTCCAGGCAGCGGCCCTGCACGGCTGGGGCGGCAAGGCGGAGAATGTGGCCAGCGCCCAGGCCGCCTTCGCCCATCGCGCGCGCATGAACAGCCTCGCCGCGGACGGCCGGTGGTCGGCGGCAGCCGAGCAGGAAAAGGCCGCCTGAGGCCGACCGAGAGACGGTCGAGGCGGCCGCCCCCGGCGCGCGGCCTCGCCGAAGCGCTTGAGATTCACAGGACGAAGACGTAGGTGCCATGCCCCGTTGCCGGCTTTTTCTCGTCACACCGCCCGACGGCGACCCCGATCGGCTCGCACGGGCCCTGTCGGCGGCAGTGGAACAGGGCAATATCGCCTCTCTGCTGATCCGCTGCGGCGACGACGACAGCGGCCTGCGGGCGCTCACCGACGCGCTCATGCCGGTCGCCTTCGCGCACAATGTGGCCGTGCTGCTCGACGACAGGCCGGAACTTGCCGCCGAGCTCGGCGCGGACGGCGTCCAGGTGCCGGGCGACGCGGCACGCTATGCCGAGGCGCGCCGGATTCTGGGGACCGACCACATTGTGGGCACGTATTGCGACACCTCGCGCCACACCGCCATGGAGCTCGGCGAGGCGGGCGCCGACTATGTCGCGCTCGATCAGGAGGTGACGGCGAATGCCGGTGGCGCCGGCGATGGCGAGCCGATCATCGGCTGGTGGGCGGCGCTGTTCGAGGTGCCCTGCGTGGCCTACCGACCGGCAGGCGAGCGGGACGTGGCCATGCTGATCTCCCAGGGTGCCGACTTCATCCGCCCGCCCGACGAGATGTGGCAGTCCGCCGAGCACGCGCGAAACGCCATCCGCCGGCTCAACACGCTGATCGGCGAAGGGGCGCCGGCATGACGCGCACCGGGAGACATCTGGCGGGCCTTGCCGCCGCGGCGATTGCCGCCACGGTGCTTCACGGGGTCGCACGCGCCGACTACAAGACCGCCTTCGACGCCTATGTGAACGAGGATTACGAGACCGCCTTCGCCGAGGCGGAGCCGCTGGCGGAAGCCGGCGACGCCCGCGCGGAGACACTGCTCGGCGCGCTCTACGAATCGGGCCAGGGCACCGTCCGCGATCTCGACATGGCGGTGCGCTGGTACAGCGCCGCGGCCGACAAGGGCCATCCGGGCGCCCTGTTCTCGCTGGCCGTGATGTATATCGACGGTCGCGCAGGCACGCGCGACATGGCCAAGGCGCGCGAGCTCCTGGAGCACGCCGCGGAGCGCGACTATGCGCCCGCCCAGCACAATCTCGCGCTGTTCTATGCCGGCGCCGACGGCTCCGAGCCCGACTGGGCAAAGGCCGCCGAGCTGTTCCGCAAGGCCGCCGAGCAGGGCCTGCCCGATGCCGCCTACAATCTCGGCGTCCTCTATGCCCAGGGCAACGGCGTGGAGAAGAACATGGTCGAGGCCGGGAACTGGATCTCCAAGGCCGCCGTATCCGGGCTTGCCGACGCCGCGCTCGACTATGGCGTCATGGTGTTCCGCGGCGAGGGCGTGAAGAAGGACGAGAAGATCGGCGCCCAGTGGCTGGTGATCGCCGCCAACAAGGGCAATGTCGTGGCGCAGAACCGCGTCGCCCGGCTCTATGCTTCCGGGCGCGGGCTCGAGCAGAACCTAGTGGAGGCCGGGAAGTGGCACATCCTCGCCAAGCGCGCCGGGCGCGGCGACGACTGGCTCGACGGCATCATGGCGAAGATGAGCGCGGAGCAGCGCGACGAGGCCCAGCGGCGGGCCAACGCCTTCGAGGCGACCCATGACGGGACCGACAAGGCCGGCCGCGGTGGCCCGAATGACAGCGTCACGGCCCCAGGCAGCAGCAAGGGCAACGCGCTGAAGCCGCCGGACGATAAGCAGGGCTAGGGGGCTCCCCGTCCGGACGTTTCGGGTCCGGCCCCTCTGCCCATTCGGCGCAGGCGACATGCGTTTTCTGCTGCACGGGCGCAAGAGACTTGTTAATGATCACGCCGACAGAGGGACAGGTGGCGTTTCGCAAGGCCGCACGGGGTCCCATTGCGACGAGAACCGTTTGAATTGCAGGATCATCGATGAAGATCAACGGCAACGAAATCCGACCGGGCAACGTCATCCAGCACAAGGGCGGGCTCTGGGTCGCGGTCAAGCTCCAGCACGTCAAGCCCGGCAAGGGCGGCGCCTATGCGCAGGTGGAGCTGAAGAACGTGGTCGACGGCACGAAGCTCAACGAGCGCTTCCGCTCATCGGAGACGATCGAGCGCGTCCGCCTGGAGCAGAAGGACTTCCAGTATCTCTATGCCGAGGGCGACATGCTCGTCTTCATGGATACCGAGACCTACGAGCAGATCGAGCTGGCCCGCGACTTCGTCGGCGACGAGCGCGCGGCCTTCCTGCAGGATGGCATGCAGGTGACCGTGGAGCTGTTCGAGGAGAAGCCGCTCGGCATCTCGCTGCCCGAGCACGTGACGCTCGAGGTTACCGAGGCGGAGCCCGTGGTGAAGGGCCAGACGGCCTCGTCCTCCTACAAGCCCGCCGTTCTGGAGAACGGCGTGCGCGTCATGGTGCCGCCCTTCGTCAGCGCCGGCGAGCGCATCGTCGTCGATACCAGCGAGGTGACCTATGTCCGCCGCGCGGACTGACCGGCCGTCGAGGCTTCCGCCGCAGCATCGGGGAGACAGCTAATGGCGCGTTCGGCGCTTCTCAACGTGATGGTGCAGGCCGCCCGCAAGGCCACGCGCAATATCAGGCGCGACTTCGGCGAGGTGGAGAACCTGCAGGTCTCCATGAAGGGTCCTGCGGATTTCGTGTCCGCCGCCGACCGGCGCGTGGAGCAGGCGCTCCATCAGGAGCTGGAGCGGGTGCGCCCGGGATACGGCTTCCTGATGGAGGAATCCGGCGCGATCAAGGGCGCCGATCAGAGCCATCGCTGGATCGTCGACCCCATCGACGGGACGACCAATTTCATCCACGGCATTCCCCATTTCGCGGTGTCCATCGCGCTCGAGCGCCATGGCGAGCTGGTGGCGGGCGTGATCTACAATCCGATCATGGACGAGCTGTTCGTCGCCGAGCGCGGCGGCGGCGCGTTCCTGAACGACCGGCGACTGCGCGTGACGCAGCGGCGCGAGCTGTCCGACGCGGTCGTCTGCTGCGGCATCCCCCACCGGGGGCGCGGCGACCATGCGCTGTTCCGTCACGAGCTGGCGCGCGTCCAGGCCAAGGCGACCGGCATCCGCCGTTCCGGCTCCGCCGCGCTCGATCTCGCCTATGTGGCCGCCGGACGCTACGACGCCTATTGGGAGCGCGGCCTGAAACCGTGGGATATCGCGGCGGGCATCGTGCTCGTGCGCGAGGCCGGCGGCACGGTCAGCGACATCGACAGCGGGCGCGACATGCTCCAGACGGGCAACATCATGGCGACCAACGACGCGCTCCATGGCGAGCTTGGCCGGGAGCTCAAGGCGGCGCAGACGGCCTCCTCGGCCCGGCAGGCGGCGGGCTAGGCCCGCACCATGCCGCGTAACGGGTGAAATCGGAGCGCTTTCGGTTTATGTTGAGCGCGGAAACGGGCGGGAAAAACGGGATCCGGCACGACGGGACATGGCCAAGGGCTTGGAATACACGGTACTGACGCAACCGCGGATCTACCTGATCCGCATGATCGTCTTCGTCATCCTGGTCGCCTTCCTGGCCGCGATCCTCTATCCGCAGATCCAGTCGGCCTTCATGGCCAATCCCGGGCTCAACGGGCTGATCGTCGGCGTTCTGGTGATCGGTATCGGCTATGCGTTCCGGCTGGTCTGGCGGCTGTTTCCGGAGGTCAACTGGGTCAATAATTTCCGGGTCGCCGATCCGGGACTGGAGGTGGCCCATCCGCCGAGCCTTCTCGGTCCCATGGCGACGCTCCTGCGCGACCGGCAAGGGCGTATGGTGCTGTCGCCCCTGTCCATGCGCTCGCTGCTCGATTCTCTGGCCTCCAGGCTCGACGAATCGCGTGACATCTCGCGCTATCTCATCGGGCTGCTCGTCTTTCTCGGCCTTCTCGGCACCTTCTGGGGCCTTCTGCAGACGGTGAGCTCGGTCGGCGACACGATCCGCGCGCTCGACGTCACCTCGGGCGAATCGGGCACCATCTTCGAGGAGCTGAAATCCGGCCTGGAGGCCCCGCTCCAGGGCATGGGCACGGCATTCTCCTCCTCGCTGTTCGGCCTGGCGGGCTCGCTGGTCCTCGGCTTCCTCGACCTGCAGGCGAGCCAGGCGCAGAACCGGTTCTACACCGATCTGGAGGACTGGCTGTCCTCGGTCACCGACATCGAGGCGGGCGACGCCCTGGCCGCGGGAACGGGCGCCGTGCCGACCGTGCTCCACGCCGATCTGAGCGGCATGGAGGAGAGCCTGGAGCGCATCAACCGCACGCTCGACAACGCGCTCTCCCCGGAACCCTCCGACGAGGGGGAGACGGACGAGACGGCCGATGTGGAATCCATCACGCTGCTTGCCGAAGCCGTCCAGGACCTCGTGCGCCAGATGCGCGAGGAGCAGCAGATGGTCCGCGACTGGGCCCAGGCGCAGGCCGACCAGCAGGCGGAGATGAAGGTCGTTCTCGACCGGCTCGCATCGAACGGCGAAATGTTCGGGAACCGTCGCGTCGCGGGCGAGGAGTAGCCCATGGCCTTGAGCGCGCGCCGTCCACGCCGCGAGCAAAGCCATTTCTGGCCGGGCTTCGTGGATGCCATTTCCACGCTGCTCCTGGTCTTCGTCTTCCTCCTGTCGGTCTTCGTCGTCGCGCAGTTCCTGCTCGCGCGCGAGATTTCCGGGCAGGACACCGTTCTCAACCGCCTGCGCAGCGAAATCGCCGAGCTCACCGAGATGCTGGCGCTGGAGAAATCCGCCAAGGTGGAGCTCGAGAGCACCCTTGCCGCACTGACCGACGATCTGGAAAGCTCGCGCGACCGCAATGCCCGCCTTCAGGACCTGCTCGACGAGGAAACGCAGGCCGGCGACCGGGCCGGCGCGACCATAGCGGAGCTGCGCAGCGATCTGACGGAGGAACGCAAGGTCTCCGCCGAGGCGCTGGCCCGCGTGGAGCTGCTCAACCAGCAGATTGCGGCGCTGAGGCGCCAGATCTCCATTCTCAACGCCGCGCTCGACGCCGCGGAGGAGCGCGACCGCAGCTCCAAGGCCCAGATCGCCGATCTCGGCCGCCGGCTCAATGTGGCGCTCGCCCAACGCGTCCAGGAACTCGCACGCTATCGCTCCGAGTTCTTCGGCCGCCTGCGCCAGATCCTCGGCCAGCGCGCCGACATCCAGGTGGTCGGCGACCGGTTCGTGTTCCAGGCAGAGGTGCTGTTCCCCAAGGGCGAGGCGACCATCAACGCCGCAGGCCGCTCCGAGCTCGACAAGCTGGCCGACGCGCTGAAGCAGCTCGAAGGCGAGATTCCGGCTGACCTGAACTGGGTGCTGCGCGTCGACGGACACACCGATACCGACCCGATCCGCACCGCTCCCTTCCCGTCGAACTGGGAGCTGTCGACCGCGCGTGCGACGGCGGTGGTGAAATATCTCATCGGCCAGGGCGTGTCGCCCCAGCACCTCGTCGCTGCCGGCTTCGGCGAGTATCACCCGATCACCGCGGGCGACACCGAGGCGGCCAAGCGCCGCAACCGCCGCATCGAGCTCAAACTGACCGAAGGCTAGAGGGCATCGCAGCAAGGCCCGTCGGCCAACGGAAGCCCTTACACGGCCTCGTCCATGAACTGCAGGCGGGCGAGCCTGGCATAGAGGCCGCCGCGCGCCATCAGCTCCTCGTGACGGCCCTCCGCGGCGATCTGCCCATGGTCGAGCACGACGATCCGGTCGGCATTGCGCACCGTCGCCAGGCGATGGGCGATGACGAGCGTCGTGCGCCCCCTCATCAACCGCTCGAGCGCGGCCTGGACGAGCGTTTCGCTTTCCGCGTCGAGCGCGCTCGTCGCCTCGTCGAGCAGGAGGATGGGCGCGTCGCGCAGGATCGCCCGCGCAATGGCGATACGCTGCTGCTGGCCGCCCGACAGCATGGCGCCGCGTTCGCCGACAAGCGTTCCGTAGCCCTCCGGCATGGCCTCGATGAAGCCGTCCGCATTGGCGGCGCGGGCGGCGGCGCGAACCTCCTCCTCGCCGGCTTCGGGCCGGCCATAGCGGATATTCTCCGCAATCGAGGCGGAGAAGATCATCGTCTCCTGAGGAACCAGCGCCATGTGCCGGCGCAGCATCTCCGGGTCCGTTCGGGCGATGTCGACGCCGTCGATCAGGACCCGGCCGGACTGGGGGTCGTAGAATCTGAGAATGAGATTGAGAACCGTGCTCTTGCCCGCCCCCGACGGTCCGACAATGGCGACCGTCTCGCCCGGCGCCACCGACAGGCTCAAGCCCTCCAGCGCCCGGTCGGTGCCGCGCGAGGGGTAGCTGAAATGGACGTCCTCGAAGCCGATCTCACCGCGCAGCGGATCGGGCAGCGGCAGCGGGGCAGCCGGGACGGCGATCTCGGGCCTTGCGTCCATCAGCTCGCCGAGGCGTTCCGCGGCGCCGGCCGCCGCCTGCACCTCGCCCCAGACCTGCGAGAGCTGGCCGAGAGCGCCCGCTGCAAAGGCCGCATAGAGCACGAACTGGCTGAGCGCGCCGCCCGTCATCCGCCCGGCGAGCACCGCATAGGCGCCGTACCACAGGACGCCGATAATCGACCCGAAGGTGATGAGGATGACGCACGCCGTCAGCACGGCGCGTGCGCCCGTCCGCTGGCGGGCGGCGGAAAAGGCGGCTTCCGTCGCCGCGGCGAAGGTGCCGCTCGCCCGGCGCTCCTCCGTGAAGGCCTGGAGCACGCGGACCGCGCCGAGCCGTTCCGCCGCGAAGGCGGCGCTGTCGGCGAGCATGTCCTGCGCGAAGCGCGACAGGCCGCGCACCCGCCGCCCGAACAGCACAAGGGGCAGCACGATGAAGGGAATGGCGATCAGCACGAGCGCGGACAGCCACGGGCTCGTCACCGCCATCATCACGGCCGCGCCGACAAACATCACGAGATTGCGCAGCGCGATCGACGCGCTCGCCCCGAAGGCGGCCTTGATCTGGGTGGTGTCCGCGGTCAGCCGCGACATGAGCTCGCCCGACCGCGTCGCCTCGAAGAAGGGCAAGCTGAGGCGCGTGAGATGATCGAAGACCGCGATGCGCAGATCCGCCACCACGCGCTCGCCGAGCCAGGAGACGAAATAGAGCCGCGCGGCACTGGCCAGCGCCAGAACGACCGCCACGCCGAGAAGGGTCGCGAAATACTGGTGGATCAGGGCCGCATTGTCGGCTGAGAAGCCGAAATCGATCATCCGCCGCACTGCCAGCGGGATGGCGAGCGTCGCCCCGGCCGCGATCACCAGCGAGACGAGCGCACAGGCGAGATGGCCGCGATAGCGCAGCAGAAAGGGCAGGAGGCGCGCAAGGGGCTTCAGCCGCGGCCGCCTGGACTGCGCCGGATCGGTCCCCTCGCCCGCCTCGTCCGGGACCCGTCGGCCATCGCTGCCATCGCCGTTCTGTCGTCTCTTGCGCAAACCCGTCCACCCCGTTTCGCCGGCGGTTCCCGTCCGGACCCCGGCCCGTTCGCCGGTCCCGGACCCGGTTTAGCGCTTTCCCCCCGCCTTCGCCAAGCGTCAGACCGGCGCAGGCGATACCGGCGGGGCGGGTCCTTGCGGGTTGCGCCATCCCCCAAGCTCCGCTATAGAACCGCGCCAAGAGATCCCTGTTGACATCCTCGCCTTCGGATCGGACCCCGCATGGCCCGGGAGGCGTGGCGCTAGCCTTGAGGACACCCGCGATGAAGGCTGACATTCATCCCGATTACCACACGATCAAGGTGGTCATGACCGACGGCACCACCTTCGAGACCAAGTCCACCTGGGGCCAGGAGGGCGACACCCTTCAGCTCGACATCGACCCGCGGACGCATCCCGCCTGGACCGGCGGCAGCCAGCAGCTCCTCGACCGCGGTGGCCGTGTGAGCCGGTTCAACAAGAAGTACGGCTTCCTCGGCGGCTGACCCCGGCGCCGGACTGCGTGTCCGGGCGGGCCCATGATGGCCCCGTGTGGGAAAGATAGTCTATCGAAAGCCCGGCCCGGTCGGCCGGGCTTTTGCCGTGTGGACCCTACTCGCTGGCGGTGCCGAAGGCGTCGCGCAGCCGGTCGACCCGTTCGCGGGCCGGGCTCGGCACAGGACGCGGGACCGTGCGGGTATCGTCCCTGAGCATCCCGTCGAGCCGCATGATCCGCTCGTGAAGGCGCAGGCTCCTGCGCACCAGATCCCTGAGTGTCGCCGGCAGGTCCTCCGCACCCTCGATGGCGGCGCCGGCCCCGAGCTCGGCCAGATCGATCCGGCCGCGCTCAAAGCGGATCTCTTCCGGGCTCATCTCCCTGTTCTTCTCCGCGCGCTGGAGCAACAGCCATGAGGCGAGCTGCATGAGCCGCGTCGTCAGGCGCATGCTTTCCGTGGCATAGGCGACGGCGACGAGCTGGGGGAGGCCGGCGGACTCATGGCGGCCATCGCCATCGAGATAGGCTGCCGTCTCCTCGATCAGCCGCATGCCCTCCTGATAGATCCTGTCGAAGGGCTCCGACTCCGCGAACCGGCTGCCGAAATCCACTGTGACCGCGCTTGCGGTTTCTTTGCTTGTCGGCGATGCCATGACGGTCCGTCTGCTGCCCCCTCGCCTCGTGATCCTGCCGCCCCTCGGTCGACCGACTGTCCGTCGTCCGGCGATCATGCTGAGCGCCGCGGGGGCGGTCAAGACCATCCGCCAGACGTGGTAAAGCGCCGGCGCCCATGCCGGCCCGGCCGGGAGGACCACGGTCATGCGCCCAAAAAAGAGCCGCGCGAAGCGCGGCTCGCAAAGTCTAACAGGGAGGCGTCAAACAGAGTGGACAGGAGCCACTCGGAGAATCCAGATGACTGGATTGCATTAATGAAGATACACCATATTTCCTTACTGCAAAATTAATAGTCATACTATTCTAACCATCGTGCCAGAAGTTGCGCAGGATTGCAGCGCCCCACACACTTCTTAACGGACTGATTTTCAAGAAAAAATCTTTCTATAAGCAAAGCCCGGTCAGGACTTGAAGAACGAGTCCGCCGCAGCCTTGCTGGACTGCTTGCCCTCTATCTCAGCGCGTATTCGGGCGATTTCACCCTCGAGCAAAGTGATTCGCGTCTTCAGCTCGTCGATCGACAGGACGGACAGATCCTCGCCGATACGGACGCTTCCGGCCGGTTGCTTCGGCATGTCGTCGTCGATATCCACCGCTCACCTCCGTTTCGCCCACCCCGCAGGCCGAAAAGGCCATTCCGGCTCCAGCGGCCACCGGTTGCCAGTCTGCCTTCGGACCGCTAGATCATCAACTATCCACGTCTCGAACGCGATCCCGGAGAGCCCCATGCCAGCGCCCCTGCCCGAAACGATGACGGCGATCAAGATCACCGAGCCCGGCGGACCCGAGGTCCTGCAGCCGCGCGAGGTCCCGGTGCCCACACCGGGTGAGGGCGAGATCCTCGTCAAGGTGGCCGCGGCCGGCATCAACCGGCCGGACGTCTTCCAGCGCCGCGGCTTCTATCCGCCGCCGCCCGGCGCGCCGGACACGCCGGGACTGGAAATTGCCGGCGAGGTCGTCGCCACAGGTTCCGGCACGCAGCGCTTCTCCGTCGGCGACACGGTCTGCGCCCTGGTTGCCGGAGGTGGCTATGCGGAATATTGCGTGGCCGCGGAGGCCAATGCCCTGCCCGTCCCCGACGGCTTCACCATGGTTCAGGCCGCGAGCCTGCCGGAGACCTTCTTCACAGTGTGGACCAATGTGTTCGACCGCGGCCGGCTGGCCGAGGGCGAGACCATCCTCGTCCATGGCGGCTCGAGCGGCATCGGCACGACGGCCATCATGCTCGCCAAGGCCTTCGGCGCGAGAGTTCTCGTCACGGCGGGCTCCGACGAGAAATGCGCCTTCTGCGAGACGCTCGGCGCCGACCGGGCGATCAACTATCGCGACGAGGACTATGTCGAGGTCGTCAAGGAGGTGACCGGCGGCAAGGGTGCCGACGTCATCCTCGATATGGTGGGCGGCGACTATATCGAGCGCGACGTCGCCGCTGCCGCCGAAAGCGGCCGGATCGTGCTGATCGCCTTCCTCAAGGGCTCGCGCGCCGAGCTCGATTTCAACCGCGTGATGCGCAGCCGGCTCACCATCACCGGCTCGACCCTCAGGCCACGCACGGTCGCGGAGAAGGCGAAGATCGCGCAGGCGCTCGAGGAGAAGGTCTGGCCGCTCCTGGCCGCCGGGCGCGTTGCGCCGGTGATCGACTCCGAGTTCCCGCTGGCGGAGGCCGCAAGCGGCCATGCGCGTATCGAGGAGAAGGACCATATCGGCAAGATCGTGCTGACCGTGTGAGGCACGCCATGGCGGCCCGGCCATGACGCTCTCGTAGGGTTCCTGTGCCGAAAGGGCTTTTCAAGAGGCGGTGTTCGCGACTATATAGGCAGCTAAGACAACCCCTGAAATCGTTGATGGATGCAGGGCAGAACCCATGAAGGTTCTGAAGGAGAGCTTCTATGGCTAAAATTCCGCTGATGCCGAAGGCCACCGCCGTGTGGCTGGTCGACAATACCGCGCTTACCTTCGAACAGATCGCCGCGTTCTGCGGCCTGCATGTGCTGGAGGTGAAGGGCATTGCCGATGGTGACGTCGCGACCGGCATCAAGGGCATGGATCCCGTCAGCAACGGCCAGCTGACGCGCGAGGAGATCGAGCGCGCCCAGAAGGATCCGTCCTACCGGCTCGCGCTGGCCGAGCCCAAGATCGACATGCCGGAGGTCCAGCGCCGCCAGGGGCCGCGTTATACGCCGGTCTCGCGCCGGCAGGACCGGCCGGACGCCATCGCCTGGCTCCTGCGCTACCACCCCGAGTTGACGGACGCGCAGATCATCAAGCTCGTCGGCACCACCAAGCCGACCATCCAGGCGATCCGCGACCGCACGCACTGGAACTCGCCCAACATCACGCCGAAGGATCCGGTGACGCTCGGCCTGTGCTCGCAGGGCGAGCTCGACGCCGCCGTCCAGAAGGCCGCGGAGAAAGTGCGCCGCGAGCAAGAGAAGGCCCGCCGCGAGGCGGAGAAGGCCGGAACGCTGCTGCCCACGGAGGAAACCCAGGCCGGCACGCCCGCGCCGGAGCTCGACGAGCTCACCCCGCCCGCCGAGGAGACGCCCGCGACGGCGGAGTCGCTGTTCCCCAATGCCCAGCCCCCCGCTCCGGCAGACGAGGAGGAGGAACCGGCCTACGACGTGGAGTCCGTCTTCGGCAACACCCCCGCCTCCGAGGAGGAGAGCGGCGAAGCGTCCGGCGAGGACGACGAAGAGAAGCGGTAAGGCCAGAGGGCGCCAGTCGGGGCCTGGATGGCCCCGCCACCCAGCAAGACCGGCCAGCCCCTCAGGACTCGCCAGGTTCCTGCTTGCCGTGACGGCGCCCGAAGTCGGCGGCGGGGGCGTCCTGATGCGCCTCGATGATGCCGCGGCGGATCGCGCGGGTTCTCGTGAACAGGTTGAACAGCGTGTCGCCGTCGCCCCAACGCACCGCGCGCTGAAGGGCCGCGAGATCCTCAGAGAAACGGCCGAGCGTCTCCAGAACCGCATCGCGGTTGAGCAGGAAGACGTCGCGCCACATGGTCGGGTCGGAGGCGGCGATACGCGTGAAGTCGCGGAACCCGCCGGCGGAGAACTTGATGACTTCCGACTGCGTGACCGTCTCCAGGTCCGACGCCGTCCCCACGATATTGTAGGCGATGAGATGGGGCACGTGGCTCACGATGGCGAGCACCAGATCGTGGTGCTCCGGCGTCATGCGCTCCACCGAGCTGCCGCAGCGCTGCCAGAACGCCTCGAGCCGCGCGACCGCCTCCTCGTCGGCACCGGGCGGCGGGGTGAGAATGCACCAGCGCTCGTCGAACAGCTCCGCAAAGCCCGATTCCGGCCCGGACTGCTCGGTTCCCGCAATGGGATGGCCCGGCACGAAATGAACGCCATCCGGCACATGGGGGGCGACGTCGCGCACAACCGCCCCCTTCACCGAACCGACATCGGTCAGGATCGCGCCCGGCTTGAGCGCGCCCGCAATCTCCTCGGCGACCACGCCGCACACGCCGACGGGCACGCACAGCACGACGAGATCGGCATCGCGTACGGCCTCCGCGGCGGTCTCGTGGATGCTGTCGACAAGGCCGATCCCGATGGCCGTCTCGCGCGTGCGGCCTGAGCGGGCATGACCGGCAATGTGGCCGGCGAGCCCCTCGCGGCGCATGGCATGGCAGAGCGACGACCCGATGAGGCCGAGCCCGATCAGGGCTACGCGCGCGAATAGAGGTTCGCTCATCGGGCTCAGTGCTCCCCGGCCATGAAGGCGCCGAGCGCCTCGACCGTGGCCCTGTTCGCCTCCTCGGAGCCGACCGTCATGCGCAGCGCCTCGGGAAGGTGGTAGTTCTCCAGCCGCCGCAGCACGATGCCGCGCTCCAGCAGGAAGCGGTCGGCGGCCTCGGCGGTCAGCCCGTCGCGGCCGGGAAAATGGATCAGGACGAAATTCGCCACGCTCGGCGTGACCGCAAGGCCCAGCGCCTCCAGCTCGCGGATGAGCCAGGCGAGCCATTCGTCGTTATGGGCGACGGCACGCTCGGTATGGGCCCGGTCCGCGATTGCGGCGACGCCCGCGGCAATCGCCGGCGCGTTCATGTTGAAGGGTCCGCGAATGCGGTTCAGGACGTCCGCGACGGCCGGCGGGCAATAGGCCCAGCCGATGCGCAGCGCGGCCAGCCCGTAGATCTTCGAGAATGTCCGCGTCATGACCACGTTCGGCGCACTCGACACGAGCTCGATGCCCGCACCGTAATCGTTGCGGCGGACATATTCCGCATAGGCCGCATCGATCACCAGAAGGCAGTCCTCCGGCAGTCCCGCATGGAGGCGCTTGATCTCCTCGAACGGCAGATAGGTGCCGGTCGGGTTGTTGGGATTGGCCAGGAAGACGACCCGCGTGCGCGCCGTGACGCAGTCGAGAATGGCGTCCACATCGGCGGTCAGCTCGTGCTCGGTGGCAACGACCGGGGTCGCCCCGTTGGCACGGATCGCGATGTCGTAGACCAGGAAGCCGTGGCGGGTATAGACGGCCTCGTCGCCGGGGCCCAGATAGGCCGAGGCGATCATGGAGAGCAGCTCGTCGGAGCCCGCGCCGCACACGATATGGGCCGGGTTCAGCCCGTAATGGGCGGCAATCGCCTCGCGCAGCGCGCTCGCGCCGCCGTCGGGATAGAGCTCGAGCCGGTCGGCGAGCGCCTTGTAGGCCTCCACCGCGCGGGCGCTCGGCCCCAGCGGCGTCTCGTTGGAGGACAGCTTGAAGGTCTTCGCACCGCCCGTCGCAGCACTCTTGCCGGGAATGTAAGGCGCGATATCCAGAATACCCTGTTGCGGGCGCGGCCCGCTCGACTGCTCGCTCATCGTATCACCCGATTATTCGACAGGGCTCGGATACCTGCCGAGCACGCGGACTGCAAGCCCATCGTCGCCTTCGCGCTCCTTGAGGGCATCCAGCGCCCGCTCCTCGAGCGCACTGTCGAGCGAAACGAGCCAAAGCCGGCCTCCCTTGCCGGCACCGTCCGCAACCGGCGCGAGCTCCGCGCCCCCGGGCAACAGGCCCGCCGGATCGGGAGCCGCCCCGCCGGCAAGCGCGATGAGCGTCCGGCAGCCGTCACCGGCCTCGTCGCTCGCCCGTCCGAGGACGAAACCGTCCGCGGCAGAGGGTTCGGCCACCATCGGGACGCGCGCGATGACACCCACATCGTCCGCCGCCGCGGCCAGCAAAGCCTCCACCCAGCCTCGCCCCGATGCCGGCACCACGGCCACATCGTCGGCATGGTCCGAAATGGCGGCGACAAGGCCGGACCAGTCCTCGTGCTCCATGAACGGCGCCATGGTGCCGAAGGTATCGCGCGCGAGATCGCGGAATGCCGCGCCGGCCAGCGCGGTCGCCGGCATGTGGACGCGCATCTCCGCCTGGATCTGCGTCGCCCCGCCGATCAGTTCCCGCCAGATGCGGACCACGACCGGCACCGGCAGCTCGGGGCGGCGCAGCGCCATCAGCCGGCGCATCAGGCTGACCTCGCGGACCGGGCGCATGGGCGAGCCGGCCTGTGCGGCCTGCGCGCTCTTGATGGTGCGCACCTCGTCCACCATGCGGAAACGCTCGGCCATCAGTTCCATGAGCGCGGCGTCGATCTCGTCGATCCGGACGCGCACATCATCAAGGCTCCTTGCCTGACCGGCCCCGCGGCGTTTCACGATCTGCAGCCTCCCCGTCTGCGCCCTCTTGAGGGGCGCGTGGATCCTTCACGTCATTTCGGCCTGTGCCCGAAGGGGACTCTTAGGGGGCGGCGCGGCCAAAATCAAAAGAAAAGCTTCAAGATTGAAAGGTCGAAGGGCGTGTCTTTCAGGCGCCCGGCGGCGGGACCCTCACGTCCTAGACATGGGAGACCCGGGCCGGGGCGGGCGGCACGGCGGGCTTGAGCTTCGGCACGAGGCGGCGGCGGGCGCGCACCGGTCGGCTCGTGGCGTAGACCTGCTTGACCGCCTCCACCATGATCACGCCGGAGAAGGCGGGCGAGGCCCATAGGCCCACGCGCTCGAACGCTGTCGCGGACCGGATGAAGAAGCCGCGCTTCACCGGCGGCACGAACAGCGTGTGCGCCCAGCCACTCGGGGTGAACATGGCATCGCGCAGGATCTCGGTGAGCTGCTGGCGCGAGAAGGGGCGGCCATGGCCGAAGGGCGTGGTGTCGAAACGCGCCCACATGCCCCGCCGGTTCGGCACGACGAAGAGCACCCGGCCCGACGGGCTCAGGACCCGCCACAGCTCGCGCAGGGTCTCGTGCAGATAGTCGGTGAGCTCCAGGCCGTGGATCACCAGGGCGAAATCGACCGTGCCGTCGGGCAAGGGCAATTCCGCCTCGTCGACGAGCGCCGTCTTCCCCGCCACGCCCGGCGGCCAGTGCACGACGCCCTGCCGCGCCGGCATGAAGCACAATATGCGCTCCGCATCCTCGCGCCACGCGTCCAGATAGGGCGCGGCATAGCCGAGCCCCAGGATGACCGCGCCGTCGAGCCCGCGCACGCGCGCGCGGATGCGATGGGCGATCAGCCGCCGGGCCGTCGCCCCGAGCCGGCCGGCATAGAATTCCTTCAGATCGACCACATCCATGATACCGCACGGCCTCCTGCCCCCGGACTATCGGCCGGGCGACAGTCTCAACCTATCAGAAAATCCGCTCCCGATATCGCAAGCCGACACCCGTTCTGCAATCGCCATGCGACGGCGCGACTGGACCCGAACATGCCCGCCGTGCCATGAACGGGAAGACGATCAATTCCCGCCACAGCCACCAAGGAGGGGCAGCGCCAATGGCCAAGCTGGAAATCCATCAGTTTCCCTGCCGGCAGGACAATTACGGTGTCCTGGTCCACGATCCCGAAAGCGGGCGGACCGCGGCGGTCGACGCGCCCGAGCTCAAGCCCATCGAGGCCGCGCTGGCGGAAACCGGCTGGCGGCTGACCGACATCTTCTGCACCCACCACCATGGCGACCATACCGAGGCCATCGCGCCGCTCAAGGCGGAGTATGGCTGCACCGTCTACGGGCCCGACAGCGATATTCCGGAGCTCGACACACCGCTGCGCGACGGCGACAGCTTCGATTTCGGCGGTCATGAGGTGCGGGTGCTCGAGACACCCGGACACACGCTCGACCACATCGCCTATGTGATCCCCGACCAGAAGCTCGCCTTCGCCGGCGACACGCTGTTCGCGCTCGGCTGCGGGCGGGTGTTCGAGGGCACGATGGACCAGATGTGGTCCTCGCTCTCGAAGCTCGCGGCACTGCCGCCGGACACCGCTGTCTATTGCGGCCATGAATATACCGAGGCCAATGCGCGCTTCGCCCTGACCGTCGAGCCGGGCAACGAGGCGCTCCAGCGGCGGGCGGAGGACATCTCGCAGCGCCGCTCGCGCGGCGAGCCGACCCTGCCGACCACGATCGGCCTCGAGCTCGAGACGAGCCCGTTCCTGCGCGTGAAGAGCCCGGAGATCCGCGAGCGCCTCGGGCTCCCAAACGCGACCGATGCCGAAGTGTTTGCCGAGGTGCGCCGGCGCAAGGACACGTTCTGACGCCCTTTGCGAGAGCCCATCGCGGCCTGCTCGAACCGGGCTTTCGAGCCGGCACCGGCCCACGCCCCCTCGATCGAAAAACGCCCCTACCCCTTCACGAGGATCGCGCGGAAATCGTTCACATTGGTGCGGGTCGGGCCGGTGACGACGAGATCGCCGAGGGCCGCGAAGACGCCATAGGCATCGTTCGCCTCGAGCGATGCGGCGGGATCGAGATCGAGTGCGTGGGCCCGCGCGAGCGTCTTTGGGCCGATCACGGCGCCGGCATTGTCCTCCGACCCGTCGATCCCGTCCGTATCGCAGGCAATGGCGTAGATGCCGGGGGCGCCGTCAAGGGCGAGCGCGAGGCCCAGAGCGTATTCCGCATTGCGCCCGCCGCGCCCTTCGCCGCGCACGGTGACCGTGGTCTCCCCGCCCGACAGGACGATGGCCGGCGGGCTCACCTCCCCCTCGCCCGCAGCGACGGCGCGCGCGAGCGCGGCGTGCTCGCGGCCCACCTCGCGCGCCTCGCCCTCCACGCAATCGCCGAGATCGAGGATGCGATAGCCCTCCGCCTCCGCGATCTCGCGGGCGGCGGCAAGCGACAGGGATGGCGCGGCGACCACGACATTCTGCGTGCGCGACAGCCGTTCGTCGCCGGGCTTCGGCGTCTCCGCACGCGGATCGGCGAGCCAGCGCGCCACCGGCTCGGGCACGGCGAGGCCGTATTTCTCAAGGACGGCACGGGCCTCGCCGGCCGTCGTCGGATCGGCCACGGTGGGGCCGGAGGCGATGGTCGCGGGATCGTCGCCGGGGACATCGGAGATCATCAGCGCGACCACGCGGGCCGGCCAGGCGCGCATGGCGAGCCGGCCGCCCTTCACCGCGGAGAGATGCTTCCTGACGCAATTGATCTCCGAGATCGTGGCCCCGCAGGCGAGGAGCTGGCGGTTGACCTCGCGCTTGTCCTCCAGCGTCATGCGGTCCGCCGGCGCGCTCATCAGCGCCGAACCGCCGCCGGAGATCAGGCAGAGCAGGAGATCGTCCTCGCCGAGCCCGTCGGCAAGCTCCAGAATGCGCCTCGTGGCATCGAGCCCCGCCCGGTCCGGCACCGGATGGGAGGCTTCCACGACCTCGATCCGGTCCGTCGCCGCGCCATGGCCGTAGCGCGTGACGACGAGCCCCTCGAGCGGGCCGTCCCAATGTGCCTCCACGGCCCGCGCCATGGCCGCGGACGCCTTGCCCGCGCCGACGACGACGGTGCGGCCGCGCGGGCGTTCGGGCAGGTGCGGCGGCACGCAGACCATGGGATCGGCCGCCTCGACTGCGGCGCGGAACAGGCGGCGCAGCAGCGCCTGGGGGTCGTCTTCTCTCGTCTGGACAATAGACATGCTGGACTTCGGCATCTAAACCCACGATCTTCGCAAGGGATCACGCTGGAGGCTTCCTGTCATAATCGCCCCGGCGCCGCGATGAAAGGACCTTGATCGAATGACGCGCCAGCCGAACCGGACGCGCATGTTCCACCGCGATCTGCGCAAGAGCTATCCCGAGGCGCAGGAGGGCCAGGGGGCCTATATCCTCGACACGACGGGAAAACAGTATCTCGACGCCTCGGGCGGCGCCGCGGTCTCCTGCCTCGGTCACGGACATCCGAAGATCCTGGAGGCCGTCAAGGCCCAGCTCGACCGGATGGCCTTCGCCCACACCGCCTTCTTCACCAACAGCCCGGCGGAGACCCTTGCGGAGACGCTGAGCCGCAAGGCGCCGGGCGGCGACTGGCGGGTCTATTTCCTCTCCGGCGGATCGGAAGCCAACGAGACGGCGCTGAAGCTCGCCCGCCAGATCCAGCGCGAGCGCGGACAGGATACGCGAGACCATTTCCTCTCCCGGCGCTTCTCCTATCACGGCAACACGCTCGGCGCGCTATCGGTCAGCGGCAGCGTCGGGCGGCGCGCGGCATTCGAGCCCATTCTCCTGCCCAAGGTTCGCCATGTGGAGCCGTGCTTCGCCTACCGCCATCAGGGCGAGGACGAGACGGCGAAGGCCTATGGGGAGCGCGCCGCGGCTTCGCTGCAGACGGAAGTGGGCGCGCTCGGCGACGAGCGCGCCATCGCCTTCATCGCGGAGACCGTGGTCGGCGCCACGCTCGGCGCCGTGCCGCCCGTTCCCGGTTACTTCAAGGAAATCCGCCGGATCTGCGACGAGCACGGCATGCTCATGATCCTGGATGAGGTGATGTCCGGCATGGGCCGCACCGGCACGCTGTTCGCCTGCGAGCAGGATGGCGTGGTGCCGGACATGATCAGCCTCGCCAAGGGGCTCGGGGCGGGCTACCAGCCCATCGGCGCGGTGCTCGTGCGCGAGGAGCTCGCAGACGAGATCGAGCACGGCTCCGGCAGCTTCCTCTCCGGCCACACCTATATCGGCCACGCCACGGCCTGCGCGGGCGCGCTCGCCGTCCAGCAGGTCTTCGAGGAGGACGGCCTCGTCGCCCGGGTGGCGGACATGGGCGAGAAACTGCAGCAAGCGCTCGAGGCCCGCTTCGCCGATCACCCCCATATCGGCGACATTCGCGGGCGCGGCCTGTTCCGCGGCGTGGAGCTGGTGGCGGCTCGCGAGCACAAGACGCCGTTCCCCGCAACCGCAGGCCTTGCCGGCCGCATCAAGACCCACGCCATGGAGAACGGGCTCATCTGCTATCCCAGCCAGGGCACGGCCGACGGGGTGAACGGCGACCACGTGCTCATCGCCCCGCCCTTCATCATCACCGACGACCAGGTCGGCGAGCTCACCGACAAGCTCGCCCGCTCCGTCGATGCGGCGATCACGGAGGTCGAGCCGGTCCGGTCCTGACCGGGCCCCGCCACAGGCTCCCGGTCACGCCACCTGGGGCGAGCGTTCCTCGGGCTTGCGCGGCATGCGCCGCCTCTGCAGCCAGACGACGAGCGCCAGGAGCACGAGGCCGGGAATGTAGAACACCTCCTTCGGCATGCGCTCGGCTGGCTCGCGGATCTCCGCCACGGTGACGGGCTGGTCGCCATAGAAGTCGAAAGTCGTGCCGATCTTTTCGAAGAAGGGCGTGCCGGGGAACGGCTCTTCCACCACGGCCCGGCCGTCCTGGAGCTGAACGGGCAGGCCCGCCTCCTCCAGCCGCGCCTGACCGTCAGCCTCCTCTCCGAGCGGCACCACAAGGGCCACCGTCTTGCTCTCGCCCGTGTCGAAATCGGGCCCTTCGACGACGACCCGCAGCTCGTCGCCGGCCGGTTTCTGCTGGACGAGCTCGAAGATCTGCGCCGGCGGCACATCCTCGAATGGCGGCTGGACCTGATCGAGCCAGTAGCCCGGCCGGAACAGGGTGAACGCCACGAGCAGGAGGGCAGCGGACTCCCACAGCCTGTTGCGGGTGAGGAAATAGCCCTGCGTCGCCGCGGCGAAGAGCAGCATGGCGATCAACGCCACGATGAAGACGAACACGGCCTCGACGGGCGTGACATCGATCAGCAGCAGCTCGGTATTGAAGATGAACAGGAACGGCAGGATGGCCGTGCGGATATCGTACATGAAGCCCTGCACGCCGGTCTTGATCGGATCGCCGCGCGAAATGGCGGACGCCGCGAAGGCTGCGAGCCCGACAGGCGGCGTGTCGTCGGCCAGGATGCCGAAATAGAACACGAACATGTGGACCGCGATCAGCGGCACGATCAGGCCCGACTGCGCACCCACCGTCACGATGACCGGCGCCATGAGCGAGGAGACCACGATGTAGTTCGCCGTGGTCGGCAGCCCCATGCCGAGAATCAGGCTCATGAGCGCGACCAGGATCAGCATGAGCATGAGATTGCCGCCGGACAGGAACTCCACGAACTCCGCGACCACCTGATGCATGCCGGTGAGCGAGACCGTGCCGACGATGATGCCGGCAGCCGCCGTCGCCACGCCGATGGAGATCATGTTGCGCGCGCCGGAGATCATGCCGTCGACCACCTCGCGCCCGCCGCGCCGGAAGCGCGCCCCATATTCCCCCTCCCCGCGGAACAGCGCCTTGAGCGGGTGCTGGGTGAGCGCCACGACGATCATCGCCAGGCAGGCCCAGTAGGCCGACAGGCCGGGCGAGAAGCGCTCGATCAGGATGCACCAGATGAGCACGATCAGCGGCAGCAGGAAGTAGAGGCCGGTCACCGCCGTCGCGCCCGCCCGCGGCAGCTCGACCACGGGCGCGTTGGGGTCGTCCATGGTGAGGTCGGGATAGCGCGCGGCGATGGCGACCAGAATGATATAGGCCGCAAAGAACAGCCCCAGCGTCGCGAAGAATGTCAGCCCGGGAAACGCCGTCTTGATCCAGCCGAGCCCGAAATAGACCGCCAGGAACAGCACCGCCATCGCGATGAAGCCGCCGAGCACGCCCAGGAGCTTCTGCATGACGGTGAGCCGCGAGGGCGGCTTGGGCAGGCCTTTCAGGTCCATCTTCATCGCTTCCAGATGGACGATGTAGAACAGCGCGATATAGGAGATGAGCGCGGGCAGCAGGGCGTGCTTGATGACCTGGATATAGCCGATGCCGGTATATTCCGCGATCAGGAAGGCGGCCGCTCCCATGACCGGCGGGGTGAGCTGGCCATTGGTGGAGGAGGCGACCTCGACCGCGCCGGCCTTTTCCGGCGGAAAGCCCGTGCGTTTCATCAGCGGGATGGTGAAGGTGCCGGTCGTCACCGTGTTGGCGATGGACGAGCCCGAATAGATGCCGCTCATGGCGGAGGAGACGACGGCCGCCTTGGCCGGCCCGCCGCGCAGGTGGCCCAGAAGCGCGAAGGCGATCTTGATGAAGAAATTGCCCGCGCCCGCCTTCTCCAGGATCGAGCCGAACAGCACGAACAGGAAGATCATCGAGGCGGAGACGCCGAGCGCCACGCCGAATACGCCCTCAAGCTGCATCCAGTAGTGCCACATGGCCTTGCCGAAGGAGGCGCCCTTCCACTGGATGACGGTCGGCAGGAAGGAGCTGTGGCCGAAGAAGACATAGGCGACGAAGACGCCCGCGACGACCACCAGAGGCAGGCCGAGCGCGCGATAGACCGCAATGGCGAGGACGCAGAGCCCGATGCTCGACATGACGAGGTCCGCCGTCGTGGGCAGACCGGCGCGCATGGCGATCTCCTCCTTGAAGACGAGGAGATAGAGACAGGCCGCCGCCCCCAGAATGGCGAGAAGCCAATCGTACCAGGGCACGCGGTTGCGCGGGCTCGATTTGAACAGCGGAAAGGCGAGCGCGGCAAGCGTCAGCGCGAAGGCCAGATGGACGATGCGCGTCTCGGCATTGTTGAAGATGAAGCCGATATCGAGGCCGGTGGCGTCCCGCAGCGGCCGGGCCAGGGCGTCCTGCAGCCAGAACGGCACACCGGAGGCGACATAGAGCTGGAACAGCGACCAGACGAAGGCGATGGTCGGCAACAGCACACCGACCCAGCCCGACGGCGTACGCGCACCCGTATCGGTCTGCGCGACCAGATCCTCGGCACCGGTCCCGTGCCGGGGAGGAGCGTTCCCCTCGCTCATCTTTCTCAACTCCCCTGGATCAACCTGCGGGTCGGGCGGGTTCACCCGGGCGCAGAGAAGCGTTGATCGGCCCAATGTGCCTGAGCGACCCGTGCGGGAGGCTCAGGCGATGCGGCGCGCGCCGTTGTTCTGATGTCTGCGCGCGGACCGCCGGAAAACCGCAACCAGTCTGTCGGTCATTGAAAACGCGGTCGAAACCGGATGGCCGGGAAGAGCCCCGCTTGGGTCCCTTCCCGGTCCGTATTCTCGTCACTCGATCAGGCCGAGCTCCTTGTAGGCCTTCTCCGCACCGGGATGGAGCGGCGCGGACAGGCTGGCGGAGACCATCTCCTCCGCCGTCAGATTGGCGAAGGCGGGATGGAGCTTCTTGAACTCGTCGAGATTCTCCATAACCGACTTGGTCAGGATGTAGACGACCTCCTCGGGGACGTCGGCGGAGGTGACCAGCGTGGCGCCCACGCCGAAGGTGTTCACATCGCCGTCCTGGCCCGGATACATGCCGGCGGGGATGGTCGCCTTGCGGTAATAGGGGCGCTCCTCGACCAGGCCGTCGATCTCCTCGCCCATCGCGTTCACCAGATGGGAATCGCAGGTCGCGAGCGTCTCCTGGGTATTGGCGGAGGGATGACCGACCAGCCAGAAGAAGGCGTCGATCTTGTTGTCGCACAGCGCCTGGCCCTGCTCGGCGGACTTCAGCTCGGCGGCGAGCTTGAGATCGTCGCGGCTCCAGCCGAGCGCGGTCTCGATCACGTCCCAGGTGGCCCGCGTGCCGGACCCCGGATTGCCGATATTCACCCGCTTGCCCTTGAGGTCGGTGATGTTCTCGATGCCCGAATCGTCGCGCGCGATGATCGTCACCGGCTCGGGGTGCACCGAGAAGACGGCCCGGAGCTTCTCGAACGGCTTGCCGTCCCACTGCGCCTTGCCCTCAAAGGCGTTGAACTGCACGTCGGACTGGGCAACCCCGAACTCCAGCTCCCCCGACTGCAGAGTGTTGATGTTGTAGACCGACCCGCCGGTCGACTCCACCGAGCAGCGGATGCCGTGCTCCTTGCGGGTCTTGTTGACGAGCCGGCAGATCGCCCCGCCCGTCGGGTAGTAGACGCCGGTCACACCGCCCGTGCCGATGGAGATGAACTGCTGTTCCTGAGCCCCGGCCGGGCCGATGGCGGCCGCCGCCAGGACACCCAGCGAGGCAGCTGCACCTACCAGAAATTGTCTCATGTCAAAACCCTCCCTGCTTCTCGGAGAACCGCATATCCGTTGAGACGAGATCCGATTTAAAACCATCGCGACACCCGTGGCAATTACTTCAAAAGTCTCAACCCCTTGCGCGCGGGACAGGCATGACGGCACAGCCGCCGGACCGGGCGGGATAATGGCTCAATCGGCAGTTGCCGCCGGCCGTTGCCGGTCTGCAACGGATTGTCCCGCAGGGCATGCCGATACATTCGGCCGCCTTGACAATCCGGCCACACCATAGGACCCAGTATCGGTACTGGGGGAGCGCAACACAGGTGCTTCGGCCATGCCGCCAGACAACCGGCAAGCCACGTCAAGGAACAAGCGATGCAGTATCTCGATCGGGGCCGGATGGAGGCCATCGAGAGCGGCGCCTTCCAGAAGGCCCATCCGTTTCCCTGGACCAATCCGGCCGGGTTCATCGCACCGGACAGCTACGAGACGCTCAGGGCGGACCTGCCGCCCGTGGGGCTCTTCAAGTCCAGTTTCGGCATGAACCGCGCCCATGGCCAGCAGCCGCATGACCGCTACACGCTGGAATACAGGGACAGCCTGCCGGTCGCGGACTCATGGAAGGCCTTCGTGGGCGAACTCGAAGGGCCGGACTACCGCGCCTTCATCGCGCGCCTGTTCGGCATCCGCCGCTTCTTCCTGACCTTCCACTGGCACTACACGCCGAATGGCTGCTCGGTCTCGCCCCATTGCGACGCGCCGCACAAGGTCGGCTCCCACATCTTCTATTTCAACACCGAAGAGGACTGGGATCCGGCCTGGGGCGGGGAGACGCTGATCCTCGACGACAAGGGGCGCTTTCCGGCCGACAGTGCGCCGGCGTTCGAGGATTTCAGCGAGACGGTGACGGCCAACGCGCTCGGCAACAACAGCCTGATCTTCGGCCGGCGCGGCAATTCGTGGCACGGGGTGCGCGAGATCGCCTGCCCGCCGGACCGCCTGCGCAAGGTCTTCATCGTGGTGATCAACAGTTACACGCCGAGAGCCGTGATCAAGAGCGTCCTGCGGACCGGAACGCTGCCCGGCTGGCGCAGGAAATAAGCCCCCCTCGGGGGCCTTACTTTCCCGCGGGCTCCGGGCCTCGGCTGCCCGACCAGGGAAGCAGGCGCTTGGCGAGTTCCACGACGCCGCCGGCGATGAACCGGACGGTCTCGCCGGCGCCGAAATAGCGGGCGATGCGCTTGAGGTCCCTCATCAGCATGGACGGCTCGCCACGTGCGATCAGGCGCAGGCAATGGCGCGCGAGGTCGCGCTCGAGCCCGACCCTGAAATGCGCCTTGCGCACATAGTCGGGATGCCGGTCGCAAATGTCGATCACCGCATCCACGAACGTCCTGGTGGTCGAGGAGATTGCGCCTTCCGTCCAGTGCTTGCGCCAGAGAACGGCGCTCGTCGCCGCGCATCGGCACTGCCGGGCGAGGCGCAGCGCCAGATCCATATCCTGCCGGCGCCTCAGCCCCTCGTCGAACAGCCCGACCTTGAACAGCGCGTCGCGCCGCGCACTGATGCTCGGCGTCGGTTTCCAGAGCATGCGCGCGAAGATCCGCCGTTCGATCTCCGTGCTTCCCGTCAGATCGGGATTGAGGCGCAGGGTCGTCGTACGATCCTGGCTACCGCGGCATTCGGGGACGTATTCGAAGGAATCGATGAGCACGTCGATATCGGAATGTCTGTCGAAGAACGCCTTCACCGTCGCGAGCTTGTGAGGGAGATACTCGTCGTCGCTGTCGAGGAAGCAGACGATGGCGCCGCGAGCCTCGCGGATGCCGCGGTTGCGCGCAGCGTTCCCGCCCATATTGCGCTCCTGCGCCACATAGACGACCCTTTCGTCGTCATGGGCGGCGACGGCCGCAGCAGTGTCGTCGACAGAGCCGTCGTCCACCACGATCAGCTCGAAATCCGCAAAGTCCTGCCCCAATACGCTCTCGATCGTACGGCCGATCTCCTCGGCGCGGTTATAGGTGGGAAGGACGATGGAAATCTCCGGCATGAACGGTCCTCGGAAGGCCTTTTTATCGTCTACACCTATCACGATCGCGTGAAAATGCGACAGTGTTTCTATTGACTGTTCCGCCCCGGGGTGCACAACGTGGAGGCGATCCATCCGGCCGGCGGGACATGTCCGACATTCGTTTCCGCCCCTTAACGCACGACGATCAAGGCGACGTCATGACGAAGAATACGGTTTTCATCCACACCAACGCCAAGCAGATGGTCGGCGCGCTGGTCGCCGCGCACTCGCTCAAGCGCAATTCGGCGCGGCCCGACGCCTTCGACGTGAAGATCATCGCGCGCGAGGATTTCGATTTCTTCGACGCCTATGAGGGCCGGACCTTCCTGCGCGCGGGCTCGGAGCGGCACTGGCGCAACGACGACCTGCAATCCTTCACGCCGCTGCGCTTCATGCCACCGAAACTCATGGGCTACGAGGGCCGGGCGGTCGTGATCGATCCGGACATCTTCGCCGTGGGCGACATTACCGAGCTTCTCGAGCGCGACATGGAGGGCAAGGCGATCTTCGCAAGACCCCGTCCGGGGCACAATGGCCGCGAGGATTATGTCGCCTCCTCCGTCATGCTGCTCGACTGCGCCAGGCTCCGGCACTGGGACTGCGAGGCCGATTTCGAGGCGCTGTTCCGCAAGGAGCGCGATTACGAGGACTGGATCATCCTTGCCTATGAGCCGCGCGAGACGCTCGGCGCGCTGGAGACGGTGTGGAACGATTTCGACCGGCTCGCGCCCGACACGCGGCTGTTGCACAACACCAAGCGGCGCACCCAGCCCTGGAAGACCGGCCTGCCGGTCGACTTCACCAACCGGCTGAAGTCGCGTTGGCTGTCGAAGCTCGTCGGCGACAACGGCATCCGGCTGCCCGGGCGCTACAGGGCCCATCCCGACCGCAACCAGGAGCGCTTCTTCTTCGCGCTGTTGCGGGAATGCGTCGCGACGGGCCAGGTGTCGGAAGACTATCTCAAGAGCGAGATCGAACAGCGCCACATCCGCCCCGACGCCCTCAGCCAGCTCGCCTCAGCCCCGGCGCTGGAGGAGATCCGCCCGGTCTGAGGCGCCGTCTCCCCCTTTCGGAGCCAGCCTGAAACGACAAAGCCCCCGTGGCCGGACCCGTCATCCGGCCGCGGGGGCTTTGTCTTGCAATGCACTCTTATGGCCAGCCCGCCTTTGCGGCGTGGCCCAAAACAGGAAACGGCCCGCCGGATGGCGGACCGTTTCGCTGTGTCCAAAATGGACCGGCGTCTGTCTTAGTAGAACAGGCCGCCGAAATTGTAGGCGATGCCGACCATGCCGGTATGCGTGACCGGCGAGATCTTGATGGCGAGGCCGTCCTCGTTGAACCAGGTCTCCTTGCCGAAGTCGGTGTAGCGGTACTCGACGCGCGCCGTGATCGACTCGGTCAGCTTGGTCTCGATGCCGGCGCCGATGTGCCAACCATTGTAGGTCTCGTCCTGCTTGAACGAGTCGCCGCCACCCGACACCTTGAAGGTGTACTCGGTGTTCGACCAACCGCCGATGACATAGAGCATGGTGTTGTCGGAGGGCAGCCAGCCAGCACGCGCCGACACGCTCCACACGATGTCGTTGTCGAACTTCGCGTCGATTGGGATGCTGCCCGACAGCTTCGTGTCGAAATCGGGGACGTTGATGTCGCCCTGGATGCCGAGCACGAACTGCGGCGAAACCTGGAAGTTGTAGCCGACGAAGCCGCCGAACATGAAACCGTCGCCACCGACGCCATCGAGCTTGATGTCGTCACCGTCGAACTCGGCCTTCGGCGTGGCATTGTGCGCACCGCCACCGACGAAGCCGCCGATATACGGGCCGGTCCAGGTCATGACCGGCGGGGGCGGCGGCGGGGGGGCCACGTAAAGGTCAGCAGCCTCGGCCTTGTTGCTCATCATCGACGCGGAGACGAGCGCCGCCGCTGCGACACTCCCCAGCGCCAAGCTCTTGAATGTCTTGGTCATGTTACTCAATTCCCCGTGCTTCGGCAGAAATCTGCCCCCAAACTCGTGAGAGTCTACTTAGCGGGGCGCGGCGCTGCTCGCCACAGGAAATTTCGACTTCCGTAGCTAATGACCAAGATGCGTTGCATTTTGACAACGATTCTCTCTATCGGAGATTGATTTATCCACAAAACTCCCCTTGTGCGGGTAAAAACCACCCGAAACTGTGCATTTGGATGTCGACAATCCGGCGCGGAGATGGCGGCGGCCTGGCAGAAGGCTCGCTCGGACGGGAGCCCCGCCAAGGCCGGCAGCCGAAGCCCTGCCGGCCCTGGGGGGCACGGGCCCCCTTCACCCGGCGGATGCAGATCCGGGCGAAGGGTCCGATTGCCGTGCCGGTTCTCTCGGACCGGACCTCCAGTCCCCGCTCAGTAGAACAGGCCGCTGAAGTTGTAGGCGATGCCCACCATACCGGTGTGCGTGACGGGCTTCGTCTTCACGGCGATGTTGAGATCCACCTCGTCCCCGATCGGGAAGTCGTCGCTGAAGAACGTCTTCCGCCCGAAATCGGTATAGCGGTATTCGACGCGGGCCGTGATCGCCTCCGTCAGCTTCGTCTCGATACCGGCGCCGATGTGCCAGCCATTGAACGTCTTGTTGAGATCGATGAGGTCGGACTTGAACTCGTATTTGGTGTTCGACCAGCCGCCGATGATATAGAGCATCGTGTTGTCGGCGGGCAGCCAGCCGACGCGGGCCGACAGGCTCCAGACGATGTCGTTCTCCAGCTTGGCGACATTGTTCTCGAGAATGCTCAGCTCGGTCTCGAAATCGGGCACGTTGATGTCGCCCTGGATGCCGAGCACGAATTGCGGCGAGACCTGGAAGTTGTAGCCGACGAAACCGCCGAACATGAAACCGTCGCCGCCGAAGCCGTCGAGCCCGGCGAGTTCTCCGGACGGTCCCGGACCACCCTCGACGTCGAGATGCACCGACGTGTCGACATTGTGGGCCCCACCCCCGACGAAACCGCCGATATACGGGCCGGTCCAGGTCATGACCGGCGGAGGCGGCGGCGGAGGCGGCACATAGAGATCGGCGGCCTCGGCCGTGTTGCTTGTCATGGACGCCGACACCAGCGCGGCGGCAGCCACGCCGGCAAGCGCCAGAGTCTTCGAAAATCTGCTCATCTCGCTACTCCCCTCAAAACCCGAAAGGTCGTCTACAGCCCCCAAGTCGCTGTAGGATCATTCTAAGGGGAAAACGACGGCACCATGCTACCGCCAAGATACGCTCAGCCCATGAATCTGGCTGTTCGTTGCAATTTCACAACAAATTTGTATCTTTTTTGAAGTAATGGCATCATATTACCACCAAGGCGCGTAGAGCAGTCCGCGCCCGTATCGTCTTTAGGTTGCAGAACGCCCCCCCTTTCCACGGGCACCCCGGTCAGTTCCGGCTTTTCTTACCCGGCAGATGGACCCGGAGCCGGCTTGTCCCGCCCGGAAATCTCCAGAAGGCCGGCGGTGAGAATCAGCACCGTCCCGACGATCTCGCGCGCGCCGAAGGGCTCGTCGGTGAGAATCGCCGCCGACGTCACGCCGACCGCGATCTCGCCCATCAGCAGGATGCCGACCCGCGCCGCCGACAGCCGCGCCGCGCCCCACAGGGTCAGGACGGTCGCGGGCAGCACGGCGAGCCCGACGGTGAGCGCCACGAGCGGCGCCGCGCCCGCGAGACGGGAGCCGTCGAGGACGGGCGCGATACCCTCCAGCGGCAGCGCCACGGCGAGGCAGAAGCCCAGCCCGGCCGCGAAGAACAGGAAGACGGAGGACGGCGCGCTCAGCGCGGAGCCCGTCACATAGAGCCTCAGGGATCCGTAAGCCCAGATCACGCCGGCGGCGAGGGCGAAGAGATCGCCCGCATTCTGCGGCAGCGGGATCTGCTCGTCGGCGCGGAACACGACGAGCAGGCCCAGAATGCCGCTGACGAGCGCGGCCATGCGCAGCGCGGTGATCCGTTCGCCGAGGATGAGCCGGCCGAGCAGCGCGCCCCAGACCGGGGTCAGGTAGAAGAGCAGGATCGTGCGCGCGACATCGGTGAGAAGCAGCGCCATGGCATAGAGCGCGAAGCCGCCGCCCGTCATGACGCCGGTGACGACGGCCGCCATGCCGCCGGCGGCCAGCTCCGCCCTCCGGCGGAGGGCAAACGGGCCCAGCGCGAGCGCGGCCACGGCGTAGATCAGCACCGTCGCCCAGCCGGGCGGCAGCCCCGCCTCGCCCAGCAGGCGCATCGGGATCCAGAACAGGCCCCACAGTATGCCGGACAGCGCAACGGACGCGCTGGCGAGCGCCTTCGGCGACATGGGCAACATAGGCGATGACCCGCGCGGCGACATGGGGCTCAGGGACCGTTTCCGACGCAGCCGCCCGGGCGCGCCCCGACCGGGCCGCGGGGCGCCGCGGCAACCGGTTTCACGGGATCAGCCGCGCAGGAAGGCGACCGCCTCGTCGACGGTCTTGAACCGCCTCCAGCCCTGGCTCGTTTCCACATCCGCCATGCCGTTCTCGTATTCGATCAGGCGGCGGCCCTCGACAATGCCGTCGCGCACGATCTGGGCGCGGCGCTCGAAGCGCGGCTCATCACTCCCGCCATTGGTCGGCTGGGCCGGCTCGGGCGCCTGCGCGCCGATGTCGGACGACAGGGCGGGCCCCGGCCCCGCGCCCATCGACGGCTCGGACGGTGCGCGCGCGACATCCTCGCTCCGCCCCGGGCGCATGCCCGACGCCGAAGGCGGTGTCGCGGCGGGCTCGGCGGCAGGCTCCGGCGCGCTGCTCAGCGTGTCCAGAAGCCGATAGAGCCTGGCGAAACCCCACAGGATCGCGCCCATGATCATCAGCACATAGCCCAGCAGGATGATGTTGTCGGGAATGGCCGCATCCGGCATGGCCGCGACCGTTTCGGACAGATAGGGCAGCCCTCCGGAGGAGGATTCGACCGTCTCCGTCTCGACGATACCGATTCCCAAGACCAGCATGACCCAGCCGCCAATGGCGACGAGCACGCCGACGAACATAAGAACAATCCCCATCCCGCATCTCCTGAAGTCGGCCGACATAGCGGACGGCACAGCACATCGGCGCGTCGGGTGGCCCCGCCGCGCCGCGACCTTCCGTACGATGCGGGCGCCCCCCATGATCGCCGGAAAGTCTCCGCCCCCTTATCCCTCTTCGCCGCCGGCCCTGTCCAGCCCCCAATGCAACATTCTGTTTCACAAAACAGGAATAAAACCAATCCGATACTGGCGGGCAACGGGCCGGAACACCCCCGGCCCGGGTTACCTGAACTTCTCCCAGGCCGTCTTCATGGCACGGTCGAGCTCGCTCCAGGCGCGCTCGGCGCCGGCGCGCATCTCCTCCCAGGCGCCTTCGCTGGCATCGTGCAGCTTCTGGAGCTGTTCCTCCGCCTCGCGCTGGCGCTTGCGGGCCTCGTCGATCTGGCGCTCATATTCGGCCCGCATGTCCTCGCGCGCCCCGCGCGCCTTCTCCTCCAGCCTCGCGATCTCGGCGTTCCATTCCTTCAGCTGGGCATAGAACCGGTCGATATATTCTTCACGCGTCGCCATGGGCAGCCTCCTTTTCTTGCGAATGGCATCCATATGGTCTTTGGTTCCGAGTAGACGGAACGCACGGTGGCGGACATTCGTTCCCTGCCCGACCCGCCCACGGTGCGAGCGAGAGAGGAAACGGTCATGCGCAAGCTACAGGTACAGGGCGTCCATCATATCACGCTGGTCGGGGCCGACCGACAGACCTCCATCGATTTCTGGGAAGGCGTGCTCGGCATGCCCTTCGTGTTCGAGCAGCCCAATCTCGATGCGCCCGACGAGAGCCACCTCTATTTCGATCCGGGCGACGGCCGGCTGATCACCGTGTTCACCGACGAGAGCCGCACGCCCGACCGCAGCCCCAACCCGACCGCCATCGGCAATCTCCACCACATCGCCTTTGCCGTCTCGCGCGCGACCTACACCCAGGCCGCGCGCCGGCTGGAGGAACGCGGCATCGCGCACAGCGGGGAGAAGGACCGCGGCTTCATGGATTCGATTTATTTCCGCGATCCGCTCGGCCAGCTCATCGAGCTGGCCTGCTACAAGTTCGAGCCGCCCGACGGCACCACTCATGCGGAGGTGCTGCACGAGGCGCACCGGCTGCGCGTGATGGCGGGGGATGCCAACATCGCGGATATCCACCTCGCCGACGCGCTCGAGTCGCTGAGCGAGCAGACCACCGACAGCCTGTCGCCCGACCGCACGCCGAAGGATCCCTATTCGCGCGACTGACCGCCGGGCCGCCCTGACGCCCTATCTGGCCGAGACCCGCAGGACATGCGCGCGCAGCGGCTCGGCGAGCAGATAGCCGCCGCCATCGGGCGTGCCGTGCGCCTCAAGCAGCGCCGCAACCGTCTCCGCCTCGCGCCGCGCCGTGTCCGCGCGCGAAGGGTCGATGCCGACGATCGTGTCGAGGAACGCCTCGGCGCTCTCCACGCGCTCCACGGTGTCGTATTCCCACAAGGCCTCCAGCGAGAAGACGCCGTGGGCGACCATGGCGCTGATCGCGCGCTCGGCGCGGGCGCGGATCTCTGTCTCGTCGTCTATCGGGCGCATCACCTCGAAGGACGGGCCGGCGGCCAGCGGCTCCACGACGAGCACGATCCGGCCGGGACCGGTCACGCGCGCGGCCTCGCCGAGCGCCGGCGCCATGGCGGCGGAGGCGACATGGTGGAGACTGTTGAGGAACACCGCGCCGTCGAAAGCGCCATCCGGGAAGGGCAAGGTCTCGCCGGGCGAGACCTCGAATGTCGCCTCCGGCACGGCCCGGCGCGCGGCCTCCACCGCCTCCGGGTTCGGATCGACGCCCGCCACGCGGGCGCCCCGCCGCCGGAGCGCGCCCGCGAGCGCGCCGCGCCCGCAGCCGATATCGAGGAGGGTGCGGCCCGCAAGCCCGTCGAAGGCCAGCGCGATGGCCTCCATGGTGTCCGACGGCGTGCCGCGCGCGGCGATGGGCAGTTCGGTCTCGACAGTCATATCTCTCCTGGAGGGTTAAAGGGTCATGACGTGGCGCACCGTGCGCCCGTCGGCAAGCATGTCGAAGGCCTCGTTGATGCCGTCGAGCGTGCCGGTGCTGGTCATCAGCCGGTCGACGGGCAGGCGTCCTTGCGCATAGAGCGCCATATAGCGCGGCAGGTCGCGCATGGGGATGGCGCTTCCCACATAGCTGCCACGCACGGTGCGCTCCTCGGCAACGAGGCTCACCGGCGGCAGCGCGATGGTATGGGCCGGATTGGCGAGCCCTGCCGTGACCGTCGACCCGCCGCGCCGCGTGATCTTGTAGGCGAGCTCGAAGGCCTTCACCGAGCCGGCCATCTCGAAAGCGTGATCGACGCCGCCGCCCGTGATCTCCCTGACCTCGTCGGCGCAGCCCGGCTCCGACGCATTGACCGTGTCGGTCGCGCCGAGCTCGCTGGCGAAGGCGAGCTTGTCCTCGGCGAGGTCGACCGCAACGATGCGCGAGGCGCCCGCCGCGACCGCGCCGAGAAGCGCCGACAGCCCGACGCCGCCGAGCCCCACGACGGCGACCGACTGGCCCGCCTTCACGTCCGCCGTGTTGATGACGGCCCCGACGCCCGTCAGCACCGCGCAGCCGAACAGCGCCGCCTTGTCGAGCGGGAACTCCCGCCCGATCCGGATCAGCGAGCGGCGCGACAGCACCGCATGGTCGGCGAAGGCGGAGACCCCGATATGGTGGTTGACGTCGCCGCCGGAGCGGTGAAGGCGGCGCGCACCGGAGATCAGCGTGCCCGCCCCATTGGCGGCATTGCCGGGCTCGCACAGCGCCGGACGCCCCTCCGCGCAGGGCAGGCAATGGCCGCAGGAAGGCACGAACACCATGACGACATGGTCGCCGGGCTCGAGGTCGTCGACACCGGGACCGGTCTCCTCCACGATGCCGGCGGCCTCGTGGCCGAGCACCATGGGCATCGGGCGCGGGCGGTCGCCATTGATAACGGAGAGGTCAGAATGGCACAGGCTCGCCGCCTTGACCTTGACCAGCACCTCGCCCGGCCCCGGCGGGTCGAGCACGATCTCCTCGATGGAAAGCGGGCGGGTCTCGGCATAAGGCCTCTCGACGGGCGATGCGTTCAGCACCGCGGCCCTCGTCTTCATGACGGTCACTCCCTGCTGGTTCGTTCTGGCCCCGACGGATAGGGGGCTTCACCATAGACCAGCGGGAGCGGCGGCGAAAAGCCCCGGCGGGCGCATCCCGCCGGGGCCGGAACCCTTGAAGCCCGTCAGGCCGCCGCCTTCAGCAGATAGGCGTCGTGGCGGTCCAGAAACGCCTTCAGGCGTTCGCCGTAATCCTCCGTCACAGCCGCGCGGACACTGCTCCGCCCGGCGAGCTCGGCGCGCCATGCGCCGACGCGGGACAGGCCATCGAACACGCCGGTCTCCGCGATCGTGTCGAAGACGTCGAAATATCGGAAGATCGGCGCGAAGACCGCATCGACCAGGCTGAATCCCGCACCGGCGAAATAGGGTGCGGCCCCGAGCTCGCCGTCGAGACGGGCGAATTTCGTCCTGAGCGCCTGGCGCTTGGCCTCGTAGGTCGCCTCGTCGGCCGCCGTCTCGAACCCCCACAGATCCGACAGGATGGCGGAGCCGAACTCGATCCACCCGCGGTGGCGCGCCCGTTCCAGCGGGTCTTGCGGATGGAGCGCGACGCCCGGCTGGGTTTCCTCCAGATACTCGCAGATGGCGGCGGATTCGAACAGCACCGTCTCGCCGCCCGCCTCGTCGCGGACGATCAGGAGCGGCACCTTGCCGAGCGGCGACAGCCTCACAAACCAGTCGGGCTTCGCCGACAGGTCGATATGGCGCCGCTCGAAGGCCACGCCCTTCTCCGACAGCGCGATGGCGGCGCGCTGCACATAGGGGCAGAGGTGGTGGCTGACCAGCGTCAGCTTGGCGTCCGGCATGATCCTTCTCCCGTTTCGCTCGGCGCGGCACGGCGGTTTCGGGGCAAGATCGCAAGCCGGCCGCGCCATATATATGCAATTGCATCTATATGGCGCTTGCATGCGGCCTGTCAAGGTGTATGTAATTGCATTCATGTGTAGCGCCCCCCCGACAGCGACCGGATCCCCCTCGCCCGCCGCCGTGCGCGCCTGGGTCCGTCTGATGCGTGCGCAGCGGCTCGTGCTGGCCGCCATAGAGCGCGACCTGAAGGATGCCGACCTGCCTCCGCTGAGCTGGTACGACGTTCTGTGGGAGCTTGCGCGCGCCGAGGACGGTCGTCTCAGGCCGTTCGAGATCGAGGAGCGCACCCTGCTCGCCCAGTACAATCTCTCCCGCCTGCTCAATCGTCTCGAGCACAACCGCCTGATCCGCCGCGAGCCCTTCAGCGGCGACGGACGCGGCCATTGGGTCGTCATCACCGACGCCGGCCGCACCCTGCGCGCGCGCATGTGGACGGTCTATGCGGAGGCGATCCGGCGCGAGATCGGCGACCGGCTGAGCGAGGCGGAGGCCGAGGAGCTCGCCGGGTTGCTCTCCAGGCTGGCCGCCACCGCCTGACCAGTCCGGAACCCTCGCCCGTTCAGCGCGGTACGGCCTTGCGGTAGAGGTGCCATGTGGCATGCCCCAGGACGGGGATCGCTATCGCGAGCCCGACAAAGAGCGGAATGCAGCCAATGGCGAGCGAGACGGCGACGATCAGTCCCCAGACCGCCATGGTCGCCGGGTTGGCCGTCACCACCCGGACCGATGTCGCGATCGCCGTCACCACATTCACCTCGCGGTCGAGCAGCATCGGGAAGGAGACGACCGAGACCGCCAGGACCAGCACGGCAAACAGGAACCCCACGCCGTTGCCGATGGCGATGAGCGCCCAGCCTTCCGGCGTCGTGAACACGTCGCGCGCAAAGGCGGACAGCGAAGCGGGCAGCGCCCCGCCGAGGGTCAGCTCGTAGATCCCCCAGGCCACGGCGAGCCAGACCCCGAAGATCGCCAGGAGCAGACCGGCGAGAATGGCGAGCGAGCCGATGGCGGTATGGCGAACGACAGCGATGGCGTCGCCCCAACGCGGCTCCTCGCCAGCCTCGCGACGCCGGCTGATCTCGTAGAAGACGATGGCGATAACCGGGCCGATCAGCGTGAAGCCCGCCAGGATCGGGAAGACCAGGGGCAGGAGATTACCGCCGATCACCGCGCGCACGAGCAGCACGCTGATGACCGGATAGATGACGCACAGGAAGAAGATGTCGCTGCGGTTCGCCCGGAAATCGTCCAGCCCCTTCGCCAGCGCATCCCTCAAATCCGCCAGGCTCACCGTCCGGATGGCCGGCGTCTCCAGGGGCGTTTCCGCAGTGTCGAAACCTGTCGACTTCGCCATGACGCACGTCTCCCTCGGCAATTCGCCCCGGAGCCCCGTCGAACGGCGATCCCTCATTGTGTTGGGTCATTATACACCGTCCGGCCGCCTTGTTCGAGGCGTCCACCATCACAAGACCGGGAGAACGGAGAGATCGCCGGCCAGTGGCCGACGGGCGGTCTATTCGCCAGCGGCGGTCCGGTGGCCCAGCACCTGCCCCAGGAACAGCCGGGTCCGGTCGTTCCGGGGGGCCTCGAAGAACGCTTCGGGCGCGTTCTCCTCCATGATCTGGCCCATATCCATGAAGACGACGCGATCGGCGACCTCGCGCGCGAAGCCCATTTCGTGGGTGACGCACAGCATCGTCATCCCCTCCTGCGCCAATTGCAGCATCGTATCGAGCACCTCCTTGATCATTTCCGGATCGAGGGCGGAGGTCGGCTCGTCGAAGAGCATGATCCGCGGCTTCATGCACAGGCTGCGGGCGATGGCCACACGTTGCTGCTGTCCGCCGGAGAGCTGGCCGGGATATTTGCCCGCCTGATCCAGGACCCCGACCTTGTCCAGATAGTGGACGGCGATATCCTCGGCCTCTTCGAACGGGATCTTCCGCACCCAGACCGGCGCCAGTGTGCAGTTCTCCAGGATGGTCAGATGCGGAAACAGGTTGAAGTGCTGGAAGCACATCCCGACTTCGGAGCGGATCCTGTCGATGTTCCTCAGATCGGAGGACAGACGCGTGCCGTCGACGGTGATGGATCCGCTCTGGTGGTCTTCCAGGGCGTTGATGCAGCGGATCATCGTCGACTTGCCCGAGCCGGACGGGCCGCAGATCACGATCCGCTCCCCACGGGCGACGGTCAGGTTGATGTCCCGCAGGGCATGGTAGGTCCCATACCACTTGTTCATGTTGCGGATGTCGATGGCCACATCCTCGGTGGCCGCCTTGCGCAGTGTTGCGGTCATGGTGGCGTTCCTATCGATGATCGGTGCGCAACTGCCTTTCCAGCCACATCGAGTATTGCGACATGGCAAAGCAGAGGGCGAAGAAGAGAACGGCGACGAAGCCGTAGATTTCCCAGGCGATCCCGGTCCAGGCGCTATCCGCGCGGATGTTGTTGGCCAGCCCCAGCGGGTCGAGGAGGCCGATGACCGAGACGAGCGTGGTGTCCTTGAAGACCGAGATGAACGTGCTGACGATGCCCGGAATGGAGATTCTGAGCGCCTGCGGCAGGACGATCAGCCGCTGGGTCTGCCAGTATGCGAGGCCGAGGCTCGCGGCCCCTTCGGTCTGGCCCCTGGGAACCGCCGAGAGCGCCCCGCGCACGACCTCCGCGACATAGGCGGCGGCAAACAGCGTCACCATGATGATGACCCGCAGCACGATATCGAAATTGGTTCCCGGCGGCAGGAAGATATTGAGCAGGGTCGAGGCCACGAACAGCAATGTGATGAGCGGAACGCCGCGGATGAACTCGATGAATCCCGTGGACACCAGGCGCAGGAGCGGCAGGCGCGAGGTGCGGCCGAGCGCGAGCGCAATGCCGAGCGGCAGAGAGAACACGATGGCGCACAGGCCGATCACGACCGACAGGAGGAACCCGCCGAACTCCCGGCCGGTCACAGGCGCCAGGCCGACATCGCCGGAGACCGGCAAGGCGTGCGCTGCCGCGAAGGTGGCGACGGCAACACACAGGGCGAGCCAGGCCCTGGCCCCGCAGCGATAGGCAAGCCAGGCGGCCAGTCCTGCAAGCACGGCAGAGAGCACCGGCGCAACCGGGCCGCCCCACAGCAGATAGGGCGCGACCGCAAAGGGCACGAAACCCCATTTGCGGCCGCCGGGCGGGGCCTTCACGCGCAAGAGCCATGCAAGTCCGGGGACCAGCAGGCCAAAGGCCAGGATCGGGCGCCACATGAGATCGCGCGGATAGAACCCGATAAGGATCTGCAGCCAGCGTTCGCGGATCACCCCCCAGCAAGCCTTGTGGCGATGATCGGCGAGGATCTCGCGGCACTGGGAGAGCGAATTGGCCGACCATGTGTCCGACAGCGACCAGGACAGGACCGTCCAGACGATCCACACCAGAACGCCGATGGACAGGAGCGAGACGGCCGCCTGGAGCGGGCCCCTCCTCCGTATCTCCGCCAGTCGCCCCGCCAGCCCGCTGCGGGCCTCGGGGGCCGGTCGGGGCGCGATCGTCTCGGTCCGGCAAAAGGACGGCGCGGGCATGGTCAGCGCTCCTTCCATTGGACGCGGGCGTTGTACCAGTTGAGCGCCACGGACACGCCGGCGGAAACGGAGAGATAGAACCCCATTCCAAGCAGCACGGCCTCCAGTTCCCGGCCCGTCTGGTTCAGGGTGATCCCCATCAGCGTGCCGGTGAGATCCATGTAGCCGACGGCGATGGCGAGCGAGGAGTTCTTCGTCAGGCTCAGATATTGCGAGATCAGCGGCGGTATGATCACCCGCTGGGCCTGCGGCAGGACGACCAGCCGCATGGTCTGGCCGGGGGAAAGGCCGAGCGAGGCCGCTGCTTCCTTCTGCCCCTCTGCCACCGCGGCGATCCCGGACCGGACGATTTCGGCCACGAAGGCCGCCGTGTAGAGCGAAAGCGCAAGCCACAGGGCGATCAGCGAGTTGCGCAGATGCACGCCGCCCCTGAAGTTGAACCCCTTCAGCTCCGGCACGGTCAGGGCCGGACCACTCCACACGACCGCGAGCCCCACAAGCGCGATCCAGATGCCGAGCGCCGGCAGCCATGTGCCGGGGCGCCGGCCAGTGGCCCGCTGGCGGCGGTCGGCGACACGGGCCAGGGCGAAGGAGCAGGCGCCCGCACCGATGATCGCGGCGACGAGCATCCAGGCACCGCCGGGCGTCGTGAACGACAGGCTCGGCACGAAGACGCCGCGATTGGTCACGGCGATGCTGTCGGACAGCCACATGGTGGCCGTGTGGTCCGCGCCCCGGAAGGCGCTCGGGGGCGGCAGGGCCTCCGTGATCAGCGCGAAGATGAGAAGCAGCCAGAGCAGCACCGGCACGTTGCGGAACACCTCCACATAGACGCGGGCGAGGCCTGCAAGCGGGCGGTTCGGGCTCAGGCGCGCAATGCCGATGAACAGGCCCAGGACCGTGGCGGTCGCACACCCCATGGCAGCCACGACCAGAGTGTTCACGAGGCCTGTGAGCGCCGCGCGCAGATGGCTGCTCTCGGGACTGTAGGGGATCAGGCTCTGGTTGATGTCGTAGCCGGCCTTGTCGAAGAGAAAGCCGAAGGAGATCGGCTTGCCGAGCGCGGCCATATTGGTGAGCGTGTTGGAGATCAGCCAGCCCAGAACGGTCAGGATGAGGACGGCCGCGATCGCCTGCAGCGTCTTGTCACGATAGCGCGTGTCCGACAGCAGGTGGGGCAGCCGTATCCTGTCCGTTGCGATGGTAAGTGCCGTATGAGCCATGCAGATATCCTTGGAGGTCGGGCCGTACGGAACGCTGGCCTGCCCGGCGGGGAGACGGGCAGGCCAGACGGTCTCAACGGAAGGGCGGTGCGTATTGCAGGCCGCCATTCGTCCAGAGCGCATTCAGGCCGCGCTCCAGACCGATGGGCGAGTCGGTGCCGAGATTGCGCGAGAACATCTCGCCGTAGTTCCCCACCGCGGCGATCGCGTCCCGCGCCCATCCTGCCGACAGGCCGTTCATGGCCCCGAGATCGCCATCCGTGCCGAGCAGGCGGCCCACTTCGGGCACCTTGCTCGCAGCGGCCTGTTCGTCGACGTTTTCGGATGTGAGCCCCAGCTCCTCGGCTGCGACCAGCGCACGGACGGTCCAGCCGACGATATCGGCCCAGCGGTCGTCGCCATGGCGGACGAGGGGACCGAGGGGCTCCTTGGAGATGACCTCCGGCAGGATCATATGGGCCGTCGGATCGGCAAAGCTCGACCGGGCCGCCGCCAACGCGGAGGTGTCGGCCGTATAGACGTCGCAGGACTGGGCGAGATATTGCTGTTGCGCCTCCGCCGGGGACTCGATCGGCACCGGCTCGTAGGACATGCCGTTCGACAGGAAGAACTCCGACAGGTTCAGCTCGGTCGTCGTGCCGGTCTGGATGCAGACGGTCGCGCCGTCGAGATCCTTGGCGGACTCGATCCCGACCGCCTTGCGGATCAAGAACCCCTGACCGTCATAGTAGGTCGTGCCGGTGAAGTCCGCCGCAAGCTCCGTGTCGCGCGAATAGGTCCATGTCGTGTTCCGCGACAGGATGTCGATCTCGCCGGAGCTGAGCGCGGTGAACCGCGTCTTGCCGGTCAGCGGCACGAACTCCACCGCATCGCCATCCCCGAGCGTGGCCGCGGCCACCGCGCGGCAGATATCCACGTCGAAGCCCGCCCACTCGCCTTTGCTGTCGGTATAGGAGAACCCGGCAAGCCCGGTATTCACACCGCACACCAGCCGCCCGCGCTCGCGGACGGTCTCCAGGGTGTCGGCTAAGGCCGGGATCGCCCCCATGACCGCGACGAGCAGGCCGACGGCGCTCGCCATCACCGGTTTCGTAACTGGGTTCATTCTCTCCTCCACGTGATTGACTGACTGGTTTCGCCGGCAGGCCGGACACGCTCTTCCAGCGCTTCCCCCCGCGGCCATGGACAGCGATTGCCGCCGCACAGCCGCCGACAGGGCGGTCCCGCCGGCCCTTGCGGATGTCTTTCAGAGGCCGGAGCGCCGGCTCACGACAGGGCCTGGCCGACATCCTCCAGCAACGCGCCGGTGGGCTCGATGCCGGTTGCGAAGCGGATCATCCCGGGAGCGATGCCCTGCTTGCGGAGGTCGTCCTCCGACAGCCGGTTGCCGAACAACGCGGCGGGCTGCATCACCACGGAGTTCACACCGCCCAGGCTGCTGGCGTTGTCGGGCACCGTCAGACGCTCGATGAAGCGCCGCCCCGCCTCCAGCCCGCCCTTGAGCTCGAAGGTGAGCAGGCCGCCGAAGCCCGACATCTGCCGCCTGGCGAGCTCGTGCTGGGGATGCGTCGCAAGACCGGGATAGAAGACGCGGGAAACGGCGCTGTGAGTGTCCAGCATCTCCGCGAGCGCGAGGGCGTTCGCATTGTGCCTCTCGATCCGCAGCTCGAGGGTGCGCAATCCGCGCAGGGCGAGCCACGAATTGAAGGGCGCCCCGGCGCTGCCGAGGACCATGCTGCGATCCCAGATCCGTTCCATGATCTCCCGCGACGACAGGACGGCACCGCCGAGCAGGTCGTGATGCCCGCCGATATATTTGGAGATGCTGTGCATCACGATGTCGACACCGTGCGACGCGGGGCGCTGATTGATGGGCGTTGCGAAGGTGTTGTCGCAGAAGGTGAGGATGCCCCTGTCGCGCGCCAGCGCCGCCACCGCGGAGAGGTCGGTCACGGTCATCAGCGGATTGGCCGGCGTCTCCAGCATGATCAGCTTGGTGTTCGGCCTGATCGCCCGTTCGAAGGCCTCCACCGAGGTCTGGTCGACCACCGTGGACTCCACCCCGTAGGACGGCAGGACGGTGTTCGTCATCTCGTTGGTGCCGATATAGTGGTCGGTCTGGGCCACGACGTGGTCGCCGGCCTGAAGCAGCGCCATCATGGTCGTGGAGATCGCAGCCATTCCCGAGGCGAAGATCATGCCCTCCTCGACCCCCTCGGCCGCAGCCAGCAGCCGCGCAAGGCGCTGGCTGTTGGGATTGCCGCGGCGCGCGTAGAAGTTCGGCGTCATGGGCGCCGAGATCTCCTCGTAATGGTCCGGGCCGAGAATCCGGTAGTTCAGGGATTGCGACAGCGCGGGCGTCAGCGCGGTATCGTCGTCGTAGTCACGATCCCCACAAAGGAAATGCATCGCCAGGGCGCGATCGGAGGTCTCCATTCTTCAACCCTCATTGAATTGCCGGTTGACGGGGACCTTTGCATCGGATTGATATATGGTTCAATAATTTCATTGGACTGTAGCAATGTGGATACCCGATCATCTGGACCCCGACGGGCCGCGCTACCTCGCCGTCGTGAAGGCCCTGGAAGACGACATCGCCAATGGCCGCGCCGTCGACGGCATGGCCCTCGCGCCCCAGCGCGAGCTCGCCTATCAGCTCGGATTGAGCGTCGGCACGGTCGTCAGGGCCTATTCGGTCGCCCAGCAGCGCGGGCTGATCGCGGGCGAAGTCGGCCGCGGCACCTTCGTGAAGGGGCGGGCCGGACAGGCCGAGACGCGCTTCTTCGGCGACGGTTCGGCGCATCAGGACAGCCGCAAGGCCGGCACGATCGACCTGTCGGTGAACGTGGCCCCGCCCCTGCGCCAGGCGGAGCGGGTGGGAAATGCCCTGCGCGCCGTGGCCAACGCCACCGAACTGCCGCAGATGCTGCGCTATGGCGTCCATCTCGGCGCAGACGGCCAGCGCCGCGCGCTGGCGGAGTGGCTGGACCGGACGAGCGCGGGGCGATACGCGCCCTCCACCGACCGGATCGCCATCTGCATCGGCGCGCAGCAGGCGATATGGGCCGTCTGTTCCAGCGTGCTTCGCCCCGGCCAGACGATCCTCGCCGAAGCGGTGACCTTCGCGGGCATCAAGTCCGTCGCCGGACTGCTGGGCGCAAATCTCTGCGGTGTGGATATGGACGAGCACGGCCTGATACCGGAGGCCCTCGAGGAGGCCTGCGCGAAGACACAGGCACGCGCGCTCTACCTCATGCCCACATTGCAGAACCCGACCGGAACCACCATGCCGGAGGCACGGCGCGCGGAGATCGCCGCCATTGCACAGCACCACGGCCTGACCGTGATCGAGGACGACGTCTACGGATTCCTGGCGCCGGACGCACCGCCCCCTCTGGCCTCTCTCCTGCCGGACCGGACCTGCTATGTCAGCAGCTTTTCCAAGTCCGTCGCACCCGGCCTGCGGGCGGGCTTCGCCGTGCTTCCCCCCGCGCTGACGCGGGGCGTGGAGGCGGCCATGCGCGCCTCCTGCTGGATGAGCCCGCTCCTGACGATGGAGACCGTGTGCCGGCTCATGCGCCATGACGGGCTCGACGGGATTGTCGCGCAGCGCCGCGAGGAGGCCCGCCAGCGCCTCGAGATCGCCGAGAGCGTTCTTTCAGGGCTGTTTCCCAAGATCGACTGGCGCAAAGCCCGGTTTCACCTGTGGCTTGCGACCCGGGATTGGGTAGAGGCCGAACAGGTCGTCCGGCGTGCCATGGAGGCCGGCGTCCTCATTGCCCCGCCGGATGCGGTGGCGACGGAACGGGCCTCGCCCCCCGGCATTCGCCTTTGTCTGGGAAGCCCGCCGGATACGGGCGACCTCCGCTCCGCTCTCATGACGGTCCGCGCCGCCTTCGAGGCCGGAGATCCCGCCACGCAGATCTGCTCCACCATCTAGAGCGCGTTTCGCGGGCTCGTGTTCGCCCATGCCGTCCTGCCACCCGTCTCGCCGCGCTGTCAGGCCACACAAACCACCTGCGGCTGGCTCATGGCGATGACGGCCTCCCTCACGCCTTCGCGGCCGAGCCCCGCCGCGCCCGGCCCGCCGAAGGGCAGGGCATCCAGCCTGAAATCCGTGCTGTCATTCACGACGATCTGACCGACGGGCAACGACCGCAGGCGCCGCGGCACGTCGAGGCTCCGGGTGAACACCGCCGCGGCAATTGCGGGCCCGGACAGGCGAGCCTTCTGCAGCGCCTCCTCCAGATCGCCGACCGGCTCGATGGAGGAAACGGGCCCGAAGACCTCCTCGCGCACGATCCGGGCGTCCGGCTCCGGCGCCAGAAGCAAGGTCGGCTCGACATGCAGCCCCCGCGCGCCACCGCCCGCGACCAGGCTTGCCCCCTTCTCCAGCGCGTCCTCGACGAACTGGCGGCACCGCTGCGCGGCAGCGTCGTCGGCGACCGGCCCCATATCGGTGGACTCCTCACCGGGATCCCCGGTCCGCAACGCCTTTGTGGCCGGGCCGATCCGGTCCAGCACGTCGTCCAGGAGCGTCCGGTCCACCAGAAGCCGCTGGACATGAACGCAATTCTGCCCCGCCGCACTGAACATCCCCGAGACGATGCGCGGAATGGCGAGGTCGAGATCGGCGTCGCGGTGGAGAATGGTGACCGCGACCCCGCCGAGTTCGAGCGCCACCGGCTTTCCGGCCGCCGCACGGGACACGGCCCGCCCCGCATCGCGGCCGCCGGTGAGGCTCACCATGTCGGTTCCGGGATGTCCGGCGAGATATCCGGTTTCCTCGATACCGCCTTCGAAGACCGTCACCGCCTCATGGGGTGCGCCCGCCTCGAGTAGCGCGTCGCGCAGCATCCTTGCGGGCCCGGGCGTGCGCGGATGCGGCTTCACGATCACCGCATTGCCGGCCGCGAGCGCGGGGCCGACCTTGTGTGCGACCAGATTCAGCGGATCGTTGAACGGCGCGATCGCGACCACGACGCCCATGGGCTGCCTTTCGATCCAGCCCCAACGCCCGGTGCCGCGCGGGTCCGCGGAGAAGTCCATCGTCTCTCCGGGAATCCGTCCGGCTTCCTCCGCGCTCAACCGCAATGTCCCGACGGCCCGGTCGACCTCGCCGCGGGCTTCGCGGATGGTCTTGATCCCCTCCGCGACGATCGTTGCCGCGAATGTCTCCCTGCCGCGGGCGACGATGCCCGCCGCCGCCGACAGCCAGTCCGCCCGCGCATGGGCAGGAGCCGACCGGACCGCCCGCAAACCGTCGCGGGCCCTTGCGACGACCCTGTCCACCCTGTCCCGATCCACAGCCACTCTCCCTGTCCGTTTCCCGCTGGAGACGGGCCCGGACCGATCCGCTCCAGCGCAAACCGGCCTCCGGCTCCCGAAAGGTGACGGGGATGTAGAGGACAATTGATCTATGGTGCAATATTATTTTTGATACAGACCAATTGCGGGGGACGGCAACCCTATGCCTTCAGCATGACGATGCCGGCCACGAGGATCGCGAGGCTGTTCGTCAATGGAACCAGGCCATCGGGGATCGGCGCATTCACGACCGACTTCACATTCGCCTCGATCAGCTTGCGATAGGCCGTGCTCCGCGTATAGGTGCGCATCTGCGCGTTCCTCTGGTCGGCATAGAGGAGATAGCGCATGAAGACGCCGACGCCGGTGGAGTAGTCCGCCGGGTCCCCGCCCTGGCCGGTCGTCCATGGCTGCAGGATGCCGCCGGCGTTCTGGTCGGTGACATATTGAACCGACTGCAGGATCGCGGCCGCGCGCCTGAAGGCGGGGCTGTCGGGCTTGTTGTCGCCGGGATCCACGATCATCCGGTCGATCATCCCGCCAACGACGATGCCCTGATCGCCCGACCAGCACAGGTCCGGATGGTATCCGCACACCCAGTCTCCGCTGCGGTAGGTCGCCACCCGCTCGCGCACCAGCACGTCGTTCTCCCGGCCCGGGATGGGCACGCCCATCGGCCTGAGGAGCGAGGTCTCGGGGTCGGGCACGTCGAACCACGCATCGAGGAAACCGTATTCGCGATCCGCCGCCGTGCGGTAATCGGCTTCTCCCGTCGCCTCGTAAAGGCGCGAGGCCAGAACGAGATAGAGCCCGTTGGTCACGGTGTTCTGGATCCCGGTCAGGTTGGCGCCTTGCGCGTTGCCGCCGCAATGGCCCGGCAGGTTCGGCGGGGTGTTGCGATTGCCGCACCCGTCCGGGCGCGACCAGTCGCAGTTCCACACCCCGCCCTCGACGCGCGGCTGCAGCGGCGCGAAGGCCGGATCGCCCTTGTTGTTCGCCCATACATTCGGCGCGTTGTCGTGCATGGTCGCCCAGCATGTGTCGCAGATGGCCTTGAACGGCGAGACGTCGGGGAAGAGCCCCGGGTGCTGCGCCGCCTTCAGGGCGGCGATGCCCCACCAGCCGTAATCGTCGTACCAGCAGGCATTGCCGAGCGAGCGCTTGTAGGCCTCAAGCGCGATTGGCGGGAACGCCGCCGCCTGCGAACCGTCCACATGAACGAAGTAATCCAGGATCGTGTCGAAGGAATGCCCGAGCTGCCAATAGATCGAGAAGCCTTTGCCCCCTTGTCTTCCGGCAACCATTGGTCCTTGAGACGCGCGAATATCTTCTTCGCGGTGCCGACAAGGACATCGTCGGCGCCTGTTTGCGATGAAAACGACATGACTCCCCCCTTGTTTACGATAATTTTCGGCAAAATGTCTTTGCCTAAAGGCGCCCAATACCAGGAGAAAGCCGGACCTTCGGGGGAGTCAATGGCAAGCGATCGGGGCCACGCCATCGGGGTCAGCCGGGCAATGCGGCCCGCCCGGGCGCTATTCCGGTTCGCCGGGGAAGCTTCGGGCGCCGGGAGGAATGGCCAGCCCGGGCATCTTGCGCGCGGTCCAGATATGGATCGCCTCGGAGACGTCGACAGGATCGTCGAGCGAGCCCGCCTTGACGGTGAGGAACCCAGCCTCCGGATCGTCGCCCTCATGCCACAATCGCGACCCGCAATCGGGGCAGAAGACGCATCTCACCTTACGACCGCTATCGGCCTCGCGCGTCCAGACCTTCGGCGCGCCGGCGACGAGCCGCAGGCCCGAACGGGGGATCTCCAGCGACATTCCGAAGGCGGAGGCCGACTGCTTCCGGCATTCCAGGCAATGGCAGATATAGAGCGCGAGCGGCTCCGCGGAGACCTCGTAGCGCACCGCCCCGCACTGGCACCCGCCCGTCCTCATCGCCGCCTCCCTGAAGCCAAATGTCCGACCCGCGGCCATGGTCGCCGCAATATGCAAGGGGTGCAAGGGAGGAAGATGGTACAGCTGGCTGGATTCGAACCAGCGACCTCCTGATCCACAATCAGATATAATCGTCAATCATGTCAATGTGTTAGAGGGAATTACATTAGATATTATATTTGAAAATCAACATCTTACTGTCTCATGGCTGGGTATTGATTGTCAGCTATGGGCATTTAAAATAAGCCTCCATTTATGCATATTCTATCAATAAATGGAGATGGCGATGATCGAACGAGTCCGCATAAAGAAACAGCGACAAAAGCCCAATCGGAAGGCGTTCACCGATCTGTGGATCGAGCGATTGAAGCCTCCGAAGGATGGGCAGGAGCTCTATTGGGATACGGGTCAAAAGGGTCTGTCGTTGCTTGTCAGCCCGAAAGGCGCAAAGGCCTTCCGATCCCAGTTCAAGCTCAACGGCAAATGGGAGACGCGAACGATCGGCCGCTTCGGTGAGGTGGCTATCGGTGACGACAAAGAGAATGCCAATGTGGCCTGGGCACGGGAGCAGGTCCGCAAAGATCGGGCCTTGGCGAAAGAGGGAACCGATCCGCGGGCCGAGCGAAAGCGCAGGTCGAAGAAGTACGAGGATGTTGTCGATCAGTTCATCGAGCTCTATGCGAAGCCGCGTCAGCGGACATGGCATGAGACCGAGCGCGTCCTGAAAAGCTGCACGGACTGGCACAAGCGGCAGATCGACAGGATCACCAAAAGGGATGCGTACGATATACTCGACGGCTTCATTGCCGATGGGCATGGGCCGAAAGCCCGCGTGACCCTGTCATGGCTCAAGACCCTATGGCGATGGGCGTACAAGCGTGACCTCGTAACCGCCCCCATCATGGATGCGGTCACTATCGATTATCAGAAAACGGAGCGTGATCGCTTCTACAGCGACGACGAGATCAAGACGATCTGGAGGGCCGCCGACAAGCTCGATCCCGTTGAGGGCGGCTACATCAAGCTGCTGCTGCTGCTCGCGCCACGCAAGAAGGAGCTTGCCGGCATGCGTTGGTCCGAACTGGACAACGTCGACAATCCGACCTTATGGACCACACCGTTCGAACGGACCAAGGCGCGAAAGAGCGCAACCAAGCGCCGGGTCTACCTGACACCCCTGCCCCCATTGGCACAACGTGTCCTCAAAGGCTTGCCGAAACGTAACGACGATGACGATGAGGCCAACGCCGATCTGGTGTTCCCAAGTCGCGCGAAGGGCGTTCCCCTATGGCCAGGAAGCCCTCTCAAAAGGAAGCTTGTCGAGCATGGTGTCGCCAACGACTTCACCTACCACGCGATCCGACACACCGTTGCGACATGGCTCGAAAACGCAGGTCACTCCGAATGGGAACGCGGCCTCGTCCTCAATCATGCCAGCAGTGGCGTGACGGCAGGCTATTCCCATGGCTATCCGCTGGAGCTCAAACGGAACCTGCTGACCAAATGGGCCAAGCATGTGGAGGGGCTGGTGGTGGCCGAGGGCGTGAGCGTTTTGCGTTGATCACCGCGCCTTGCTGTCGGAGGCACACAGCGGCGTTCCGTGATCGTGGGGTGGAATGACATTTAGATAAGCTGAAATGCCGCCCTGTACCCCTGCCCCCTGAGTCCATGGACACTCTGAAAGGGGAACAACAGGGCATGGCTAACCTTCCTCTATCGGCCCTTCGTTTTGGCCCTCTTGCTCGTCAGGCGCAAGCTGATCCCCCATGTCAGTTTGCTGCGCCGGCCGCTCAGCCGGAATGAACCTGAGAACCTCAAGTATCTTATAATTTGGCTTTCCCGCTTTTCTAGTTGCCTCTTTGGGCCTGCGGACCTCCATCCTAACTTGATAGGTATCGTTGGCCAACGCACCGCCTCGCTGTAAGGCATCCCGTGCAATCGTCGTTTCCGAAATATCTACATAGACATGATCGGCACCCAGCGTGAACCGCCACTTGTCCGCCTTTTCGTCGTAGACCGGCGCATACACGCTCAGCCATGCAGTAACAATTTCCGGCTCGTCTTCCTCTTTCTCGTCAGACTTAGCAATGTTGCACGAGGCGAGAATAGCTTCGGCATCATCCGCCCCCACGACCTCCTCCACTTTATCCCCATTCCTAAGCGTAATCCTGTCAAACCCATCTTGTCCAAGAGGAGAAACCGCATTCTTGGTGGCATTCAATGCCCTCTGATTCTCGCCGAGCTGGTATACGTGCTGGTGAACCTCAACATGATTCTGCTCGCCTTCGAAGCGAACCGAAACCATTCCTTCTCCGTTTTGATCAACGAATTCGCGGCTCTCATCAATCGGGCGGCCTCGCCGAAGTCGCAAATAACCAAGGAATGTCAGAGCCGGCGTACCCAAAATTATCCCGAGCCACTCAAGGATATCTTTTGCCGTCTTTGCCTCAGAATCCCCCAGCAGGCCCTTTAGTTGCTCGTAATAGGTAACGATCGTTTCAAGGTTGATTTGGAAACACTTGTGTTCAAAATCCGAGACCACGTGAACGTTCGCTCTCGACTTGTCGCCGTTAAATTCGGTATTAGCTTCCCGAATTAACCTTCCGAAGCCGATAAGCGCAGGCCCAAGCGACTCAACGTCCATAGCGTGGACGTCAGATCGGTCCGCTCCGTCATATGCTATTGAAAACTGGTGCCGGGTCACGCGCGGCTCCGCAGGCTCTGGCATTACCCCCCCAACCCAAAGGAGACTGCGACGCATGCAGGATAGCAGCAGGGGACAAAGGTTACTAGCACACAATCTGTGATAGACTACCGAGAACAAAGAGCGATTTTACTGCCAAATTGAGCTTTACGGCGCAGGCGAGGCAACTCCTCCCCGATCTCTCGTACCAGCGGATGGTTCCCACTACTGAGTGATACTATTATTGATTGCATTCAATTGAGCAGCAACCAATGGAGAGAGATCATGACAGCGAAGAGAACGGGAAAGGCCACGGGTCGCAAGGTCGCCAAAACGACCACCGATGGCCGACAGGCCGTGAAGGCCACCAAGGGCTACAAAGGCCACAATGCCGGGTCACGCAAGGAGCAGGTCCACAAGGCATACGACCAGAAGGGCCACGAAGCGGCCATGAAGCTCGGCCAAAAGCTGGGTTTGAAGGATGGCACCCTGAAATCGTGGATGGGCACATGGCGTCGCGACGCGGCCAAGGCCGATACGACCGAACAGCCTGACGCAAAGGCCGCATAAGGGTTACCGGGCAGAACAGTGGAAGGCCCTCGTCATCATGGCGGGGGCCTTTTTTGTGCTCGGGCACAGGAGGCACACAGAGGGATTCCGACGATCCCCACTGTCATCGCCCTTGACGCCATGAGAATCCCTCTGTGCACCGCGCAAATTCAGCGGGCAGTGGGATGGAGGCGACCGGCGGGGATGTAACCCGTCGGTCGCTGTTGGCGTCAGAGGAGTGTCGAAATGACTCCCGTGCAGGAGTTCGGAGGGGGATGGCATGAAGCACCCAAGCCACACCATCCCCCGACGCGCCATGCCGGGCCAGCTTGCAAAGCCCCGACCGTCGCGATGGCGTACGGGTAATGGGGGAGCCCCGTACGCCGATAACTCATGACAGCGCCGCCCTATAGGCTGCCAGTTCGCGCGGATGTTCGCGGGCTGCCTTTTTCAGGGCCTCGAAGCGATTGCTTCGGTCGCGCGTCTGAATCTGATCGACCAGCTTCTCGAAGGCGATCTCCGCATCCGATCTCGACTTCTCGTACACCGGACGCGAGGTCACCGCGCCGGCCTTCTGGTAGGCGTCGTATTCATCGGGATATCTGAGCCTGGCCTTCGTCATGGCGTCCATGCGTTGGCAGGAATCGCGCTTGGCGATCTCGTCGACGCGGGCTTCAAAATTGCTCATGGGTTCGGTCTCCTGTGCCGGGCGTGCGAGCTTGTCGAAGGTCAGGGGCTCGTCGCGTTCGCTCATGGGTGGGACGGGTGCGTTGAACCGTTCTCGCGGCACACGCCGCTTCATAAGCACGGCCCTCGCACCTTCCTGCGCCGGGCTATCGACGACGCTGAGTTCATCGATCTTGAATTCGCGCATGATGCGTTTCGTGCGTTCGGTCATCGGACATACTCCCGCTCAACGGTCTCGCGCGCCTTCACAAGCTCCATGCGCCAGATACGGGCCTGCCGGTAGTCACCCGCCTTCTCCAACCGGGCGATCTGCTCAGTGAGATTCTCGCGCCGTTCGCGTTCGAGATAATCGAGCAGCTCCTTGCGCCGGGGATCGGTGTTTTCGGTGGCTGTGCGCAAGGCGTCGTCGGTGACGCGGCGGAGCGCCCAAAGGTCGCGCCGTTCGCTGCGCAATTCCTGCAAGCGGTAACTGACGGAATCATAAAGGAAGAAGGCCGGCTTCCGCTTTTCCTCGGCCTGCTCGATGGCCTCGATTTCGGCCAGCCGCTTGTCGATCTCCCCGAGGCGGCTTTTCAAGACGTCCACATCGGTCATGGTGTGCTCCCACTGGTACGACCGGTAGCCGGGGAATCGTGCTGCGAGTGGGGGATGGCACCTTCACCCTCTCCCGATACCGGTACGATTGAAGTCTCGGTTAAGCGAAGGGCTTCCCGGGCTCTCTGCACCCTGTCATGTCCAGCCCTCCCGACCTGCAACGGACTGTCGGTGACGATGGCCCAGGCGACGTCGAGGTCGATGCCCTCATTCGCCAGCCTGAGCACACGCCGACATTCGCGGAGGTATTGATTGCGCCGACGCCTCCAGCCCTTCTCATCGGCCAGTGAAAGACTGATGCCACCGCACAGATCGAGCTCGGTCCATCGCTCACCGCTTGCCTCCGCGACATGGGCATACCTCGCGGGCACATCACCATTCGTGAGGTAGTCCGGGACCGCGTAGCAATGGACATAGGTGCGCGCGATGGCGACGGGATCGACATGAAGGCCCTTGCGCATGCACTCAATGAGCCTCCGCTCAAGCGCGTCCAAACCATGTTCAGGCAGGTGTTGGAGATAGCCTCGGAACAGGACTTCGTCGTAACCGGCGGGTTTGTTGCCATGGAAGGGAGCGGCGCTCATCGTTCCCTCCCATGTTCCGCCAAGATGTCGTTGACCACACGGGCTGTATCGCTGTTGACGGTCTTGGCCCTGCGCTCGATCCCGAGCGTTTCAAGCACGCGCCTCAACGTGTTGGTCATTCGCTGGTAACGATCCAGCTCGTAGCCCTTGCCACCCCCATTGCTGGCGAACGCCACCTCCATGCGCTCAAGTTCGACAATGAGGGTACTGGCGCGTCGAATAAGGGCCTTCTCCGCCTCGCTGCACATATCGAAGCCGCCACGGTCCTCGGTGTGCAATTCGATCAGATCGCGAAAGCGTCTTGCCCACGTCGAACGGTTGTCTTTCACACCGGGCAAAAGCGTGCTGCCGGTGGTGAGCGCGGACCTACCATAGACCCTTGAGTCCGGTGCCCGCTTCCTCGGCGCATGCTTTTCGCGGCCGTTATGTAAAGCCTCACGTTTCATGCAGACAGGCATAAATCCCTTATGGATAAATGACCATCCACAAGATGAAACGCGTTGTAAATCAACGCTTTTTGGAAGTTCGTACCCTGATTATCAATCAGACGAAGGGGATTATCGGCGCGTCTACCGGGACATAATTTCAGTGTAAGGACGATTGATTTGAACTAAAATATGATCGGTTTCTTTAGTGAGGGTGAGGATAGTTTCAAACCAGAGTTAATCTTCTGATGAAGCAGCCCTATTGGCATCATATGGACCAGACGATTATGGTACACAGACTCTCCTGAAAGCGGAACCATGAGAGGTCACCATGCAAGCGATTATCGAAATCAAGTGCCCTGAATGTGGAAGCGATCACATTCTCTCACAAACCCGCAAAGACAACTTCGGAAAGCAATGGGTAAGTACCGCTTGCGGGATCTGTAAACACGAACTCAGCTTTCAAGAGATCGGTCGACAAGTCGTCCAACAGACAAGAATTCCTCGCGATCCCACACCTGAACCACCGATTCCAGATGAATGACTGCAATAGCACCTGAGAACCCCTCTACAGCTCAGCCATGGCGGCTCCAGCCGAATTCAACCTCCTTGAAACATCCGATCCAACGCGCGCAATCGGTCAAGGAGATCGAAACCTATAAATCTCAACATGAAATAGATTGCTATTATTCCCACTGCGAATACGAAATTCGCGGCAGCTGTCATCCCTACCTGTTTCCAAAATCTCCCCTTCAAGGCATCCGACAGAGCTTCCCTGACAGCGGTCTTTTTCTCCTCATCAGCATAATTGACAGCAAACGTGGCCAGAGACTCGTTAGCGGCATCCCAAACTAGCTGGATTTGCCCGTCATCATAGGTGCGGTGAAAGATCTCCAATTCCTCTTGAGGGACGGGACCACCCAGCTCTTTGCGCCTCGATATTAAGAAATCCCGCTTTCTTTGCTTGTACAGACCATAAGCGATATAGGCGATTATCTCGTCTCCAGGCTCCCCAACGCGATCAAATATCTTCTCGAAGATTGGATTGTATTCAGCCATTCAGCCCCCCCCATTGGCTCTGGCGCTACTTCTTTTTCGCGTTTTTCAGTGACGAACTAGCCGCCCTCTTGGCCGCACTGAAGCGACCGCTATGAACGGTACGCACCGTATATGACCCGACGCTCCCCTTGGACCGCGTATTGCTGATCACCGTCACGTACCGTCCCGATTTGCTTGAGCGGGAAGTAGTCTTGTTGGTCGCCATCTGATTGATCTCCATCCCCGGCTACTCATTATAACATAGTCCGAGTTGCCGGCCTCTCCAACTCGACCACAATGCCTTTCGAGTGGATTTCGAGGAACTGGGGACAGATTTGAGCTTTCCCTGCCGTCAAACAAGAAGAAAGCCCCGACACGCTTCTTGTGCTCGTATACCCCCCCAACGCAACCAATCTTTATGGTACCATCATACCAAGAAAGTGATCGATGGGACGGAGGAGCACATGGCCCACGGTAAGACCACCTCAAAAGGCGTTGCGAGCAAGGCATCGAAGGCCCTCAGCAGTGGCAAGACCAGCAAGAGCACCAAATCCGTCGCTGGCTCTGCGTTAAGCCAGAAACATGGGAAGGGACACGGCAAGAAGGGGAAGTAATCGGTATCGAGTCAGCCGACGCGACGCATGGCACCGGCTGTCGTGGGCTTCCGCCTCCCCTCCTTCTTGGGTTTCTGAGGTGTCCGTGCCGCCTTCACATGGAACAGGTGGCATTCGATCTGGTCTTCCGGGACACCCAGCTTTCGAAGGAAGCGCTCGATATCCTCTATGGCTTGGGGCTGTTTCATGGTCCGTACCTCCGCAATGCCGCCTCCCTGCCCAGAATGGAGAGGATAGGGGCTTGATTTGGCGGCGATCATAGGATGTGGACCATGTGCCCGACCAAACCTGCCTGCAGCCCCCTCATTTCCAGTAGGAATAAAACCGTGGTTCTCTCTTCGACCGACGCCAGAATCGCGCTCAATCCAGCAAAGGTCAGCGTGGACTCAAGATTCCTACCCGCGTAACCTCAGAAGCGCAGGGGAATGGGGGAATGCCGTGTCGAAGGTGAAGGATCCAACGGTCGCCACCGTGTTGGAGGCGCTCGCGGAATACGACGAGTCAGGCCCCGACAAATTCCTCGACCGTCATGCCAATGGCGGCAGGCCGCGAAAGCACTATGTCCTGCACAAGGGCAAACTCTACCCATTGAAAGCCATATGGGCGGCGGCTCACCAGCCACCCATCAAAACATCGCGAACAACCGGCAACGGGAATGGTTTCAGCCCCGATGCAGCCAGGAGGGGCCTTGATAAACTGGGCTTCAAGCTCGATCCGCCCATGGCGAAAAAATCGGACTGAGCCTTCCGTCGCACAGGGCATGTCTCCACCGCTATGACACCGCTTACACGCGGATGGAGAGGGCCTGAGCGGGTTTTTGAGGCAGGACAAGGTGGGAAGCCCCCAAATGGGACCAAACACCTCTATGCACCCGTCAATCCCACCGATAGTAAAACGTTGGCACATCGTTGGAGCGAGATCGAGAACGCCGAGGCTGTTTGGATCGGGGGGGGGGGGGGCTTGAGAATATCGTCGTCCAGCGCCCCTTCCCTAATCAGGAATTTCAGGTCCTCCCTGAAAGAACGCTTAAGATTGGACACGAGGAATCGTGACACGGCATAGCCCTCATCGTTCAATTGCCGGTGAAGATCCGGGGTGGAAATACCGGGATTACGAAGGATCAGCCTTTTGAGGCGGCTCCTTATCATTGTCACTATACTTGGACTGCAATTTGTCGACATGAGCGACACCACCATCAGAATTTCCCTAGAATCACTATAAAACCATTATATTTCAGATGATTAGATAGGAGGTTGGCGATTTGTTGGGATATATCATAAGAATGTGTCCCTGGTCACTCAGGCAGCAGGCGACCGATATCGATTGAGAACAGGGATCGACGGATGTTGAACCTGCTACCGTATTCATCAACCACTGCTTGCGTTGAACCAAGGGCACGGGCCAAGGTCCCGCCTGCCCTTCTGTCGAGATAATAACGGAACCCGTTCGGCCATTCCGCGATGCATGGCCTGTAGATCGGCCTGTGCTGCCGATGGCGCAGAGCCCAATTGTGGTACCGGCGCCCGAGATCATCGTGAACCAGCTCATAGAATGTGAGCTGGTTCAGCCAAAACCCGCGGTGCCCCTTGCGCAATACCCTGTCGATACTGTCAAGATCGAGACGGCGCAGCGTTTGAGCGCCTTTAATCCGCCATTCGAGATGAACACAATACAGCTCTCCGGTGACGCGGCAGGGCAGATCTCGATAGCAGACAAACACCTGCGGAGCCCTACGAGGTCCAGTGTATCGCGTGTTCCCAGCAACGAATCGCACCCCCTGTTGCCGATGATGAGACTTCACGTGATAGCGGCACAAGAAAGCCCATGCCTCATCTCGGTCACCTTCGTTGTTGAACACCCAATCAAGGCCCCACTCGACCAGATTGAGATGGACGTCATTACGCTTTGCGAGCCATTCGAGCGCTTCACGCGTCGGCTGCCGTAGTTGGAGGCGTTGGACAAGGGCAGGATTGAAATGCGCTGGTCCCTCCTGAACATGGAGCCCGCCCGAACCGCATTGCCCTTCAAGCCATGTGCGCTCGGAATCGTTGACAGGCCGCTTGAGCCACACCGTCACTTTGTCGAAATATGCATGGACGCCTGTTGGCTGGATCCCGTCGGCGCGTCGGAATAAATTCAACACCGTGGCCACCCTTATCGCATTGTGCTGTCGACTCCCGCCGGTCCACCACTGGCGGGGGTCACTTTTCAGGCGTCCATCGCTTCGGCGGAGCGTTCGTGAAGCCAACGCTCCACGTCACGACGACGCCAAGCTTTCGTTTGCTCGCTCAATTCAATCGGCTTGGGAAAATGGCCGGCCTTGACCCACCGCCGGATCGTCCACTCCGACACGCCGAGCTTTTCCGCCAGCTCAGCCAGCCGCATCAATTCTATTGGATCGGTGAAACGTTCACGTCGCATTGGCGATCTCCATATTATGGGACCACCATGAACGACAAAGGGCGGTCCCGGTTTCCCGCGGAACCACCCTTCGAAAAGGAGTTCGGCTGATTGTCACTCAGCCTGGCCACCTATCAACATATGCGCCCTGCCCGGCGATGCAAGCCCCTTGCCGAACATTGCTCAACATCGACCAAACACAGCACCGTATTACCGCACCATTTATGCATATCCTTATGCATACGCAGAAATCGGCATTCAGCAGAATTCCGCTATGCAATTGGAAACATTGGGGAAATTTGGTACAGCTGGCTGGATTCGAACCAGCGACCTCCTGATCCACAATCAGGCGCTCTAACCAACTGAGCTACAGCTGCACAGGGCCTCTCGGGAGGCTTCGATGCGCCGCAAATTACGGTCATCGCGCGGCCATTGCAAGGCGTCGCCGCACCGAAGCTCCAAGGCGGTCATGAGGTACCGCCCCGAGACCGCCGCGTCAATGGGCTGTGGCACCCTGCAGGATCAAAAACGCAAGGGCCAGCCCGTCTCCGGGCCGGCCCTGCTCACGCGGGCCGCCGACGCGGGACGTTCTCGCCCCGCCGGCTGGCCCGGACTTTCCGTGCGACCCTCCGCCCCGACTTACAGGGTGAAGGTCTTGCGCATCTCGTCGAAGGACTTCGTGACGCTGTCCTGCATCGGCTTCGCCACGGTCTCGGCGAGCTGCATGGACATGGTGCCGAGCTCCTGCATCTGGCGCGTCATGGTCTGCGCCCGGTCGCGCAGGAACGCCTCCTGAAGCTCGAAGGCGGTCTTGGGATCCTTCGCGGACATGAGCTTGCGCGCATGCTCGAAGCCGGCATCGAGATTGGCCTGCGCCATCTCCACCATCTTCATCTGGAACTCCGACGTCCCGTCCTTCAGCGCCGTGGCGGTCTCGTCGAAGACCTTCACATTCTCGTTCGCAGCCGTGTTGACCTTCTCGAGCGTTTCCCTGGCCTGCTCGACGGACTTCTCCGCCACCGCCTTCGCCTCTTCCGGCATGTCGGCGACCTTGGCCGCGGTGTCCTTCGTCGTGGAAGCCTTCGCCTGGGTCTGCGCCTTCGCCTTGCCTGCGTCGCTCATGACGGTCTCCCTTTCGAATTCGTGCGGGACCACCCGCACCTCGAGGCGCAAGCAGTCTCGCGCACATGGATTTCAATTCTGCAACACACAATATATGACCAAAATTGCTGCATTGCAACAATAATGGTGCGTCGCACAATCATTAACCAGAAGACACATTTCCTGCCGGCTTTCCGCCGGTTTCCCAGTGGACGCCCGGAGCGGCCTATGCTTATCCTTTCGCTGGAAAATCCGGGGCGGAGCGGTATCGGCCCGCCCGGCCGACGAGGAGCATGGGACACGTGGCAAGCGACCGACCCCCGGCAAGCCTGGAGGCGCTGCAGGACTCCGAGGCCCCTGTCTGGCTGTGGGACGGGGCTCGCGCGCGCATCGTCTGGGCCAATGAGGCGGGCCTCGCCGCCCTCGGCGTCGATACGCTGTTCGACCTCGTGGACCGCACCTTCGACCGGACCGAGCCCGGCGTCGCCCGCATTCTGGAACTGACAGGGCGGCTGAGGCCGGGCGAGGCGAGCGCGGAGATCCTGTCCTTCCCCTCCACCCCGCTCGGCGAGCCGGTCCGCGCGCAGTGCTTCGGCCATACGCTGAGCGACGGGCGGGACGGCGTCCTCGTGGTCGGCGACACCCGCAAGGATACCGCAGCGCCCCCGGCGCCGGAGCGGCTGTCGCAGATCGCCGACGCCCTGCCCCTGGCGCTCCTGACCGTCGGCCGCGACGGCGAGATCGTCTATGCCAATCCCCAGGCCTGCGAACTCGTTCCCGCGGCATTGCGCGCCACGCTCGCCGATCTGGCGGGCGACGACCGCACGGCGGATCGCCTGATGGCGCGCTGTGCCTCCGCAGGCACCGTGAGCGAGATCCGGATCGCGCAGACGCGCTTCGGGCCGCGCGAATTGCGCTTCGACCTGCGCCGCCTCGGCCGCGGACGGGGCAGCGCGAGCGACTTCCTGCTGACGCTGGACGACGTCACCGACCGGCGCGGCCTCGAGCGGCGGCTCAGCGCCAATGCGGAACGGCTGGCGGATTTCGTCGCCGCCGCCGCCGACTTCACCTTCGAGCTCGACGGCGACCTGCGGCTGTCGGAGATCTCCGCCGGCATCGAGACGGCGACCGGCCTCGCGCCGCGCGCGCTGGAAGGGCTCGACTGGGCCACGCTCGCCACGCGCTACGGGCTCGACCCCGACGGGCGCATCGCCGACGCGCTGGAGGCGGCCGAGGCCTGGCGGGCCGTCGTCGACTGGCGCGCCGGCAAACGCGTCGCGCCCATCTGCCTGAGCGCGGTTCCCGTTATCGCGGCGGGCGGCGGGCTCGCCGGATATCGCGGCATCGGTGCCCGGGCCGCAGCCGCGCCGGAGGCGGAACCGGCACCGGAGGAGGGCGAGGCGCCGCGGGACGCCACACCGGCACCGGACCGCGACGCCGCCGACAACGCCACCCCCGCCCATAACGACAACAGGCTGCCCGCGTCGCCGCCGGCGGCCGCTCCGAAGGCGGGCACGCTCAGCCCCGAGGATGCGGAGATCTTCGCCGCGATCGGCCGCACGCTTTCCAGTACGCAGGACATACCGCCCCCCGAACCCGGCGGGCATGCGGAGAAAGCGTCCACCGCCGCCGAAAGCCGCATGCGGGAGACCGTCTCCGAGCCCGCCATGCCGGCGCCCGGCAAGGCCATGGCGGCACTGCTGGACGCCGTCCCCTATCCGGTTCTCATCCATCGCGACGGCGCCCTTCTGGCGGCCAACAGCGCCGCCGCCGCCTTCTTCGGCACCCGCCCGTCCGGCACGCTCGACGAGATCGCGCCCGGATTGCCGGCGGGCGACGCCCCCTGGACGCCAGCCCTGCCGGACGGCGGGGCGGAGACCGTTCTGCCGCGCCGCGCAGCCATCGTCTGGGACGGTGCGCCGGCGGAGATGGTCGTGCTCGTGCCCGGGCCGCAGCCCGCCCCCGAAACGGCCGCGAAGACAGGCTGGACGGCAGGCGACAAGGCGCTCCGGGCCATTCTGGAGACCGCGACGGACGGCATCGTCATGCTCGACGGCGAGGGCCGCATATTGAGCTTCAACGCCGGCGCCCAGGCGATCTTCGGCCATGACGCCGCCAATGTGATCGGCGAGCCCTTCTCGCAACTTCTGACGGCGGAGAGCCGCGAGACGCTGAAGGGCTATCTCTCCGCGCTGACCGGCAGCGGGCTTGCCTCCGTCTTCAACGATGGCCGCGAAGTGACGGCCGTCGAGCGCCAGGGCGGGGAAATCCCGCTCTTCCTCACCATCGCGCCGGTCGAGCCGGACGAGACCGGCGAGGCGCAATTGCGCTTCTGCGCGGTGATGCGCGACATCACCCAGTGGAAGACGACGGAGGCGGAGCTGCGCGCGGCCAAGGAGGCGGCGGAGCAGGCGAGCGCGCAGAAATCGGAGTTCCTCGCCAATATCAGCCACGAGCTCAGAACGCCGCTCAATGCCATTCTGGGCTTCTCGGAGGTGATGAAGGCGGAACGCTTCGGCCCCATCGGGAATGCCAAGTACAAGGGCTACATCACCGACATCCACACGAGCGGCGAGCATCTGCTCAGCCTGATCAACGACCTGCTCGACCTCTCCAAGGTGGAGGCCGGCAAATTCGAGCTGAATTTCACCGCGGTGGACATGCCCGACATGGTGGAGCAGTGCATCCACATCATGGAGGACCAGGCGCGCGAGGGCCGCGTGCTCGTGCGCACCAGCCGGCCGAAGCGGCTGCCGGCCGTCGTCGCCGACCAGCGCAGCATGCGCCAGATCATTCTCAACCTCCTCTCCAACGCTATCAAGTTCACCGAGCCGGGCGGCCAGGTGATCGTCTCCATGGAGATGACGGACCAGGGCGAGGTGAAGCTCAGGGTCAAGGATACCGGCATCGGCATGACGGGCACCGAGCTGACCCAGGCGCTCGAGCCCTTCCAGCGTGTCGGCACCACCAACCGCGAGCGCGAGGTGCCGGGCACCGGCCTCGGCCTGCCGCTCACCAAGGCGCTCACCGAGGCCAACCGCGCCGCCTTCTCCATTTCCAGCGAGCCCAGGCGCGGCACGCTGGTGGAGATCACCTTCCCCACGACACGCGTTCTGGCGGGGTGAGGCGCCTGCGCCGTCCCTACGGCCCCTGTGTCGCCCCGACGAAGTCGGCAATCGTGCGCGCGACGGCGGGGTCGAGCGGCAGCCCCGGATCGGTGTAGGTGGCAAGCGGCTCGCCGGGAACGCCCGTCTTGAGCATGTGGGTGACGCCCGGCAGGAGCACCAGCCGCGCCTGCGGCATGGCCTCCGACAGCCGCCTCGCATCCTGCGGCCGGACCTGAATATCCGTCTCGCCCTGCAGGATGAGGACGGGCATCTCGATGCCGCTCGCTATCGCGGCCGGATCGTAATCGAAAAGCTGGGTCATGTAGCGCTGAAGCCCCGGACGGAACAGCGGCCTGAGCGGCGCGCTGACGGTGTCGGGATCGCGCGTCTCGCCACGCTCCAGCGCCGCGACCAATCCGTCGAGCTCCTCCAGATAGGGCGCATTGGCCGGATTGGCCCGGAACTGCTCGCGCATGAGAACGCCGAGCGGCCGGCCCGGCGTCGCCAGCAGGATAAGGCCGCAAGGCTCGTTGCCCTGTGCGGCGGCCACCAGCGCGACGAGCCCGCCCTCGCTGTGGCCGGCAAGCCAGACGCAGGGCAACCCGGCCTTGTCGGCGAAGGCGGAGAGCCAGCGCCCGGCATCCTCCGCATAGGCGGCGATCGTCACGTCCTCCGGATCGGCAACAGCGCCGGCACTGCCGAAAAAACCCCGCTTGTCGATCCTGAGCGTGCTCACCCCGGCCCGCGACAGGCCGTCCGCGAGCAGCTTGTAGCTGTCGCTCCTCAAGCCCATCGGGCCGTTGCCGTCCCGGTCGACAGGGCCGGAGCCCGGCACGATGACGACGCCCGCACGGGCCTCCGGCACGAGGATCATCTCGCCTTCCAGGGGCCCCTCCGGCCCGGGAATCGTCAAGGTCTCCGCCCGAAGGGGGTCAGGCATCGCAATAACCGTCAGGACGGCCAGCACGCGGAGCAGGCGGACGCTCAGCGCGCGGACTTTCGGGCAAGCCTCGCGATCTTGCACCATTCGGCCCCTCCACGATCAGCCGGCCCGACCGGCGCAGGCCTCGAAGGTGACGATGCGCGCATCCGCCTCCGGCGCCACGCCGTGGCGGTAATTGCCCGAGATCGCGATGTCGGTGAACCCGGCCTCCCGCAGGGCGAGCTCGAATTCCACCACGCCCCAGTAGCGCAGGGCGAACAGCTCGATCTCGGCGGCGACGAGCCGGCCGGCCCGCCAGTGCTCGTAGCGCAGATGGGACACGGAGGTCTGGCGGACGAAATCGGTCTCCACGGGCGACACTGTCAGGGTCAGGAGGTCCTCGCCGGACGCCCAGTGGCGCGCGGGCGCCAGCGGCGCGGCAAGGTCGGACAGAGGATCGAGATCGAGGATCAGCCGTCCGCCCGGCACCAGCGCCTCGCGAAACCGGGCGAGGATCGCGCGCGCCTCGTCGGCATCGGTCACGAGCTGGAACGACCCGGCCGGCACGATCACGGCCTCGACCTCCGCATCGCACGAGAAGTCCGCAAAGCCCTGCAGGCTCAGATCGGCGTCGAGGCCACGCTCGCGGCATTCCGCGCGGCACAGATCCAGCATCTCCGGCGAGGTATCGAAACCGCGTACATCGTATCCCGCCTCCAGGAGCGGCACGAGCACGCGTCCGGTGCCGACCGCCGGCTCCAGAACAGGCCCGCGGCATCCCGCGAGCCGCTCGCGATAGAACTCGACATCCCCGAAGGAGTGGCCCACCGGCTTGTCGAGACGGTAGACCTCCGCGGCGAGCGATCCGTAGCGATTGATCACGACAGCCGTCGCCCCGCCGGTCAGATGGCCATGCCGCCGTCCATGATATGGGCCTGGCCCGTCATGAAGACGGTCTCGTCGCTTGCCAGATAGACGACCAGGGAGGCGATCTCCTCGGCCGTGGCGAGGCGCCCCATGGGCTGGCGGGCGATGAAGGCGGCCCGCGCCTCCTCGTAATTGCCGAGCGCGCGCATGCGGCCCTCGAGCGACGGCGTGTCGACCGTGCCGGGGCAGATGGCGTTGCAGCGGATGCCTTGCGAGATGAAATCGATGGCCACCGACTTGGTGAGCCCGATCACGGCCGCCTTGGTCGCGCCGTAGACGAAGCGGTTCGGCAAGCCTTTCACCGAGGAGGCGACGGAGGCCATGTTGATGATCGAGCCGCCGCCCGTCTCCAGCATGGCCGGCAGGAAGGCGCGGATCGTGCGGTACTGGCTTTTCACATTGACGTCGAAGGAGAAATCCCAGTCCTTGTCCTCGCACTCCAGCACCGTGCCGTGATGCACATAGCCGGCGCAGTTGAACAGGATGTCGAGCGCGCCGACGCGCTCGCGCGCGGCCGCCACGGCCTCGTCGCTGGTGATGTCGAGCGGAAAGGTCTCGATATCCGCCGCCTCGCCGGCAAGCTCCGCCAGCGCCGCCTCGTCGATATCGGTGGCGAACACATGCGCGCCCTCGCGCGCCAGCGCCAGCGCCGAGGCCCGTCCGATGCCGTGGCCCGCCGCCGTGACCAGCGCCGTCTTTCCGGAAACCCGTCCGCTCATGGTTCGTCTCCTCCTGCAAGCTCTTTGTAGCGATTGGCGATTGTGGAATGGACTTCGGAATGGCGGAGCGGGCCCGGACCGGCCGGCCCGGAAAGCCCCCTGCCCCGCTCCCGCACTATAGGGGAGCGCCCGGCGACGGCAATGGCGTTTTTCCCTCGCGGAAACGACAATGCGGCTTTAGTGTGCCGGCGCCGGACAAGACAGAAACCGGGAGGCGATATGGGAGGCGACATGACAGGCTTCGCGCTCAACCCCCGCGCCGTGGGCATCGAGGAGGAGGGCGCCTTCGCCGTCCTCGACCGGGCGCTGGCGCTCAAGGCCGCCGGGCGACCGATCATCAACCTGGGCATCGGCCAGCCGGATTTCGATCCGCCCGGGCATGTGCTGGAGGCCGCCGCAAAGGCCGCGCGCGAGGGACCGCACGGTTACACCTCGCCGGTCGGCATGCCGGCGCTGCGCGAGGCCGTGGCCGCCGACCTCACGGGCCGGTTCGGCGTCGGCGTGCATGCCGACGAGGTGGTGATCGTCCCGGGCGGCAAGGTCACGATCTTCCTCGCCGCCATGCTGTTCGGCGGCGAGGGCGCGGAGATCCTCTATCCCGATCCGGGCTTCCCGCCCTATCGCGAGGCCATCGCCTTCTCCGGCGCGAAGGCGGTGCCCTATCCGATCCGCGAGGACCGCGATTTCGGCTTCGACGCCGAAGAGGTGCTCTCGCTCGTCACGCCCGCCACCCGCCTCGTCATCATCAACAGCCCGGCCAACCCGACGGGCGGCGTGGTGCCGCGCGCCGAGCTCGACGCGCTCGCGGCGGGGCTGGAGGCGCATCCCCATGTCGCCGTCCTCTCCGACGAGATCTACAGCCATCTCGTCTATGACGATGCCGACTTCGCGAGCCTGCTCGCCTATCCTTCCTTACGCGACCGGGTCATCCTGCTCGACGGCTGGAGCAAGACCTTCGCCATGACGGGCTGGCGGCTCGGCTACGGCGTCTGGCCGAAGGCGCTCGTGCCGCAGATCCGCAAGATCATTACCATCACCCATTCCTGCGTGGCGAATGTCGCCCAGATCGCAGGGCTTGCCGCGGTCACCGGCCCGCGCGAGCCAGTCGAGCGGTTCCGGCGGACCTTCGCCGAACGCCGGGAGGCGGTCGTCGCCGGCCTTAACGCGCTGCCGGGCGTCACCTGCCGCGCTCCCGGCGGCGCCTTCTACGCCTTTCCGAACGTGACCGGCACGGGGCTCTCCAGCGCGGAGCTCGCCGAGCGGCTTCTGGAGGAGGCCGACATCGCGCTCATTCCCGGCGAGAGCTTCGGGGCGAACGGGCGCGGCTATCTGCGGCTGTCCTACGCCGCCGACATGGCACAGATCGAGGAGGCGCTCGCCCGCATGGGCGAGTTCCTGGCCGTCAATGGCAGATCGAAAGAAGAAGCCATGCCGGGCACCCGTTGAGGGGTTGGAGGTCAGGCGGTCAAACCCGGCATGGCACAAGGTAATCAGAGTGTCGCAGCGAACGGAAAAGCCTTTGGGCGACCTTTCCGGACAACTGCAACCTAGTGCAGCTTTGTGACAGGCGTGCCTCGGTTTCGTGACGGGGCCGGCCGATAACGGAAGGCCCTAGCCGTCGGCGGCCACCAGCGCGCGTTTCGAACGCTCGCTTCTGACGAGCTTCTGGACGGCGCCGGAGGCCACGACCTTGCCCTGCTCGGCATAGGCCTCGTGGTTCTTCTCGATATCCTTCAGCTCGTAGAGATAGTTGACCATCAGGCCGGCCGCCTCCCGCAGGCCGCGCCCGGAGGTGTCGCCGAGCCAGTTGATCCGCTCCAGCCGCGCGCCATTGCCGAGATGGAACCGGGCCACGGGGTCGAGAGGCTGGCCGTTCGGGCGCTTCTCCTTGAGGAAATAATGGGCCGCAAGCTCGCTCACGAGCGGCTTCAGCGCGCGGACGGCCTCCTCGTCCTCCTGCCAGCCGGGCTCGTCGAGGCGAGCCAGCGTCTCCACCTCCTCTGCGTTCAGGACGGCCGGCTCGTCGGCATGGCGCTCGCGGTCGAGCCAGCGCATGAAGCCGGGCACCGGCGAGAGCGTCACGAAGGTCTTCAGCGACGGCATTTCGCGGGCGAGATCGGTAACCACCTGCTTGATGAGGAAATTGCCGAAGGAGATCCGCGCCAGCCCCTTCTGGCAGTTGGAGATGGAGTAGAAGACCGCCGTCGTCGGCTCGTCGCCCGCATCGTGCTCGACAGGATTGAGAAGGGCATGGATCGAGCCCGGGATCTCGTGGGTGAGCGCGACCTCCACGAAGATCAGCGGCTCGTCGACGAGCGAGGGGTGGAAGAAGGCGAAGCAGCGCCGGTCGCGCGGGTCGAGCCTGCGCTTCAGGTCGTCCCAGCCCTGGATCTGGTGAACCGCCTCGTACTGGATGATCTTCTCCAGGATATTGGCGGGCGAGGACCAGTCGATCCGCCTGAGCACGAGGAACCCCCTGTTGAACCACGAGCCGAAGAGATGGACCAGGTCGTCGTCCACGGCCCTGAATTCCGGGTTCTCCGGCAGGAAGCGCAGGAGATCGGCGCGCATGGCGACCATGGCGGAGGTTCCCTCCGGCGCCAGGTTGAGGCGGCGGAAGAACTCCTGGCGCGGCGGCTCGGTGGCACGCGACAGCGCGTCCAGGCCCGCCGCCGACGGCTCCTCCAGATACCGTTCCGCGGCCGTGCGCACCGCATCCGCGTCGGGCGCGAACTCCTCGGCGAGCACGGTGAAGAAGGCGAGCTTGCCCTCGTCGTCCAGGCGCTCATAGGTGGTGAGGATGCGCTGGGCGAGCGCCACGCCGGAGGATTCGCCGCGCCTGGACATCAGCATGCGGGACAGCTCGGCGATGCGCCCGGCGCGTTCCGTCCCCTGCAGCGAGAGCTGCGTCAGGTTGCGCCCGCGGTCGACAATCTGCTCGATCAGTTCGCGAAAGAAGGACACATTCATAGCGCACGCCCCATCAAGGCCTCCGGCAGCCATGTGGCTATAGCCGGGAAAATGCACAGGATTATGATTGCCAGAACCATGCACAGAACATATGGGGCGGATCCGCGCAGGATGGTACCCAGCGGCACATCCGGCACGATGCCGTTGATGACGTAGAGATTGAGGCCGACGGGCGGCGTGATCAGCCCGATCTCCATGTTGACGGTCAGCACCACCGCGAACCAGTAGGGATCGAAACCCGCCTGGGTGATGATGGGCAGGAGGATCGGCGCGGTCATCAGGATCACCGCAACCGGCGGCAGGAAAAAGCCAGCGATCAGCAGGAACACGTTGATGATCCCCATCAAGGCCCAGCGATTGACATCCAGATCCGCGATCCAGCCGGCGACCGACTGGGTGATGAACATGGAGGACAGCGCGAAGGAGAAGAGTTCCGAAGCCGCGATGATCATCATGATCATGATCGATTCGCGGATCGCGTCGCGGAACATGTCGACGATCGGGCCCGCTTTCCACATCCGGTAGATCACGATGACCAGCAGGAGGCAGAACATCGCGCCGGCGCCTGCGGCCTCCGACGGCGTGGCGACACCGCCATAGAGCACATAGAGGATCGCGACGATGATGGTGAGGAAGGGCAGGACGCGCGGCAGCGCCTCCATCTTCTCCCTCAGCGTGAAGGAGCCCGACATGGAGGTGAGCGCATAGCCCTTCGCCTTGCAGGCGATCAGCGTCCAGGCCATGAACAGGCCGACCAGCAAGAGCCCCGGCAGGATGCCCGCCAGGAACAGGCGCCCGATGGAGGTCTCCGTGGCGATGCCGTAGACGATCAGCGTGATGGAGGGCGGGATGAGGATGCCGAGCGTGCCGCCCGCCGCGATGGAGCCCGTCGCGATGGACGGGGGGTAGCCCCGCTTGCGCATCTCCGGAATGCCCATCTTGCCGATGGCCGCGCAGGTGGCGGGCGAGGACCCCGACAGCGCGGCGAACAGGCCGCAGGCGCCGAGATTGGAGAGCACGAGCCCGCCCGGCACCCGCGTCAGCCACCGGTCGAGCGCCTCGTAGAGATCGCGGCCGGCGGGACTGGAGGCGACCGCCGCCCCCATCAGGATGAACATCGGGATCGAGACGAGGCCGAAGGAGTTGAGGCCGGCGAAGAACGTCTCCCCGAGGATCGAGATCGAGCCGGGGCCTTCGGTCGCGATCAGCGCGCCGATCGAGACGAGACCGAGTGCGAAGGCGATGGGCATGCCGGTCGCGATCAGCGCGAGCAGCACGATCAGGACGACGCCGCCGAGTTCGAGAGGGCTCACTGGCGCGCTCCATTCAGCTTCATGAGCTCAGCCACATATTGCAGGCACAACAGCCCCGCCCCGAGAGGCAGCGGCGCGACGGGAATCCACAGGGGCGGCGCCCAGACCGTGTCGGTGCGCCAGCCGCCCGCCCAGGCCTCGTGGAAATAGATCCAGCTCGCATAGGCCAGCAGCATGCAGAAGGCGAGGCCGAGAAGGCCGGCGACGACCTCCAGAACGATCCGCCCGCGCTCGGGCAGGGCCAGCGGCAGGAGGTCGACGCCCACATGGCCGCGCAACATCAGCACATAGGGCGAGCCGATGAAGGTCGCCGCCATCAGCGCGTAGATCGTGAACTCGGTCTGCCAGATCGTGGAGTGCCCCAGAACGTAGCGCACGAAGATCATGTAGCAGACGACGAAGACGGCCGCGGCGAGCAGGGCCATGGCGACGATGCCGCACAGCCTCGAAACCGCATCCATGAGACGGATATAGGCACGCATTGGCGAAGATCCGGCTTTCAACAAGACATCGCGGAACATCGCGGGCCCGACCGCCCTTTCACGATGGCCGGGCCCGGAGTGCTTGTCCCATGCCGATACCCTGTGCTCTTGCCCGTCATCCCCGCGCAAGCGGGGATCCATGTTGCTGCCGCTGCAATGGATTCCCGCTTGCGCGGGAATGACGGCCGGGTTGGCATGGGACGCAATAGCCTGGGGACGGGATCACTCGACGGCGAGCGCGTCGGCGATGAGCTGCTTGCCGCCCTTCACCTTCTCCTCGAAGTTCTTGTAGGCGCTCTTCTTGGCGACCTCGATCCAGGCCTTGTAGTCGTCGGCCGACATGTCGATCACCTCGACGCCCGCCTCCTTGAAGGTGTCGACCATCTTCTGGTCGATCTTGCGGGTCTCCTTGGCGAAGTAGTTCTGGGCCGTCTCGCCGGCGTCGAGCAGGGCGTTCTGCTGCTTCTCGTCGAGCTTCTCCCAGGTCTTCTTGGACACGAGGATCGGCTCGTACATGAACCACAGCGCGTTCTCGCCCGGCGCGGTGAGGCACTTCACCTGCTCGTAGATGCGGTAGGAGACGAAGGAGCCGGAGCTCGTATTGGCCGCGTCGAGCACGCCGGTCTGCATGGCGGTGTAGATCTCGGACGACGGCATGGAGGAGATCGAGGCGCCGGCGGCAGCGAGCATCTGCTCAAACGCCGGGCCGGCCGCGCGCGTCACCTGCCCCTTGATGGTCTCAGGGCCCCGGATGCAGTCCTGCTTGGAGGCGAAGGCGCCGGCGAGCCAGGCATCGGACAGCACCATCACGCCCGCCTCGTCGATGATCTCCTTGATCTGGTCCATGAAGGGCGAATCGTTGAGCCGCTCCGCGCGGTCGTGATTGCGCACGAGGCCCGGCATGAGGGTCGCGGAGAACTGCGGATGGCGGCCGCTCGCATAGTCGAGCGGGAAGGCGGAGATGTCGAGCTGGCCCTTGACCAGGGCGCCCCACTGCTCCTTGGGCTTGAAGAGCGACTTGCCCGGATAGACCTGGATCTTCAGGCCGACATCGGCTTTTTCCACCTCGCGCGCGATGATCTGCACCATCTCGTCGCGCACGTCCCCCTTGCCACCCGGCCACTGATGCGAGGCCTTGAGCGTCATCTCCGCGGCCTGCGCACCGGCCACCGTCGCGACGGCCATGCCGACCGCGGCGCAGCCAGCCAGAAGCGTCCTGAACAGACGGGTCATTATTTCCTCCCAGTTTGAGCCTTCGTGTCTTATCGGCTGAAAAGATACGCTATATAGTCCCGTATACGATGTCAAAATCATATCATACAATGACAGGCTGATTGTATACAGAAATACGGCGCGCTATAAGGAGCCGGGCATGTGACGGCTCCCCGCCCGATCCTGGACGGTGTTCGCGCCGGAACCAACCTAGCCAATGGTCCAAGCGACGATAGCCCCCAACATGGACGGCGGGACCGGCACGCAGAACGAAGATACGCACACGAAAGACGGTCGAGAGTGGGAACCGCAGCCGACCAGATCAGACAGGCGCTCGAGCAGGACATCCTGACCAACAGGCTGCTGCCGGGCGACCGGCTCGACGAGACGCGCCTGGCGGAGAGATTCGGCATATCGCGCACGCCGGTCCGCGAGGCGCTCTCCCAGCTCGCCGCCAGCGGACTGGTGGAGATCCGGCGCAATCGCGGCGCCACCGTCACGCGGCTCGGCCTGGCGGAACTCGTGGAGATGTTCGAGGTCATGGCGGAGCTCGAGGGCATGTGCGGCCGGCTCGCCGCACAGCGCGCCAGCGAGCAGGAGCTCACGGCGCTGCAGGAGGCCCACGAGGAGTGCGCCCGCCATGCCGCCGCCGGCCAGTCCGACGACTATTACAAGGCCAATATGGCCTTCCATGAGGCGATCTACCGGGCAAGCCACAACCGCTTCCTGGCGGCGGAGACCGTGCGGCTGCGCAACCGCCTGTCGCCCTATCGGCGGCTGCAGCTTCGCCGCCGCAACCGGCTGACCGAATCCTTCGCCGAGCACGAGAGCATCGTCGCCGCCATCCGCGAGGGCCGTGGCGGCGACGCCGACGCCCTGCTCAGCCGCCACGTGACGCGCCAGAGCGGCAGCTTCAACGACTTCTTGGCGAGCCTGCCCACCGAATATCTGAAATCCGAAGCCTCCTGACCCTCCCGACAAGAAGAGGATGCCCCCGATGACCGAGGACAACGCCAATCTCTATGCCCTGCTCGACGCGCGCTTCGTCGAGGCCGGCGACCGGACAGCCTTCCGCATGCCCGACGGCTCGCGGATGAGCTACAGCGCGCTTCGCGCCCAGGTCTCGCGCTTCGCCAATGCGCTCAAGGGCCTCGGCGTCGCCCCCGGCGACCGGGTGACGGTGCAGGTGGAGAAATCGCTCGACAATGTCGCGCTCTATCTGGCGGTCCTCAAGGTTGGCGCGGTCTATCAGCCGCTGAACACCGCCTATACGCCCGCGGAGGTCGACTATTTCGTCTCCGACGCCGAGCCCTCCCTCGTCGTGACGACGAGCGCGCGCCGGGGGCTATCGACGAGATCGCGGCAAAGCGCGGCGTCGGCGCGGTCGCCACGCTCGACGGGGACGGCAAGGGCACGCTGGCGGAGGCCGCGGCCACGGCTTCCAGCACCTGCGAGACGGCGATGCGCGCGGGCGACGACCTGGCGGGGCTGCTCTACACCTCCGGCACGACCGGGCGGTCGAAGGGCGCGATGCTCACCCACGACAATCTCTCCTCCAACGCGCTGACGCTACACGAGCTATGGGGCTTCGTGCCGGGCGACGTGCTGCTCCACGCCCTGCCGATCTTCCATGTGCACGGGCTCTATGTGGCGCTCAACACCGCCTTCTTGAACGGTTCGGAGATCATCTGGCTCGACAGGTTCGACGTCGACACGGTGTTGCGCTTCCTGCCCGAGGCGAGCGTCATGATGGGGGTTCCGACCTTCTATACGCGGCTTCTGGGCGACGAGCGCTTCGGCCGCGAGGTCTGCCGCAACATGCGCCTGTTCGTCTCCGGCTCGGCGCCGATGCTGGCGGAGACGCACGAGACCTTCGCCGCGCGCACCGGGCTTAGAATCCTGGAGCGCTACGGCATGACCGAATGCGGCATGATCACCTCAAACCCCTATGAGGGCGAGCGGGTGCCCGGAACGGTCGGCTATGCGCTGCCCGGCGTGTCGGTGCGCGTCGCCGACGGCGAGGGCCGCGAGATTCCGCACGGCGAGGTCGGCATCGTGGAGTGCAAGGGGCCGAATGTCTTCAAGGGCTATTGGCGCATGCCGGAGAAGACGGCGGAGGAATTCCGCGCCGACGGCTATTTCATCACCGGCGACATGGGCGTGATGGCCGACGACGGGCGCGTCTCCATCGTCGGGCGCGGCAAGGACCTCATCATCTCCGGCGGCTTCAACGTCTATCCCAAGGAGGTGGAGACCGAGATCGACCAGCTCCCCGGCATCGGCGAATCGGCCGTCATCGGCGTCGCCCATCCCGATTTCGGCGAAGGCGTCGTGGCTGTCGTCACGACCGGCGCCGGCACGCCGCCGAGCGAGGACGAGATCATCTCGACCCTCGCCGAGCGGCTTGCCAAGTTCAAGGTGCCCAAGCGCGTCTTCTATGTCGACGAGTTGCCCCGCAACACCATGGGCAAGGTGCAGAAGGCCGCGCTCAAGGAGCGCTATGCCGACATCTTCGCCTGACCGCTGCCGGCGGAGGCGCCGAGCGCCAGGAAGGCCGCGCCGGAGAAGACGAGGTTGATGCCGAGCAGCAGCCCGATCGCCCAGACCGCCGTTCCGGGCAGCCCGGCGAACAGCATCACGCCGAGGACCGCCGAGACGACGCCGCCGGCGACGAGCCAGCCCCAGCCGCTGCGCGGCTTCAGCCTCGTGCCCATGATGGCGCGCAGGATGCCGTCCACGATGAAGATGGCCGACAGGGCGACCGTCAATGCGACGGCGCCCACCCCCGGCAGGAAGAGGAAATAGAGCCCGCCGACAAGATAGAGTATGCCGAGCAGCGCCTCCCACAGGACGCCGCCCCAGCTGCGCTCGCTGAAGGCATGGACGATCATCGTCGCCCCGCCGATCACCAGCGCGATGCCGACCAGCAGCTCCGCGGCGAGCGTCATGACCCAGGGAAACAGGATGGCGAGCGCCCCGAGGACGATCATCACGATCCCCAGCACGATGAACCAGCCGCGATTCCCGCTGACCAGCCCGGCGTCCGTCCGTTGGCTTTGATCCGACATGGGTTCCGTCTTTCCTGTTGTGCCCCCGACACCCGATCGATGGGGGCGCATCACGGGTTGCCTCCGTGAAATGGGAGAAGAGTTTACCCGAGTCGGAGCGCGGCAGCACCCCCGACGATCAGGAGGGCCGCGGCCGTGCGCCAGCGTGTCAGCGGCTCCTTGAGGACGGCGGCCGAGATCAGCACGGCGAACAGCACCGAGGTCTCGCGCAGCGCCGCGACCATGGCGATCGGCGCGCGCGTCATGGCCCAGATGGCGATCCAGTAGGCGCCGAGCGACAGGGCACCGGCGACGGCGCCGCCCTTCCACGCCCCCGACATGCGCATGAAGGCACTCGGCCCCCTCAGCACCACCGCGATGGTGGCCATGGCGATGCCGTCGAACAGGAACAGCCACACCGTGTAGCCGGAGGCGGTGCCGGCGATGCGCGCGCCGGTGCCGTCGATCAGCGTATAGCCGGCGATGAAGGCGGAGGTGGCGAGCGCGGCCATCACGCCCTTGCGCTCCATCCGGGCGAGGTCGCGCCCGCCGCGCAGCGACATGAGCCAGACCCCGCCGACGAGGACCGCGATGCCCGCCCAGGCGAGCGGCGCGAGATGCTCCGACAGCAGAGCCACCCCGACAACCGCGACGATGAGCGGCGCCGTGCCCCGCGCCAGCGGATAGACCTGCCCCAGATCGCCCGCCTTGTAGGCCTGCAGCAGGAACAGCTTGTAGCCCGTATGGCAGCAGACCGTCGCGGCGAGGAACGGCAAGGCCTCGATGGCGGGCAGGGGCAGGAACGGGATGAACGCCAGCGAGATCAGGCCGGAAACCACCGACAGGAGCGTCATGGACAGGAACTGGTCGAGCCCCAGCTTGATGATGGCGTTCCATGCCGCATGCAGGCTGGCGGCGACGATCACCGCCGCGAAGGTGACAGCATCCATTGCAACCACGTGTCTTCTTGCCGGGCGGCACCGGCCCGCTCCCCCACCCGGCCACCCACGGAAGTATGATCTCATGGGTAGCCGGGTGGGGGAGCGGGCCGGTGCCGTCTCGACCATTCGGGACAGCTCCAGCCTGTAGCCCGGATCGGTCCTGTCACAAAACGATTTGATCTGAGACGGTTTGTGAGTTTTCCTGACGAACATGAGACGCAACCTGCCTCCCTTGAACGCGCTGAAGGCCTTCGAGGCCGCCGGCCGGCACGAACAGATCAGCGCCGCGGCGGACGAGCTCGCGGTCACCCACGGAGCGGTCAGCCGGCAGGTCCGCCAGCTTGAGGAGATCCTCGGCGTGGCGCTGTTCGAGGGGCCGCGCAACCAGCAGCGGCTGACGGCGGCCGGGCGGCGCCTCCTGCCGGTGCTCACCAGCGCGCTCGACCTTGTGGAGAGCGGCGTGCGCTCCGTCTCCCAGACCGCCAGGGGCGAGCTCGTCGTCTCCTGCTTCGGTACCTTGATGATGCGCTGGCTGATTCCGCGGCTCTACCGTTTCAAGGCGCGCTATCCCGATATCGATCTCAGGCTGCAGGCCTCCGACGTGCCGGTCGACTTCGCGCGGGAGAATCTCGACCTCGCCATCCGCTCCGTGAAGCAGCCACATGCGCGCTCCGACGAGGTGATCCCGTTCCTGCCGGAGCATGCCGGCCCCGTGCTGTCGGCCAAGCTGATGGCGGAGCGGCCAGTGCGCACCCCGTCGGACCTTGCCGCCTTCACCTTCCTGCACACCCAGACACGGCGCCATGCCTGGGCGGAATGGTTCGACCTCGAGGGCGTCGATGCGGTGACGCCCGCCAGCGAGAGCGAGTTCGAGCATCTCTATTTCATGATCGAGGCGGCGATGAGCGGGCTCGGCGTCGGCATGGGGCTGTGGTCGCTCGTGGCCGACGACATTGCGGCGGAACGCCTCGTCGCCCCCTTCGGCTTCAAGGCGAACAGCCGCGCCTATGTCGCCCTGCGCCCGCGCCGGCGCAACCCGTCCGCCGACGTCTTCGTCGAGTGGCTCGTGGAGGAAGGCGCGAAGACGCCGCCCCCGCCCGGCTGATCCGAACGGCGGCTCTTGACCTTACCATGATGGGAACCCCCATCTGATGGGAGACACGAACCGGAAGGACCAGGCAGCCATGGCACGCGATCCCGTCTGCGGGATGACCGTCGATCCCGATACCGCGCAGTACACCCGCGAGCATGGCGGCGAGCGCTACTATTTCTGCTCCAGGGGCTGCCACGACAAGTTCGCCGCCGATCCGGACAGCTATCTCGGCGGCGCGCCCGAGCCCGAACCCCAGCCGGCCGGCACGCTCTACACTTGTCCGATGCACCCGGAGATCGTGCGCGACAAGCCGGGCGCCTGCCCGATCTGCGGAATGGCACTCGAGCCGAAGGGCGTACCCTCCGCGCAGGAAGGGCCGAACCCGGAGCTCGTCGACTTCACGCGCAAGTTCTGGGTCAGCCTTCCCTTCGCGCTGGCCATCGTCGTCCTGGAGATGGGCGGCCATCTGGGCGTGCCCTTCGAGGACTGGCTGGGGGCCCGCCTCTTCGTACTGACCCAGCTCGTGCTCGCCACGCCCGTGATCCTTTGGGGCGGCTGGACCTTCTTTCAGCGCTGCTGGACCTCGCTCAGGACGCTCAATCCCAATATGTGGACGCTGATCGGCATCGGCGTCGGCGCCGCCTATGCCTACAGCGTGGTCGCCGCCCTCGCGCCCGGCATATTCCCGGAGGGTTTCCGGGACGCGAACGGTGCGGTTGCGGTCTATTTCGAGGCGGGCGCAGTCATCGTGCTCCTCGTGCTGGTCGGCCAGATCATGGAGCTCAAGGCGCGCGAGCGCACCTCCGGCGCCATCCGTGCCCTGCTCGATCTCGCGCCGGAGATGGCGCGGCGCGTCCGCGAGGACGGCTCGGAAGAGGAAGTCTCGCTCGACCGTGTGGAGACCGGCGACCGCCTGCGCGTGCGCCCCGGCGACAAGGTTCCCGTGGATGGCAGGCTCGTGGAGGGCTCGTCCAGCGTGGATGAATCCATGCTGACCGGCGAGCCCCTGCCCGTGGAGAAGACCCCCGGCGACGATGTGACGGGCGGCACGCTCAACAAGACCGGTTCCTTCGTCATGGAGGCGTCCCGCGTCGGCGCCGACACGATGCTCTCGCGCATCGTCAATCTCGTGGCGGAGGCCCAGCGCTCGCGCGCGCCGATCCAGCGGCTCGCCGACATCTTCGCGGGCTGGTTCGTTCCGTCGGTCGTCGCCGTGGCCATAATCGCCTTTGCCGCCTGGGCGGTTTTCGGGCCCGAACCCCGGCTCGCCTACGGGCTCGTGGTGGCCGTGAGCGTGCTCATCATCGCCTGCCCCTGCGCGCTCGGGCTCGCCACCCCGATGTCGATCATGGTCGGCACGGGCCGCGGGGCGCAGGGCGGCGTGCTGTTCCGCAATGCCGAGGCGCTGGAGCGCTTCGCCAAGGTGGACACGCTGGTCGTCGACAAGACCGGCACGCTGACGGAAGGCCGCCCGCGCCTTACCGATGTCGTCCCGGCCGGAGCCATGGAGGAGGACGAGCTCCTGCGGTTCGCGGCCAGCCTGGAGCGGGCAAGCGAGCACCCGCTGGCGGAGGCCATTGTCGCGGGCGCGGAGGAGCGCGGCGTCGCCCTGTCGCCGACGGACGACTTCGAGGCGGTCACGGGCAAGGGCGTGAAGGGCCGGATCGGCGGCAAGGCAGTCGCCCTCGGCAACCGCGCCATGATGGGCGAGCTCGGCATCGCCACCGACGACCTGGACGGAACCGCCGATGAGCTGCGCGAGACGGGCAAGACGGCCATGTATGTCGCCGTGGACGGCACCGTCGCCGGCCTCGTCGCCGTCGCCGATCCTGTCAAGGAGACCACGCCCGACGCGATCCGCGCGCTCAAGGCGGACGGTCTTACCGTCGTGATGGCGACCGGGGACACGCCCGGAACGGCCAAGGCGGTCGCAGGCCCCCTCGGCATAGACCGGATCGAGGCGGAGATCCTGCCGGAAGGCAAGGTCGACCTCGTCAAGGCGCTCCAGGGCGAGGGCCGCATGGTCGCCATGGCGGGCGACGGCGTGAACGACGCGCCGGCGCTTGCCGCCGCCGATATCGGCATCGCCATGGGGACCGGTTCCGATGTCGCGCTGGAAAGCGCGCCCGTGACGCTCATGAAAGGCGACCTCAGGGCCATATTGCGCGCGCGCCGCCTGTCGGAGGCCGTGATGGCGAATATCAAGCAGAACCTGTTCTTCGCCTTCATCTACAATGCGCTCGGCGTGCCGATCGCAGCCGGCGTGCTCTATCCCGCCTTCGGGATCCTGCTGTCGCCGATCATCGCGGCGGCGGCCATGAGCCTGTCCTCCGTCTCCGTCGTCGGCAACGCGCTGCGGCTGAGACGGGTGAAGCTGTAGAGCGAATGCAAAGCGGCTCCTGCCCGCTCCCGGCCTTTTGATTTCGTCGCGCCCGGCATGTCGTCTATCCTTTTCGGGGATTGGAGGTCTGCCATGCTTGCACGTCGCGCCATCGCACCGCTCTTCGCGGTCCTGTTCGGACTTCTCGCAGGGTCCGCCCTGCACGCCGACGAAGCCGGGATCGCCCCGGGGGAAGCCTATGAGCGGGCCCGGGCGGGCACTCTGGTGCTCGTCGATATCCGCACGCCGCCCGAATGGCGCCGCACCGGTATCGGCGCGGGCGCGGTTCCCCTGGACATGCGCGACGGCTCCTTCCGCGACGAGCTTCTGGACGCGCTTGGCGGCGACCCCTCCACACCCGTCGCGGTGATCTGCGCCAGCGGCGGGCGCTCCGCGCGCCTGCAGGAACGGCTCTCGCTTGCCGGCTTCACCAATGTGATCGACGTGCCCGAAGGCATGACCGGCGGCGCCAACGGGCCCGGCTGGATCGCGCGCGGCCTGCCCCTCGCCCGCTACCCGGCGGCGGCCTCGGTCACCATCGGGCGGCAATAGGTCTCGCGCAGGAACAGGCTGGCGACGAGCCCCATCGCGGCCCATCCGACAATGGAGAGGAAGGCGGTCTCGTAGGTCGCCTGCGCGTAGATGCGTGCGCCCTCCGCCATGCCGCCGGCCCAGTTGAGGTCGAGCAGGAAGCCGACCGCGGGCTGGAGAACCGCCCCGGCGGCGACCGTCATGGCGTTGACGAGCCCGGTCACCGTCGCATGGGTGCCGGGCGGCGTGACCTCTCGGGCGAGCGCATAGGTGGAGACCATACTGCCGCCGACGAGCCCCAGAACGACGATCAGCACCGCACAGGCCACAAGCGGCAGAGGCGGGCCGTGGAACAGCAGCACCGCCAGCAGGCAGCTCGCAGCGGATGTGGCGACGAGCGGGGCCTTGCGCCGCTTCACCGCATCCGACAGCCAGCCCCCGAAGGGTGCGCCGAGCGCCCAGCCGACGAGGATCAGCGACACCAGCGCCGCCGCCTCGGGCCGGGCGAGGTCGTAGCGCACCATCATGTAGGGCACGCCCCACAGGCCGCCAAAGGCGAGCATGACGCCGGAGAGCGCCGTGGCCACGAGCGCGATGAGCCACACCTCGCCATTGAGGAAGATGAGCTTCAGGTCGCGCCCGAGCCCCGCCCAGTCGGTCGCCGCACTGCGCGCCGGCGGCGCGTCCGGCGGGCGGTTGCGCACCACGATGGCGGCGACGAGCGCCAGCGCGCCGGCAAAGCAGGCCGAGCCGACCATGGCCGCGCGCCACCCCGTGACCTCGATCAGCGCAGCGAGCGGCGCCTGCCCGCCGACGCCGGCCGCCATGGCGAAGAACATGCACATCCCCGCGAGGAAAGCGAAGCGGTGCGGCGGGAACCAGCGGCTGGAGAGGCTGAGCGTGGCGATGAAGCAGGCCGCCGATCCCATGCCGACGAGGAAGCGCCCGACATAGGCCTCCCCGATCCCCCCGGCGGTGCCGAAAATCAGCGTGCCGGCGGCCGCGAGCGCCATGGCGCCCGACAGCACGATGCGCGCCCCGATGCGGTCGGTCAGGATGCCGAGCGGCACCTGGAGAACGACATAAGGATAGAAATAGAGGGCGGAGAGATTGCCGAGCACGGCCGCGCCCACAGCGAAGTCGCGCATGAGGTCGGAGACCATCACGCTCGGCGCCACGCGCTGGAAAAAGGCGTAGCCGAAAGCGAGCGCGCCCAGCGTCCAGATCGTCCAAGCCTTCGCGCCGTAGGCCTTCACCCCTTGCCCTTCCCTCATGTCCTCCCGAAGACGGGCCGTAGTCTGCCTGCTCCCGGCGCCGGTGAGAAGCGCGGGCTCGACAAAGCAGCCATGCGGTCACGCGCATCCCCGTTCGTCTTGCCGGATCGCCCCCCGATCAGACGTACAGCGTATTCGTCTAAAGTATAAAATGGGCAATTAGAATTTTAATCGTCTCAAGTTTGATATAAGTTCTGGACTCTGCAGGTTCGGGCTCGATATTGTTCAATTATAGGGCGAGGCGATACACGTGAAGTCCGGCGCCGCGCATGCCGTCACACCTGTCGGGGGAGAGATTGTGACCAGGCCCGAAGCTCAATCCAGAGACCGGATCGCGGCAACGCCGATTGAGTACGGCTTGCTGATCGCCGGTCTGTCCGTTGCCATTCTCACTGCGATATCCGTCTTTGCCGGTCCGCCGGGCGACAGCACCGATGCGGCACACACACGCCTGACGCCGACAGACGAGGCGGGCGGCACAAGCGTACGCAAGACACTGCAATAATCCGCGACGGCCTGACCGACAGGATCGGGTCACGCATCCTGCCGCACCCGGCGGGCCTGTCATTGCTGCCGCCGCGGCCGCTCGTTATTGTGGCGGCACCGATCGACAGACAAGGGCAGACACCATGAAACCCGGCGACCTCCTCGTAGACAGCGGCAGCTCCCATGCAGGCGACGCGGTGCCCGTCCGGCTTGCCGCAGGGGACACGGTGGAGACGGTTCTCGACGCGCTGCCGGACGCCCAGCGCGCCTGGGCGCAGGCGCAAGGTTTCAAGGGCCAGCGCGAGCGCATGGTCCTCCTGCCCGGCGAGGCGGGCGCACCGCAGGGCGTGCTGTTCGGGCTCGGGGAGCGCGCGACCGACGCCGACCCCTTCCTGCCCGGACGGCTGGCGAGCCTGTTGCCGGACGGTCTCTACAGCCTTGCCGACATCCCGTCCCCGCCGCGCCTCGCCGCGCTCGCCTGGCTCATGGAGGCCTATCGCTTCGACCGCTACAAGAGCAAGCCGGCGAAGGCCGGGGCGCGGCTCGTCGTGCCGGAAGGCGTGGATCGCGACGACGTGCTGGCGGAGGCGACCGCGGTGTCGCTCGCCCGCGACCTCATCAACACCCCGGCCAACGATCTGGGTCCCGACGAGCTGGAGGCCGCGACGCGCGATCTCGCCCGGACCTACAAGGCCCATGTGAAGACCGTGCACGAGGAGGAGCATCTCAAGCGCAACTTCCCCATGATCCATGCGGTCGGGCGGGCGAGCCCCCGCGCGCCCCGGCTGATCGATCTGATGTGGGGGCCGGCGAGCGGCCCGCATATCACGCTGGTCGGCAAGGGCGTGTGCTTCGACACCGGCGGCCTCAACATCAAGCCCGGCAACGCCATGTCGCTCATGAAGAAGGACATGGGCGGGGCGGCGAATGTGCTGGCGCTCGCCCGCATGATCATGGCCGCCGACCTGCCGGTCCGCCTGCGCGTGCTGATCCCGGCGGTGGAGAACGCGATCTCCGGCGACGCCTTCCGCCCCGGCGACGTCCTGGCGAGCCGCAAGGGCCTCAGCGTGGAAATCGGCAATACGGATGCGGAGGGCCGGCTGGTGCTCGCCGACGCACTGGCGCTTGCCGACGAGGACGCGCCCGATCTCATGATCGACATGGCGACGCTCACCGGCGCGGCCCGCGTCGCGCTCGGACCCGATCTGCCGCCCTTCTACACCGACGACGACGAGCTGGCCGCGGCCCTGTCGCGCCACGCGGCGGCGGAGAACGATCCCCTCTGGCGCATGCCGCTGTGGGGCCCCTACGACCGCTGGCTCGACAGCAAGGTCGCCGATGTGAACCACATTTCGGACTCCTCCTTCGCCGGCTCGGTGGTCGCCGCCCTCTTCCTCAAGCGCTTCGTGGAGAAGGCGAAGGCCTATATCCATCTCGACATCTATGGCTGGACGCCCAAGGCGCATCCCGGCCATCCCGTCGGCGGCGAGGCCCAGGGTATCCGCGCGCTCTTCGCCATGATCCGCGACCGCTATGCGGGCGGGCGCTGACGCCGGCCGCGCACGGAACCGTCTCCCCGCTCCCGATTCCAGCCGTGCAGCGCACGCGCGTCTTGCGCCCGCCGGGTCCCGCCGTTTAAATGATACGGGACCGTAACGGTCTGCTCTGGATCAGCGGATCGTTTCCAAAGTGCTAGAGCAGCTTGTCTGCGTCCGACAGGACGCAGGCCGCTCTGGGAGGACCGGGGGAGGTGGAGCGGTGCGATGACCGTGCGCTTGACGACGGCGCAGGCGCTGACCTTGTGGCATGATGTGAATCTCGATCTCGTCCGCGACGGCGAGCCGGACCTTTCCGTGCGCCAGATGACCATCCTGCTCACCATCTATCTGGAGGCGCCGCCGCATACGGTGCGCGGGCTCGCCGCCAAGCTCGGCGTGTCGAAGCCCGTCATCACGCGCGCGCTCGATTCCATGGGCCGGCTGGAGCTCGTCAGCCGCCGGCGCGACGAGGAGGACCGGCGCAACGTGCTGGTCCAGCGCACCGTCAAGGGCGCGCTCTATCTGGAGCGCCTCGCCGATTCGATTGCCGACCGTGCCGGGAGACTGCCGCCATGACCAATGCGCCCGATCCGCGCCTCCATCCCTACCGCCCCGATCTGGCCGCCGCCTGGCTCCGGGGCCGGGTGCCGGCCGAACGCTTCGTGGAGGGCCAGAGCTATCATGTCATCGCGCCCGCTCTCGGCCTGAGGCGCAGGCCCGAGCCCGACGCCGCGCTCCTGACCGAGGCGCTGATGGGCGAGCGCGTGCGCGTCTTCGACGAGCGCGACGGCTGGGCCTGGGTCCAGATCGAGGAGGACGGCTATGTCGGCTATGCACGCGCGGGCAGCCTCGCGCCGGAGGCCCAGCCGGCAACCCACCGCGTGAGCGTGCCTCGCACCTTCCTCTATCCGCAGCCGGACGTGAAGTCGCAGCCCGTCACGGGTGTCGGGCTCAATGCGCGGCTCGCCATTGCCGGCACCGAGGGCCCCTTCGCCGTGCTGGCCGACGGGCGCTATGTCTATGCCCGCCATGTGCGGCCTTTGCGCGACTATGCGCAGGACTATGTCGCCGTCGCGGAAACGCTGCTCCATGTTCCCTATCTGTGGGGCGGCAAGGGGTTTACGGGGGTCGACTGTTCGGGCCTCGTCCAGCTCGCGCTCCATGCCGCGGGCCATCCCTGCCCGCGCGACAGCGACATGCAGGAGGCCGCCCTCGGCGTGCCGGTCGACGCGCACGGTTTCGCCGCGCTCCACCGCGGCGATCTCGTCTTCTGGAAGGGCCATGTCGGCCTGATGGTCGACGGCGAGCGGTTTCTTCACGCCAACGGCCACCACATGCAGGTGGTGATCGAGCCGCTGCACGAGGCCGTCGACCGCATCGCCCGCCTCTACGGCAATGTCACCGGTATCCGCCGCATGGTGCCGGAGTGAGGCCCGTGTCGGGCTTGCCCGGCCCGGCCCTTCGCGATAGCCGCGTCCATCGCCTTGACAGCGCGCGCGGAAAATGGAACAAAAAGAGAACATTCTACAGGGAGCCTATCCATGTCCGTTCTGGAAGGTTATCAGGCAAGATCGGGAACATTCGTTCCCGTCTGGACGCTCGAAATTCAGACACTGCCGGAGGACACGGACCGGATTCTCGATGCGGTCATGGAGGTGCACCCGCTTTCCTTCGGGCGCTACCAGCGCAATGCGAGCATCTCCGCGCTCGGCAAGGAGACATCGCAGCCCGAGCCAGGCTCGACCACGACGACGCATGTCGGCGGCTTCGAGGCGGGCAGCACGGAAACCTACCCGATGGTGGAGCTGAAGATCTCCATCGAACGCGACCTCTCCGTCCTGGAAGCGGTCATGGACGCGATCCTCCATGTCCACCACTACGAGGAGCCGGTCATCTTTCTGCGCGAGGACTGGGCGAGCCGGGCAGCCTACAATCCGGGGAGCGACAATCCGAACCGGTGGTGGAATAACGGGCGCGGCCTGCCGGACAGGATCGCGTAGTCCCTCACCCCTTGCCCCGCCTTCCGCCCGTGGGCGTCAATAGCCCCGGTTGCGGTCCACGAGGTTCTCCAGAGGCTGGCCGGCCTCGAAGCGCTCGATCTGGGCGAGGATATTGCGGGTGAGCGAGAGCGGATCGGAATCGCTGGCCACATGGGGTGTGAGCGTCACGCGCGGATGGGTCCAGAACGGGCTTTCCTGCGGCAGCGGCTCGGTCTCGAAGACGTCGAGCGTGGCATGGGCGAGCGTGCCGTCGTCGAGGGCTGCGAGGATATCGGCCTCCACCTGCAGCTTGCCGCGCGCGGCGTTGATGAGCGCCGGCCCCTCGATCGCGCCGTCGCGCGCGAGGCCCGCAATGAGCTTACGGTCGATCAGCCCCTCCGTTTCCGGCGTATGCGGCAGGAGGCAGACAAGGATGTCGGTGCGGGCGAGGAAGGGCTTAAGCCCGTCATCCCCGGCAAAGCAGGCCACCCCCTCCACACGCTTCGGCGAGCGGCTCCAGCCGGCGACGTCGAAGCCCAGATCGCGCAGTTTTTCCGCAGCGTCACGGCCAAGCGCGCCGAGTCCCATGATGCCGACGCGCACCGCGTTTGCCGGCGGCTGGTCGAGCGGCCGCCATTCCCGGCGCGCCTGGACCGCATCGTATCTGCGCTGCTGGCGGTGATGCATCAGCACATGCAGCACGACATATTCCGTCATGCGCATGGTGAGATCGGGATCGACGATGCGCGCCACGGGGACGCCCGGCAGGTCCGGATCGGCCATGATGGCGTCGACGCCGGCGCCGAGCGAGAAGATCGCCTTGAGGTTCGGCAGTGTCTTGAACACGCCTGTCAGCGGCTTCCAGGCGAGCACATAATCGATCTCCGACAGCGCGCCGGCATCGGGCCACAGGCGCACGTCGCGCTCCGGCGCGAGCTCGCGCATCGCGGACACCCAGTGATCGGTCTGCCAGCCGCTGATCAGATAGAGGATCGCCATCGCTGCCTCGCAGTCGGGAACGGGAATCGGGAGTGGACCGGGCGGACGCCCGCCCCTCTCCAAGCATGGCCCGGGCCGAATTGCAAGGCGGGCGGGGACGCGGACCGGTGCCGGTTCCCCCCAAACCCCGCTATTCCGCGACGATGCCCGCCGGGGCGGTTTCGAGATCGAAGGCGGCGGCCATGAGCGCCCTGGTATAGTCGGTGCGCGGCGCCTCGAAGATCGTCGTGGCCTCGCCCTGCTCCACCACCTGGCCATCGCGCATCACCACCACCTCGTTGGCCAGCGCGCGCACCACCCTGAGATCGTGGCTGATGAAGAGGTAGGCGAGCCTGTGGCGCTTCTGGAGATCGCGCAGGAGGTCGACGATCTGGGCCTGGACGGACATGTCGAGCGCGCTGGTCGGTTCGTCCAGCATGACGAAGCGGGGCTTGAGCACCATGGCGCGCGCGACCGCGATGCGCTGGCGCTGACCCCCGGAGAATTCGTGGGGGTAACGGTCCATCGCCGCCGGATCGATGCCGACTTCCCTTAAGGACTGGGCGATGCGCTCGCGCTGCTCGTCGTAAGGCAGCCCCCTGTCCTGCACGAGCAGACCCTCCCCGACGATCTGCGCGATCGACATGCGCGGGCTGAGCGAGCCGTAGGGATCCTGGAAGACGATCTGGAGATCCTTGCGCAGCGGCCGCATCTGGCGCGCATTGAGCGCCTCGATGGGCCGGCCGATATAGGCGATACGCCCCTTCGAGGAGATGAGGCGCATGATGGCGAGCCCGAGCGAGGTCTTGCCGGAGCCCGATTCGCCGACCACGCCCAGCGTCTCGCCCTCGCGGATCTTCACCGTCACGCCGTCGACCGCCTTCACATAGCCGACCGTGCGCTTGAAGAGACCGCGCCGGATCGGGAACCAGACCTTGAGGTCGTCGGTCTCCATGACCACGGTGCCGGTGCTGTCGGTGCCGGGCGGCTCGCCCTTGGGCTCCGCCGACAGGAGGCTTTTCGTATAGGCGTGTTCGGGCCGGTCGAAGATCTGCTCCGTCGGCCCCTGCTCCACGATCCTGCCATGCGTCATGACATTCACGCGCTCGGCCATCTTGCGCACGATACCGAGATCGTGGGTGATGAGCAGCATGGCCATGCCGAGCTCCTTCTGGAGCCGCTTGAGCAGCTCCAGGATCTGCGCCTGGATGGTCACGTCGAGCGCCGTGGTCGGCTCGTCAGCGATCAGGAGATCGGGCTCGTTGGCGAGCGCCATGGCGATCATGACGCGCTGGCGCTGGCCGCCGGAGAGCTGGTGGGGATAGCTCTTCAGCCGGGTCTCGGGGTCGGGAATGCCGACAATGTCCAGAAGCTCCAGAACACGATTGCGGGCCTTCGCGTCGCTCATGCCCTGATGCAGCGTCAGAACCTCGCCGATCTGGCGCTCAACGGAATGCAGCGGGTTCAGCGAGCTCATGGGCTCCTGGAAGATCATCGCGATGTCGTTGCCGCGGATGCCGCGCATGGTGCGGTCGTCGGCCTTGAGCACGTCGGTGCCCTTGAAGCGGATGAGCCCGGACGGGTGGCGCGCGGAGGGATAGGGCAGGAGCCGCATGACGGAGAGCGCGCTCACCGTCTTGCCGGAGCCCGACTCGCCCACGAGCGCCACCGTCTCGCCCGGCTTGACGTCGAAGGAGACGCGGTCGACGGCGAGCGTCTCCCCGCCGCCCTGCCGGAAGGCGACCGACAGGTCCTGCACCTGAAGAAGCGTGTCGCCCGCGTTCGCGCTCATTGGTAGGTCTTCCTCGGATCGAAGGCGTCGCGCACGGCCTCGCCGATGAAGATCAGCAGGCTCAGCATCAGCGCGATCACGACGAAGCCCGAAATGCCGAGCCACGGCGCCTGCAGGTTCGCCTTGCCCTGCGCCAGAAGCTCGCCGAGCGAGGGCGAGCCCGGCGGCAGGCCGAAGCCCAGGAAGTCGAGCGAGGTGAGCGTGGTGATCGAACCGTTGAGGATGAACGGCATGAAAGTGAGGGTGGCCACCATGGCGTTGGGCAGGAGGTGGCGGAACATGATGACGAGATTGGTATGGCCCATGGCGCGCGCGGCCGTGACGAACTCCAGATTGCGCCCGCGCAGGAACTCCGCCCTGACCACGCCGACAAGCGCGACCCAGGAGAACAGCAGCAGGATGCCGAGCAGGATCCAGAAATTCGGCTCGATCACCGAGGCGATGATGATCAGGAGATAGAGCGCCGGGATCGATGTCCAGATCTCGATGACGCGCTGGAAGATGAGATCCGTCCAGCCGCCGAAATAGCCCTGCACGGCACCGGCCACCACGCCGATGAAGGAGGAGACGACGGTCAGCGTCAGCCCGAACAGGACCGATATGCGGAAGCCGTAGATGACGCGCGCCACCACGTCGCGGCCCTGATCGTCCGTGCCCAGCCAGTTCTCCGCCGAGGGCGGCGCGGGCGCGGGCACCGGCAGGTCCAGATTGATCGTGTCGTAGCTGTAGGGGATGAGCGGCCAGACGATCCAGCCGCCATCCTCCTGGATGAGGTCCTGGACGAAGGGATCGCGATAGTCCGCTTCCGTTTCGAAATCGCCGCCGAAGACGGTCTCGGGATAGGCCTCGAAGATCGGGAAATAGTACTCGCCGCCATATTCCACCAGGAGCGGGCGGTCATTGGCGATGAACTCCGCAAACAGCGTCACCAGGAACAGGACGAGGAAGATCCAGAAGGACCAGTAGCCGCGCCGGTTGGCCTTGAAATTATCCAGCCGGCGCTGGTTGATCGGGGAGAGCCAGCCGGTGCGTTCGGGCGTGGCATGAAGCGCTTCGGCGGAGCCTGCCGCGAGCGCGCCCTCGTGATCTTCGGGCCTGTCCTTGCGTGCCTCCATCGCCTCACACCTCGCGCGTCTCGAAGTCGATGCGCGGATCGACCCAAGTATAGGTGAGGTCGGAGATGAGGTTCACCACCAGCCCGAGCAGGCTGAAGATGTAGAGCGTGGCGAAGACGACCGGATAGTCGCGGTTGACGATGGACTCAAACGAGAGCAGCCCCAGCCCGTCGAGCGAGAAGATCGTCTCGATCAGCAGCGAGCCCGTGAAGAAGGCCGAGATGAAGGCGCCCGGAAAGCCCGCGATGATGATCAGCATGGCGTTGCGGAAGACATGGCCGTAGAGCACCTGGCGCTCGGTCAGCCCCTTGGCGCGCGCGGTCATCACATATTGCTTGCGGATCTCGTCGAGGAAGGAGTTCTTGGTCAACAGCGTCGTCGTCGCGAAGGCGCCGATGGCGAGCGCGGCGATGGGCAGCACGAGGTGCCAGAGATAGTCGAGGATCTTGTCGTACCAGGCGAGGCTGTCCCAGTTGTCGGAGACGAGGCCGCGCAAGGGGAAGATATCGAAGAACGAGCCCCCGGCGAACAGCACGATCAGCAGCACAGCGAACAGGAAGCCCGGGATCGCGTAGCCCACGATCACCACCGCGCTGGTCCATACATCGAAGCGCGTGCCGTCGTGCATCGCCTTGGCGATGCCGAGCGGGATGGAGATCATGTAGGACAGGACGGTCATCCACAGGCCGAGCGACACCGAGACCGGCATCTTCTCCAGTATGAGGTCGATCACCGATATGTCGCGGAAATAGCTCTGGCCGAAATCGAAGGTGATGAAGTTCTTCAGCATCAGCAGGAAGCGCTCATGCGCCGGCTTGTCGAAGCCGAACTGCTCTTCGAGCTGGCGGATGAATTCCGGATCGAGGCCGCGCGCCCCGCGGTATTTCGACGTGATGCTCTCGCCGCCGCCGGAGCTGCTGACACCGCCGCCACCGCCCCCGTCGCCGCCCGTGCCGCCGGAGATGCGTGCGGTCGCTGCGACATCGGACCCGGAGATCTGGGCCAGCACGCGTTCCACCGGACCGCCCGGCGCGAACTGCACGATAACGAAGCTGATAAGCATGATACCCAGAATGGTGGGCACCATGAGCAGGAGGCGCCTGACGATATAGGCCGTCATCCGCGCGCGCCCCCGTCGCCCGCCGCGTCGCCGCCGGTGCGCGACCACCAGGTGGTCACGATGCCGCGCTCGTAGGCCGGCTTGGTCTCAGGCCTCTCGAACGCATCCCAATAGGCCAGCGTATGCGTGCCCTTGTACCAGTGCGGCACCCAGTACCGGCCCGCGCGCAGCACGCGGTCGAGCGCGCGGGCGGCGGCGACCATCTCCTCGCGGGTCTTGGCGCGGATCATGGTCTCCGTCAGCGCGTCGACCACCGGATCCTTGATGCCGGAGAGATTGTCGCTGCCCGGCACGTCGGCGTCGGCGGAGCTCCAGAACCTCTTGATGCCCTCGTCGGGCGTCTGCGGCATGGCATAGCGCCTGACGACGACGTCGTAGTCGAAATCCTTCAGGCGCGACTGGAACTGGGCGGGATCGACCGTGCGGATGCGCGCCTGGATGCCGAGCCGCTCCAGCCGCCGCACATAGGGCATGGTCACGCGCTCGAAGCTCGGATCGTCCTCCAGGAACTCGATCGTGAAGGGCTCGCCCGCCGCATTGCGCAAGGCGCCGTCGCTGACCGTCCAGCCCGCCTCCTGAAGCAGCCTCTTGGCGTGGCGCAGGGAGCCGCGGTCGCGGCCCGACCCGTCGGTGACGGGCGGGGAGAAGGGCTCGCCGAACACCTCGTCCGGCACCTGGCCGCGATAGGGCTCGAGCAGCGCAAGCTCCGCTTCGCCGGGCTCGCCCTGCGCCATCATGTCGGAGTTCTGGAAGAAGGAATGGGTCCGCTTGTAGAGCCCGTAGAACAGGTTCTCATTGGCCCATTCGAAATCGAAGGCGTAGATGAGCGCCTCGCGCACCCGCCGGTCGGAGAATTGCGGGCGGCGGGTATTCAGGAAATAGCCCTGCGCGCCGGAAGGGCGGTTGTCGGGAATGGTGTCTTGCACGACCCGGCCGTCGGCGATCGCGGGAAAATCGTATTGCGTCGCCCAGCTCTTCGACGAGAACTCCTCGCGCAGGAGATAGGTCTTGGCCTTGAAAGCCTCGAACGCCACGTCCCGGTCGCGGAAGAACTCCACGCGGTAGATGTCGAAATTGTACCGCCCGCGATTGACCGGCAGGTCGCGGGCCCAGTAATTGCCCGCGCGCTTGTACTCGATAAAGCGCCCGGGCTCGAAGGCGCCCACCTTGTAGGGCCCGCTCGCCAGCGGCCGCTCCAGCGTGCTGGCGGCGAAATCGCGCGTCTCGTACCAGGCGCGCGACACGATGGGCAGGGAGGCGACGAGCATGGGAAGGCCGCGGCTGTGGTCGTCGGCCAGACGCACGGTCACGGCGCGGTCGCCATCGCGGGAGACCTCCACCATGTCGCGGATCGACTGGCTGACGGCGGGATGGCCCTTCTCCTTGAGCGTCAGGAGCGAGAAGACGACATCGTCGGCGGTCAGCGGCGATCCGTCGTGGAACCGCGCCTCCGGGCGCAGAAGGAAGGTGTAGAGATTGCCGTCGCCGGAGATCCGCACGCTCCGCGCGACGAGGCCGTAGACCGCGTCCGGCTCGTCGGTCGCGCGCGTCATCAGGCTGTCATAGATGATATCGAGCCCGACCGGCGCGTCGCCCTTCAGGACGAGCGTGTTGAGCGTGTTGAAGGTGAGCGGGCTCTGGTTCCAGCCCCAGCTCGACGGCACGGTGGAGAGCACGCCGCCCTTCGGCGCGTCGGGGTTCACATAGTCGAAATGGGCGAAGTCCGGCGGATATTTCAGGTCGCCGAAGGCCGACAGGCCGTGGCGGTCCTCGCCGGCCGCGTCTGCCATCCGGGGCAAGACGGGCAACGCGGCCAGGGCGCCCGTGCCCTTGAGCACGCATCGCCGGGTGACGGACGGTCCGCTCATCGCCTCAAGGTCCCTATCCCTCGCCACCGATCGCGGCGGCCTTGTCCTTGTCGTACCACCAGATGGACGGAAAGCCGAAGCTGTATTCCGGCAACGGATCGGGATGGGAATAGCGGTTCCAGCGCGCCGTCCAGATCTCGCCGGAAATCCACTGGGGCACGACATAGTCGTTCCACAGGAGCACCCGGTCGAGCGCATGGGTCGCCGCGACCAGCTCCTCGCGGTTCTCCGCATAGATGATCCGGTCGATCAGGTAGTCCACTGCCGGGTTCTTGATGCCCATCTCGTTGTCCGAGCCGGGCACGTCGGCGGACTCCGATCCCCAGTAGTTGCGCTGCTCGTTGCCCGGCGAGAGAGACTGGAGCTTGACGACGGAGATGATATCGAAATCGAACGAGCGCAGCCTGTTCTGGTACTGCGAGGAATCGACCACGCGCAGCGACACGTCCATGCCGAGCCGCTCCAGGTTCTTCTTGTAGAAGCCCACAGTGCGCTCCGAGCGCGGATCGTCGGACAGGAACTGCACGGTGAAGGGCTCGCCCGTCTCCGCATTCACGAGCCTGCGGTTCTTCACCACCCAGCCGGCCTCCTCGAGCAGCTTGAGCGCCTCGCGCAGATTGCGCCGGACGGCCTTGGGCGAACCGCCGACAGGGTTCTCGTAGGGCTCGGTGAAGAGCGCTTCGGGCACCTTGTCGCGCACCTTCTCCAGGATCTCCAGTTCGAGCCCCTCCGGCACGCCCGTCGCCGCGAGCTCCGTGCCGTCGAAATAGCTGTCGATACGCTCGTAGAGGCCATAGAAGAAGGTCTCGTTCATGGTCTCGAAATCGAGCGCGAGATTGAAGGCGCGCCGCACCCGGCGATCCTGGAACTTCTTGCGTCGCAGGTTGAACACCCAGGCCTGCAGCCGGCCCGTGGCCCGCGACATCTGCGGGAACGCCTCCTGGACCACGTCGCCGCGCTTCACCGCCGGGAAGTCGTAGCCGGAGACCCAGTTCTTCGAGGTGGCCTCGACGAAGAAGTCGAGCGCGTCGGCCTTGAAGGCCTCGAAAGCGACCTGGAGGTCGCGATAGACCTCGTAGCGGATCTCGTCGAGATTGTTCCGTCCTATATTGACGGGCAGCTCCGCGCCCCAATAGTCCGGCACCCGCTCATAGACGATTGTGCGGCCCGGAATGACCTGCTTGATGCGGTAGGCGCCCGATCCCAGCGGCACATCGAGCGTGGTCTTGGTGATGTCGCGCGGATTGCCCTTGGCATCCTTGCCGTCCCAATAGTGCTTCGGGAGCACCGTGATCTGGCCGACGATGTTGGGCAGCTCGCGATTGCCGGTCTGGTCGAAGGTGAAGGTCACCTCCCGGTCGCCGGTCTGCTCGGCCTTCACCACGTTCTGGTAATAGTGGTGATAGAGTGGGTGGTGCGTCTTCAGCGCGTCGAAGGAGAACAGCACGTCCGCCGGCGTGATCGGCTCGCCGTCGTGCCAGCGGCCTCCCTCGCGCAGACGGTAGGTGACCCAGGAGATATCGTCCGCGATCTCCGCGCCGTCTGCCACGAGGCCGTATTCCGTGGACACCTCGTCGAGCGAGGATGTCATCAGCGAGTCGTAGATCAGCCCCACTCCCGGGGCGACGGAGCCCCGTGGCGGCACGACATTCAGGCTGTCGAAGGGCTGGTAGGTCGCCATGCGCAGGCGCCCGCCCTTCGGGGCGTCCGGATCGACATAATCGAAATGCTTGAAGTCCGGCCCGTATTTGAGATCGCCGAACAGCGAAAGGCCGTGATGCCATCCGCCGGCCTGCGCGCGTGCCGGCGTCATCAGGCCGGGAACCGGCAGAAACGGCAGCCCGGCACCGGCACCGAGCAGTGAGAGCGCTTTGCGTCGCGTCATGCGCATCGGATCAGACCTGCCCTCCAGCAATGCCCCATACGGTGAGCCTTCATGCCGCGCCGAACCCGGCGCACACCGTTCCCTCACTTCGTCTATGCCACAAAAGGAAACGCCGGCGGAAGGGCCGCCGGCGTTAAATTTTGGTAATGCGTGGCGCGTCCGCGCGCCCCAAGCGGGCTTATTCGCTGCTGTTTTCCGCCGGTGTCTGATCCTCGGCGCCGTCCTGCGCGGCATCGTCGCCGGCCGCCGGCGCGGCCTCCTGGCCGCCCTCGGCGGCACCGTCCTCTGCAGCCGGCGCGGCCTCCTGGCCGTCTTCCGCGGCACCATCCTCTGCGGCCGGCATGTCCACATCGGCGCCTTCCGCGGCGGCGGAATCGTCGGCCGGCATTTCCGGCAGCGGCGCCGGGCTCTCCGACAGCGAGCGCAGATAGACGAGCAGGTCGGCGCGGTCCGTCTCGCCCCTGATGCCCGCGAAGCTCATCTTGGTGCCCTGGGCGAAGCCCTGCGGCTTCTCCACGAAATGGTCGAGCGACTCGTAGGTCCAGTCGCCGAGCTCTTCTGCCTTCGCCTGGAGCGCGGAGGAATAGGAGAAGCCCTCGTGGGAGGCGATGGGACGACCGACCACATCGTAGAGGTTCGGACCGATCTTGTTCGGACCGCCCTTCTCGAACGTGTGGCAGGTCGCGCATTTCTTGGCCTGCTTCTCGCCGTTGGCGGGATCGGCCTCGTTGAGCAGAACAGCGAGCGGGACCTCTTCCTTCACCTCTTCGGTGCCGCCCTCGCTCTCGGCCTGTTCGATGGTGAGCGCATAGCCCGGCTGGTCGGGGATATGCGGGTTGTAGACGATATCGGATACCACCCCGAGCCCCATGGCCACGAGCAAGGCAAACAGGACCGCCCCGACGATCTTGTTGAGCTCGAACGTATCCATCATGGTCTACAAATCCCCTCTGCCGCCGAGAAGGCGCTTCATCATGGTCGGTCACGGCCGGTTTGCACGCCGGGCAATATGCGGGTGCATGGCGTGCGCCCGGCGCGCCGGAACCTAATTGTTTCTCACCCCGCTTGCAACACGCTTGAGCCCATGCGCACATATGCCGCGCTTGAACGATGGCCTTTCGCGATTACTACGAGACGATGGACGCTCCCGGATTGGAAAACACCCTCGCAGTCATTCCCGCCCGTATGGCATCGACACGTCTGCCGGGCAAGCCCCTTGCCGACATAGCCGGCGAGGCGATGATCGTCCATGTCTGGCGCCGCGCCATGGAGGCCGGCATCGGCCGCGCGGTCGTGGCGGCCGCCGAACCGGAGATCGCGGACGCCGTCAGGGCCGCCGGCGGCGAGGCCGTGCTCACCGCGCCGGATCTCGCCAGCGGATCGGACCGGGTGCATGCCGCTGTCGCCGGGCTCGGCCCCGACGGCCGCTTCGCCTATGTCGTCAACATCCAAGGCGACCTGCCGACCATCGCGCCGGAGACGATTCGCGCCTGCCTGGCGCCGCTCGCCGATCCGGCCATCGATATCGCCACGCCGGTGAGCCTCATCACCGACGAGGCGGAGATCGGCAATCCCAATGTGGTGAAGGCCATCACCCGCTTCGCTGATGGCGAGACCGTCGCCCGCGCGCGCGATTTCCGCCGCGAGATCGAGGCGGGGGAGCGGGGGCCGCATTACCACCATATCGGCATCTACGCCTATCGCCGCGCTGCGCTGGACCGCTTCGTCTCGCTGCCGGAAAGCCCGCGCGAGAAGGCGGCGCGGCTGGAGCAGCTACGCGCGCTCGACGCCGGCATGACCATCGCGGTTGCGCTCGTTGACACCGTTCCCTTCGGTGTCGATACTCCGGCCGATCTTGAACGGGCCCGGATGCTTCTGGCGGCGCGCGAACGCACCGGATAATTGCAGCCTGCCGGGCGGTTGGCGGAGTTGACGGGCGTGACGAGCGAGACCAGGCGTAGAATCGTCTTCCAGGGCGAGCAGGGGGCCAATTCCCACAGGGCGTGCCTGGAGATGTTTCCCGACGACGAGCCGGTCGCCTGCGAGACCTTCGAGGACGCCTTCTCCGCCATCGAGGAGGGCGAGGCCGACCTCGGCATGATCCCGATCGAGAACACGGTCGCCGGCCGTGTGGCCGACATCCACTATCTCATGCCGAATTCCAGCCTCTATATCGTCGGCGAGCATTTTCTGCGCATCAACCACCAGCTCGTCGCGATCCCGGAGGCGGGCCTGGACACGATCCGCAAGGTCTACAGCCATCCCCACGCGCTCGGCCAGTGCCGCAAGGTGATCCGCGAGCTCGGACTGAAGGCCATCGCCACCGCCGACACCGCCGGCGCGGCACGCGAGATCGCGGAGGCGGGCGACCCCTCCCTCGCCGCCATCTCCTCAAGGCTCGCTGCCGAGATCCACGGGCTGAAGGTGCTGCGCGAGAATATCGAGGACGCCCGGCACAATACGACGCGCTTCATCGTTCTCTCGCGCGAGCCCGACGATGCCGAGCCCGGCGAGGGGCCGACGGTCACGACCTTCATCTTCCGCGTGCGCAACGTGCCCGCCGCGCTCTACAAGGCCATGGGCGGGTTCGCGACCAACGGCGTGAACATGACGAAGCTCGAATCCTATGTCGACCAGTCCTTCAACGTGGCGGAGTTCTATGCCGACATCGAGGGCCATCCGGCCGACCGGCCCGTCCAGCTCGCGCTCGAGGAGCTCGCCTTCTTCACCTCGCATCTGCGCGTGCTCGGCACCTATCCGGCAAGCCCGTGGCGCGAGCGCCTGAGAGCGGGACGCGCCGAGGCCCGCACAGGCGCCGAATAGCTCCGCAAGCCTGGGTTAGCGTCTTTGTCAGGCGCGCCCGCCCGACACGAAGCTCATGAGGAGATGCCGCGCGATGGCGATGGGGTTCGGCGCGCGAATGCCGTCGGGATGGGTCCCCTCGAGCATGGCGCGCGCCTCCTCGCGGGTGAACCAGCGCGCGTCCTCGAGTTCCTCGTCGACGAGCGAGATCTCCTCGTCGAGGGCGTCCGCCATGAGCCCGATCATCAGCGAGGACGGGAACGGCCAGGGCTGGCTCGAATGGTAGCGCACCGCGCCGGTCGCGATGCCGGCCTCCTCCATCAGCTCGCGCCGGCAGGCGTCCTCGATGGTCTCGCCCGGCTCCACGAAGCCGGCCAGCGCGGAATAGACGCCCGGCGCGAATCGGCTCTGCCGGCCGAGGAGGCACTTGTCGCCCCGGATCGCGAGCATGATGACCACCGGGTCGGTCCGCGGGAAATGCTCGCGCCCGCAGGACGGGCACACGCGCTTGTAGCCCGCGTCGCCCATCTCCGTCGGCGCGCCGCAGGTCGAACAGAAGCGGTGCGTGGCATGCCAGCCGAGCAGCGAGCGCGCCTGGGCGAGAACGCCGAGCTCCTCTGCCGGCAACGCGCCTTCGGAGGCGAGGCTGCGCAGGTCGATGGCCTGGAGGTCGCCGCGCGCGACGAACGGCGCGAAGGCTTCCTCGTCGGCGTCGAGGAGCTCCGCGAAGACCGCCGTGCCGTCAGGGGCGAGGCCGAGAAACACGGACCGCTCGCCGGCGCCCGCGCGGCCCGGCCAGTCCGGGCATGGCGGCGCGAGATGCGGGGTCGCGCCATTGGCGCTGACCAGCACCTTGTCGCCCACGAAGGCGATGTTGCGCACCGCCTCCTGCTCGCGCCGCGCCTTGAGCCAGTCGGGATCGCCACGCCGGGGGGCCGCACGGTCGAGAGGGTTAACGATGAAGGCGAGTTCGGCTTTGTCGGTCATGGTCGATCCGGATGTGTTCTGGCCGCGGGAAAGTATGCACGCACACGATGTCCGCGCAATAACGCCGTGGGCCCGCAACGGTGCCCGTCCGCACCATATCGCCCGCCCGGTGCGATGATCTCTGGACAAACGCGCCACAGCCCTTGCCATCCGCCCCGGCGATGCTGATATACTCTTCCCAGAGAGGCTGGCGGCAGGCGTGCCGTTCGCCAACCGGGTCAGGTCCGGAAGGAAGCAGCCCTAACGAATCCGGCATGGGTTGTCCGTCCAGTCTCTCGCCTTCCGTCGCGACGGAGCATATGGCATGTGCGTGTTCGGAATGCCGATCTGAAAACGGTGCCGGGAACGCGCTCCGGTTACGGGCAACGAATTCTTGAGCGAAACGGACAACACCCCCGCTGAGGGACAGGGCGCGACCGCCAACCCGTCCCCCGACGGCGCCGACGCGACCGGCGGCGAGGCGTCCGGCTACCGCGTTCTCGCGCGCAAATACCGCCCACGGACATTCGAGGACCTGATCGGCCAGGACGCCATGGTGCGCACCCTGGCGAACGCCTTCAGGGCGGGCCGCATCGCGCAGGCCTACATGCTGACCGGCGTGCGCGGCGTGGGCAAGACGACGACGGCGCGGCTGATCGCGCGCGCGCTCAACTATACCGGCGGGGACGACCGGCCGAGCGTGGAGATGGACGGCTTCGGCGAGCATTGCGAGGCGATCCTCGAATCGCGCCATCCCGACGTCATCGAGATGGACGCCGCCTCGCGCACCGGCGTGGAGGATATCCGCGAGCTCATCGAGGGCGTGCGCTACCGGCCCATCGCGGCACGCTACAAGGTCTACATCATCGACGAGGTTCACATGCTCTCCAAGGCGGCGTTCAACGCGCTGCTGAAGACGCTGGAGGAGCCGCCGGAGCATGTGAAGTTCATCTTCGCGACGACCGAGATCCGCAAGGTCCCGGTCACAGTGCTGTCGCGCTGCCAGCGCTTCGACCTGCGCCGGCTCGACGCGGAGCTCCTGATCGCCCATTTCCGCAAGGTCTCCGCGGCCGAGAATGTCGAGGCGGACGACGAGGCGCTCAAGCTCATCGCCCGTGCCGCGGAGGGCTCCGTGCGCGACGGGCTCTCGCTTCTCGACCAGGCCATCGCCTATGGCGGGGCGCATATCGAGGCGGCGGCGGTGCGCGACATGCTGGGGCTCGCCGACCGGGGCCGCATCGTCGATCTGTTCGAGGCGGTGCTGCGCGGCGAGGCGGCCGACGCGCTCGGGCATCTCAAGGCGCTTTACGACTACGGCGCCGACCCGGCGAGCGTGCTCGCCGACATGGCCGAGCTCACCCACTGGATCACGCGGCTCAAGGTCGTGCCGGGCGCCGCCGACGACGTGACGCGCACCGAGGTGGAGCGCACGCGCGGCGTGGCGATTGCCGGCGAGATCAACATGCCCGCCCTCACGCGCGCCTGGCAGATGCTGCTCAAGGGCCTCGGCGAGGTGAACTACGCCTCCAACCCCATGGCGGCGGCGGAGATGGTGCTGATCCGCATGGCCTATGCCGCCGAGCTGCCCACGCCCGACGAGATCATCCGCCGGATGGGCGACGGCCCGGGCGCCGCTGCCGGGACCGGCGCGCCCCAGGGCACGGGCGGCGGCCAGGTGGCGGCCATGGCGCGCCCCGCGCCGGCGGCCCCCGCACAGGCGGCCCCGCAGGACGGTCCCACCGCGCATGCCGGCGGCCCGGCGCCCGCTGCCGCCGCGGCGACGGCCCCCGAAGCCGGCGAGACGGCCGCCCCCGCCTCCGCCCGGACGCGCTTTGCGACATTCGCCGAGATCGTCTCCTATGTCGGGCGCAAGCGGGACATCCGCCTCAAGACGGCGCTCGAACGCCATGTCCGGCCCGTGCGCGTCGCGCCGGGGACCATCGAGATCGCGCTCGAACCCGATGCGCCCCAGGGGCTCTCCAACGAGCTGGCCCGCAAGCTCGAGCAGTGGACCGGCGAGCGCTGGGGGGTTGCCATCAGCAACGAGCCGGGCGAGAAGCCGCTTGCCGAGCAGGAGCGCGACCGGCGCGACAGCCTGTTCCGCGAGGCGCGCGAAAGCACAGTCGTTCAGGCGGTGCTCGGCCGGTTTCCCGGCGCGGAGATCGTCGATGTCCGCGAGTTCGGCGGCCTGGAGCCCCCCGACGACGACCCGGATGCGGGCGAACTGGATGACGGGACGGAAGGACCCGACGAGGAATGAAAGATCTCGGTCAGATGATGAAGCAGATGCAGGAGTTCCAGTCGCGCATGCAGGACATGCAGGCGGGGCTGGAAGAGCTGCAGATCAAGGGCACCGCCGGCGGCGGCATGGTGACGGTGACCGTCAACGGCAAGGGCGCGATGATGGGTGTGGACATCGATGCGAGCCTGCTCACCGGCGACGAGAAGGAAATCCTGGAGGATCTGATCGTCGCCGCCCATGGCGATGCGCGCGCCAAGATGGAAGAGGCCGTGGCGGAGGAGATGAAGAAGATCACCGGCGGGCTGCCCCTGCCGCCCGGCCTCAATCTCGGCCTGTGATCCGCCGGCCCCGTCGACGCAGCAGGCAGGCCCCATGAGCCGGGATATCGTCGGTGCCGAGATCGAGCACCTGATCCAGCTTCTCTCACGCCTTCCCGGGCTCGGCCCCCGTTCGGCGCGGCGCGTCGCCCTGCATCTCATCAAGAACCGCGACAAGCTGCTCACGCCGCTGGCCTCTGCCATGGCGGAAGCCCGCGACAAGGTGGTGACCTGCTCGCAATGCGGCAATGTCGACACCGCCGATCCCTGCACCATCTGCACCGATCCCCGGCGCGACAACGGCATCATCTGCGTGGTCGAGGAGGTCGGCGACCTGTGGGCGCTGGAGCGCGCCGCGGCGATCAATGGCCGCTACCACGTTCTGGGCGGGGTGCTGTCGGCCATCGAGGGCATCGGACCGGACGACCTGAATATCGAGGGGCTGATCCGCCGCGCGGCCGAGCCAGGCGTCAGCGAGATCGTGCTCGCCGTCAATGCGACCGTCGACGGCCAGACCACGGCCCATTACATCACCGAGCGGCTGAAGGGCCTCGACGTCGCCGTCTCGCGGCTGGCCCATGGCGTACCGGTGGGCGGCGAGCTCGACTATCTGGACGAGGGCACGCTCGCCGCCGCCTTCAAGGCGCGCCGGCCCTACTGACCGCCCTGCCCGGCCCGCGCCTCGGCGCGCTGCCGGTCGATGGCGCCGAAATGGCCGACCCGGTGGAGCCAGGCGAGCAGGACGAGCGCGGGAAGCCCTGCGAGCGCGGTCAGCCCGAAGAACACGATCCAGCCCGTCGCCTCCGCCACGAAGCCCGAGGTGGAGGCCAGCACCGTGCGCCCCACCGCGGCAAGCGCCGACAGGAGCGCATATTGCGTCGCCGTATGGGTGGCGTTGGTGCACAGGCTGGAGAGATACGCCACGAAGATCACCGTGCCGATGCCGCCGGTGAAGTTCTCGATCACGATGGCGACCGCGAGCGCCTCCGTCTTCACGCCGACCCAGGCGAGCCACGAGAATGCGAGGTTGGACACGATCTGCAGGATGCCGGCGAGCCACAGGCTGGGCGTGATCGGCAGGGCCCGCGCGATGAAGCCCCCGGCAAAGCCGCCCGCGAGCACGGCGCCGAACCCCACGCCCTTGACCACGGCGGCATAGGTCGCCTTGTCGAAGCCGAGCTTGATGACGAACGGCGCCGTCATCACGCCCGCAAAGGCGTCGCAGAACTTGAACAGCAGCACGAAGAGCAGGATCGCGACGGCATAGGGCTTCGACAGGAAGTCGACGAAGGCGCCGGCGGCCGCCGTCCACAGGCGCATCGCCGGATTGTCGCCCTCGGGTATCGCGTCCGCCGCCGCGTCTTCCACCTCGTCCTCCTCGACGAGCGGCTCGCGCGCGAAGGCCACCGCGGCGATGCCGACGAGCACGAGTGCGGCCATGGCGGCATAGCCGTAGAACCAGACGACGCCGCGCGCCACCCCCGCATCCTCGAGCCAGGAGACGACGAAGATGGCCCCTGCGGTGGAGATCAGCATGCCGACCCTGTAGGCGGCGACAAAGCACGCCATGCCTGCGGCCTGCTGGTCCTCGTCGAGGCTCTCCACGCGAAAGGCGTCGATCACGATGTCCTGCGTGGCGGAGGCGAGCGCCACCGCGAGCGCGCCTGCCGCAACCAGCCATGGCGCGGTCAGCGGATCGAGCGAGCCGAGCATCACGATGGCGGCCATGAGCAGGAGCTGGGAGAAGACGACCCAGCCGCGCCGCCGCCCCATGAGCCGCGACAGGACCGGCACCCTGAGGGCATCGACGACGGGCGCCCAGAGGAATTTCAGCGTGTAGGGCACGCCGACCAGCGAGTAGAGGCCGATCTGGCCCAGATCGACACCGTAATCGGCCATCCAGACGGCGAGGGTCGAGCCCGACAGCGCCAGCGGCAGGCCGGACGAGAACCCCAGGAACAGGATGACCAGAACGCGGCGCTCGAGATAGACGGCGAGCGCGCGCGATATCCGTGTCCGCAGGTCCGGCCGCTGCTGCGATCCGTCGAGGCTCGTCATCGCCAATGCCTGCCAGTGCTGTTCGGTGCGTCCGCTCGAATCGTCCCCATTCGCGCCAGCCTAGAGCATGATGGCGAAAAATGGAGGCACTTTTCGGAAAACGCCATCGTCGCCCCGCAGGCATCGCACGGCCCCGAACCGAAATCGGTTTGCGGGCGGTCGGACCGGCTGCCCGTGCGGGCCTGCCAACTGGCGCGGCATTTGCTGGGTATCCCGCACCGGCCGGCCCGGCTGTGCCGGATCGGGAGTTGACGGACGGGGCCTGCGGGCCGTCTTGAGAGACACTGGGACGAATGCGGGGATTCGGATTGCGTTCGGCGGGCGCATCTGTGCTGTTCATGGTGGGCGTGATCGTGTTCCTCAGCGCGATCGCGACCAGCTTCGACTTCGCACGCGGCATCATCACGAGGATGCAGCTCCACAATGCCATGGACGCCGCCGCCCGGGCCGCCGCGGAACAGGGGCTCAGCGAGGCCGAGCGCGAGATCCGGGCGCATTCCGTCTTCGACCACAAGTACCGCGCCGTCGCCGGACGCTGGCATGTCCATCCGCGCATCGACGTCACCGAACGCTCGATCAGCCTGTCGGCCGGACTGACCATCGCGACCGCCTTCATGGGCCTGGCCGGCATCCACGAGTTCGCGATTGCGGAATCGGTCACCGTGCCAATTCGGAACAGCTCGCCTCCCCGGAGCTCCGCACGCGAATTCTGACCTTCGCCGGGAGGGTCGGGTCCCACGCCCTATCGCCCGGCCACGAGCCGCGGGCTTTCGCTTCGGCCGCCCTCATGGCCGTCATCGCCGTCTTGCGGTGCGGACGCGTCCTTGAGCTCCATCTGCTCGATCCTGAGGCCGCGTTTGGCGATCTTGTCGGAGGAGACCGCGATCCTGTCGATATCCTGCGACGCCTGGCCGAAATGCTTGCGCAGATCCGTCACGCGGTCGTTCAGCCGCTCCACATCGGCCAGAATCGCGGCGACCTCCGACTTGATCAGCCCGGCCTGCTCGCGCATCCGGGCGTCCTTGAACACCGCCTGCAGCGTCTGGACGACGAGCATCAGGATGTTGGGCGAGGCGAGGATGACGCGTGCGCGGTGGGCGCGCTGGATGAGATCCTCGAAGGTCTCGTAGAGATCCGCATAGAGCGACTCCGAAGGCACGAACAGGATGGCGGTGTCGTGCGTCTCCCCGGCGATCAGGTATTTCTGGGCGATGTCGCGGATATGGACGGAAACGTCGCGGCGCAGGCGCTGGGCGGCCTGACGCGTTTCTCCCTCGTCGCGCGCGGCCTTCAGCGCGTTGAACGCCTCGAGCGGAAACTTCGCGTCGATGACCAGCTTGAGGCCGCTCTCCGGCAGATCGACCACGCAGTCGGGCCGGGTGTTGTTGGAGAGCGTCGCCTGGAACGTATAGGCGCCCGCCGGCAGGCCGTCGCGGACGATGGCCTCCATGCGCGCCTGCCCGAAGGCGCCGCGCGCCTGCTTGTTGGACAGGACGTCCTGCAGCCCGACCATCTGGGTGGTGAGCTCGGTGATGTTTTTCTGCGCGGTGTCGATCACGGCAAGGCGCTCATGCAGCTTGCTCAGCGAGTCCGCTGTGCGCTGCGTCGTGTCGGTGAGGTTCTGGCCGAGCCGCGAGGACACCTGGTCGAGGCGCGCATCGAGCCTGTGGGCGAGATGGCTGTCGCGCTCAGCCGTCGCCTCCGCGAAGGAGCGAAGCTGGCCCGCCATTTCCGCAAGCCGGTATTCGAGCTCGCCGCTGCGCCGAGCGGCCTCCTTTCGCGCGGCACTCGCGCGCCACAGCCCGACCGCCATCGCAGCGAGCAGCGCCAGCACGATCGCCGCCAGACCGACCAACGCCTCGCCCAGGCTGACCGTGTGAGCGCCAAGCCCGAATGCCGGCTGGTCCAGAATCATCGCCTCCGCCTCGCAGTCCCTCGCCTGTATCGGCGGCACCTCGCCCGACTCTATCCGGATTCGCGCCCCTGTCGAGACCAAATCGTGAACAAATAGAGAATGCCCTGGAAATTCCCCTGCGACCCAGCTTGACGTTGACCGGCGAGGACACTTTGCCTATGTGACGGAGCGGAGGACATCCGATGGCCATACGCGAGATTGTCAAGATTCCCGATCCGGTGCTGAAGGCGCCGTCCGAAACCGTGCCCGCGGTGACGGACGAGGTGCGCGCGCTGCTCGACGACATGCTGGAGACCATGTACGACGCGCCCGGCATCGGGCTTGCCGCCGTCCAGATCGGAGTTCCGAAGCGTCTCGTCGTGATCGACCTCGCGAAGGAGGACGAGGAGGCCGACCCTCTGTTCCTGATCAATCCGGAGATCGTGTGGGCGTCGGAGGCGGAAAGCGAGTACGAGGAGGGCTGCCTGTCCATCCCGGATGTCAACGATGTCGTGACGCGCCCGGCGGAGGTGAAGGTCCGCTTCCTCGACCGCGACGGCGCGGAGCAGGAGATGCATTGCGACGGCCTGCTCGCCACCTGCGTCCAGCACGAGGTCGACCACACCAACGGCATCCTGTTCATCGACCATCTCTCCAGGCTGAAGCGGGAGCGGATCGTCAAGCGCTTCGCCAAGGCCAAGCGCCACGGCCAGGCCGCGGAATAGTCCCCCCTCTCCCCACCGACAGGGAAACGCCATGTTACGCGTCGTCTTCATGGGAACGCCGGACTTCGCCGTGCCCACGCTCGGCGAGATCCTGGGCCAGGGCCATGAGGTGGCGGCGGTCTATACCCAGCCGCCGCGCAAGGCCGGGCGCGGGATGAGCGAACGGCCCTCCCCCGTCCACGATTTCGCCAATGCGCACGGCCTGCCCGTGCGCACGCCGACCTCGCTGAAGGCACAAGGCGAGCAGGAGGCCTTCGCAGCGCTTGGCGCCGATGTCGCCGTGGTCGTCGCCTACGGGCTGATCCTGCCGCGCCCCATCCTCGACGCGCCCGGCCATGGCTGCCTCAATCTTCATGCCTCGCGCCTGCCGCGCTGGCGCGGCGCGGCGCCCATTCAGCGCGCCATCATGGCAGGCGACACCGAGACCGCCGCCACCGTGATGCGCATGGACGAGGGGCTCGACACCGGGCCGGTCTGCCTCGCCGAGCGCGTCCCGATCGGCCCGGAGACGACGGCCGGCGAGTTGCACGACGCGATGGCCGCCATCGGTGCGACGCTCATGGCGCGCGCGCTCGCAGCGCTGTCGCGCGGCGCGCTCGACTGCGTGCCCCAGCCCGACGGCGGCGTGACCTATGCCGTCAAGATCGACAAGGCGGAAGCGCGCATCGACTTCTCGCTGCCGGCCCGCGAGGTGCACGACCGCATCCGCGGCCTGTCGCCCTTTCCCGGCGCATGGTTCGAGATGGAGACAGGCGGCGCGCGCCGGCGCGTGAAGGTGCTCGCCGCGACCCTGGCGGAGGGCAACGGAGCGCCGGGCGAGGTGCTCGACGACGCGCTCACCATAGCCTGTGGCGAGGGGGCGATCCGCCTCGTCAGGCTCCAGCGCGAGGGCAAGGCGGCGGCCATGGCGCAGGACTTCCTGCGCGGCCACAAGGTGCCGGCGGGCACGGTTCTCGCTTGACGCGCGAGCCGCCGGCCCCGAACGATTGCAGCCATGCCCCGCTACAAGCTCACCATCGAATATGACGGCGGTCCCTTTGTCGGCTGGCAGCGCCAGGCGAACGGGCCAAGCGTCCAGGGCGCCATCGAGGAGGCGGCCGCGGCCCTGACGGGCTCGGCCGTCGCCGCCCACGGCGCGGGGCGGACCGATGCGGGCGTCCACGCGCTGGGCCAGGTCGCCCATATCGATCTTGAGCGCGACTGGCCGGAGGACACGGTGCGCGACGCGCTCAACCATCATCTGCGCCCGGCCCCCATCGCCATCCTCTCCGCGCAGACGGTGGATGACGGCTTCCATGCGCGCTTCTCCGCGACGCGTCGCCATTACCGCTACAGGATCGTCAATCGCCGCAGCCCGCTGACGCTCGCGCGCGGCCAGGCCTGGCTCGTCGCCCGCCCGCTCGACGCGGCCGCCATGGCGGCCGGCGCGCGCCACCTGATCGGCCATCACGATTTCACGACCTTCCGGTCCAGCGAATGCCAGGCCGCCTCGCCGCTCAAGACACTCGATGCGCTCACTGTCTCGCGCGACGGCGAAACGGTGACCATCGAGACCTCCGCGCGCTCCTTCCTGCACAATCAGGTCCGCTCCATCGCCGGAACGCTGAAGCGTGTCGGCGAGGGCGCCTGGCAGCCCGACGACGTCCGCCACGCGCTCAACGCCCGCGACCGCACCGCCTGCGGCCCCGTCGCCCCGCCGGACGGCCTCTACCTGACCCGCGTCGACTACGGGTGAAGACGCCGCTCAGGTGATGAGTCGATTGACGCTCACGCTCAGCACGAGATCGCTCGCGACCAGCCCGGCGGCCAGAGCGCCGGTCGTCTCCAGTGCCGTCCGGGCGATGAACCAGCGGTAATAGAGCGCGGCCAGCATGACCACGAAATTGAGCAGGAGCGCGCCGCCCACCCCGACGAGTCCGGCGTCGTAGAGCAGGACGGGCGGAAGGAACGCCGCGACGATCAGCACCGACGACCAGTTATAGGCGATGACATAGACCGCGTAGCGCCGCGCAATGCCGAGCGTGTTCGCGACGAGGGCGAGCGCGATCGGGTAGATCGCCCATTCCACGACGAGCGCGATGGCGTTGGCGAGATAGAAGCCGAGTGCGGACCCCTCCGCCCCCGGCCCGCCACCCTCGCCCCCGTCCGCGGCGATGCCCGCCTCCGCGCCGACGGCGTAGAGATAGAGCGGCGCCACGAGCGGGATGGCGATGAAGGACCGCCAGAACCCGTCCGCCGTGACGTTGAAGCAGCCATAGCCGGAGACGTCGCGATTGGCGAGCAGCCATGCGCCCGTGACGCCATCCGCGATCTCGTCCCACGAGGTCATGGGCTCACCCTGCCGCGCCGCCGGCGGAGAACCGGTCGAAATAACGCTCCAGGAGCGTGCGGTAGACCGCGGTCAGGGCGACGAGCTCGTCGAGCGGGATGCGCTCGTCGACCTGGTGGATCGTCTTGTTGACGGGCCCGAACTCCACGACCGGACAATAATCCTTGATGAAGCGGGCATCGGACGTGCCCCCGCCCGTATTGAGATCGGGCGCGACCCCCGTCGCCTCGCCGACCGCGGCCGCGACGAGATCGACGAAGGGGCCGGGCTCCGTCACGAAGCTGTCCGCATTGGAGGAGAAGGCGAGTTCGAGCGTGCCCCCCATCTCGCCGGTCACCGCCTCGCAGACATCGCGCACCCAGCGCTCCAGGCTCTCGGCGGTGTGCTCGCTGTTGAAGCGGATATTGAGGCGCGCCGTCGCGCGTTCGGGAATGACGTTGCTGGCCGGATTGCCGACATCGACGGAGGTGATCGCCAGGGTGGAGGGCTCGAAATGCGCCGTTCCCCCATCGAGGCGCTCGCTCGCCAGCCGGTCGAGCATGCGCACGAGGCCCGGGACCGGGTTCAGCGCCTTGTGGGGATAGGCGGTGTGGCCCTGCCGGCCGGTCACCGTCAGGGTCGCGTTGAGGCTGCCGCGCCGGCCGATCTTGATGGTGTCGCCGAGCCGGTCCACGCTCGACGGCTCGCCGACGAGGCAGTGGTCGGGTACCTCGCCATGGTCCCGGAGCCATTGCAGCATCCTGACCGTGCCGTTGACGGCGGGGCCCTCCTCGTCGCCGGTGACGAGGAGGCTGATGGAGCCTGCGAACGCCTCGCCACGGGCGCCGAGATAGTCGAGCGCGGCGGCCGCGAAGGCGGCCACACCGCCTTTCATGTCGACCGCGCCGCGCCCGTAGAGCACGCCATCGACCGTCTCCGCGGCAAAGGGCGGAACGGTCCAGGACGCCTCGTCGCCCGGCGGCACGACATCGGTATGGCCGGCGAAGCAGAAATGCGGCGCGCCCGTGCCGAAGCGGGCGAACAGATTGTCCACCCGCTCCGTTCCCGGCGCCTCGAAGGGCAGCCGGACGCAGCGGAAGCCCCGGGGCTCAAGCAGGCGTTCCAGGCAGTCGAGCGCGCCGCCCTCGGCCGGCGTGACCGAGGGGCAGCGTATGAGATCGCGAAGGATGGATGCCGGATCGGCGGCAGGCTGATGGGGACGCGTCATGGGTTCGATTTAGGCCTCCCCGCCGGTATCCTGTCAACGACCGGCAGCGCATGTCAGCCTTTCCCGGCGAGCGGATCGGGTCCGTACCGGTTGGGCCCCTCGGTCCCTTTCAGGATACCGAGCTCGATGAGCGACCAGATGCCGATGACGAAGCTCGCGGCCGAGACGATCCAGCCGAAGGTGTCCGGCATCATGACCGTCTCGCCGTTGATCTCCATCGTATAGTAGCCGAAACCGAGGAGCTGGCCGAGAATGGTCACGACCGCCGGCGCCCAGAACACGGCCACCAGCCAGAGGGGCCGGTCGCGGTCCTTCAGGCGCTTCACCATGATGGCGGTGACCGGCAGGGCCACGAGCACGGTGACGATAAGGTTGATGAGCCCCGTGGCGGTCGGCCCCCAACCGAACAGCATGCCGAGGACGACGGACGCGACAATGGCCGCGACCGCGACGATCAGCACACCGAGCCACCATTTGGCCCGGCTAATGCGACCGTCGAAGGATGTGAGCAGGTCCCTGAAATCCATGAGCGGTTTCCCTCGCAAGTGTCGAGAATGCGATTCGTCCCCTCCCGCATGCCGGGAGGATATCAGAAACCGGGACCGGGGGGTGAGCGCGCGTCAGCTCCTCAGGAGATCGTTGATCGAGGTCTTGGCGCGGGTGCGTTCGTCGACGCGCTTGACGATCACGGCGCAATAGAGGCTCGGCCCCGGCGTGCCGTCGGGCAGCGGCTTGCCCGGCATGGAGCCGGAGACGACGACCGAATAGGGCGGCACTCGGCCGATGAAGACCTCGCCGGTCTCCCGGTCGATGATCTTGGTGGAGGCGGAGATGAACACGCCCATGGAGATCACCGAGCCCTCGCCGACGATCACGCCTTCCACGACCTCGGACCGTGCGCCGATGAAGCAATTGTCCTCGATGACGACCGGGGTCGCCTGGAGCGGCTCCAGCACGCCGCCGATGCCGACGCCGCCGGAGAGGTGGCAGTTCTTCCCGATCTGGGCGCAGGAGCCGACCGTCACCCATGTGTCGACCATGGTGCCCTCGTCCACATAGGCACCGAGATTGACGAAGCTCGGCATGAGCACGACGCCCGGCGCCACATAGGCCGACCGGCGCACCACGCAGTTCGGCACCGCGCGGAAGCCCGCGGAGCGGAACTCCGCCTCGCCCCAGCCGTCGAACTTGGAGGGCACCTTGTCCCACCACTGCGCGCGGCCCGGCCCCCCGGGGATGGCCGTCATGTCGTTCAGCCGGAAGGAGAGCAGCACCGCCTTCTTGAGCCATTCATTGGCGTGCCATTCGCCGTCGCGCTTCTCCGCCACGCGGGCCTCGCCGCGGTCGAGCAGGCCGAGCGCGGCCTCCACGGCATCGCGGACCTCGCCCCGGGTGTCGGTCGTGACGGTGTCGCGCGCCTCGAAGGCACGCTCGATGGTGGATCTGAGATCGTCGTGGCTCATGGAACGGGTCTCCGGAGAACGCGGCGAAAAAGCAGGCGGCAGAGTATCGAGGAGTCGGCGCCTGTCAACTCGCTTCGGAGGGAGGCGGGAAACGGGCTTGAATGTCGGCCCTGCCCCCCGCAACGGTCAGCGCCTGCGGCGAGAACAATCCGTATGACATTTTGGAAAGTCGCCGCAGGCGCGAACCTTAACCGTAATGCACAGGCTGCGGATCGGGCTGCTTCACCACAGCGCCGCGAACGATCTGGAACTCCTCGCTCGGCGCGCCGATACGTCGTCCATGTTCGCGGATCGCGTCGGCGTCCTCGGCCTCGTAGATGCAGACTGAGCCGATGCGTCCGTCGTCCTCGGTGACCGCGTAGCTGCGAATCCAGCGCAGCCTGTCTGCCATCTCCCTGCCGACTTGAAGCGACTTCTCGTTGGTCGCCTCGATTTCGCTTTCGTCGGCCCAGATGCCTCTGCGGCGGATAATGTAGAGATCCATTGCTAGCCTCCTGTCTGCGTTGCGTCTGACCCCGAATATCGCGCCCGACACGCCCGGGAGGTAGCCCGCGATCCTGACAAACCGCGGAGGCGAAAGTGCCAAGAGTCGCAGTCGGGCTGGAATTTACGCCAGATTTTCGAGACCATGTCGCCACGCAGCGAGCAAGGGAAATGGCTGAAAACGGCAAGCTGGACGTGGTGATCGTCCTGGTCAACGAAGGCTACGCCTCGACGGCTGTCGGTCCGATCGAGGTCTTCGCGTCCGCTGGCAGCATGTTCAACGAGATGCGCGGCGGCGATCCCCAACCACGATTCCGAGTGAAAATGGCCTCGATCGACGGCGATCCGATCGAGAGTGCTTATGGTCTACGCATCTCTCCCGACAGCAGTATCGCGGATGTCGGCCGAGCCGACCTCGTCATGGTTTCCGCATCGGGACTCTTGCCGTCCAAGTGGATGTCACGCCACGCAGCTCTGCTGCCTTGGCTAGCCGACCGATATCACGACGGCACCCTTGTCGCCGGCGTCTGTTCCGGCGTTGCCTTCCTGGCGGAGGCAGGTCTGCTGGATGGACGACGCGCCACCACCCACTGGGGCGTCGCCGACACGTTCCGGAGGCGGTATCCGAAGGTCGATTGGCGCACCGACATGCTCATCACCGAGGATGCCGGACTCTTCTGTGGAGGAGGAGTGAACGCTGCGACCGACCTCAGCCTTTACCTCGTCGAGAGATTGTGTGGCCACAGGGTTTCGGTCGAATGCTCCAAGGCGCTCTTGCTCGACATGCCACGCTTGAACCAGTTGGGATATGCAATCCTTCCCCTCGGTCGCCCGCACGAAGACAGCAAGGTTCGGCAACTCGAGGATCATCTCATCGCAAATTTTCAACGCGAGGTTCCCATCAACGAACTCGCAGACATGGCGGGAATGAGTCGCCGCACACTCATGCGCCGCTTCAAAGACGCTACCGGGTCTCTGCCGGGTGCATATTTGCAGATGGTTCGCGTCGCGGCGGCGCGCAGGATGCTCGAGGACGGGGCCCACTCAATCCAGCAGGTGGGTAGTTCGGTGGGCTACGAAGATACCGCTTTTTTCCGGCGTGTTTTCAAACGCCATATCGGCATGACCCCGGCATCCTATCGCGAACGCTTTCGATTCCGCCACGCCTGATCTCAAGACGGCGCCCGAAAGGGACTTCCACGGTATCGTGGACCTCGCCCCGGGTGCCGGTCGTGACGGTGTCGCGCGCCTCGAAGGCACGCTCGATGGTGGATCTGAGATCGTCGTGGCTCATGGAACGGGTCTCTGGTGAACGTGGCCAAAAAGCATGCGGCAGACCATCGAGGAGTCGGCGCCTGTCAACTCGCTTCGAAGGGACGCGGGGAAACGGCAGGATCGATGTGGGCAGCAATAATTTTCCAGCTACACACTTGAGTTTGTGTGCAGCAATATATTATTTGATGCACACAGACACGAGGAACGGATCGGACATGGAGATCGCTGCCCACAGCCGTTCGGCCGTTGTGGCCTATCAGGACCTGTTACGCCTTCATCTCGATGAAAGGGCCTCCAACCTGATTGGCACCATAGAGGAGCGGCGCCGCAACGGACGAACCTATCTCTACGAGCGCTTCCGGATCGGAACCGAGATGATGAGCCGCTATCTCGGCGAGGACAAGCCGGAGCTGCGCGCGCGCCTGGAGCGCGCGGAAGCGCTGCGGGCCGAGGCGGACATGCGCAAGAAGCGGATGGCCAGACTTGCCAGGACGCTTCGGGCCGAAGGCTTCATCACGACCGATCGCCAGACCGGTTCGATACTTCTGGCCTTTGCCCGGGCGGGAGTGTTCCGTCTTGGCGGAACCCTCGTGGGGACATCGGCCTACAGCCTCTACCAAGGCGAGCTCGGGGTGCGCATGGACCATGAGGAGCTGGCCCAGACCGGCGACATCGATTTCGCCAGTTTCGAACGGCTCTCGGTCGTTCTGGACGACAAGGTCGAAGAAAGCCCTGCCGAGATCCTCAAGGTGCTAAAGTTCGATCCGGTTCCCGGACTGAACGATCGACAAGTCTGGAAATGGCGTCAGAGCCGCTCGGAGACCATGGTCGAGTTCCTGACACCGGCCTTCGGGACCGAAGGGATCAAGCCATTGCCCGCACTGGGAGTGAGTGCCCAGGCCCTGAACTACCTGAACTATCTCATCGCGGACCCGATTCATGCGGTTGCTCTCTACCGCTCCGGCGTTCTGGTCCAGGCGCCGCGGCCCGAGCGCTTCGCCATACATAAGTTGATCGTGGCCGACCGGCGCCGCGGCGCCCCCGAGCGGCTGAAGGCTCGAAAGGACCGCGCGCAGGCGGAGTTCCTTGTGGCGGTTCTGTCCGAGGACCGCCCGGACGACCTCGCCGAAGCTTACGAGGACGCGCTATCGCGCGGCCCTCGCTGGCGGGACAGGATCAAGACAAGCCTGAAACATATGCCCGCGACGGCAGAACGGCTCTCGGCCTTGGTTTGATACGCCGACATGCGTCCCATCTGGCGGAGGGAAGCCTCGCTCTTTCCGCAAGTCAGCCATTCAGCATCTTCGCGCTCGACGTCCGCGAGCCGTACACGACCGCATCTCACCCCGAAACGCTATGCTTCCCGTTTCGCAATGGCGCCGAGGAAGCCGGCGAGGTCGTCGGTGACGTGGTGGACGTGCGGTTCCGCCTCGCTGTCGCCATTCAGGCGGCCGATCAGGGCGGAGTCCTCGTTGTCGTCGCTCCTGACCAGCACCGTCGTCATGCCGAGCGCATGGGGCGCTTCCAGGTTGCGGGCGATGTCCTCGAACATGGCCGCGCGGCGGGCGTCGATCCCGGCATGGGCGATGAAGCGGCGATAGGCGTCCATCTCCGGCTTCGGCAGGTAGTTCGCCGCCTGGATGTCGAAGATGTCGTCGAAATGCCCGCCGACGCCCAGCCGGTCGAGCACGCATTCGGCATGGGCGACCGTGCCGTTGGTATAGATGAGCTTGCGGCCGGGCAGCCGCGCGAGCTCGGCCGACAGCGCCTCGTTGGCGGTCACCGGCGAGTGGTCGATATCGTGGACAAAGCTCAGGAAGTCCGCCGGTTCCACATCGTGGACCGTCATCAGGCCGCGCAGCGTGGTGCCGTGCTCGAAGAAGAACGTCTTCTGGATGCGACGCGCCTCCGCGCGGTCGACCGACAGGCGCTCGGCGATGAAGGCGCCCATGCGCTCGTCGATCTGGTCGAACAGCCGGCAGTTCGCCGGATAGAGCGTGTTGTCGAGATCGAAGATCCAGGTCTCGACCTCGTGGAAGGCGGGGGCCTTAGTCGTCATCGCTCGCTCCCGTCATGGAGACGCGGGTGCCCACGCCGTGCTCGGTGAACAGCTCCAAGAGCACGATGTGCGGCACGCGCCCGTCGAGGATGACCGCGCCCTCGACCCCCTGCTCGACGACGGAGATGCAGGTCTCGATCTTCGGGATCATGCCGCCGGAGATCGTGCCGTCATGGACGAGCCGGCGCGCCTCGGCAAGGCTCAGCTCGCGGATGAGCCGCTTGTTCCGGTCGAGCACGCCCTCCACGTCGGTGAGCAGCAGCAGGCGCTTCGCCCCCGTCGCCACCGCGATGGCGCCGGCGAAGGTATCGGCGTTGATATTGTAGGTGTCGCCCTCCGGCGAGGTTCCGATCGGCGCGATCACGGGGATCGCGTCGCTCGCCGCGATGCCTTCCAGAACGTCGGCATTGACCTCCTCGGGCTCGCCGACGAAGCCGAGATCGAGGATACGCTCGATGTTGGAATCGGGGTCCTTGCGGGTGCGGCGCAGCTTGCGCGCGACGACGAGGTTGCCATCCTTGCCGGAAATGCCGATGGCACGCCCGCCGGCATACTGGATGTCGGCGACGACCTGCTTGTTGATCGAGCCGGCGAGCACCATCTCCACCACGCCGACGGTCTCGCGGTCGGTCACGCGCAAGCCGTCCTCGAAGGCGGAGTTGATCTGCAGCCGCTCCAGCATCCTGCCGATCTGCGGCCCGCCGCCATGGACCACGATGGGGTTGATGCCGCTCTGCTTGAGCTGGACGATGTCGCGGGCGAAGCGGCGCGACAGTTCCGGCGAGCCCATGGCGTGCCCGCCATATTTGACCACGACCGTTCGCCCGTCATAGCGCTGCATGAAGGGAAGGGCCTCGGAGAGCACCTTCGCCTTGTCCTCGCGCGAAATATGGGGAACGGCCGTCTCGCCGGAGGGCTTCGTCATCGCTTGTCCTTCTCGCTGCCGGTCGCCGGAACGGGCCGTCCCCGTCCGTCCGGACGCGGGCAAGCTCCTCCCATGCGATGCGGTTTTTTGCGGCCTTATAACCGAAAGCGGCAAGACACCAAAGAGCCTCGTTCACCGCGAACGCAATGTCCAGCCCGCCCATGGTTGCCAGAGCGCCCGCGACGCTCTATTCCAGAAAACGCCTCTCCTTGCCGCTCCGCCACCGCCCGACAGGAAGACAGAACGCCATGAAGGCTGCACGGTTCGAACGCCCCGGCATCATCGACTGCATAGAGGTGCCCGATCTCCAGCCCCGCCCGGGCAAGGTCCTTGTGCGCATGCTGCAGGCCTCGCTGTGCGGCAGCGACCTCCATGCCGTCTATATGCCGCTCGGCCCCATGGATGGCCCCGCCCGGCCCGGCGCGCCGGGCCACGAGGGGGTCGGCGAGGTGGTCGACAGCGACGATCCGCGCTTTCCCGCGGGCACGGTGGTGCTGACCGCGCCGAATGTCGAGGAGGCGGCGTGCTTCGCCGACTACCAGCTCATCGACCCGGCCTATCTGGTCGCCCTGCCGCAGGGCGCGCGGCCCGACCATCTGGTCGTCGCCCAGCCCTTCGGCACCGCCATCTTCGGGCTGAAGCAGGCGCTCGGCGATAGCGGGACGCCGGACTGCGCGGTGGTCTCGGGCCAGGGCGCCATCGGCCTGTTCTTCACCTGGCTGCTCAAGCGGCGCGGGGTGAGGACGGTCATCGCCATCGAGCCCGATGCCGGCCGCAGGGCGCTTTCGGCCAGCTATGGCGCCGATCTGGCGCTCGACCCGGCGGGAGACCCGGTGGCCGACGCGGTTCGCGACGTGGCCGGCAGCGGCGGCGCGCCCTTCGTGGTGGAAGCCGCCGGGCGCGACGCATCGCGCGCCAGTGCGATCCGGCTCGCCGCCGACGAGGCCCGCGTGCTCCTCTTCGGCATGCCGGAGAGCATGACGATGGACGGCTTTCCCTTCGGCGACGTCTTCCTGCGCCGCCTCACGCTGATCTCGACCCACAGCTCCCAGGAGGAAGCCGACCTCGCTTCCTTCCGGCAAGCCGTCGATCATGTCGCCCGCGGCGATCTCCCCGTCGAGCCGCTGACCCGCAGCGCCTATCGCCTGGACGACATCCGCGAGGCCTTCGAGGCGGCCCACCACTGCGCCGACGGCGTGGTGAAGGCGCGCATCGACTTCACCTGACGGTCAAAAACGCGGCGGGCCTGCCACAAAGTCGCCCAATCCTCGTGCCAGTACACTGGCACGCAATCGGTAAGCATGGCTTCCCTATCCGGCCCGCATGGCAATGCAGGCCCGACCGGGAAGCCGCCGGTATCGGGCCGGCAAACCCCGGGACCCTATCGATGATGACCCGTCGCACGATGTTCCTCGGCGCGCTCGCACTTGCGGGCATGATGACCGGCGCCTCCGCCTCCAGCAGCACGCAGGTCGGCCTCGCCTCCTATTATGCCAGCGGCAGCCACACCGCATCGGGCGAGCGCTTCGACCCGTCGGGGCTGACCGCGGCCCACCGCTCGCTTCCCTTCGGCACCAAGGTGAAGGTCGAGCATGTCAAGTCGGGCCGGTCCGTCGTCGTGCGCATCAATGACCGCGGCCCCTTCATCCGCAACCGGATCATCGACCTGTCGCGCGGGGCCGCCAGGAAGCTCGGCATCATCAAGGCCGGCGTGGCGAAGGTCCGCATGACGGTTCTCTGAGCCAGCCAGAACCGGCCCGGCCCGGCCCGCGCCTCCTCCCCCGACTATCGTACACGCCCCCGCCGGCGGGCCGAACAGCCGCATGGCCAGGGAGCGCAATCGCCCCTATCGTTGCGCCGTCGCCCGTGCCCTCCGGCCGGAGGGACCGGCAGTTCCTTGCGCTCGCGGCGGCACGCGGGCCCGTATCCCGTTCCAGCCCGAACCCTGCCGCACCGCCGTGCTGGCGGCAGCCCGTGCGGCCGATCCATGTCCGACAGGGGGATTCCAGACATGTCCACCGACCCGATTACCCGCATTGCCGTCATCGGCGCCGGAACCATCGGCGCATCCTGGGCGACGCTGTTCCTCGCCCGGGGACTTGAGGTCTGCGTCTTCGATCCCGGCCCCGATGCCGCCCGGCAGGTCGCCGACTATGCGAGGGAGGCCTGGCCGACCCTTCGCGATCTCGGCGTTGCGGACGGGCCGTTCGCCGGGGACCGGCTGTACCTTGCCGACAGCGCGGCGGAGGCCGCCGCGGAGGCGGGCTTCGTGCAGGAAAGCGGGCCGGAGGATCCCGCTCTCAAGGCCACGCTCCTGGCCGAGATCGACGCCCATCTCGCGCCCGATTGCGTGATCGCGTCGTCGACCTCCGGCCTCACCCTGGATACGCTGCGCGAGGGCCTCGCCCATCCCGGGCGGGTGCTGGTCGGCCATCCCTTCAACCCGCCGCACCTCATTCCGCTCGTCGAGGTCGTCGCCGACGCGAAGACCTCGCCGGAGGCGCTCCAGCAGGCGATGGCGTTCTACCGCGCTGTCGGCAAGGCGCCGATCCATCTCACCCGCTCCGTTCCGGGCCATGTGGCCAACCGCCTGCAGGCGGCCGTGTGGCGCGAGGCGATCCATCTCGCCGATCAGGGCATCGCCTCGGTGGAGGATATCGACACCGCCATGGCGACAGGCCCCGGCCTGCGCTGGGCGATCCTCGGCCCGACGGCGACCTTCCATCTGGGCGGCGGACCGGAGGGCATGGCGGCCTTCGTGGAGAAGTTCGGCGGTGCGATGGGGCGCTGGTGGGAAACGCTCGGCGACTTCACCGAGCTGACGCCCGCCATGAAGGCCACACTGGTGGAGGGCGTGAAGGACCTCCCCGAATGGTCCACGCTACGCGCCGAACGCGACGCCAAGCTGGTGGAGGTCCTGAAGATCCTCAAGGAGACGGAATAGGGCGCTGTGTCCTGCCAGCGGGCAGGCTCGCTTAACGGACGATCACCTTCGTGCCGACCGGCACGCGGTTGAACAGGTCGATCACGTCCTGATTGAGCAGGCGGATGCAGCCGGACGACACGTTCTTGCCGATGGTCCAGGGCTGTGTCGTGCCGTGAATCCGGTAGAGCGTGTCGCGCCCGCCCTCATAGAGATAGAGCGCGCGGGCGCCGAGCGGGTTCTCCGGGCCGCCCTCCATGGAGACCGGCAGGTTCGGCTCGCGCTCGCGCATCTCCTTGGGCGGGACCCAGGTCGGCCAGCGGGCCTTGCGGCGCACCGTGGTCTCGCCCTTCCAGCCGAAACCGTCCCGGCCGACGCCGATCCCGTAGCGCAGGGCGGTGTTGTTCTCGCGCACCTGATAGAGGAATTTCTGCCCCGTATCGATAACGATGGTGCCCGCCGGCTCCGACGAGTTGAAGGGCACGAGCCGGCGCCTGTAGCGCGGGTCGATCTTGCTCGCGGCATCGAAATTCACGGGATAGGGCTCGTCCGGCAGCAGGAGCGCGGTGCGCTCGTTCGCGGCCGAAGCCGTGCCGGCCCAGGCCGCAAACGGGGCGGCGGCCAGCATCTTCAGCATATGTCGGCGGTCGAAGGCCATTTTCGTTCGAACTCCTCGAATCTCGATCCACGGCACCGCCCGCTGGCAGTGCCTCGCGCACTCACGGGTCAAGCCGGGGTCTCGCGGCGGCGGATGTCCGAGCCCCCGGGAGCCGGGGGCCCTGCCGAACGCCGCTCGGACAAAGACCGCGGTCGCGACGTGTATCGCGTCCTATCACACCTCTTTTTGTGGCCATTTATTGGCTCACCCGGTCACGATCGGGAAAAATTCGCTCAAATCCGTTTGAATTCCGTTAACCACGGGCCGGGCGGCAACAGGCGGAGCCCGGGCGATATTGCAAAATGCGGAACGCCCGATACCATGCGCTTGCGCGTCCGCGCCGTCCCTTGCCCGTCCCGTCTCGAGGAGCCTTCGATGAGTGAGACCCTTGCCGCCGATATCGTCGTCGTCGGCGCCGGAATCGCCGGCACGTCCTTTGCCGCGCACGCCGCCGCCGAGCGGTCCGTGATCGTTCTGGAGGCGGAAAGCCAGCCCGGCTATCACTCCACCGGGCGCTCCGCGGCGCAGTTCATCGTCAATTACGGGCCGCCCGACGTGCGCGCCCTGACCAAGGCGAGCCACGGCTTCTTCACCCAGCCGCCGGAGGGCTTCGCCGACACGGCGCTGCTCAGCCCCCGCGGCATGTTGACGCTCGCCACCGAGGAGACGACCGACGAACTCGCCGGAGCAATCGCGCAGGGCAGCGGCATCGAGGCCATCGCGATGGAGGAGGCCTACAGGCTCGTCCCCCATCTCAATCGCGACGTCTTCGTGGCCGCGGCCTACGAGCCCGACAGCACCGATATCGACGTCGCCGCGGTCCACCAGGGGTTCCTGCGCCGCCTCAAGGCACTCGGCGGCCGCGTCGTGACCGATGCGCGTGTGGAGTCCATCGCGCGCCACAATGGGCGATGGCAGGTCGCGACGCCCGCCGGCACTGTGGAGGCGGAGATTCTCGTCAACGCCGCCGGCGCCTGGGCCGACGAGGTGGCAGCGCTTGCCGGGCTCCGGCGCATCGGGCTTCAGCCCAAGCGGCGCACCGCGCTCATCGTCGACGGCCCCGCGGACGGCTGCGCGGGCTGGCCGCTGGTCGGCGATGCGGCGGAAGAGTGGTACTTCAAGCCGGAGGCTGGCACGAAGCTGCTCGTCTCGCCGGCGGATGCCACGCCCATGCCGGCCTGCGATATCCAGCCCGACGAGCTCGACGTCGCCATCGCGGTCGACCGGTTCCAGAAGGCGGTCGACATTCCGGTGCGCCGGATCGAGCATAGCTGGGCGGGCCTGCGCACCTTCGCGCCCGACGGCTCGCTGGTGATCGGCTGGGCGCCCGGGGTGGACGGCTTCTTCTGGATCGCGGGCCAGGGCGGCTACGGCATCCAGACCTCGCCCGCCGCGGGCCGCACGGCCTGGTCGCTCCTCAAGGGCGACGGCATCCCCGCCGACGCCGCTGCCGCGGGGCTCGACGAGGCGACGGTATCGCCGGGGCGCTTCGCGGCCTGATCCCGCTCACCCCTCGCCCGGAGGCGTGCCCGTGAGAAGGCGCCCCACGGTGCCCAGATGCCGGCGCATGGCGCGCTCGGCGGCATCGAGGTCGCGCTCGGCGATGGCATCGATGACGGCGTCGTGTTCTGCAAAGCTGTGATGGTCTGCGGGCGGCTGTCGCGGGCCGTCGCGCAGCCGGCCCCAGACCACGGTGCGCCTGACCGCGTTCAGCGTGTCGAACAGGGCGAGGAGCAGCGTGTTGCGCGCGGCCTCCGCCACGCGCCTGTGCAGCTCGTTGTCGAGCCGCTCGTAATGGCGCCAGCTCTCCGCCATCCGCATCCGGGCAACGCAGTGCCGCATCGCCGCGATATCGTCCGCCGTGGCGTGGAACGCGGCCTCGCGCGCGATCTGCGGCTCTATGAGGAGACGCGTGCGCATCACCTCAGCCGGTGTGGTCCGCCCGGCAATGGCGGCGATGTCGCCGACGTCGTCGGCCGGCCGCGCACCGACGAAGGTTCCCTTGCCGACATGGCGCCAGAGCTGGCCCTCCGCCTCCAGAACGGCGAGCCCCTTCCTCAGATCGCCGCGCGAGACGCCCAGGATCCCGCAGAGTTCGCGTTCCGGCGGCAGCCGGCCATCGGCCGGCAGGTCGCTCTGGGCCAGATAGGCCCGTAGCTGGGTCACGGCCGCCTGTCCGCTATCGCCTTCGCTCGCCATGGATCGACCAATCCTCAGATTGGTTGACCAATATCGTGCCACCGATGCACCGTCAAGATCGCGAAAAAGTGCATATTGACGCCCCTTGCGCCCGCTGGTAACCAATATCGGAATTGGTTCGCCCCTTCGCGGACCCCGTCGTTCCGGGGCATGCCGACCGACCAGCACGAGGAGAAACCGACCATGACCGATACCGCCCATCCCGGCGGCGCCACCGCCGCGGACCGCTACGTCGTCGCCCCGCCGCCGGTGGCCGCCGTGCCCGTCGCCGGCACGGACCGGCTCTTCCCCGTGCACCGCGTCTATTGCGTCGGGCGCAACTATGCCGCCCATGCCGTGGAGATGGGCCACGACCCCGACAAGGAGCATCCCTTCTTCTTCCAGAAGAACCCCGACAATCTCGTGACCGGCGGCGGCGCCTTCCCCTATCCTCCGGCGACGACCGACGTCCATCACGAGATAGAGCTCGTCGTCGCGCTGAAGAGCGGCGGGCAGGACATCCCGGTGGAGGACGCGCTCAACCATGTCTACGGCTATGCGGTCGGTCTCGACATGACGCGCCGCGACCTTCAGGCGGAGGCCAAGAAGGCGGGCCGGCCCTGGGCGGTTGCCAAGGCGTTCGAGAAGTCGGGGCCCATCGGCCCGATCGCTCCGGCCGGCGAGATCGGCCATCCGGCGGACGGCGCGATCTGGCTCAAGGTCAATGACGAGATGCGCCAGGACGGCGATCTCAACCAGCTCATCTGGAAGGTGCCGGAAGTGATCTCCTATCTTTCCGGCCTGTTCGCGCTCGCGACCGGCGACCTGATCTTCACCGGCACGCCATCGGGCGTCGGCCCCGTCCAGCGCGGCGACGTGCTGCACGGCCATATCGCCGGCATCGGCGATCTGCACTGCGCGGTCGCGTGACCCCGCGCCCCCTCGCCCCAGTGCTTGCACGCGGGGTGAGGGGATGCCCACCGCCTGTCGGCGAACTGTCATGAAGGCTTCGCACAACCGTGATTGAAGGCTGCCCATCACGAAGATCGACGGGCAGCGATGAACACCGAGCCACACCCAGTTTCCCCCCAGGACCATCAGGATCGCCGGCACTGGATGTCGGTCCTCGCGAAAGCCGATCCGGAGCGGCTCAAGGCCCTCTGGTCGGCCGAAACCGGCCAGCCGCCATACCGGTTCGTCCGCAAGCCGGAAACCGGCCTCGTCATGCTGCGCGGGCGCATGGGCGGGTCCGGTGCGCCGTTCAATCTCGGCGAGGCGACGGTCACGCGCTGCGCCGTGCGCACCGATGACGGGCTGTTCGGCCAGTCCTATGTGATGGGCCGCGATGCCGCCCATGCCGAGATCGCCGCCGTCTACGACGCGCTGCTTCAGGACGCCGGCCGTCGCGACGCGATCATGTCGACCGTCATCGCGCCGCTCGAGGAGACCCATGCGGATCTCGCCCGCGAGCGCGCGGCGAAGGCGGCGGCCACACGCGTCGACTTTTTCACCATGGTGCGCGGGGAGGACTGAGATGGCGCTCACGACCGCAGCTCCCGCCCCCGGCTTTGCCGACCCCGCGACGCAGTCCGCCTCGAGCTTCCGGGCGGTCCTCGATGCGATGGCGCGGCCGGGCCGCATTCATGCGCTCGACGCCGCACCCGAGCCGCCCCGGCCGCTCCATCCCACCACGGCCGCTCTCCTGCTGACCCTCGTCGATTTCGACACGGCGCTGTGGGTCGAGCCCGGCCTGCGCGGCGGCGCCGTGGCCGATTATCTGCGCTTCCATTGCGCGGCACCGCTCGTCGAGGAGCCGGGCGAGGCCGATTTCGTGCTCGTTACCGATCCTGCCGCGCGGCCACCCTTCGCCCTGCTCAAGCCCGGCACGCCGGACTATCCGGACCGGTCCGCGACGCTCCTCATGCAGGTCGACGCGCTCACGGCGGATGCCGGCGTGCGCCTTTCAGGACCCGGCATCGAGACGGTGCACACGCTTTCGGCGCCGCCGCTCAAGGCCGAATTCTGGCGCGAGATGGCGGCCAGCAATGCGCGCTTCCCGCTCGGCGTCGACGCGGTTTTCTGCGCGCCCCGGGAGATCGCCGCCGTGCCGCGCTCCACGACCATTTCAGACCAGGAGGCCGGCTGATGTATGTCGCAGTGAAGGGCGGTGAGGCGGCCATCGACAACGCCCACCGCCTGCTCGCCGAGGAACGCCGGGGCGACCGGCACGTGCCTGAGATCGGCGTCGACCAGATCGCCGGCCAGCTCTCGCTCGCCGTCGACCGGGTGATGACGGAGGGCTCGCTCTATGACCGCTCTCTCGCCGCGCTCGCCGTCAAGCAGGCGCGCGGCGACCTCATCGAGGCGATCTTCCTTGTCCGCGCGAGCCGCACGACCCTGCCGCGCTTCGGCTATTCGGAGCCGCTCGACACAGGCGACATGGCGATCCGCCGGCGCATCTCCGCCACCTTCAAGGATCTTCCCGGCGGGCAGGTGCTCGGCCCCACCTTCGATTACACCCACCGGCTGATCGACTTCACGCTCACAGCGGAAGGCCTGCCCGAGCCCGCGCCGTCGGCGCCGACACCGGTCGACGGGGCCATGCCGCGCGTGCTCGATATGCTGGGCGCGCAAGGGCTGATCGAGCCGGCATCGGCTCCGCCGGACGACGACGTCGGCGACCTCACCCGCGAGCCGCTCGACTTTCCCGCGGACCGCGATCTGAGGCTGCAGAACCTCGCGCGTGGCGACGAGGGCTTCCTGCTGGCGCTCGGCTATTCGACCCAGCGCGGCTATGCCCGCAACCATCCCTTTGCCGGCGAGATCCGCATGGGCGAGGTGACGGTCGAGTTCGTGCCGGAGGATCTGGGCTTTGCCATCGAGATCGGCGAGATCACGGTGACCGAATGCCAGATGATCAACCAGTTCGCAGGCTCCAAGGAGGCCCCGCCGCAATTCACCCGCGGCTACGGCCTCGTCTTCGGCCAGCTCGAGCGCAAGGCGATGTCCATGGCGCTGGTCGACCGGGCCTTGCGGGCCGGCGAGTTCGGCGAGGAGCGCACCGCCCCCGCCCAGGACGAGGAATTCGTGATGTCGCATTCCGACAATGTGCAGGCCACGGGCTTCGTGGAGCACCTGAAGCTGCCGCATTATGTGGACTTCCAGGCGGAGCTGGAGCTCGTGCGCCGCATGCGCGCCGCCCACAGTGCCGAGGCGCCAGGGGAGGCCGCCGAATGACCGCCGCGGCCGCAACGCCCGCCAAGGGCTACGCCTTCGCCTATCTCAACAACCAGACCAAGCGGATGATCCGCCGCGCGCTGCTCAAGGCCGTCGCCATACCCGGCTATCAGGTGCCCTTCGCAAGCCGCGAGATGCCCATGCCCTATGGCTGGGGCACGGGTGGCGTCCAGGTGACCGCCTCCGTCCTCACCCCGGACGACAGGCTGAAGGTGATCGACCAGGGCGCCGACGACACGACCAACGCCGTCTCCATCCGCAAGTTCTTCCAGAAGACGGCGGGCGTGGAGACGACGGAGGAGACGGCGCGCGCGAGCGTCATCCAGACCCGCCACCGGATCCCGGAGACGCCGCTGAGCGAGGACCAGATCCTCGTCTATCAGGTGCCGATCCCGGAGCCGCTGCGCTTCCTGGAACCGCGCGAGAGCGAGACGCGCAAGATGCATGCGCTTGAGGAATACGGCCTCATGCATGTGAAGCTCTACGAGGATATCGCCCGCCATGGACACATCGCCACGACCTATGCCTATCCGGTGAAGGTCTCGGGCCGCTATGTCATGGACCCCTCGCCCACCCCCAAGTTCGACAATCCGAAGATGGACCGCATGGCCGCCCTCCAGCTCTTCGGCGCGGGCCGCGAGAAGCGGATCTACGCCGTGCCGCCCTATACGAAAGTCGAGAGCCTCGATTTCGAGGACCATCCCTTCGAGGTCCAGCGCTGGGACGAAGCCTGCGCGCTGTGCGGATCGAGCGAGAGCTATCTGGACGAGGTGATCCTCGACGACAGCGGCGGACGCATGTTCGTGTGTTCCGATACCGACTACTGCCAGTCGCGTCAGGCCCGGTCGGAGGCGGCGGAATGAGCGGCGCGGAGGCCCCCCTGCTCGTCGCGCGCGGCGTGACGAAGCGCTTCGGCGATTTCGCGGCTTGCGAGGAGGTCGGCTTCTCGCTGTGGCCGGGCGAGGTCCTGGGCATTGTCGGCGAATCGGGCTCGGGCAAGACGACGCTTCTCAAATGCCTGTCCGGAGAGATCGAGCCGAGCCGTGGCGAGGTCCTCTACAGCACCCGCGCGGAGGGGCTGAAGGACATCGCCGCCATGAGCGAGCCGGAACGGCGCATGCTCCAGCGCACCGACTGGGCCTTCGTCCACCAGAACCCGCGCGACGGCCTTCGGCTCTCCGTCTCCGCCGGCGCCAATATCGGCGAGCGGCTGATGGCGGTCGGCGCGCGCCATTACGGCAATATCCGGGCGGAGGCGCTCGACTGGCTGGAGCGGGTGGAGATCCGGGCTGAGCGTATCGACGACCTGCCCGCGACATTCTCCGGCGGCATGCAGCAGCGCCTGCAGATCGCGCGTAACCTCGTCTCCAACCCGCGGCTCGTCTTCATGGACGAGCCGACGGGCGGGCTCGACGTCTCCGTCCAGGCGCGCCTGCTCGACCTCATCCGCACGCTGGTGCGCCGGCTGGGCCTGTCCGTCGTCATCGTGACCCACGACCTCGCGGTGGCGCGGCTCCTCTCCACGCGGCTCATGGTCATGCAGGGCGGGCACGTCATCGAGCACGGGCTCACCGATCAGGTGCTCGACGACCCGCAGGCGCCCTACACCCAGCTTCTCGTCTCCTCCGTGCTACAGGTGTGACGATGGACGCACTCCTCCAGATCGACGGGCTCCACAAGCACTTCACGCTGCACATGCAGGACAGTGCGGAGATCCCGGTCTTCTCCGGCCTCGACTTCTCGCTCATGCCGGGCGAGGCCGTGGCGATCACCGGCCCGTCGGGCATCGGCAAGAGCTCTCTGCTCAAGATCGTCTACGGCACCTATCGCGCCGACAGCGGCCGGATCCTCGTCAGCCACGAGGGCGGCATCGTCGACATGGCGTCCGCGGCCCCGCGCGACATCATCGCCGTGCGCCGGCGCACCATCGGCTATGTGAGCCAGTTCCTGCGCGTCATTCCGCGCGTGCCGACGCTCGACATCGTCGCCGAACCGATGATCGAGCGCGGCGCCTGCGAGGAGAAGGCGCGCGAGCGCGCCAGAACGCTCCTGGACCGGCTTCAGGTGCCCGAGCGCCTGTGGCCGCTCTCTCCGGTGACCTTCTCCGGGGGCGAGCAGCAGCGCGTGAACATCGCGCGCGGCTTTTCCGCCCCCCATCCGATCCTGCTGCTCGACGAGCCGACCGCCTCGCTCGACGCCGGCAACCGCGCGCGGGTGCTGGAACTCGTGGCGGAGGCACGCGCGGCGGGATCGGCTATCCTCGGCATCTTCCACGACGAGGCGGACCGCCAGGCGGCCTGCAGCAAGAGCCTCGACGTCCAGCGCTTCGCGGAGGCCGCCCATGGCTGAGACGATCTACACCAATGCCAATATCGTGCTGGCCGACGAGGTCGTCTCCGGCACGCTCGCCTTCGACGAGACGGGGATTTCGGGGATATCCTCCGGCCTCTCCGGCCTGCCCGGCGCCACGGATTGCGGCGGCGACTATGTGATCCCCGGGCTGGTGGAGCTCCATACCGACAATCTGGAACGCCACATGATGCCGCGGCCCAAGGCCTACTGGCCACCGCACGCCGCGATCATCAACCATGACCGCGAGGTCTCCGCCTCCGGTATCACCACCGTCTTCAACGCGCTCTCCGTCGGCCATGTCCATGCCGGCACGCGGCGGCTGGAGACGCTCGCGCCCATGCTCGACGCGGTCGAGAGCCAGTCTCGCGCCGGATCGCTCAAGGCCGAGCACCGCCTGCATCTGCGCTGCGAGGTGAGCTGCGGCACGCTCCTGGAGCTTGCCGAACCCCTGATGGGCGGCCCGCTGGTCGGCCTGGTCTCGGTCATGGACCACACGCCGGGCCAGCGCCAGTTCGCGAGCCTGGAGCAGTATGCCGTCTACTATCAGGGCAAATACGGCATGTCGGACGAGGAGCTCCAGCGCTTCATCACCGAGCGCATGGAGGACCATCGCCTCCATGCCGGCACCAATCGCCGGACGATCGTCGCCATGGCGCGCGAGCGCGGCATTCCCCTCGCGAGCCACGACGACGCGACGCCGGATCATGTGGCCGAGGCCATGGAGGACGGCGTGGCGATCGCGGAGTTCCCGACCACGGTCGAGGCGGCGCAGGCGAGCCACGATAACGGCCTCGCCGTGCTCATGGGCGCCCCGAACGTGGTGCGCGGCGGCTCGCATTCCGGCAATGTCTCCGCCGGCACGCTCGCGGAGGCCGGCCATCTCGACATCCTGTCGAGCGACTATGTCCCCGCCTCCCTGCTCTATGGCGCGATGCGGCTCGCCGAGACCGTCGACGCGATCTCGGTGCCGGACGCCATCGCCACGGTCACCCGCACACCCGCCCGCCAGATCGGGCTCGACGACCGCGGCGAGATCGCTCAAGACCGACGTGCCGACCTCGTGCGCTTCCGCCAGACGGATGCCGGACCGGTGATCCGCGCCGTCTGGCGCGAGGGCGAGCGCGTGGCCTGACAGGAGGGGGCGAACCCATGACCGACGTGGTTGCCGAAATCCGGACCATGGTCGCCAGCCGCGGCGCCGAGCTTTATGGCGGCGAGGCCGTGACCCAGGAGCAGCACGCGCTGCAATGCGCCATGCTGGCGGAGGACGAGGGGGCGACGCCCGCACTGATCGCGGCCGCCCTTCTCCACGATATCGGCCACCTGCTCGATCCCGGCTTCGACGACGCTCCGGCGGAGACGCGCGACAAGCTGCACGAGGCGGTCGGCGGCCGGTTCCTGACGCGCTGGTTCGGGCCGGAGGTTACCGAGCCCGTGCGCCTGCATGTCGACGCCAAGCGCTATCTCTGCGCCATCGATCCGAGCTATCGCGCGACGCTCTCGCCGGCCTCCGAGCACAGCCTGATGCTCCAGGGCGGCCCGATGGGCGGCAGCGAGGCCGCAGCCTTCATCGCCCAGCCCCATGCCGATGCCGCGGTGCGGCTGCGCGGCTGGGACGACAGGGCGAAGGACCCCCACGGGCAGACGCCGCCGCTCGATCACTTCCTCGGCTATGTCGCCCACGCCGTCAGGGCGGGCAGGCACCCGGCGGGCGAATGACCGGTTCCCGGCGCCGGCGAAACGTGATCCTATCTCCGCTCGTGAGTCTGACATGGGGATAGAGGCGTGAGCGGACTGTTCTGCGCGGTGGTCGGCCCGAGCGGGGCCGGCAAGGACACCCTGATCGACTTCGCGCGCGCGGCGCTGAAGGATGACGGGCGCTATGTCTTCGCGCGCCGGGTGATCACGCGCCCGGCCGATGCCGGCGGCGAGGACCATATCGCGGCGAGCGAGACGGACTTCGCCCGGATGAAAGCGGCCGGCGCCTTCGCCCTGTCCTGGCACGCCAACGGCCTCGACTACGGCCTCCCGGCCTCTCTCGCCGACGATATCGCCGACGGCCGCACGGTCGTCGCCAATATCTCGCGGGCCGCCCTCGAGGAGGCCTGCGCAGGCTTTGCCGAGGTGCGGGCCATCCACGTGACCGCCTCGCCCGCGATCCTTGCTGAGCGACTCGCCGCGCGCCACCGCGAAACAGCGGATGAGATCGCCGCGCGGCTCAAGCGCTATGGCGAGGAGATCACCGGCGCCTGCCCGGTCGTCACCATCGTCAATGACGGCACGGTGGAGGAGGCCGGCGAAGCCTTCGTGGCCGCCCTCAGGCAGATGTCGGCAGAAGCGGGCAGCGCCTGACAATCCGGAACGGACCGCCATCGGCGGGCTCTCCCATGATCGCGACGTCGCGGACCTCCACCGGCTCCGCCAGGAGCGGCGCGAGGAGCCGGTCGAGCACGGGAGAGACCGCGGCGTCGGACACGTCGTCCAGCGGGCCCGTCAGCGTCATGTGGAGGCGGAACTCGTCCAGCACGTAAGGATAGCCGAGGCTCAGCAGATAGGCGTCCTGCCGGCTTGTGAGGCTGGCCTCGCGCCGCCGTGCGATCTCGGCGTCGTCGAGCGGGGCGCGGAACCGGTCGAGGCCGATGACGCAGGCATTGGCGAGCGAAGCGAGCGGCTGGCAATCGCTCTCCGGCACCAGGGCCCGGAACCGGCCGATCCTCCTCGCTGCGAGCGGCGGCAGGGCGAAGGCACGCCAGCCGGCCACCATCCGCTCGACCTCGGCGAAGAGCTCCGCCGCGTCCGCCGCCGCGTGCAGGCGGAAGGGCGCCTTGAGTGTGGCGTGGAAGCCGTAGCGCGCCGGCGCGGCCGTGGCCTCGCAGCGAACGTCCCCGTCGATGGCTGCGGCTATGGCCTGCGACGGCTCGACAGCATCGCCGGTTTCCGGGTCATGGCCCAGCCATTCCGCGCCGAAGCGGGCGAGCGCGCTGCCCGAGGGCGGCAGCATGTAGAGTGCGTATCGGCGATAATCGACTGTCATGCGTCCCGATGAGCTTTCCTGTCCGACCCAGGTGGCACGGCCCCGCCGGGCATCCCCACATCCGGCACGGCATCGCCTTGTCCGTCGTCATACCCGGGCCCGCCCCGGATATCCATGAGCCCCTGCCATCTTTTCGCCCGCGCGGAGCGACTTCGATCCGGAGGTTGCCCGCCCTATACGGTCCAGCGGCGAAGCTGCTGGGACAGGATGTCGATGAGCGAGATGCTGACCACGATGATGATCATCGCCGCGGCGGTCTCCGAATAGTAGAAACCGCGGATATTCTCCCAGAGGATCTGGCCGATGCCGCCCGCGCCCACGATGCCGAGCACGGTCGCGGAGCGCACATTGGTCTCGAAGCGGTAGAGCGAATAGGAGATCCACAGGGGCACGACCTGCGGCACGACGCCGAAGATGATCTCCTGCAGCTTGCTCGCCCCGGTCGCGCGGATGCCTTCCACCGGGCGCGGGTCGATGGCCTCGACGGCCTCGGAGAACAGCTTGGCGACCACGCCGGTATTGTGCACGAAGAGCGCCATGACGCCGGCGAAGGGGCCGAGGCCGACGGCGACCACGAAGAGCAGCGCGAAGACGATCTCGTTGATCGCACGGCAGGCGTCCATGAGCCGGCGCACCGGCTGCACGACCCAGACGGGCGCGAGGTTCGACGAGCTCAGCAGGGCGCAGGGGATGCCGAGCAGGACGGCAAGGACGGTGCCCCACACCGCGATCTGGACGGTCACCGCCATCTCGGAGAGATAGAGCCGCCACTGGCCGAAATCGGGATCGAGGAAGCCGCCCGCAAAGGCCGCCATATTGGCCGCATCGGTGAACAGATAGGTCCAGCGGCCCATTTCCGCCGGGCCCCAGCTCCAAACCAGAACGGCGGCGATCACGGCCCACACGGCCCATCGCCTCGCACGCTGCGCGAGCGGCACGCGGGGAACAGCGGCCATCTCCACCCCCGGTCCTGTCTCAAGACTTGCCATTGGCGGTCTCAACTCCGGTCATCCATGAACGAAGACGCCCGCCTCCATCGCGGGAAGGCGGGCGTCCGGCCTTTGTGTCGGCAGATCACATGCTCGGCACGGTGTCGGCCAGCGCGGAGATCTCTTTCATGCGGGCCTTGAGCTTCGCGATCTCCTGCTTCTTCTCGTCGGCGGAGAGGGACTCGTTGGCCTCGATCTTCATCGCATCCTTGTTCAGGGCGAGGATGCGGATCGGGTAGAGCTGGGCGTCGGAGGACGGGCGGAACGGTGCCCAGCCGAGGGCCGACAGCACCTCGCGCTCCTTCTTCACCTCCTCAGGCGTGCCGAGGCGGCCATAGGTCATGATGAAGGTGTAGAGCTTGTCCTTGACCTCCGTGTCGAGGTCCTTGCGCCAGACCAGCGGATCGCTCGGGATGAGCGGCGACTGCCAGACGATCTTCAGCTTCTTGAAGGCCTCCGGATTGGTCGTCTCCAGGCGGCGCATGTTCTCCGTGTTGTTGGTGGCCACGTCGACCTGCTTGTTGGCGGCGGCGAGCGCGTTGGTCTCGTGGCTCGCATTGCGCACCGTCTTGAAGCACTCCTTCGGGTCGACGCCGTTCTCCGCGAAGATGTAGGTGGTCGGCACCAGGAAGCCGGAGGTCGAGTTCGGATCGCCGATCCCGAAGTTCAGCGACTGGTCGCATTTCAGCACGTCGTCCAGCGAGTTGATCGGGCTGTCGACATTGGTCACCAGCAGCGACCAGTAGCCCGGATTGCCCTCGACATCGACCGACTGGGCGAAGATCTGACCGTCGGCGCGGTCGACCGCCTCCATGGCCGACTTGTTGCCGTACCAGGCGACCTGCACCTTGTCGAAGCGCATGCCCTCGATGACGCCCGCATAGTCGGGGGCGAAGAAGGCGTTGACCTTCAGGCCGGTCTCGTCCTCCATCGCCTTGAGGAAGGGATCCCAGATGGTGCGGAGGTTCTGCGAGGATTCCGTGGAGATGATACCGAAATTGATCTCCTTGGTATCCGCGGCATTCGCCGGGGCGGCGAGCGCGACGGCCGCGACCGCGGTGGCGGCAAGGATGGTCCTGAACATTGGGTATGCGTCCTTTCTGATGGGTGGCGTTCAAGTCACTCGGCAACAATGCCGCGGCCGGGCGGGCGGACCCGCCGGCCAAAAGGCAGATCAGGCGACCGCCTCGCGCAGCGCGACGGGCTCGGCCCTGGGGCGCGGCATCGGGGCTTCTGCCTCGCCACGGTCGAGCGAGGGCAGAAGCAGCTCCCGGCTCTCCGCTCCGTAGAGCTCGCTCAGGAAGTCCGGCGTCAGTGCGGCGGACGGGCCGTCATAGACGATCCTGCCGTCGCGCAGCGCCACGGTGCGCGGGCAGTAGCGCAGGGCGTAGTCGACCTGATGGAGCGAGACGAGAACGGTGATCCCGTCCTCCGCGTTGAGGGCGGCCAGGATGTCCATGACGCGCTGGGCGGAATGCGGGTCGAGCGAGGCGATGGGCTCGTCGGCGATCAACACCTCCGCGCCCTGCACGAGGGTGCGCGCGATGGCCGCGCGCTGCTGCTGGCCGCCAGACAGGTCGTTGCCGCGATGGAGCGCATGGCTGTCTATGCCAACCCGGCGCATGGCCTCCAGCGCCGCCCGCTTCTCATCCTCCGTGAAGAGCGCGAGCGCGCCGCGCCAGCGCGGCATGCGGCCGAGATGGCCGGTGAGCACATTGGTCAGCACGCTCAGGCGGCCGACCAGGTTGAACTGCTGGAACACCATGCCGATGGCCGACCGGATGGCGCGGGCGTCGCGGGCGATGCGGCCGTCGCGCTGCATGGCGCGCCCCAGGACCGAGATTTCGCACCCCTTGCGCCCGTCCGCCTCCACGAGGCCCGCAATATGGCGCAGGAGCGTCGACTTGCCGGAGCCCGAGGCACCGATCAGGGCGACCATCTCGCCCGGCGCGACGGACAGCCCGACATCGTCCAGCGCCGTCTTGCCTCCCGGAAAGGTCTTGGTGAGACAGCTGACCTCGATCGCAGATGCACTCATCGTGCGCACGCTCCCTGAGAACCGCGTTACGGAACGGGACGCTACGAGTGTTGTGTGACGTTACGGACAACGTTGTGTGACAGGGCGCTGACAGGACGGGGAACCTGCCCCCGCCCTGCCGCGTTATCCACAGTGAGACGCCGCGGACGGCGAACGATCCCACAGAGGAGAAGGCGCGATCATGACGGCGACGACCACCGAAGACCGCAAGCGCAAGCCGCAGAAGCCGAAAGGGAAAGCCGAGCGGAAGCTCGACGAGCGCCTGGAAGGAACCTTCCCGGCGAGCGACCCGCTGGACCTGACACCGCGGCCGAGCGACGAGGACGCCGCGGACGGCGACAAGCGCCGGCACGACAGGAAGAAAGACCGCTGAACGCCCAGACCGCGGCGCAGACAGCCGGGGCCGGATATCCGGCCCCGACCGGTCACGGACGGTCAGGCGAAGACGTCGTCATAGAGCTCGACGCTGTGGAGCACGTCCTCCAGGCTGGCATTCTCGATGCGCAGTTCGCTCGGTGCGCCGCTCTGGGACCCGGCGAATGAAAAGACGACGCTGTCGCCCTCCACAGAGGCCGCACTCATCAGGTCGTCCATACCGATCGCCGGATCGGCAATCGAGATCGCATCGCCATCCTCGAAATCCAGGATCGTCGTGCGGGTCGCCGGCTCAAGACCCGAAGACGGGGAGAAGACAAATGTGTCGGCGCCCTCGCCGCCCGCCAGCAGGTCGTAGCCGGTGCCGCCGATCAGGACGTCGTTCCCGCCACCGCCAAGGGCCGTGTCGTTCCCGGCGCCGAGCTCGATGAGGTCCGTGCTTTGACCGCCCCAGACCCAGTCGTCGCCATCTCCGGTATTGATCCGGTTCAGCCTGTCGGCCCCGACGACCACATCGTCGCCGCCACGGCTGTAGATAGACAGGAAATCGTACTCGAAACCGGGCTGGTCGACCTTGTAGATCAGGTCCGTACCGGCCGTTCCCTCCACCGACCCGTAGGCCGTCGGACTGCTAATCAGGTTGTATCGGGCCATCGCTTCCTCCAGCTCTGCCACGGAACAGCCCGGACCGGATCGTTCGGCCGAACGCTCACCGATACCGGGCATAGGACGCCATGACACCCTACAACCGTGCATTCGTCATGCTGCGCGCGTGGCCAATCGGTGACGGACTGCCTACCCCCTGCACGGCATGGTGGCGGGCTCGGTGAGGAACTGGTTGAGGACCACCGCCTCCTGCGCCTCCATGAGGTGGCGGGCATGGCGCATATGCTCGCCCATGATGGCGCGGACAGCCTCCGGCTCGCCGGCCCTGAGGGCCTCGATCAGGCGAATCTGGTAGGACCGGCCATGCTCGCGCAGCTCCGGGTTCGGCCGGTCGTAGATCCGTTGGCAGATGGTGAGGTCCTTCAGCAGCCGGATCAGGAAGCCGCAGACGAAGCGCAGGAGCGGATTGGGCGAGCAGGCGACGAGAACCTCGTGGAACTCCAGCTCGGCCACGCGCTGGGCGCGTTCCTCCTCCATGGTCTCCGGCGGATGGTCGTAGACCTTCATGGTCTCCGCCAGCCGCTCGAAATCCGTCTCGTCCAGCCGCCCGACCACGCTGGCGGCGAGCTCCGGCTCGAGCAGGGTGCGGAGTTGGTAGACATCGCCGACAGTGAGCTCCTGGAAGAAGAAGAAGTTGCCGAGAAGCTCGCTCGCATAGCGTTCCGGCACGGTGGCGACGAAGGGACCGCCGCCGGGCCCTGTGCGCGTGACGATCAGCCCTTGCGTCTCCAGCACCTTCAGCGCCTCGCGGATCGTGCCCTTGCTGACACCGAAGATCTCGACGAGCTCGCGCTCCTGGGGAAGGCGCTCGCCGGGCGGAATGCGCTTCTCCGCGATCCAGTCCTTCAGCGTCGCGGCGATGGTGCGGGCGCGCGTGCGCCCTCCGATCCGTGCGCGGCTCGCGCGCCGTTCCTCCGTGTCGGGGCTGTCCGTTGCGTTCATGTCCGTGGCCGGTTGCTAGAGGGGATGGAAACAGGCCGCGGAATGGTCGGCCGCCTTCGTCTCCAGCGGCGGCACCGCGGCGCGGCAATCGTCCCGGGCGCGCGGGCAACGCTCCGCGAAGGCGCAGCCCGGCGGCGGGGCGAGCGGATCGGGCAGCTCCGCGATCTCCTCCGCCCCCGTCCCGAGCGGGCGGCCGACCACGGGCGCGCTGTCGAGCAGCAACCGCGTATAGGGATGCTTCGGCGCGGCGAACAGCGTGTCCGCCGGCGCCTCTTCCACCACCCGGCCGAAATACATCACCGCCACCCGGTCGCTGATCGCCTCGACCACGGCAAGGTCGTGGCTGATGAAGACATAGGTCAGATCGAACTTCGCCTTGAGGTCGGAGAGCAGGTTCAGGACCTGCGCCTGCACGGAGACGTCGAGGGCGGAGACCGGCTCGTCGAGCACCAGGATCTCCGGATCGGCGGCGAGCGCGCGGGCGATACCGATGCGCTGGGCCTGGCCGCCGGAGAATTCGTGCGGGTAGCGGTCGACGAATTCGGGCCTCAGATTGACCGCGTCCATCAGTTCCTCGATGCGCGCGGCGCGGCCCGCACGGTCGAGGCCCAGAATGTGAACGAGCGGCGCCTCAAGGATCTGGCGCACGGTCTTGCGCGGATTGAGCGAGCTCAACGGGTCCTGGAAGACATACTGGATGGTGCTCCCCAGGGCCTTGGCCCCCTCGCGCGCCAGCACGGAAAGCTCCCGGCCCGCGAGGCTCACATCGCCTCCGCTGGGTTTGAGCAGGCCGACCAGCATGCGCGCGAGCGTCGATTTCCCGCAGCCCGATTCGCCGACAATGCCGAGCGTTTCCGTGCGGCGCGCGGACACGGTGACGTCCTGCACCGCATGGACAGCGGGCCGCGCCGCGCCGAACAGGCTGCGCCCGCCGCCGAAGGTCTTGGTCAGGCCCTGCGTGCTCAGAACCGTGTCGCTCATGACGTCCCCCCAAGCGGCCTGACGCAGCGTGCCTCGTGCCCCCCGCCCAGATCGCGCATGGCGATCTCGCCCGACCGGCACAGCTCGTCGGCGAACGTGCAGCGCTCGGCGAAGGCGCAGCCCTCCGGCAGGCGGTTCACTGCCGGCGGCAGCCCGGGGATCGCCTCGACCTTGCGCCGCCCCTCGCCCAGCACGGGCACGCAGTCGATGAGCCGGCGCGTATAGGGATGGCCGGGGTTGTCGAGCACCTGCTCCGTCGTGCCGATCTCCACGATACGGCCGGCATACATCACCGCCACGCGGTCGCACAGTTGCGAGACCACGCCGAAATCGTGGGTGATGAACAGCACCGCCGTGTCGCTGTCGCGGCGCAGATTGTCGAGAAGCTTCAGCACCTGCGCCTGCACGGTCACGTCGAGCGCGGTGGTCGGCTCGTCGGCGACGACGAGCTCCGGGCCGTTGGCGAGCGCCATGGCGATGCCGACGCGCTGGCGCATGCCGCCGGACATCTCGTGCGGATAGGCCTTGGCGCGCTCCGCCGCATTCGGGATGCGCACGGTCTCCAGAAGCTTCACCGCCTCGTCCCACGCCTCGCGATGCGACACGGCGCGGTGCGAGCGGATCGCCTCGACGAGCTGGTCGCCGACGGAGAACAGCGGATGGAGCGTGGAGAGCGGATCCTGGAAGATATAGGCAATGTCGCCGCCGCGCACCGCGCGCAGCTCCTCGCCGGTACGCGCCAGAAGGTCCTCGCCATGGAACCGCACCTCGCCGCCGGCGATCCGCCCCGGCGGCGAGGCGACCAGCGCCAGCAGCGACAGCGCCGTCACCGACTTGCCGGACCCCGATTCGCCGATCAGCCCCAGGCACTCGCCCGGCTTTATGGCGAAGGAGACCTCGTTGACGGCGCGGTAGACCTCCTCGCCCAGATGGAACTCGGTCCTGAGATCGACCACGTCGAGCACGCCGCCCGCACCCTGCTTGCCATGCGCGCCGTTCTCCCGGTCGATGGCCGTCACAGGTGCGGGCCGGGCGAGCGCGCCGGACTTGAGGCGCGGGTCGAGCGCGTCGCGAATACCATCGCCCAGGAGGTTCACGCTCATCACGATGAGGAAGATGACGACGCCCGGAATGGCGGAGACGTGCGGCGCGTTGATCAAGAGCTTTCGGCCCTCGCCCAGCATGGAGCCGAGATCGGCCTGCGGCGGCTGGGACCCGAGACCCAGAAAGCTCAGGCCGGCCGTTTCCAGGATCATCCAGCCGACGGTGGTCGACATGGTGATGACGATGATCGGCATGACGTTGGGCAACACGTCGGCCACGAGGATGCGCCCGTTGCCCTTGCCGGAGAGCCGCGCCGCATCGATGAACTCGCGGTGGACGATGCCCACGGTCACGCCGCGGATATTGCGCGCGAAAAACGGGATGTTGACCACGGCAACCGCATAGAGCGCGTTCATGAGGCCGGGCCCCAGCGCGGCGACGATGGCCAGCGCCAGCAGGATGTAGGGGAACGCCATCAGCATGTCGATGCCGCGCATGAGCACATTGTCGAGCCGGCCGCCGAAATAACCCGCAACGATGCCGAGCGTGGAGCCGGCGAGCGCGGCCACCAGCGTCGCGGAGACGCCCACGGCAAGGCTCAGCCGCGTGCCCCAGACGAGGCGGGAGAGGATGTCGCGGCCGAGATCGTCGGTGCCGAGCCAGTGGCCGTCCGCGAACGGCCGCAGGAGCCGCCTGGCGGGATCGGTCGCGTCCGGCGGCTGGAGCGGCAGGATGGGCGCCATGAGCGCTATGGCGACGACGATGGCGAGGATGACGAGCCCGAAGGCCGCCAGCCGGTTGCGCATGACGAGCCGCAGGGCCTGGCGGGCGGGGCCCGGCCGGCGGACCGGCGAGGGCGCATCGGCGGCGGCGGTCATGTCTTCACCCTCGGATCGATGAGCGTCTGCAGCACGTCGGCGGCCAGATTGAAGAGCACATAGCTCGCCGCGACGACGAGCACGCCGCCCTGTACCAGCATGATGTCGCGCGTGGAGATCGCGGTGACGAGCATGCGCCCGATGCCCGGCCACTGGAACACGGTCTCGATATAGACCGCCCCGCCGAGCACGAAGCCCGCCTGCACGCCGATCACCGGGATCACGTTGACGATCGCCGCCTTGAAGGCGTGGCGGTAGACGACGGCACGCTCGTTGACGCCCTTGGCGCGCGCGGTGCGGATGAAATCCTGCCTGAGCACCTCCAGCATGTTGGAGCGGGTGAGCCGCGCGATCACGCCGGTCGCGACGACGGAGAGCGTGACGGCGGGCAGCACGAGGTGCTTCACGAGATCGGCGAGGTCGCCCCCGCCATAGATCGCATACATGCCGCTCGCCGGCAGCCAGCGCAGCTCCACCGCGAACAGCAGGATCAGCAGCAGGCCGAGCCAGAAGGACGGGATGGAGATGCCGATCAGCACGAGGAACGTGACGATGCGGTCGACCCAGCCATACTGGCGCACCGCGGAGACGATGCCCGCGAGAAGCCCCCAGACCGTGCACAGGAGAAGGGCGGCGCCGGCCAGGACGAGCGTCGCTCCGAAACGCTCCAGAACCTCGTCGATGACCGGGCGGTTGAGGCTGTAGGAGCGCCCGAAATCGCCCTGGAGCATGTTGGCGAGCCAGGTGACGTACTGCACGGGAAGCGAACGGTCGAGGCCGAGCTGCTCGTTGAGCCGCGCGACATTCTCCGGCGTCGCATAGGCGCCGAGGATGGCGGTTGCCGGATCGCCGGGAATGAGCTGCATGATCGCGAAGACGATCACGCTCAGGCCCAGCAGCACCGGAATGACCGCCAACAGGCGTTTCGCTATGTAGGCATACATGGTGCCTGCCCTGCTTTGGCCGCGAGCTTCAGGGAAAAGCCCCCCTCGCCCTCCTATCGCTCACGCGACGGGAGGGCGAGGGGTGTGAACGGGACGCACATCCCACACCCCTAGTCCTTCACCACATCGTGCAGCAGGAGGAAGAAGGAGGGCTGGAGGCCGAAGCCCTCGATCCCGGCCTTGCTGACCGCGTTCTGCTTCCAGTTGGCGATGAAGGCCCAGGGGGCGTCCTCGCGGACGATCTCCTGCATCTCCTTGTAGAGCCGCGCACGCTCGTCCTGGTCGGTGGATCGGCGCGCCTTCTCCAGAAGCGCGTCGACCTCCGGGTTGGAATAGTAGCCCGAATTGAACCCGCCCTTGTCCGGCATGGCGTCGGTCCTGAGCGCCAAATAGGGCAGCGTGTCGGGGTCGTTGGTCATCCACGCCATCTCGGCCATATCGGCCTTGCCCTCGAGACCGGGGTTCACCTTGCCGAGGAAGGTGTTCCACTCATAGGTCTCGATCTTGGCGTCGAGCCCCACCTCGGCGAGGTCGGCCTGGATGGCAGCCCCCATGGGCACGGGATCGAGCATGCCGGAGCCGCCTTCCGTGACGTAGAAGGTGACCTCCGTGCCCTCCGCGACACCCGCCTCCTTGAGCAGCGCCCTTGCCTTCTCCGGATCGTGGGGATAGGGCTGGAGGCTCTCATTATAGGCCCAGGCGAAGGCCGGCGGCGTGGGGCCGGCGGCGACCACGGCGGTGCCCTGCAGGATGTTGTCGACGAGCGCCTTCTTGTCGATCGCGTAGTTCACCGCCTGTCGCGCGCGCTTGTCGGCGAACGGCCCCTCCTTGGCGTTGAGGATCAGGAACCAGAGATGGGGACCGGCCTGCTCGTAGATCTTGTAGGCCGCGTCGCCGAACTGGGCGAGGCTGTCCGGCGGCACCTCGACCATGAGGTCGATGCCGCCTGAGAGCATCTCCGCCACGCGGGTATTGGCGTCGGTGATCGGGCGGAAGACGACGGCCTGAAGCGACGGCGCGCCGTCCCAGTAATCCTCGTTGCGCTCCACGACTACCTTGGTGTTGCTGTCCCATTCCACGAACCTGAACGGTCCGGTGCCCGACGGGTTCCGGCCGAAATCCTTGCCGTGTTCCTTGATGGCCGCCGGCGAGGCGATGAGGCCGGTCGGATAGGCGAGGTTCGACAGGAAGGGCGCATAGGGCTCGTTCAGCGTGAACTCCACCGTCATGTCGTCGAGCGCCTTCACCTCCTTCACCGCGGAGAAGAAGAAGGCGAGCGGGAACGGCCCGGTATCGTGATAGGGATGGTTCTCGTCGAGCATGCGCTGGAAGTCGAACACCACGGCCTCCGCGTTGAACGGCGAACCGTCGTGGAAGGTCACGCCCTCGCGCAGCTTGAAGGTGTAGACCGTGCCGTCCTCGCTGATGGTCCAGCTCTTCGCCAGTGCGGGCTCGACCTCCAGCGTGCCGTCCTTGTAGCGCACCAGCCCGTCATAGATGTTCATGAGAATGCGGAAGTCGTTGACCGCCGTCACCGCCTGCGGATCGAGCGATTTCGGCTCCGCGATCTGGCCGACGATCAGGACGCCCGGCGGCGTCTGCGCGGTGGCGGGTGCGGCGTTGAGCATCGCGAGCCCCATGACGATGGCGGCGGCGAGCCCGCTGAGAAAGCGTGTCATTCGGCCTCTCCCTTCCCTTCAAAGCCTCCGATCCGGAGTGCCGCGGCCCGTCCTGCGGGACAGGGGCAATCTCCGGCCTGCACAGCTTGCACGTTTAATTTATCCAGATAAAATCCCCTCGATCAATATTTATCCGACTCATTAGGGATTTCGGAAACCGCCCGGCAGCAACGCAGATGACCTATTCCATACTGGCCAGGGACCCCGGAACGGGCGCGATCGGCGGCGCGGTGGCGACCGGCACGCCGTCTGCCGGGGGCTTCGTCCTGCACATGGCCGCCGGCATCGGCGCCATCGCCACGCAGGGGTTCAGCACCAACACGCTCTATGGCCCCGCGGGCTTCGCCTGATGGAGGACGGGCAGGATGCCGAAACGGCGCTGCGCACGCTGACCGAAGCCGATGCGGGGCGCGACCATCGCCAGGTCATCGTCATGGACCGTACCGGCGCCGCCGCCGGCTGGACGGGCGCGGCCAATGTGGAGCCCATGGCCCATCTGTGCGCGCCGAGCCTTGCCGTCGCGGCGAACTGGGTCGCCTCCGACCGTGTCGCCGGTGCCATGCGGGACGCCTTCGCGGACCGCGCCGGCGCGCCGCTGGAGGAGCGGCTCCTCGCAGCGCTCGAGGCCGGCGAGGCGGAAGGCGGCGACGCGCGCGGCATCCGCTCCGCGGCCTTGCGCATCGTGTCGCGGGACCGTCCGCCGGTCGATATCCGCGCCGACTACGACGACCGCCCGATCCGGGCCCTGCGCGAGATCGCCCGGCACTGGGCGGAGCCCGGGTTCCGGGCGTTCCTCGACAGGCTGCCCACATTGGAGGCGCCGCACCGGCACTGAGACCGGGTCCGTCATTGACGCGGCCGGCAAGCCCGGCGTTCATGGGCGGCGTGCGGAGCCCGCCGGGCTCCCGCCCGACAAACCGGTCAGAAGGGAAGGAAACGATCATGCCGGAAGAAACCACCTTCAAGGGCGGATGCCATTGCGGGGCCGTGCGCTTCGAGATCACGACCGATCTCGGCACCGTCATGAACTGCAACTGTTCGCACTGCGCAATGCGCGGCGTGCTCTGGAACTTCGCGCCCGAGACGCGGTTCGCGCTGACCCAGGGCGAGGACGCGCTCCAGGACTACCAGTTCAACAAGAAGGTCATCCATCACCTGTTCTGCCGGACCTGCGGCGTGGAGTCCTTCGCGCGCGGCACCATGCCGGACGGCACGCCGACCGTCGCCGTCAATGTGCGCTGCCTCGATGGCATCGACCTGGAGAGCCTGACGCTGACGCCGATCGACGGGCGCAGCAAGTGAACCCATGGGAGATATTGCCTTGACCACGCTTGGACAGGACATCATGGCGCGGCTCGACGAGGCCGCGCGGTTTTCCGAACCCGGCCCGGGCGTCACGCGTTTCTTCCTCACGCCGGAACACCGCCAGGTCGCCGATCTGGTGCGGCGATGGATGGAGGAGGCGGGGCTCGCCGTCCACATGGATGCCGCCGGCACGGTCGTCGGACGCCTGGAGGGCCCGGCCCCGGACGCGCCGACGCTGATCGTCGGCTCCCATGTGGACACGGTGCGCGAGGGCGGAAAATACGATGGCATGCTGGGCGTCGTCATGCCCATCGTCTGCGCGCAGGAGATCCGGCGCAGCGGCACGGCCCTGCCCTACGCGCTAGAGATCGTGGCCTTCGGCGACGAGGAGGGCGCGCGCTTTCCAACGACGCTGATCGGCAGCCGCGCGCTCTCCGGCCTGTTCGATCCCGCAACGCTGGACCTTGCCGACCGCGCCGGCGTCACGCTGGGCCAGGCCTTCGCCGATTTCGGCCTCGATCCGGCGGGCATCCCCGCCCTGAAGCGCGATCCCGAGAAGACGCTGGGCTATGTGGAGGTCCATATCGAGCAGGGCCCGGTGCTGGAGGCGGAGGACCTTCCCGTCGGCGTCGTCACCGCCATCACCGGCATCGAGCGGCACACCGTGGCGTTCACCGGCAAGGCCTCGCACGCCGGCACGACGCCGATGGAGACGCGGCGCGACGCGCTCGCCGGAGCGGCGCAAGCCATTGCGGCGGTGGAGCGCATCGCCCGCGAGACGGACGATCTCGTCGGCACGGTCGGCTCCATCCTCATGGAGCCCAACGTCATCAACGTGATCCCGGCACGCTGCGAGCTCGGCGTGGAGCTGCGCTCGCCGGAGCGCGGCATCCGCGAGACCGCGCGCCGGACCGTGCTGGAGAGCTGCGAGGAGATCGCGCGCGCCCGCGGCCTCGGCTTCGAGCACACGCTCGGCTACGAGGAGGATGGCGCGGCCTGCTCGCCCCGCATCGTCGCCGCGCTGAAGGAGGCGGTCGAGGCGGACGGTTACCGGCCGCGGGAACTGTTCTCCGGCGCCGGCCATGACGGCCTCGCCATGAGCGCGCTCACCGATATCGGCATGCTGTTCGTGCGCTGCCGCGACGGGCTGAGCCACCACCCCGACGAGCACATCGCCGAGGAGGACGCCGATGCCGGCGCCCGCGTACTGCTCAGCTTCCTGACGCGGTTCGGAACTCCGCGGCCGTGAACAGCGCGCTGAAGGGCATCCCGGCCTTGGCCATGGTCTCGTCGGCGCCCTCCTGACGGTCGACAAGGGTGAGCACGCGCACCACCTCGCCGCCGGCGGCACGCACCGCGTCCACCGCCTTGAGCGCGGACTCGCCCGTCGTCGTCACGTCCTCCACCACGACGACGCGGCACCCCTCGATTGTCTCGTCGGGGCCGAGCCCCTCGATGAGCAGGCGTGCGCCATGCTCCTTCGCCTTCTTGCGCACGAAGAAGGCGGCGACCGGCACGCCGCGGCGATGGCTCGCCGCCGTCGTCCAGGAGACGATGGGCACCGCCCCCATCTCCAGCCCGCCCACATAGTCCGGCCGGTCGGGTCCGAGCGCGTCGAGCACCAGCTCGGCGAGCAGCGCGGCACCCTCCGGGTCGAGCATGGTCGGTTTCATGTTGAAGTAGAAGTCGCTCTTGCGCCCCGAGGCCAGGGTGATGTCCACCCCGTCCCTGAAGGACTTCTCCCGGATGATCGCCTTCAGCCGTTCGCGCGCGGCGGTGTCCGTCTTTGCGTTCATGTGCTTGCCCTAAAAGCGGAAATGTCTCAGATCGAACGACCTTAACTAGTGCGCCTCTTCCCAGTTCTCCGCCGCGCGGGCGTCGACCTTCAGGGGGACCTTCAGCGTCATGGCGGGCTCGGCGGCACGCTCCATGATCGTGACGGCGGTCTCGATGGTGCGGTCCACCTCCTCGTCCACCGCCTCGAAGATGAGCTCGTCATGCACCTGAAGCAGCATGCGCGCCTTCAGCTTCGCCTCCTCCAGCGCATCGGCCATGCGGATCATGGCGCGGCGGATGATATCGGCGGCCGTGCCCTGGATCGGCGCGTTGATCGCGGCGCGCTCGTTGAAGGCGCGTTCCGACGGGTGCTTGACGTTGATGTTCGGGAAGTGGCAGCGCCGGCCGAACAGCGTCTCCACATAGCCGTGCTCGCGGCAGAAGGCCTTCGTGCCTTCCATATAGTCGCGGATGCCGGGAAAGCGCTCGAAATAGCGCTTGATGTAATCCGCAGCCTCCTCGCGCGGGATGGAGAGCTGATTGGCGAGCCCGAAGGCGGAGATGCCATAGATGATGCCGAAATTGATCGCCTTGGCGCGCCGGCGCACCATCGGGTCCATGCCCTCGATGGGCACGGAGAAGATCTCCGATGCCGTCATGGCGTGGATGTCGAGCCCGTCGGCGAAGGCCTGCTTGAGCTCGGGGATATCGGCCATGTGGGCGAGCACGCGCAACTCGATCTGGCTGTAGTCGGCGCTGACGAGCTTGGCGCCCCTGGGCGCGACGAAGGCGGTGCGGATCTTGCGGCCGGCCTCGGTGCGCACCGGAATGTTCTGCAGATTGGGTTCCGACGAGGACAGCCGGCCCGTGCTGGTGGCCGCCAGCGAATAGGAGGTGTGCACCCGCTCCTCCCCGTCGATATAGCCGGGGAGCGCGTCCGTATAGGTGCTCTTGAGCTTGGAGAGCTGGCGCCATTCGAGCACCTTCAGGGGCAAATCGTGGCCCTGCGCCGCGAGCGTCTCCAGGACATCGGCGCCGGTGCCCCAGGCGCCCGTCTTGGTCTTCCGGCCGCCCTCCAGCCCCATCTTGCCGAACAGGATCTCGCCGAGCTGCTTGGGCGAACCGACATTGAAGCTCTCGCCGGCGAGCTCGTGGATCTCCGCCTCGAGTCGCGCCATGCCCTGCGCGAAGTCGTGCGACAGGCGCGAGAGCACATTGCGGTCGACCTGGACGCCGGCACGCTCCATCTCGCCGAGCACGGCCACCATGGGCCGCTCAAGTGTCTCGTAGACCGCGGTCTTGCCCTCCGCGGCCAGCCGCGGCTTGAGCGCGAGCCAGAGCCTGAGCGTGACGTCCGCGTCCTCCGCGGCATAGGCGGTCGCCTTGTCGACAGGCACGAGATCGAAGGTCACCTGCTGGCGCCCCGAGCCCGCGATCTCCTTGAAGGGGATCGGCTTGTGGCCGAGATGGCGCTCGGAGAGCTCGTCCATGCCGTGTCCGCCCCGGCCCGAATCGAGCGCGTAGGAGATGAGCATGGTGTCGTCGACGGGTGCGGGGCATATGCCCTGCCGGATGAAGATCAGCCAGTCATACTTGAAGTTCTGGCCGACCTTGAGAACGGACGGGTCCTCCATCATGGGCTTGAGGCGCTCGACGACCTCCGCCCGGTCGAGCTGGGCAATGCCGTCGCCGTCGAAGTCGAAGCCGTCCGAGGCACGGTGGCCGACCGGGATATAGCAGGCCCGGCCCGGCTCGAGCGCGAGCGATATGCCGACCAGATCGGCGCTCATCGCCAGAAGCGAGGTCGTCTCGGTATCGACCGCGACGACGCCGTGTTCCCGCGCCTGCGCGATCCAGGCATCGAGCCGGTCGAGCGTGGTGACGGTCTCGTAGGCCGACGGGTCGATGGCCACCGCCCTGACAGCGTCCGCCGCGGCGGCCGCACGCATTCCGGGCGTCGCCGCGCCGTCGCCGGCGGCCGCGGCCGCCGCCCCGCCACCGTCCGCGGCAGGCGCCTCCCAGCCCTCCACCGCGACGGGGACCGGTTCGATGGCCTCCGCATCGGCCTCCAGATCGGAGGCGACACGGCGCGTCAGCGTCGTGAACTCCATCGCCTTCAGGAAGCCGACGACCGCGCCGGGATCGGGCTCGCGCACGGCGAAGTCCTCCACCGGCTCCTCGACCGGCACGTCGTCCTTGAGGGTCACGAGCTCGCGCGAGATGCGCGCCTGGTCGGCGAACTCGATCAGCTTCTCGCGCCGCTTGGTTTGCTTGATCTCGCCGGCGCGGGACAGCAGGGTCTCCAGATCGCCATATTCGGTGATGAGCTGCGCGCCGGTCTTCACGCCGATGCCGGGAATGCCCGGCACATTGTCGACCGAATCGCCTGCCAGCGCCTGGACGTCGATGACCTTCTCCGGCGGCACGCCGAATTTCTCAAGGACCTCCGCCTCGCCGATCGTCTTGTCCTTCATGGTGTCGAGCATGGTCACGCCGGGGCGGACGAGCTGCATGAGGTCCTTGTCGGAGGAGATGATATGAACCTCCGCGCCGGCCTCGCGGGCCTGGCGCGCATAGGTCGCGATCAGGTCGTCGGCCTCATAGCCCTCCTGGTCGACACAGGCCACGTTGAAGGCGCGCACCGCCTCGCGGATCAGGCCGAACTGGGGAATGAGGTCCTCCGGCGGCTCCGGCCTCTGCGCCTTGTATTCGGGATAGATCGCATTGCGGAAGGTCTCCGCCGAATGGTCGAAGATCACCGCCAGATGGGTCGGTTTCTCGCCGTTGCTGGCATCGCGCAGCAGCTTGATCAGCATGCCGCAGAAGCCGTGAACGGCGCCAACGGGAAGGCCGTCCGACTTGCGGGTCAGGGCCGGCAATGCGTGATAGGCCCGGAAGATATATCCCGAGCCGTCGATCAGATAGAGCCGGTCGCCCGCCGTCAGGGGACGCGGCGCAGAGGATGCCTTGTCGTTCATGGGCTGGACGATGCCACACGTCCGCCCCGGGGGCTAGGTCCAAGTTCGAGATAAAGCACACCGCTTACCCCGGCGAGAAGATGCACGAGTCCGGCCCCGGTCGCGGAGCCGCTTGATCCCGTTCGCGGGATCGGCCACAAGTCGCTCCATGAGCGATGACTTCAGCCCGCCGCCGCGCCTGAGATCGAGCCTGTGGGTCCAGGCGCAGGTCCGCTTGTGCAGCACCGCCGCCATCCCCGCCGTCGTGTCGAAGCGCGGCGACCCGGACGCCGGATCGATCCTCGTGAAGATCTGGCGCGGGCGCGAGGACTGCCTCGTCTACACGCCGATGGTGACCATGGAGGGCGAGCGCGGCTGGATGCAGGCACTCGGCGGCGAGCCGGTCACGGAGGCGGAGGCGGACGCCTATCTCGCCCGGCAGGCGAGCCGGGACAGCGATCTCTGGATTCTCGAGATCGAGGACCCGAAAGGCCTCTACCGGCTCGACGGCATTATCGACTGAACCCGCCACCCAGAGCGAAACCAACCAGGGGTTGCAATTCTTAAATCGGTTGCGCCGTGGGCGGGATATTGATTAGAGAAGACAGGGGGGCCTTTCGCAATGCGTGTGGAGGGCGTCCCGGAACAGTGCTGATTGCCGGGATCGGGGACCGCGCCGATGGGAGCCAAGGCCGCCACAGAGGCCTATGTCGATATTGAGCAGGGCCAGCAGGGACCGACCCTGCGCCTGAAGGGCGACTGGCTCGACGACGCGGCATTGCCTTCGAGCACGGCGATGACCGGCCTTCTCAAGCGCGCGGGATCCGGCGCGCTCGTGACCGTCACGGGCGGCGACGTCAAGGCATGGACCGGCGTGCTTCCCGCCTTCCTGTCCGGCCTCAAGGTCGAATGCGAGGCCATGGGCCTCACCCTGCAGCTCCAGAACATGCCGGACGGCGTCCAGCGCATGCTCGACGTTTCCCATCGCACCCCCGCGGCCGGGGGAAGCGGACACAGGCGCGAGGGCATCGTCACGCGCACCGGACTGTGGGCCTTCGCCGAGGCGGCGGCCGCCTACAAGGTCGTCGCCATGGTGGGCGAGGTGGTGCTGGCCACCCTTGCCGCCCTGAGGCCGTCCGGCAAGGCCCGCGGCGTCGATTTCGTCAACTCGCTCCACGAGGTCGGCGCCTCCGCGCTCACCATCGTCTCGGTGGTCAACTTCCTCGTCGGCGGCATTCTCGCCTTTGTCGGCCTCATCCAGCTGGAGCAGTTCGGCGCCCAGATCTATCTGGCCGACCTGGTGGGCATCGCCATGGCGCGCGAGATGGCCGCCATCATGACCGCCATCGTCATGGCGGGCCGCACCGGCGCGGCCTTCGCGGCCAATCTCGCCACCATGCAGGGCAACGAGGAGATCGACGCGCTGGAAACGCTCGGCGTGTCGCCGGTGGAGCATCTGGTGGTGCCGCGCGTCAACGCGCTTATCCTCATGATGCCGCTCCTCTATATCTACGGATGCGCTGTGGGCATACTGGGCGGCATGGTCATCGCCGTCGCCTCCTCCGACCTCACCGCGCTCGGCTATCTCGACGAGACCATGCTCGCGATCGCGCCCAAGCAGTTCGTGATCGGCGGCATCAAGAGCGTGTTCTTCGGCGCGCTCATCGGCATCACGGGGTGCCATATCGGACTGCGCGCCGGGCGTAGCGCTGCCGAGGTCGGCCGTGCGGCAACCTCGGCGGTGGTGGTCTGCATCGTCGGTATCATCGTGCTCGACGCCGTCTTCGCGGTCTGCACCAACGCTCTGGGATTGTGAGAGAGATGGCCGAGACCGAGCCCCGCATCACCGTCGAAGCCCTCACCATGGCGTTTGGCGACAAGGTCGTGCAGAAGGATGTGAGCTTCACTGTCTCCTCCGGCTCGATCTTCGTGATCATGGGCGGCTCGGGCTGCGGCAAGAGCACGCTCCTGAAGCACATGATCGGGCTCATCGAGCCGGCGGCCGGGCGCATCCTCTATGGCGACCGGGACTTCTACAAGCTGACCGAGGATCAGCGCGACCGGCTCCTGCGGCAGTTCGGGGTGCTGTTCCAGGGCGGCGCGCTGTGGAGCTCCATGACGGTATCGCAGAACGTCGCGCTGCCGCTCGAGCTCTATTCCTCCTATTCGGCCGCCACCATCGCCGACCTTACCGCCTTCAAGCTGTCGCTGGTGGGGCTCGACGGCAGCGGCCACCTCATGCCATCGGAGATCTCCGGCGGCATGCGCAAGCGGGCGGGACTGGCCCGCGCGCTTGCCTTCGATCCGGAAATCCTCTTTCTTGATGAGCCGTCCGCCGGTCTCGATCCGATTTCCTCGCGCAGGCTGGACGATCTGATCCTGCAGCTGCGCGATCTTCTCGGCGTGACGGTCGTGATGGTCACGCACGAGCTGGAGAGCATCTTTGCGATTGCCGACGACTGTGTCTTTCTCGACGCGACGGCCAAGACGGCCATCGCCCATGGCGACCCCAAGACACTTCGCGACCACAGCGACAACGCTTTCGTGCGCGCCTTCCTCAACCGGCGCGAACCCGACAGGACGGAGACCGTGGTGAGCGCATCATGAAGAAGAACCGTGCCGCCGTCGCCATCGGGTCGTTCATCCTGGGCGGCGGCTTCCTCCTCGCCCTGGGCATCGTGCTCTTCGGCGGCATCGACCTGTTCTCCGGAAAGGAGCGGGCGGTCATCTATTTCGACACATCGATCTCCGGCCTGCAGGTGGGCGCGCCGGTCGCCTTCCAGGGCGTCACGGTGGGCTCCGTCCAGCGGATCGCGCTGGAGGTCGACTCCACGACCCATACCGCGCGCATCCCCGTCTATATCGAGATCAAGACGGCGGACATGATCGTGACCGACGCGCAGGGCCAGCGCGAGACGCCCGATATCGAGGAACTCGTCCAGCGCGGCATGCGCGCCCAGCTCCAGACCCAGAGCTTCGTGACCGGCCGGCTGATGGTCGAGCTGGACTTCACGGCGAAGGCGGGACCGATCAAGGATCCATGGGTGGACGGCCTCGCCCGCATCCCCTCGGAGAAATCCGCCCTCGACCAGCTCAAGGAGCAGGTCTCCGAGCTCGGTATCGGCCAGACGCTCGCCACCGCCAAGCGCGTGCTGCAGGCGGTGGACAGGCTCGCCAACACAGCCAACAAGGAAATCGTGCGCATCAGTAACAGCGTGGTTACCACGACGGACGATGCCAATCGCCTCGTGGAGTCCCTGGAGGGTACTGTCAAGCAGCTGAGCGGCGAGCTGAAGCTCACGCTCAAGGACCTCAGGTCGCTGGCGAACGTGACCCGCGATCAGGTGTCCGCGCGCGGCGATCAGCTTGGCAAGGTGCTGACGACGGCGGAGGAGGCCGCCGTCAAGATCGAGGCGACGGCGGCGAATCTGGACAAGATCGCGGCCAATGTGAACCAGCTCGTCGCACCGCGCGGCAATGTGCGCACCGACCTCGAATCGGGGCTGCGCGACCTGTCGGCTGCCGCCTCGTCGCTGCGGTCCTTCGCGCGCGAGATCGAGCGCAATCCGAACGCTCTGCTACTGGGGAGCCAGTGATGATGGCTTGGGTTGGGAAATTCGGCTTCATTCTTCTACTCGGCGGCCTTATGACGGCCTGCCTGCAGAAACCGCCGGCGGAGCTCGTCGTCATGACCGGCGACGGCATCGCGCCGGGCGGATCCGCCCGCTCCAGGGTGGCGGTCAACATTCCGACCGTCTCGGCGCCGGAATATCTCGATACCTACGACGTGCTGATCAGGACGTCGGAGTTCAGCCTCAAGGCGGCGCCGAACGCGAAATGGGCGGAGAAGCCGTCGGCCGCGCTCACCCGCCTCATCCGCGCGCGCGCCGCGGCGGCGGGCTTCGCCACCGTCGACCGGGCCGACTACGACGTGCTCGTCGATGTCGACCGCTTCGAGCCGACATCCGGCGGAACCGTCGTCCTGTCCGCACGCTGGCGGGTGGTCGATGCCAACGACCGCGAGACCGTGGTCGCGCGTGGCGGGGACACGATCTACCAGCCGGTCGCGCAAGGCCCCAACGGCAATATCGCGGCCATGGAAGTGGCCGGCCAGGAGCTGGCGCGCCGCGTCGTGAGCTCCATTCCCAGGCGCGCCCGCCGCTCCAGCTAGGCGAACCCCGCGGTCGCGGCCGCGTTTTCACGATGCGCGGACAGACCCCCCGTCGGGCTCTGGCCATGGCGGGCGGGCACCGCTATCCTTGGGGCAGGAACCGATCATCCGGCACCTGCCGGTCTTCAAGGCTTCAGGAACAATCCACAGGGGAGGTTTCAAGACAATGCGGCATCTGTTCGTTTCAGCCGTGGCAGGCCTCGCGGCGCTCGGTACGGTCGCGCTGGCCGATACCGGACCCGCCCAGGCTCAGGACGCCAAGCAGCTGCGCTGGGCAACCTCGTCGACCGGCTCGTCGGGCCATCGCGCGCTCGTGGCGCTGTCGACGATGCTCAACGACAAGTTCGACGGCTATGACATCACCGTCCTGCCGACACCGGGCGCGGCGGCCAGCCTGCGCGGCTTCGCCGCCGGCCAGTTCGACGGCTATTACGGCGCCGATGTGGCCTTCCACGAGATCGAGGACGACACCGGGCGCTATGTCGGCTTCAAGGAGCAGGTCGACGAGCCACTCGTCCAGTCCTTCTGGGCCTATACGCTCGAGGTGGGTCTCGGCGTCCGCGCCGACGACGCCGGGGAGTACAAGGGCTGGAGCGACCTGTCGGGCAAGCCGGTCTTCACGGGCCCGGCGCCGTGGGACACGCGCGCAGCACTCGAGCGCGCCATGAAGGTGGCCGGCGTCGAGCATGAGTATATCGAGCTCGACAAGGGCCTGGCCGGGTCCGCCCTGCAGGAGGGCACCATCGACGGCTTCATCGTCTACACGGCCGGCCAGCGCACACCGTCGCCCTGGGTCACCGAGGCGATGCTCGCCACGGACGTCTCCGTGCTCAACCCGAACGAGGAGGAGCTTAAGAAGCTGAAGGACGCCGGCATCGCGGTCGTCGATGTCGACAAGGGCGCCTTCGACAGCGATATCGGCGTCGACACCGCCAAGCTCGTGCCCTTCTTCTACGGCTTCCATGTCGGGCTCAACGTGCCGGAGGACGACGTCTACCGGATGCTGAACACGATCAAGGACAATGCCGCCGAGCTCGCCGAGGCCGACGCGGCCTTCTCGCAGATCGCCGACAATATGGTCGAGATGCAGGTGCGCGGCATCGAGGCGGCCGGCACGGCCGCGCTGATCCATCCGGGCCTTGCACGCTTCCTGCGCGAGAACGATGCCTGGAACGAGGAGTGGAACGATCGCATCGCGCAGTAGGGCACGGGCGTTGTTCCCCATGACATGATCCAGCGATCGGGCCGCTTCCGGATGTGACGGGAGCGGCCCGGATGCGTTCTGGCCACCCGATATCGAGGACCGGATGACGGAAACCGCCACCACCGACGGCACAGAGGTCCCGGCCACGCCGCTCGCCCGCCGGCTGCAGCTTGTCGCCACGATCGCCTTCTATGCCGTCTCGATCGCCTATTTCGCCTATCTGTTCCGCTACTACATGACCGGTGCGGGCGGCCCCTCGCTGCTGGCGGTGACGGCGGTGCCCATGAGCATGGTGATCGTGGTGCTGGAGGATCTGCGCTCCGGCCGGTTCTATCCGCGCCTCGGCACGGTGGGTCCGCATCTCGTCGCGCTCGCCTATATCGCGTTTTGCGCCTATGCCGCCTACTACCTCGTGTCGGAATTCGACAATATCCGCATCTACCGGATCGGGGTGTGGAACGCCCACGACCTCGCGGTCGGCGGCCTCATGGCGGCGCTGGTGCTGGAATATACGCGCCGGCGCTACTTCATCCTCTTCGTGCTCAATGTCGCGCTCATCCTCTATACCGTCTACGGCTACGTGGTGCCCGGGCTCTTCAACCATCCCGGCATGCCGTGGACGCGCGTCCTGAGCGCAGTCAGCGTGGAGATGTCGACCGGCATCTTCGAGCGGCTGTCGCAGCTCGCCCTCACGCTCGTCGGCTCCTTCATCCTGGTGCTCGCCGCGCTCAGGGCCTTCGGTTGCATCGAGTCGATCCTCACCGGCTCCTCGCATATCGCCAAGCGCTCGCCGCGCCTCCTGCCGCAGGCCGCCGTGGTCGGCTCCTTCGGCGTCGCGGCGGTGAGCGGGTCGGGCGCGGCCAATGCGGCGACCACCGGCTCCGCCACCATCCCCGTTCTGGTCAAGGCGGGTTTCCCGCGCGCGACCGCCGCGGCGGTGGAAACGGCCTCCTCGCTCGGCGGCCAGCTCATGCCGCCGCTGATGGGCATCGCCGCCTTCCTCATGGCGGAATATCTCGGCCAGAGCTATTTCGAGGTCGTCGCGCGCGGCTTCGCGCCCGCCATCATCTATTTCGTCGGCGTCGCCTTCGCGGTCTACCTGCTCGCCACCAAATACCATCGCCGCGCGGTAGTGCCCGATGTCGAGCCGATGACGCTCGCCGACAAGCTCAACATTGTCGCCTATCTGCTCTCCGTCGTCGGGCTCATCTACTACATGGGCGTCGCGCGGCGGCCGGCCATGGCCTCGGCCCACTCCGTCTTCATGATCCTGCTGGCGATCCTCACCGTGATGTTCCTCGCCCGGATGGCATGGCAGCGCGAATTCAGCCTGAAGAAGCTCGTGCGGCCGTTCCTCGACCTGGTGGAATCCTTCGCCACGATCACCGCGGGCCTCACGATCCTGCTGGCCACCCTCGGCATCCTGACGGCGACCTTCACCATTACCGGCGTGCCCACCAAGGTCGGCGTTCTGCTCATGGAGGGCGCGGGGATCAACATGCTCGCCATGGCGCTGGTCGCCTTCGGTTTCGGCTATCTGGTCGGCATGGGGCTTCCCGTCTCGCCGACCTACATCGTGACCGCCGTCGTCATCGCCCCGTTCATGATCCGCGCAGGGCTCGACCCCTGGGTCGTCCATTTCTTCGCCTTCTTCGTGGCGGTGTTCGGCGAGCTCTCGCCGCCGACATCGGTCGTGGCGGCGGTCACATCGCGTATCGCCAACGCGTCCTTCATGCGCACCATGTTCTCCGCCCTCATCCTGTGCATGCCGCTCATGGTGATGATGGCCGCCATCTTCACCCGCCCCGATCTGGTGACGGTGCCCGGATGGAGCCAGCTTCCCGCCTTCCTTCTCGTGCTGACCGGCACGGTGGGCCTGAGCCTCGCCTTCCAGGCGCATCTCCACGAGAACCGGCCGGCGGACATCGCCCTGCGCACGGCGCTCGCGAGCCTGTGCGGTGTGGTGATCTTCTATCCGGACTACCGGATCGCCGGCATTGTCGCGGTCGCAGTCGCCGGCCTCGTCGCCTGGGGCCTCCATCGCTTCCACCGCATCGTGCCTGGCCTGGAGGAGGTGCCGGAGGGGAAGTGATGTCTGCGAAACCTGGAGGCGATTGCATTCGGCTTGACGCACATCCGCGTCAAACTCACTGCAATTCGCCCCGGGCTGCCGCCTTCGCGGGAGCGAGCGGAGGAGAAAACGAGACTTTTATGCCCTCCTAACCGCTCATGCCCGCGCAGGCGGGCATCCGGGAATGCCCCGGGAGAGCGACGAACAGCGGCGACATTGACAGATACGTGCATCTCGTGCACCTTGCCGCCATCATGACGATCACGGTTGACATCGCCCTTCGACTTCTTAGCCCGACCTCCTGAGGGAGGCGGGGTTCGCGTTTGCGTCGTTCAAGGGTCTGTCAACGGGCAGTAGCAGTCATGAGCAGTCATCCGGTATCCAGTCAGGTTTTGTGCCGCGCCGTCATGCGCGAGGCTCGTGCGCCAGCGGGCGCGCTTGCGCGACTTCGCCGCGGTCGCCGGGACTGACGGCTGCCCGGCGGCCGTAGCTTTGCCGTATTCATCCCGGGGTCGCCGACCCCGAAGCCCGAATGCCAAGCAAGACGCGAAAGTCGCAAAGACCGATGTTGACCAATCCAGAGACCAAGTACCGACCGTTCACCCCGCCGGTGGACCTGCCCGACCGCACCTGGCCGTCCAAGCGTATCGAAGCCGCACCGCACTGGTGCTCGGTCGATCTGCGCGACGGCAACCAGGCGCTGATCGATCCCATGACGGTGGAGAAGAAGCTGCGCTTCTTCAACCTGCTCCTGAAGACCGGCTTCAAGGAGATCGAGGTCGGCTTCCCCTCCGCCTCCCAGACCGATTTCGACTTCGTCCGCCAGCTCATCGACGAGAAGCTCATCCCGTCGGATGTGAGCGTCCAGGTGCTCACCCAGTCGCGCGAGGACCTCATCACGCGGACCTTCGAGGCGGTCGACGGCGCCGGCAAGGCCATCGTCCATCTCTACAACGCCACCTCGCCCGTCTTCCGCCGCGTCGTCTTCGGCATGGAGAAGGCCGATATCGTGTCGCTCGCGGTGAAGGGCGCGCGCCAGATGGCAGAGGAGAGCGCGAAGCGGCCGCAGACGGAGTGGACCTTCGAATACTCGCCGGAGACCTTCTCCTTCACCGAGCCGGAGTTCGCGCTGGAGATCTGCGAGGCGGTGCTCGATGTCTGGCAGCCGACGCCGGAGCATCCGGTGATCCTGAACCTGCCCGCGACCGTCGAGGGCGCAACGCCGAATATCTATGCCGACCAGATCGAGTGGTTCTGCCGCAATCTCGCCCGGCGCGATTCGGTCATCATCAGCGTCCATCCGCACAATGACCGCGGCACCGGCATCGCGGCCGCCGAGCTCGCCGTCATGGCCGGCGCCGACCGCGTGGAGGGCTGCCTGTTCGGCAATGGCGAGCGCACCGGCAATGTCGATCTGGTGACGCTGGCGCTCAATCTCTATTCGCAGGGCATCGCGCCGGGCCTCGACTTCTCCGACATGCGCGACGTCGTCTCGACGGTGGAATACTGCAACCAGATCCCCGTCCATCCGCGCCACCCCTATGCCGGCGATCTCGTCTTCACCGCGTTCTCCGGCTCGCATCAGGATGCGATCAACAAGGGGTTCGCGGCGCGCGAGAAGCGCAACGACGATATATGGGACGTGCCCTATCTGCCGCTCGACCCGGCCGATCTCGGGCGCTCCTACGAGGCGGTCATCCGCGTGAACAGCCAGTCCGGCAAGGGCGGCGTCGCCTGGATCCTCCAGCAGGACAAGGGGCTGAAGCTGCCGCGCCGCCTGCAGGTCGACTTCAGCCGCAAGGTGCAGTCGATCACCGACGAGACCAGCAAGGAGCTCACCGCGGAAGGCATCTGGAACGCGTTCCAGACGACCTACTGCCTCGACGAACCCCAGCGCTTCTCGCTGATCGACTATTCCGATTCCGGCGCCCGCAAGCCCGGCCATGCCCGGCTCTTCAAGGGCCGGATCCGCGTCGACGGCGAGGAGCGGACGATCTCCGGCAGCGGCAACGGCCTCATCTCGGGCGCGCTCGCCGCTCTGCGGGAGAATTTCGGGCTCGATCTCGAGGTCGTGGACTATCACGAGCACGCCCTGCGCCAGGGCACCGACGCGCAGGCTGCCGCCTATGTGGAATGCCGTACGAGCGACGGCCACACCGTCTTCGGCGTCGGCATCGACGCGGATGTGGCGACCGCGTCCGTCAAGGCCGTGCTCAACGCCGCGAATGTGGTCAGCCGGGGCGACTGATCCCTGCCTGACCGGGTCCGCCCGGCATCCCGGACGCCACCCCCGCGGCTGTCCGGAATGCCGGGCCCGTTTCCGGCCGGCGCACGACGCGCGACCATGCGCTCATGCTCCGTCTGTTCAGCCGAAGCTCGTTTTCCTTCGTCTTATCCGGGCTCGATCCGCGTGCCCAAGAGAGGCTGCCGCGAGCCCGCAATTCCGGGCAGAATCCGCTGGTCGGGATGGGGCCGTTATGCAAAACTGGCCGTCCGATTATACGGCGAAGGGGGCCGGGAACCGAGGAGAACGCTTATGCGTATGAAAACTATTGCGGCTTTGGGCATCGTTATGGCCATGGCGGGCACGCTTGCGGCATGCGGCACGACGCCTGGCGAACGGGCCCTGACGGGCGGCGCGCTCGGCGCGGGCACCGCTGCCGGCATTACCGCTGCGGCCGGAGGCAACCCGGTCATCGGCGCGCTGGCCGGCGCGGCCGGCGGTGCGATCATCGGCGCGGCGACGACGCCGAGCGGACAGACGAGCGATCATGTGCGCTGGTGCGCCGAGCGCTATCGCTCCTACGATCCGCGCACCGACACCTATATGGGCTATGACGGCTATCGTCACCGCTGCAACAGCCCGTACTGACGCTTGAGCGCGGGGGCCGGTCCGCCGCCGCCCCCGTCGCGCAACCGGCATGAATTGACATGACGCGTCGTCATGGCATTGATGGATCATGGTCCATGACGACGCAGACCCCGCGCGCAAATACAAGCCGCGCATAGAGGCGGAGCTCGCCGGCCTGGAGGCCGAAAGCGAGGCGGGATCCGCCGACCGCCAGCCGGTCGCGCTCGATCAGCAGAGCGTCGGCCGGCTTTCGCGTATGGATGCCATGCAGGTCCAGGCGATGGCGATGGCTGCCGAGCGGCGCCGGCAGGCCCGCATCCACAAGCTGCGCAAGGCCCTGTCGCGAATCGCCGACGGCGAGTACGGCTATTGCGAGACCTGCGGCGAGGCCATCGCGGCCGGCCGTCTCGATGTCGACCCGACGGCGGCACAATGCATCCACTGCACACGTCTCAACGAGCGCTGAGCGCGCAAAGCCGGCAGGAAGGCGGCTCCCCATGGCAAAGATCCTGATGCTGTTCCTCGCCGGCCTCGCCGTGATCCAGATCATCAAGCCGTTGGGCTGGCCGGGGCTCAGATACCGGCGCGATGCCTGGAAACTCGCCCTGTTCGGCCTCGCGGTCCTGGTCGTCACCATCTCGCTTCGCCCGGACTGAGCCGGCCTCGCCGGCAGTCCGAAAGACCCAAGCGGCCCCATATCGGCGCGGCATTGCCGCACACCCGTGGAGCAGGCGCTGCAAGAGTGTTAAGATTTCACACTAAATTAAGCATCTGACGTGATCGTTGCAGATCGTCGGGGGATGAGAGGACTGCCTGTCCCAAGAGGGCGGGCGGCAAAACGAACAGGATGTCCGGCACTGGACGATGCGCCCCCGCGCATCGGGCCGGGCGAGATGTTTCCGGTTCAGGGGCCATGGCAATCAGGCGGATTCTTCGCAGGCAATGCACAACCGGCGCCAGGGCGATCGTCCTGGCGGGACTGTCGCTGATGCTGGCGGGCCCGGCGCCGGCCATGACCGCCGCTCCGGCCGATCTGAGGGGCGAGGCCGACCCCGCCGCCATGGCCGGGCGATGGGAATACACGCCCGAGGAGGCGCAGGTGGAGGCCGTCAGGGCGGCGCTCGACACCCGCCTGACACGGGCCCGCGACCTCGCCACGACGGCCCGCGACCCTGTCGTCGACACGCTGATCGACTGGGTCGGCGTGCTCAATTCCACGGGCTCCGATGCGCTGCCCGCCATCTCGCGCTTCGTGGACACCAAGGGGTACTGGCCGCGCACCGACGCGCTGCTCCGGCGGATGGAGAGCATTCTCTATTTCGCCCGCAAGCCGCCGGAGGAGGTGATCGCCCATTTCGCCGCCTACCCGCCGATCGCGGCCACGGGGCGGATCGCGCTGGCTCGCGCCTACGAGGCGACCGGCGAGCATGCACGCGCCCGCGCGCAGATCGTGACGGTGTGGCGCCATGCCCGGCTCGACGCGGATATCGAGAAGGCCGTTCTGGAGTCGTTCTCCGACACGCTGACCGAGGAGGACCAGGCGGCCCGCCTCTCCAACCGCCTCTATGCGCGCGACAAGGCCGGCGCGCTGAGACAGGCCAAACGCCTGCCGGAGGACGAGGTCGCGTTCGCCCGCGCGGTGCTGGCACTTGCCGGCGGGGCGGACCAAGGCCTCAAACTCCATGAAGCCCTGCCGGAGACGATGAAGACACGCTCCATCGCCCGATATGCGCTGACGCGCTATTACCGGCTGAAGGACGACTATCCGAAGGCGCGCGAGATCGCGCTCGCCACGCAGACCATGGGCGAGAGCGCGGAAGGTCTGGACGTCTGGTGGGACGAGCGCCGCGTATTGCTGCGCGACGCGCTCAAGCGTTCGAACAGGGAGGCCTGGCAGGACGCCTACGAGCTGGCGCGCGCCCATGGCCATTCGGACGGGCTGTCCTTCGTGCAGGGCGAGTTCCTCGCGGGCTGGATCGCCCTCAGATTCCTCCATCAGCCGCGCCGCGCGCTCGGCCATTTCCTCACGCTGCGCGCCGGCGACGACGTGCCGCTCAATGTGGCGCAGGCCGAATACTGGCTGGGACGCGCCTATGCGAGCCTCGACCTGCTCCATATCGCACGCAAGCATTTCCGCGCCGCGGGCCGGCTGAGCGGCACCTTCTACGGCCAACTCGCGCGCCAGCGCCTGGGTCTCGATCCCGTGCCCGCCTCGCTGGCCTGCGACCGCCCGGTGCCGCAAAGCGTGCTCGACCGCGTCCACCGCGACGAGCTCGTGCATGCCGCGCTCCTCATCGACCGGGCCGGCGGCGGCAAGCATCTGCGCAGCTTCCTGCTCGCCGCCGCGGACCGCCTGCAGACGAGCGTGGAGCGCGCGGCGGCCACCATGATCGCCATGGAGATGACGCACCCCCATGTCGCACTGCGCGTCGCCAAGGCCTCCGCGCATACGCCGATGGATGTGCGCGGGCTCGCCTATCCCGTGACCGAGCTCGACTACGAGGTGCTCACTCCGCCAACCGAAGAGGCGCTGATCTACAGCGTCATCCGCCAGGAGAGCGAGTTCAACCCGACCGCCGTCAGCCATGCCGGCGCACGCGGCCTGATGCAGATCATGCCCAATACGGCGAAGAGCCTGTCGCGCATCTACAAGAAGCGCTACAGCTCCTCCCGGCTCGTGTCGGACCCGGTCTACAACGTGACGCTCGGCGCGGCCCTGCTGCACGAGCTCGTCGCGGGGTTCGACGGCTCCTATCCGATGGCGCTCGCCGGCTACAATGCGGGGCCCGGGCGGGTGCGCGAATGGCTGAAGGACTATGGCGATCCCCGCCGAAGCGAGATCGCGCTCGTCGACTGGATCGAGGCCATTCCCTATAACGAGACGCGCAACTACGTGAAGCGCGTCATGGAGAACCTCCATGTCTACCGGGCACGCCTCGGCATCACGCAGGAGAACACGCGCGAGGCAAGCCTCGGCGGAACGCTCCACACCGCGACGAGCTGCACCGCACCCGGGCGTCAATACGCCTTCAACTGACCGCCCCCGTGACGGCGGCGGCGCGGCGCCTTATCCTCTTACCGCATGACGACCAAGCAGCTCCTGATCGTGGCCCATGTGCCCTCGCCGAACACGCAATCCCTGTGCGACGCGGTGGTGCGCGGCGCCTCGCACGAGGATATCGAGACGGTCGAGCTCACGGTGCGCACGCCGTTCGAGGCGGGTCCCGCCGACGTGCAGGCGGCCGATGCCGTCATCCTCGGGACGACGGAGAATCTCGGCTATATGAGCGGCGCGCTGAAGGACTTCTTCGACCGCTGCTACTATCCCTGCCTGGAGAAGACGCAGGGGCTTCCCTACGCACTCTATATCCGCGCCGGCCATGACGGCACGGGCACGCGCCGGGCGGTGGAGACCATCGTCACGGGGCTCCGCTGGAAGGCGGTCCGCGACCCGCTCGTCTGCCGCGGCGAGTTCCGCGAGGAATTCATCGGGCAATGCGAGGAACTCGGCCTCTATGTCGCCGCCAGCCTCGATGCGGGCGTGATCTGAGGCCGCCGTCCCTCACGTATCGGCCCTGCGCCCCGCGCCTCACTCGGTGACGAGCGCGACGGCGAAGCCGTCATAGCCCTTGGAGCCGACCGTCTGGATGGCCGTCGCCGTCACGCGCGGCTCGGCCGCCATCAGCGCATTGAGCTCGCGCACGCCGCGGACGCTGATATCGCTGCTGTCGGGATCGGCTACCGCGCCGGCCCGCACCACATTGTCCACGACGATCACGGTGCCCGGCCGCGAAAGCCGGAGCGCCCAGGCGAAATAGTCCGGATTGCTGGGCTTGTCGGCATCGATGAAGACGAAATCGAACGGTCCCGCGCCCTCCTCCTCCAGGACGGGCAGCGTATCGAGCGCGCGGCCGAGGCTGAGGTCGACGATGCCCGCAAGGCCCGCATGGGCGATGTTGGCCCGGGCGACCTCGGCATGTTTCGGCTCCGATTCGAGCGTGATGAGCCGGCCGCCGCGCGGCAGGGCCCGGGCGAGCCAGATCGTGCTGTAGCCGCCGAGCGTACCAATCTCCAGAATGTTCCGCGCGCCCTGCATCCGCGCCATGAGCTGCAGGAGCTTGCCCTGGTTGGCGGACACGGAGATGGCGGGAAGGCCGGCTTCCTCGCTCGCCCGCAACGCCGCGTCCAGCGCGGGGTCGGGGTGTACGAGCGTATCGGTGATGTAGCGGTCGACGGCTGTCCACTCCGCCTCGGCTATGGGCTCTCTCCCTTCACTCCATATGCAGTGGCTGCCCGAGATCGCCCTGCCCGGCGCGGCCCTTGCGGGACCGGCCCGCCGCGCCCGGATCGAGCGCCGCGGCGATGACGGCGCGAGTATAGTCCTCACGCGGGCGGTCGAAAATCTCCTCCACGCCTCCCTCCTCCACAATGTGGCCGGCCCGCATGACGATCACGTGGTCGGCCATGGCCCGCACCACGGCGAGGTCGTGGCTGATGAAGATATAGGACAGGCCGTGCGTCTCCTGCAGCCCGCGCAGGAGCGTGACGACGCGCTTCTGGACAGAGCGGTCGAGGGCGGAGGTCGGCTCGTCGAGCACCACGAGGCTGGGGTTCAGGATCATGGCGCGGGCGATGGCGATCCGCTGGCGCTGGCCGCCGGAGAACTCATGCGGGTAGCGGTTGCGCATGGCGGGGTCGAGCTCGACATCCTCCAGCGCCTGCGCCGCGCGCGCCGCCCGCTCCCTCGCGCCAAGCGAGGGCTCGTGGACGAGCAGCCCCTCCGTGACGATCTCGCCTACCGTCATGCGCGGGCTGAGCGAGCCGAACGGATCCTGGAAGACCACCTGCATCTCGCGGCGCAGGGGACGCATGCCCTTCCGGTCGAGCCCCTGTATGTCGCGGCCGGCATAGACGATCCGGCCCTGGGACGGCACAAGCCTGAGCAGCGCGCGGCCGAGCGTCGACTTGCCGGAGCCCGACTCGCCCACCACGCCGATGGTCTGGCCCTGGCGCAGCATGACCCCGATACCGTCAACCGCCCTGACCTGCATTGCCGATCCGCCAAGCAGCCCGCCGCCGAGGGTGTAGGTGACGCGGATATTCTCGCCCGACAGCAGGATCGGCGCTCCGGCGGGCGGCGGCGCCTTGCGGCCCTCCGGCTCCGCGGCGAGCAGCATCTTCGTGTATTTCTCGCGCGGGGCCTCGAAGATGCGGCGCGTCCCGCCCTCTTCCACCACCCGGCCCCCGGACATCACATAGACCCGGTCGGCAAAGCCGCGCACGATGCCGAGATCGTGGGTGATGAACACGATGGACATGCCGAGCCGGTCCTGGAGATCGGCGAGCAGCGCCAGGATTTCCGCCTGTATGGTCACGTCGAGCGCCGTGGTCGGCTCGTCGGCGATCAGGATGTCGGGCTCGTTGGCGAGCGCCATGGCGATCATCACGCGCTGTCGCTGGCCGCCGGAAAGCTCGTGGGGATAGGACCGCACCATGCGCCCGGGATCCGGCAGGCGCACCAGCTCCAGCAGCTCCAGTACGCGCGCCCGGGCCGCGCCGCGCGACATGCGCCCGTGATGGACGAGCGGCTCGGCGACCTGCCGGCCGATGGGGTAGAGCGGGTCGAGCGAGGTCATCGGCTCCTGGAAGATCATGGAGAGCCGTGTGCCGCGATAACGGTTGAGCGCGCGCTGGGACAGTCCCAGAAGCTCCGTGCCGCGAAAGGCGACGGAGCCCGACACCCGCCCGTTGGCCGCGAGAAGCCCCATGGCGGCGAGCATGATCTGGCTCTTGCCGGAACCCGATTCCCCGACGACCGCGACCGTCTCGCCCTCGCCGACATCGAGATCGACCGATCTCACCGCATGGACTTCGCCATCGGCGGTGTCGAAGCGGACATCGAGCCCGCGAATGGCGAGGACGCTGTCCTGCATTCCTCAATCCCCTCGCAGACTGCGGAGTTGGCCTGTGGCTGGCTCACACCCCCTCTCCCGGCGCCTTCGGCGCCCCCCTCTCCCGCGAGGGGAGAGGGCTTCCGATCCGAGCCGCATCCATATCCCCTCTCCCCTCGCGGGAGAGGGAGGGGCCCATCGCGCAAGCGATGGGAGGGTGAGGGGGACGCCGGTTGGCGTTTCCGGCGGCGGGATTGCGACCATCGCCATATCACCGGTCCTTCGGGTCGAGCGCGTCGCGCAGGCCGTCGCCGAGGAAGTTCAGCGCGAACAGCGTGACGGTGAGGAAGACGGACGGGTAGATGAGCAGCCAGGGTGCGCCGCGTATGGCGCGCGAGCCCTCCGAGATCAGCACGCCCCAGCTCGTCATGGGCTCCTGGACGCCGAGCCCGAGGAAGCTCAGGAAGCTCTCCAGCAGGATGACCTTCGGAACGAGCAGCGTGACATAGACGATCACCGGTCCGAGCACATTGGGCACGATATGGCGCCTGAGTATGCCGCCCGTGCCGACGCCCAGCGCCTCCGCCGCCTCGACGAATTCCTGGCGGCGGAGCATCATGGTCTGTCCGCGCACGATGCGCGCCATGTCGAGCCACTCGATGGCGCCGACGGCGATGAACATCAAGATGAAGTTGCGCCCGAAGAACACCACCAGCAGAATGACGAAGAACATGAAGGGCAGCGAGTAGAGCACGTCGACGATGCGCATCATCACGCTATCCACCCGCCCGCCGAAATAGCCCGCGACCGCACCGTAGGTCACCCCGATCACGAGCGCGACGATGCTGGCGAGAAGGCCGATGGCGAGCGAGACGCGCCCGGCGATCAGCGTGCGGGTCATGAGATCGCGGCCGTTGGCGTCGGTGCCGAAGAGGAAATATTCGCGCTCCACATTGGCGGTGAGCGTCATGGAGCGGCCGTCCGGTCCCGTCCCGGCCACCTCCGCGCCGGAGAGCAGGTCCGAGCGGTCGAGATAGCGGGTGATGCGCGGGTCGATCTCGCGCGACGAGGTGACCGCGACCGTCACGGTGCCGCCATCGAGCTCGACCGTATCGACCTCGACGCGGGCGCGCCTCAGCGCCTCCTCCACCGCCGGCACGATGGCGTCGGCACGCGGATAGGGCTCGAGGCTCGCCGGCACCTTCACATAGTCCTGGTAGACCGTGGCGTAGCCGTGCGGCGAGAGCCACGGCCCCACGATGCAGGCGAGCGTGACGAGGGCGAGCACCGCGATGCTCGCCACCGCCGCGCGGTTCCTCTTGAGCCGGAGCCAGGCATAGCCCCACAGCGAGCGCCCGCTCGCCGCGCCCGGCGCCGCCGCCGTCTCGTCTGCCATGTCCGGAACGGTCGTCATGGCCCTGTCCTCATCCGTAGCGCACGCGCGGGTCGAGCGCGGCATAGATCAGGTCGACGAGGAGGTTGAACACGATCACGAAGACCGCAATCACGACCACCGTGCCCATGACCAGCGTATAGTCGCGGTTGAGCGCACCCTGCACGAAATAGCGCCCGATTCCCGGAATGCCGAAGATCGTCTCGATCACGACCGAGCCGGTGAGCAGCGCCGCCGCGGCCGGCCCCATATAGGAGACGACCGGCAGGACCGCGCCGCGGAAGGCATGGACGAAGACGATCACCCGGGCGGGCAGGCCGTTGGCGCGCGCGGTGCGGATGTGGTGGGAGCGCATGGCCTCGATCATCGATCCGCGGGTCAGCCGGGCGATGATCGCCACCTGCGGCAGGGCGAGCGAGACGATGGGCAGGATCTTGTTGGCGAGCGCCCCGCCGCCCCAGCCGCCCGCCGGCAGCCAGCCGAGCCAGAGGGCGAAGAGCAGGGTCAGGAGCGGTGCCACGACGAAGTTCGGCACCGTGATGCCGAAGGCGGCGAGCGTCATGACCGAATAATCGCCCGGCCGGTTCTGGCGCAGCGCCGCGAAGGTGCCGAGCCCCGTGCCGACGAGGAAGGCGAGCAGGAGCGCGGAGCCGCCGAGCTCGACCGACACCGGCAGCCCCTGCATGAAGAGTTCGCCGACGGTGAAGTCGCGATAGATGAAGCTCGGGCCGAGATCGCCCTGCACGAGGCCTTCCAGATAATAGGCATATTGCCGCCAGACCGGCTCGTCGAGGTGATAGGCGGCCTCCAGATTGGCGCGCACCTTGGCCTCGAGCGGCCGCTCCCGGTCGAACGGGCCGCCCGGCGCGACGCGGATCAGGAAGAAGGCGATCGTGACGATGACGAAGAGCGTCACGATCGCCCCGGCAAGCCGGCGCATCACATAGTGCACCATCGCCACGGACCTCTCTGTTCCGTTAGCCGCGCACGCCCGCTCACTCCTCGATGGACATCCAGCGGCTCGGGTGGATGTTGAGGATATTGTCCTTCCAGCCCTTCAGCCGGTCGGAGACGAGGTTCAGCGAGCCGTAATAGAGCATCGCGATATAGGGCTCCTCCCGGTTGAAGATCGCCTCGGCCTCATGCAGGTATTCGCTGCGCTTGTCGGGGTCGGTCTCGGCCGCCGCCTTGCGCATCAGCGCGTCGAACTCCGCATTGGAATAGCTGGCGTAATTGAAGCCCGGATTGTTGCTTTCCAGCAGGAACAGGAAGTTCTGCGGGTCCGCATAGTCGCCGATCCAGCCCGCACGCGCGACGTCGTAATCGCCCTTGTCGCGCAGCAGCGCGTAGTGGGTCGCGACATCGGTGTTCACGAGCGAGACCTCCACGCCGAGCGGCTTCCACATATCGGCGATGGCGAGCGCCGTCTTCTTGTGGTTCTCCGACGTGTTGTAGCGGATCTCGACCTTCAGCGGATTGTCGGGCCCGAATCCCGCCTCCTTCAGAAGGGCTGCCGCCTCGTCCTCGCGGTCGAGGATGGAGTCGTCCTTGTAGTCGACATAGGACGGCTCGCCATAGCCCGGAATGCCCGGCGGCACGAGGCTGTAGCCGGGAAGCATGGTGCCGCCCCAGATCTCCTCGGCGATGAACTCCCGATCGATCGCCATGGAGAGCGCGCGGCGCACGCGCGGATCGTCGAAGGGCGTCTTGTCGGTCTTGATCGTGTAGTAGTAGGTGCCGAGATAGGGCGCGACGCGGAACTCGTCGCCGAGATTCTCGCGCATCCACTTCACCTGGTCGACCGGCGCGTCGTTGTTGGAGTCGAGCTCGCCGGCGGTGAACCGCCTCAACGCCGCGGCGCGATCCTCGGTCGGATAGAAGATCACCTTGTCGATCGCGACGTTCTCCGCATCGTGATAGTTCGGGTTCTTCGCCAGCGTCACCTGCGCGTTCGGCACCGCGTCCTTCAGCATGAAAGGTCCGTTGGAGACCATGTTGCCGGGCTTCACGAAATCGGTGCCGTGCTCCTTGACCGCCGGGGGATAGACCGGCAGCCCGGTCTGGTGGCCGAGCAGGTCGATGAAATAGGGCGTCGGCGCCTCCAGCGCGATCTCCAGCGTCCTGTCGTCGACCGCCGTCACGCCGAGCTCGGAGGGCTCGAGCTTGCCGGTATTGATCTTCTCCGCATTCTTGATGGGATAGAGGATGGTCGCGTATTTCGCGCCCGTCTCCGGCGTCATGATCCGGCGCAGCGAGAAGACGAAGTCCTCCGCCGTCACCGGCTCGCCATTCGACCACCTGGCATCGTCGCGAAGATGGAAGGTGTAGACCGTGCCATCCTCCGACATGTCCCAGCTTTCGGCCACCCCGGGAATAATCTCTCCGGCGGCGTTGTAGGCCACGAGCCCCTCATAGAGATCGCGCAGGATATTGGCCTCGTAGATGGTGGAGGTCTTGTGCTGGTCGAGCGTTTCGGGATCGCCCGTATTGCCGCGGTGGTAGACCATCTCCGCCGAAAGCGCACCCGGCAGGGCAAGCGTCATCGCCGCGGCGAGAAACGCGCCGCAGAACCATCGTACCGGTGTCATGGCTATCTCCCTCTTGGTCGTGTGTTGTCATTGCCCGGTCTGCCTGTCGGCCAGAGTAACGCCGAAAGGGTCGCGCGACAATATATTGTCTTTTTAAATCAAGGAGATAGAGGAACAAAACCCATTCGCGGACAGGTCGTCCCGCCCGCGCCATGGGGGCGATTGCGGCGGGCATTTCCGGCCCGCCGCAATCGGCTCATGCCATGGAGTCTAGCAGCCCCGGCCGGTGGAGGCCAAGGGCTGCGTCAGGCCGCGCTCTTCAGCGCACCGAGGCCGTGGCGGGCGATCTCCACCCAATAGGCGGCACCGAGCGTGAGGATGTCGTCGTTGAAGTCGTAGGAGGGCGAATGGAGCAGCTTGCCGCCCTCCGTGCTGCCCGCGCCGAGCCAGATATAGCAGCCCGGCTTCTCCTTCAGCATGAAGGCGAAGTCCTCGCTCGCCATGGAAGCCGGCAGCGTGTCGCTCACATGCTCGGCGCCGACCAGCGCGCGGGCGGCCTCGAGGCTCGTCTCCGTTTCCTCCGCGCTGTTGACGGTCGGCGGATAGGTGCGCCGGTAGTCGAGCGCGACCTCGATGCCGAAGGCGGTCGCCACGCCCCGGCAGATCTCGCCCATGCGGGCCTCCACCAGATCCTGGGCCTGAGGCGTGAAATGCCGCGTGCAGCCACGCAGCACCACCTCCGGCGGCAGCACGTTCCAGGCGTCGCCGCCATGGATCTGGGTCACGCTGACGACGGCGGTGTCCTGCGGGTCGATGGAGCGCGAGACGATGCTCTGGAGCTGGGTGGCGAGATGGCTGGCGGCCAGCAGCATGTCGCGGCCGAGATGCGGCATGGCGGCATGCGCGCCCTGGCCCGTGAGCTTGATCTCGAAGATGTCGTAGGCGGCCATCTGCGGGCCGACGCGCGCTGCGAAGGCACCCGTCTCGAGCCCCGGCCAATTGTGGAGACCGTAGACCGCGTCGCAGGGGAAGCGTTCGAAGAGGCCGTCGCGGATCATCCTGTCCGCACCCGCATAGCCTTCCTCGGCCGGCTGGAAGATGAACCGCACCGTGCCGTCTTCCGGCCTGGCCTGCTCCGCGAAATACTTCGCGGCGGCGAGCAGCATGGTCATGTGCCCGTCATGGCCGCAGGCATGCATCTTGCCGGGCTTGGTGGAGGCGTAGGCGAGGTTCGTCTGCTCATCGATGGGCAGCGCGTCCATATCGGCGCGCAACCCCACGACCGGCCCGTTGCCCGAGCCCCATGTCGCCACGACGCCGGTACCGCCAAGCCCGCGGTCGACCTCGTAGCCGAAGCTCTGAAGCTTGTCCGCCAGGAAATCCGCCGTCCAGTGCTCCTCGAAGGCGAGCTCGGGATTGCGGTGCAGCTCGTGGCGCCAGTCGACGAGCTCGTCGCGGTGAGCGTCGAAATAGGTCTTTGCGTTGGTCTCGGTCATGGTTTGCTCGTTCCTATACTTCCGGATCCGTCTCGGCACGCTTGCGGCTTTCGGCGATGACAGCGTGCACCTGGGCCTCCGCCGTTCCCAGATATTGGGAATAGTCCATGAGCCCCTCAAGCTCCTCGGCCGCGATCACGCCCTGAAGGGCGGGGTGGCCCAGCACGGCCTCGCGGAACGGACGCCCGGTCTCGGCGGCCTCCATGGTCGCCTCGTGGAGGACGTGATGGGCCGTCTGCTTGCCGAGCCGGGTGCCCAGATGGAACATCACCGCCTCCGACATGATGGCCCCGCCCAGCATGTCGAGATTGGCGGCGATCCGCGCCTCGTCGACATCGAGGCCCTCCACGACCGCGATCATGTGGGCGAGCGCCTTGTGCAGCATGAGCGAGCTTTCGGGGAGGGAATGCCAGTCGAGCCGCCAGACGCGGGTGTCGCGTTCATGCTCGACGATCATGCCCTGAAGGCCGAGCAGCGTGTTGTTCATGACCACCTTCACCATGGCGCCGGTGAACTCCGAGCGCACGGCATTGCGCTTGTGCGGCATGGTGGTGGAGCCGACCATGGTCTTCGGCGTCGGCTCGTGCAGTTCGGAGACCTCGGTGCGCGAGAGCTCGAACACCTCGTTGGCGATGCGCCCGAGCGTGCCGGCGACGATGCCGAGCACCGTCTGGTATTCCGCCATGCCGTCGCGGGCATTGGCCCAGCAGGTCGGCGGCACGAACAGCCCGTAATGCGCCGCGAAACGCTTCGTCGTCTCCTCCGCGGCCGCACCGAAGCTCGCCTGCGTGCCGACACCGCCATGGAGCATGACGAAGAAGGCGCGGCTCGGGATATCCTTCATGCGCTCGATGTCGCGGCGCAGCTCCGCCGCCCAGCCGGCGATCTTCATGCCCAGGGTCATGGGCAGGCCGTGCTGGCCATGGGTGCGCCCCACCATAGGGGTCGCGGCATGCCGCTCGGCGAGCGCAAGGCAGGCCGCCTCCAGCCGCTTCAGGTCGCGCACCAGGATCGCCCAGGCGTCGCGCATCTCCAGCACCGCGCCGGTGTCCTGGATGTCCTGCGTGGTCGGCCCGTAATGGATCCATTCGCCATGCGGCTTCTCGCAGGCACGCTCCAGCCCGTTGAGAAGCGCCATCAGCGTGTGGCCGGTCGAGCCGAGGTCCTCGCGCATACGGTCTTCGTCGATGCACGCGAAGCGGGCCTTGGCGCGGATCTCGCGCGCGGCCTCCTCGGGCACGATGCCGAGCCCGGCCTGGATCTCGGCCAGCGTCGCCTCGATATCGAGCCAGCGCTCGAAGCGCGCGCGGTCGTCGAACACCGCCCGCATTTCCGGCGTGCCCCAGCTGTCCTTGTAGAATTCGTGATCGATGATGTGGGCCATTTGAGGGGTCTTCGAGCCTCCTTGTTATTGCTCCGACGAGATGGATTCAGGGTCCGGACCTCGCCAATAAACTCTTGCGTCATCCCGGCACTCGTTGCCGGGATCCAATGACGATGCAGCAGAGCGACCCGTCAAGCCGACCATGGTCATCATTACCCTCGCCACGCCTCCGTCATTCCCGCGAAAGCGGGAATCCACGCGGCGGCGGCAAGATGGATCCCCGCTTGCGCGGGGATGACGAATAGAATGCGAGGTTCTATGCAGTCGGACAGCCCAATGGGTCCCGGGAACAAGTCCCGGGACGACATCGGTGGTTTTGGCTGCCGTTCAAGCAACATATCAATGCGTGCCTCGTCAGGCGGTGCGCGGCCGGCGCGCGCGCAGACGGCTGAGCGTCGGGCCGACCATGAACAATGCGGCCACGGCGAGCAGCCCCAGACTGATCGGGTGGCCGACGGGATCGATGAAGACGAACCAGTCGCCATTGGAGATGGTGAGGGAGTTGATGAGGGAATCCTCGATCCGCTGGCCGAGGATGATGGCGAGGATGGCGGGCGCGAGCGGAATGTTGACCTTGTGCATGGCATAACCCGCCGTGCCGGCGACGAGCGCGACCCAGATGTTGAACATGCTGTTGCCGTCCGCATAGGCGCCGGTGAGGCACAGAAGCGCGATAGCCCCGGCCATGGCCTCCTTGGAGATGGAGAACACCAGGCGCGTCAGCGTCTTGACCATCAGATAGGCGACGGGCCCCATGACGATATTGGCGATCAGGAAGCCCACAATGATCATCCAGGCGATGTCCTTGTGCTGGATGAACAGAAGCGGCCCCGGCACCATGCCCTGGATGGCGAGCGCGGCGATGAACAGCGCCGACACCGAATTGCCCGGAATGCCGAGCGACAGCAATGGCACCATGGAGCTCGCCACGACCGCATTGTTGGCCGCTTCCGGCGCGGCCACGCCCTCCGGCGCACCGCGCCCCCAGTCCGGCGCCCCGTCGCGGCCCTCATAGCGGGCGCGGTAGCGACGCGCGGCCTGATCGTAGGAGAGATAGATGGCCATCAGCGCGCCGGCCCCCGGGATGACGCCGATGACGTTGCCGATGGCGGCGCTCTTCGCCCAGGTCGGCACCATGCGGCGGACGAGCTCGCGCGGCAGCTTCAGCGAGCCGATGACGGGCAGGCCTTCCGTGCCGCCGCCGGCGCGGCGCTCGCGCGCGATCTCGTCGAGAAGCTCGAAGACCGCCGTCATGCCGAACAGGCCGACGAGCAGCGGCACGAAGGGCACGCCCTCGATGAGATTGGCCTCGCCGAAGGTGAAGCGCGGAAAGCCCGTCTCCAGGCTGAAGCCGATGGTCGCGACCAGCAGGCCCAGCGCCGCGGAGACGAGGCCCTTGACCACATTGCCCGACAGCATGCCCACCACGCTCGCCATGCCGAGCACGCCGAGCGCGAAGTTCTCCACATAGCCGAAGCGCAGGGCGAACTGGGCGAGCAGCGGTGCGAAGAACACGAGCACGACGGCGCTCGCGATGCCGCCGACGACGGAGGATGTGATGGACAGCGACAGGGCGGTCCCCGCCTCTCCCCGCCTTGCCATCGCGTTGCCGTCGATGCCGGTGAGCATGGCCGACGCCGTTCCCGGCACACGCACCATGATCGCCGGGATCGCCCCGCCGATGGCCGTCGCGCAATAGACCCCGACCATCAGGGCGAGTGCATGCTCGGCCCCCATGGAGAAGGAGAAGGGGATGAAGACGGCGAAGGCGATATTGTCGTTGAGGCCCGGAATGGAGCCGATGACGAGGCCGGCCACCACGCCGACCATGAGCATGAGAAGGGTGGTGGGCTCGAACAGCGTCGCGAAACCGATGGCGAGAATGTCCACGGGCATGTCCCCTGTTGTCAGCCCAGCAGGGCCTTGACCGGCTCCAGCAGGGGAAGCGGCGTGTTGAACAGGATGCCGAAGAGCACGAAGACGGCGGCGGCCGTTCCAAGCCCGTAGGCCGCGATCCGCAGCGGATCGCGCACGCCGGCGATCGCGGCGAGCGCGCTGGCGGCCAGGACGCTCGGAACGAGATAGCCCGCCCCGGCGGACAAGGCCCACGCCCACAGCGCCAGGACGACGCCGCCGGGCAGGGCGGCCGTGGCGATGGCATGTGGCGAACCGATGGCGCTGTTGTCGCGGCCCGGTGCGATCAGCACGCGCAGGGCGATGACGGCGCCGAATCCGGCGAGCGCGACGGCGAGCGAGAAGGGATAGGCCCAGGAGCGTTCATCGAAGCCATAGGCCTCTTTCGCCGCCCAGGCGCCGCCCGCGGCAAGGATCAGTCCCAGCCAAAAATCGGGCCGCAAGCGTCCGGACGCACCCTGCATGGCTTTCTCTCCCTCTCTCGCCCGTCCTGTGCACCCCCTCACCCGGCGCGCTTGGCGGCGCCACCCTCTCCCGCAAAGGAAGAGGGTTCGCCTGCCGATCCGCTTGCCTTTCCCTCTCCCCTCGCGAGAGAGGGAGGAGCCCATCGCGTAACGCGATGGGAGGGTGATGGGGTGATGCCCCCTACTCTACTCCTTGCCGAAGCCCTGCTCCTTGATGATCTTGCCGGTGAGCGTGGCGTAGCTGTCGATGATCTTCTTGAAGCCTGCCGCGTCGCGATAGGCGAGCGGATAGCCGGCGTCGGTTATCTTCTCGATATAGCCCTCGTCCTCGCTCACCTGCTGGAGGAGATCGGCGAGATAGGCCACCGCCTCGTCCGGCGTTCCCTTCGGCACGCCCCAGCCGCGGAAGGTCGTCCAGGCCTCGACGCCGAGACCGGCCTCATCCCAGGTCGGCACGTCCGGCAGGGCCTCCATGCGGTCATCGAGCGCGACGGCGAGAATGCGGATGGAGCCCGCATCGGCATGCTGCTTGGCCTCGCCATAGGGCCACAGCGCGGCGTCCACATGGCCGCCCAGCACCGCCTGGAGCTGGTCGCCGAAGCCGCGTGTATTGACGTAGTTGAAGGTCAGCCCGGAGCCGTTCTCGATGGCGAGCCCCGCCATGTGATGAGAGGTGCCAATGCCGGAATTGACGATGTTGAGCTTGCGCTCCTTGGCCGCGGCGATGAAGTCCTCGATGGTCTTGAACGGCGAGCCGGCGGGAACCGCGATCACCTCCGGGTCGAGCGTGTAGAGCGCGACCGGCGTGAAGTCGGAGACCTTGTAGCTCGCGCCCTTGAGCTCGGGATTGGTGACGACCGAGCTCGTCATGGCGAGCACCGTGTAGCCGTCGGGCGTGGCGTTGGCCGCGTAGGTCTGGCCGACGACGCCGCTGCCGCCGTCGCGGTTCTCCACCTTCAGCTCCACGCCGTCCATGTAGCCCTTGGAAGCCTCCGCGATGATGCGCGAGGTGGTGTCGACCGCGCCGCCCGGCTTGAACGGCACGATGATGGTGATGTCCTTCGTCGGGTAGTCCGCCGCATGCGCCGCGCCGGCGATGGTGAGTGCGGCAACCCCGGCGACCATGGTTTTCCAGATAGACATATCGACCGATATCCTCCCGTGTCTGTCGATCAGATAATGGGTTCCCAGTACCAGTAGCGGTACCGGAAAAGCCACCCCTCGCTGCGATAAAGCCGGATGGCGGGCGTGTTTTCCTCGAACACCTGGAGCCAGAGGCCGGACAATCCCTGCGCCCTGGCCCAGCCATGAAGGCCCTCCATGATCCGGCGCGAGATCCCCTGCCCGCGGGCTTGCGGGTGAACGATCATGTTGAGCAGGCCGGCGCGCTGCCCGGTGCGCACCAGCATGGCCGCGCCCCGGGGCTCGCCGTCATCTCCGGCCCATACGAACCGGTGGGCCGGTGCCGAGAGCCGGTCCTGGATCGCGCGGAAGGCCGCCTCGTTGCCGGGTTTCACGCCGCCCGCCGCGGTCAGGACCGAGACCCAGCGCTCCAGCGGCACCTCCTTGAGCGCACCGGGCGCCGGCGGCCCCGCATGGTCGCCGAGCGGCCGCTCCAGGACGAGGCAGGGCCGGAAGCGCCGCCAGCCTTGCGCGGCGAGCGCGAATTCGAAATCCGGCCACAGCGCGGGAACGCGCACGAGACTGTCCTGGGACCGTTCCGCGTAAAAGGCGGAAACGTTCCGGAGACGGTCTCCGAGGCTTGCCATATCGGGATTGTGCACGGTGGCGGAATCGACGCGCCGGTTGAGCCCGCCGGACGCCCGGAAGAACCAGCCGTCGCGCTCGACCTCCTCGAGCGCGGGAAAGGCGGTCAGCCCCTCCCGGTCGAGCGCCACCGAATATGCGGCATCACCGGGCGCCATCGCCGACCCCGGCCATGAGCTCTCCTGCCTCATGGGGCATCCAGAACCATCTCGCGGCCTCCGCCTCCTCGTCCAGAACGACGCGCTCCGGCGCCGGCCCCGTCATATGCGCCGCATCGTGCGCGGCGGCAAGGCAGGTTTCATAATCCGGAGCGCGTTCCCGGCCCGCCGCCACCTCATCCCCGCCGCGCCAGGCGGCGCACAGATCAGCAAACTCCAGCGTCGCCGGGGGCTTGCCCGCGCTGTGCATCCACACCCCCGTCGCCGGATCGGGCCGGTAGGACGCCAGGAACCGCGCCCCGTGGCGCGCGACGAACAGCACGGCGCGGACAATGTAGTCGGCCTCCGCCTCGTCCAGGAAGAAGTTGAAGCCGAGCCGGGCCCAGCCGGGGCGGAACAGGCCGAGACCGCGCCCGACAAGCGCCTCGTGCCGCCGGGCATCCTCGCATGCGAGCCCCAGCAGATCGTGCGCATAGGGCCCGGCGCAGGAGCACCCGCCGCGCGCCTGGATGCCGAAGAGGTCGTTGAGCAGCGCCACCACGAAATTGTGGTGCAGGCACTTCCCCCCGACCCGGATGTTGAAGGAGAAGATCGCGAGCCGGTCGGCATCCTCCGGCCCGAGAAGCGCGATGGCCGGCTCGCCACCCCAGGCCTCCAGGGCGCGGCGGACGAAGAGCGCCTCGCGCTCCGCGATCGCCTCCGTGCCGACATCCTGCTTGAGCTGGAAGACGAGGCCCGCCCGGATGCTTTCCACGATGCCCGGCGTGCCCGCCTCCTCCCGCCGCTCGGGATCGCGGACATAGCAATGGCTGTCGGCGGTGACGTAGCTCACCGTGCCGCCGCCGGAGACCGCCGGCACGCTGTTTGCGAAGAGCGCGCGGTCGGCGACCAAGATGCCGGGCGTGCCGGGGCCGCCGACGAATTTGTGCGGCGAGATCACCGCCGCGTCCTTGTGGTCGCCGGCGCCGGGGGCGCTCTCGACCATGCGGATGGGCATGTAGGGCCCGCCCGCAGCATAGTCGCAGACCACGATACCGCCATGGGCGTGCATGGCCCGCGCAATGGCGTCGAGGTCGGTCCTGATGCCGGTCACGTTCGAGGCGGCGGAGAACGCGCCCACCTTGAGCGGCCGGTCGGCATGGGCGGCGAGCGCCTCCTCCAGTGCCGACAGGCAGGGCCGGCCATCCGCGCCGAGCGGAATGCGCACGACCCGGGCAATGGATTCCCGCCAGGGCAGCTCGTTGGAATGATGCTCGTAGGGGCCGACGAAGACCACGGGCCTGTCGCGCTCCGGCACCGCGGCGCGCAGGCCCTCCGGCGCCTTGAGCCCCAGCACCTGCACCAGCCGGTCGACCGCGCCGGTCGCGCCGGAGCCGGCGAAGATCACCGCATGGCGCCCGTCCGCGCCGACGCCGCGGCGCACCGCCTCGCGCGCGCCCTCGCGCAGCCGGGTGGACTGCCGGCCGGTATAGGAGGTCTCCGTATGGGTGTTGGCGTAATAGGGCAGGACGCGCTCGGCAATCGCCGTCTCGAGAAAGGCGAGCGACCGGCCCGATGCGGTGTAGTCGGCATAGACGAGGGGTTTCGCGCCGAAGGGGCCGGGCACCGCCGCGCCGGCACCGAGAAGGCCGTCGCGGATGCGGGCGAGAAGCGCGTCAGTGCTCGTCGAGCGGCAGGGCCGTTGCGTATTTGATCTCTTCCATTGAGAAGCTTGAGGTGACATCGCTCAGGTCCACCGCCTCGATCAGCCTTTTGTAGAACCGGTCGTACGACGCGATATCGCGCGTGACGACGCGCAGCAGATAGTCGTATTCGCCGGCGAGACGGTTGACCTCCACCACCTCCGGGAATGCGGAGACGGTGCGCGAGAACTGCTCCAGCCAGTCGGCCGTATGATGGGCCGTCCGGATCAGCACGAAGACCGACAGGCCGAGCCCCAGCTTCTGGGGATCGAGCAAGGCGACCCGCGCGCGGATATATCCCTCCCGCTCGAGGCGCTGGAGCCGACGCCAGCATGGCGTCGTGGTCAGCCCCACACGCTCGGCTAACTGCGCGACGGAAAGGCTAGCATCCTCTTGCATTATGGCAAGAAGTTTTTTATCAATGTCATCTAGTAGCATAAATATTCCAATATCATCCAAATAAAGAGAATGTCAACCCAATATGGCGCGGCAAAGGGCGGATGGACGAAAAACCTTTCCGCCTGGCCGCCGCGCGGGTCAGGATGGCGTCCTCTCGAACGGAGTGAGCAATGACGACTGACGAAGACCGCCCCTGGCTCGCCCCCCTCGCCGGCTGGACCGCGCGGCTCGACGGCGGGGCGCTCGCCGCCCGCACGCGCGAGCGCGTCGCCTTCTCTCTCATCGACTGGGCGGGCGCGGCCATCGCCGGCGGGCGCCACCGGCTCGCCGCCCCCTATCGCGCGGCAATGGAGGCGGGCGCGGGCGGGAACGGCCCGGAAGCGCGCGCCATGACGGCTGCCGCCCTCTCCCATCTCGACGAGATCGACGATGGCCACCGCGCCGCCATGATGCATCCGGGCATCACGGTCTGGCCGGTCGTGCTCGCTCTCGCGGCGGACCGGCCGCTGTCGCTCGGCGATGTCGCCGCAGCCGTCACAGCGGGCTACGAGGCCGGCGTGCGGGTCGGCGCGCTGCTCGGGCCGGAGCACTATGGGGTTCACCACACGACCGCGACGGCGGGAAGCTTCGGCGCCGCCGCGGCGGCGGCCCGCGCGATGGGGCTCGGCGAGGCCGCGACCCTCTCCGCCTTCGGCCATGCGGGCACACAGGCCGCGGGGCTCTGGCAGTTCGCCGAGGAGGGCTTGAGCGACGCGAAGGCCTTCCACGCCGCGACCGCCGCCCGCAACGGCCTGACCGCGGCGCATCTCGCCCGGGCCGGCATACCGGGCGCACGCCATATCCTCGAGGGGAAGAAGGGGGCCTTGCGCGCCTGGTGGCTCGACCGCACGGCCCGATCTCTGGCGCCCCTGCCGCAAGGGCTCGCGGTGGAGACGGCGACGATCAAGGCCTGGCCCGTCTGCGGCCAGATGCACCCGACGCTCGACGCGGTCGCGGCCCTGGCGCGGGACGGCGCGCTCATGGCCGACGACATTGCGGAGATCGCGGTGGAGACCTATGCCGCCCAGGTCGAGATCGCCGACCGGCGTGCGCCGCAAACGGTGGAAGAGGCCAAGTTCTCGACCGCCTTCTGCGTGGCCGCGCTGATCGTCGCGGGCGGGCTCGATATCGCCACCCTGACCCCCGCCCTCCTCGCGCGCGAGGATATCGCCGCGCTCGCCGGCCGCATCCGCCTCGTGGAGGTCGACGCCTTCACCCGCGCCTTCCCGAACGAGCGCCCCACAAGGATCGCCGTCCGCTTTCGCGACGGTTCGACACGCGAGCACGAGCGGCGCTTCCGCAAGGGCGACCCGGAGGACCCATGGACATGGGACGAGCTCGTCGCCCGCTTCCACGCCACCGCCGCCCATCTGCGCGAACACCGGCGCCGCGACCTCGTCGGCTGGGCCCGCGCGCTGGCCGACGGTTCCGCGGACGCCCCCTTCGACCCCGCACCGGTCCTGCGCGCCTATGAGGCACAGCCGGAACCGGAATAACGGGGAGAGAAACGGATCGGGTTCCCGGCTCCTTGCGCCGGGGCGGTTTGCGGTCGGGCCGCTCCCTCCTGACCCGACGCTCTGGATCCCCGCCTTCGCGGGGATGACCGGGAGAGAAACGGGGCAGGGGCAATGGCTTCGCTCGCTCCCGCGAAGGCGGGAGCCCAGCGGGCGCTGACCGACGCTCGACAGTCTCGGGAGCGGGCTGGGCCTCTCTTCCCGCGTCATGCCCGGGCTCGTCCCGGGCATCCATGCGGCCTCGCCATGTGTCGCGGGCGCCCGATGGAGTGCCGGGACGGGCCTGGCGATCACGAAGGGAAACGGATCGGGGTCCCGACACTTTGCGCCGAGACGGGTTGCGGTCGGGCCGCTCCCCTCTCACCCGGCGCTCTGGATCCCCGCCTTCGCGGGGATGACCGGGAGAGAAACGGGGCAAGGGTAAGGGCCAGCGCCTCCCCCCGCTCGCTCCCGCGAAGGCGGGAGCCCAGGGGGCGTTGACCGACGCTCGGCGGTCTCGGGAGCAGTCCGGGCCTCTCTTCCCGCGTCATGCCCGGGCTCGTCCCGGGCATCCATGCGGCTTCGCCATGTGTCGCGAGCGCCCGATGGGGGTGCCGGGACGGGCCCGGCGATCACGAAGGGAAACGGATCGGGGTCCCGACACTTTGCGCCGGGACGGGTAGCGGTCGGGCCGCTCCCTCCTGACCCGACGCTCTGGATCCCCGCCTTCGCGGGGATGACCGGGAGAGAGAGAACGGGGTAAGGGCCAAGGCAAGGGCCAGCGCCTCCCCCGCTCGCTCCCGCGAAGGCGGGAGCCCAGGGGGCGCTGACCGACGCCCGACGGTCTCGGGAGCAGTCCGGGCCTCTCTTCCCGCGTCATGCCCGGGCTCGTCCCGGGCATCCATGCGGCTTCGCCATGTGTCGCGAGCGCCCGATGGGGGTGCCGGGACGGGCCCGGCGATCACGAAGGGAAACGGATCGGGGTCCGACGAGACAAAAAAGGCGGCTCCCCTGTCCGGGAGCCGCCTGGTCTTGGCTACCGTGCCGGTTCGGGCACGGCTTCAGTCTCGTCGTCGTCGGCGGGCCGGGCCGCCTTGCGGGCGATGAAGGTGTAGAACATCGGCACGACGAAGAGGGTGAAGAGCGTGCCGACCGCCATGCCGGACGAGATGACGAGGCCGATGGAGAAGCGCGCCGCCGCGCCCGCGCCTGAGGCATAGAGCAACGGCGTGACGCCGAGCACCATGGCCGCCGTGGTCATCAGGATCGGGCGCAGGCGCACGCGCGCAGCCTCCTCGATGGCCTGGCGCCGGTCCATTCCCTGGCCGCGCAGCTCGTTGGCGAACTCGACCATCAAGATGCCGTGCTTGGTGATGAGCCCGACCAGCGTGATCAGCCCGACCTGCGTATAGATGTTGAGCGTGCCGACGCCGAGATTGAGCGGGATCAGCGCGCCGAAGATCGACAGGGGGACCGACATCATGATGATGAACGGATCGCGGAAGCTCTCGAACTGGGCGGCGAGCACCAGATAGATGACGATGACGGCGAGCCCGAAGGCGATGGCGAGCGCGTTGCCCGCCTCGATCGACAGGCGCGACTGGCCGGCATAGTCGATGAAGAAGCCGCCCGGCATCGCCTGTCGCGCGAGGGTCTCCAGCGTCTGGAGCGCCTCGTCGGTGGTCACGCCGGGGCGCGGCAGCGCCTGCAGCGTCGCGGAGGTGAGCTGGTTGAACTCCTCGATGGCCTGCGGCGCGGCGACCGTCTTGATCTTCACCACCGCCGACAGGGGCACCATGCCGCCGGTCGTGGAGCGGACATAGTACTTGCCCATGCTCTCCGGGTTGAACCGGTCGGCGCGCGCCACCTGCGGGATGATGTCGTAGCTGCGGTTGTCGCGGTCGAACTTGGCGATCTGGCCCTCGCCGAGCAGCACGTTGAGCGTGGTGCCGATGTCGCGGGCCGACACGCCGAGCGCGGTCGCCCGGTCCCGGTCGATGGAGACGCGGGCACGCGGCGAGGTGTAGGAGACGGAGTTCTGGACCACCAGGAACTTGCCCGTCTTCATCGCCTCGCCCTTGACCGACTCGGCCACCTCGTAGACCTGGGCGGCATTGCCGGTGGAGCGCAGCACGAGCTGCACCGGCATGCCGTCGCCCGTGCCCGGCAGCGACGGCGGGGCGAAGACGAAGGCCTGGACGCCGGCCACGGTGTTGATGCGCGCCTGGACCTCCTGCTGGAGCTCCGCCTGGCCGCGCTCGCGCTCCGCCCAGGGCTTGAGGGTCCAGCCGGCGAAGCCCGTGCCGCCGCCATCCTCGCCGACCACGGAGAAGGTCGTGTCGATCTCCGGGATATCGACGGTCAGCGGGCGGAAGCGGTCGACGAACATGGCCGTGTAGTCGGGTGTCGCATATTGCGGCGCATTGACGAGCGAGAACATGGCGCCGCGGTCCTCGTCGGGCGCCAGCTCCGACGATGTCTTCATGAACAGGAAGACGGAGGTGCCGAGAAGCGCGACGACCATGAACAGCGTGACCGCGCGGTAGTTGAGCGAGCCGTGGAGCAGGCGCGAATAGCGCGTCGCGAGCCAGTCGAAGGTCGCGTCCACGATGCGCTGGAAGCGGCTCGCCCCGGCCTCGCCATGGGCCTTCAGAAGCCGCGACGACATCATGGGCGACAGCGTGACCGCCACCACGCCGGAGAGGATGACTGCGCCGGCGAGCGTGAAGGCGAATTCGCGGAACAGCGCGCCGGTCAGCCCTTCCGTGAAGCCGATCGGGGCATAGACGGCGGCCAGCGTGATCGTCATGGCGACGATGGGCCCGAAGATCTCCTGCATGCCCTTGATCGCCGCCGGAATGGGCTTCAGCCCCTCCTCGATATGGCGGTGGATGTTCTCCACCACCACGATGGCGTCGTCGACCACCAGGCTGATCGCGAGCACCATGGCGAGCAGGGTGAGCGTGTTCAGCGAGTAGCCGAGCATATAGAGGAAGAAGCACACGCCGAACAGCGACAGCGGGATCGTCACGATGGGGATGACGATCGAGCGGAACGAGCCCAGCGAGAGCAGGATGACGAGGATGATGATCGCCGCCGCCTCGCCGATGGTCTTGAACACCTCCTCGATGGAGGCGTCGATGAACTTGCTCGAATCGTAGACCATGACCGCTTCCATGCTCTTGGGCAGGTCGGCCTGGATGTTCGGCAATTCGTTGCGCACGCGTTCGGCGACGTCGAGCGGGTTGGCGTCGGGCGTCGTGAAGACGCCGATGAACACGCCCTTCAGCCCGTTGAACGACACCTTCACGTCGGTGCTCTCCGCACCGAGCTCGACGCGGGCGACGTCGCGCAGCCGCACGATCTCGTCGCCATTGTTCCTGAGCGGCAGGGCGCCGAAGGCCTCCGGCGTCTGCAGCGTGGTCTCCGTCTCCACCGCATAGGCGACGAGATCGCTCTGCGTCTTGCCGGGCGCCGACAGGAAGTTCGCGCCGCGCACGGCCTCCACCACGTCCGCCGCGGTCACCCCGCGCGAGGCGAGCAGGACGGGATCGAGCCAGATGCGCATGGCGAAGGTCTGCCCGCCCAGGATCTGCGCCTCGCCCACGCCCTCGATGGTCGCCATGCGCGGCTGGATCACGCGGGTGAGGTACTCGGTGATCTGCTGCGGCGTCATCTCCGGGCTGGAGAAGGCCAGATACATGAGCGCGAACTGCTGGCCCGTGCCCTTCTGGATGATCGGGTCGTCGGCCTCCTCCGGCAGCTCGCCGCGCACCTCCTGCACCTTGGAGATCACCTCGGTGAGCGCGCTGTCGGGGTCGGTGTTGAGGCGCATATGCACCGACACGGTGGAGGTCGAGGGCATGCTCTTCGACGTCACATAGTCGACGCCCTCCGCGCTCGACACCGCCTTGGCGATGGGCGTGGTGATGAAGCCCTGCATGAGCTCCGAGCCCGCGCCGGCATAGGTCGTCGTCACCGTGATGACGGTGTCCTTGACCTCCGGATACTCGCGCACGGAGAGCTTCATCAGCCCCTGTGCGCCGAGCAGCAGGATCATGAGCGAGACGACGGTGGCGAGCACCGGCCGCCGGATGAAAAGCTCGGTGAAGCTCATTGCGCGCTCCCGGCGACGCCCGTCATCTTCGGGTCGATCTCGTTGTTGACGGTCGCGAGCGATCCGTTCTGCAGCTTGTTCTGGCCGGAGGTGACGACCGTCTGACCGGGCTTGAGCCCCGACAGGACCTCGATGGTGCCCTGATTGCGCCGGCCGACCTTCACGAAGACCTGGTCGGCCTTGTAGGTCTCCGGCTGGCCGGACGCGCCCTGCTCGCTGGCCTCAGCGGTGCCGACGAGCCCGCCGCCCTCGCTCGCGCCCTCGTCCGCGGCGGCCGACTGGCCCTCGGGCCCGGCCGGGACCAGCACATAGACATAGTCGCCATAGAGGCTGGTGATCACCGTGCTCTGCGGGAGCGCGATGATATCCGGCTCGGTGTCGAGCTGGACGCGCACGAAGACGAACTGTCCGGGCAGAAGCCCGTTCTCCGGCGTGTCGAGCTCGGCGCGCACGGAGACGAGCCGCGTGCTCGGATCCACCTTGGGATCGATGCCGGTGATGCGGCCGTCATAGGCGAGCTCGCCCTCCTCGGCGCCGAAACGCACGCTCTGGCCCATGGACAGCAGGCCCGCATCGCGCTCCGGCACGGTGAAGTCGACGCGCAGCCGGTCGAGATCCTGGAAGGTGGCGATCACGGTGCCGGGCTGGACATACTGGCCGACATCGATGCGCGGAATGCCCGCCACGCCGTCGAACGGCGCCTTGATAGCCTTCTGGGCGACCACGGCGCGCAGGCGCTCCAGCTCGGAGCGCGCGGCCGCGACGGAATTCACCGCCGAATCGAGGTCCGACTCCGTCGCCACCGCCTTGTCCCGGAGGTTGCGGATCCGCTTGAGGTGGCTCTGCGCGTTCTTCAGCGCCGCCTCGGCACCGGGGATCTGCGCCTTCTCTACCTCGTCGTCGAGCTGGACGAGAACCTCGCCGGCCGACACCCGGTCGTTGGAGGAGAAGTTCACCGAACGGACGACGCCGCTGGTTTCCGCGCCGAGATCCACGCCGCGCACGGCCTTGACCGTGCCGACCGCCTCGATGCCCGGCCGCCATTCGCCGGTCTCCACCTCCGTGGCCGAGACCGCAACCGCCTGCGGCGGCATGTTGGCGAAGAACTCCGCGATCTTCTGGTCGCGCACGATATTGAAGCCGATGAGCCCCCCGCAAACCAGAACGAGCAGGATGAAGACAATGATGAATCGCTTGATCATGAGACCGAATGTCCGGTATCGAATGTGTGCACTGCAATATGGCCTGGCAGGGGAAAGCCCCCCAGACCGGCATTGACCCGCCGCCGCCGCGGCAATATATGTACCATCCAGACTGTAAATCAAGGGATTAAATGCACCGTCTGGACGGTATACAATATAAAATGGACACAAAGCAGAGGAAGCCCAGGGGACGCCCGAGTTCGAGGCTCCAGATTCTCGATGCCGCCGAGACGGTGGTGTTCGAGGTCGGCGCCAATCATCTGACGCTCGAGGCCGTCGCCGACAGGGCCGGCATCAGCAAGGGCGGGCTGCTTTATCACTTCCCCACCAAGGAGGCCCTGCTCCAGGCCATGCTCCGGCGGTTCATCGAGGAGCACCACGCCCGGCGGAACGAGCTGTGCGCACGCCTGCCCTGCACGCCGGACGCCCAGTTCCGCGCCCTGATCGCGACCAAGCTGGAGAAGGATATCGGCGACGACTGCCAGATGGCCCAGTCCATGCTGGCGGCCAGCGCGGAGAGCCCGCAACTCCTCGACCCGGTGCGCGAGGCGCACGATTGCGAGAACGCCATCCTCCGCCAGGCCCGCGACCCCGATCTCGCCCGCCTCCTGTGGCTGGCGACGGAGGGCCTCATGGTCACGGAGATGCTGGCCATGAACCCGTTCAGCGCGGCCGAGCGCGCCAGCGTGATCTCGCTGATCGAGCGGCTGGCCGACACCATGTGCCGCCCCGACAGCCCGACACCGCCCCCGCAGCAGTAAACCGCCCCGGCGCAAGGTGTCGGGAGACCGGACCGCTCCCGAAACTGCCGAGCGTCGGTCAGCGCCCCCTGGGCTCCCGCCTTCGCGGGAGCGAGCGGGGGAGGCGCAGGCCCTTCCCCTTCCCCTTACCCTTACCCCGTTTCTCTCCCGGTCATCCCCGCGAAGGCGGGGATCCAGAGCGTCGGGTGAGAGGGGAGCGGCCGACCGCTCCCCGCCCCGGCGCAAAGTGTCGGGACCCCGATCCGTTCCCCTTCGTCAGTGCCAGGCTCGTCCCGGCACTCCATCGGGCGCCCGCGACACATGGCGAGGCCGCATGGATGCCCGGGGCGAGACCGGGCATGACGCGGGAAGAGAGGCCTGGACCGCTCCCGAGACCGCCGAGCGTCGGTCAGCGCCCCCTGGGCTCCCGCCTTCGCGGGAGCGAGCGGGGGAGGCGCGGCCCCTTACCCTTACCCCTGCCCCGTTTCTCTCCCGGTCATCCCCGCGAAGGCGGGGATCCAGAGCGTCGGGTGAGAGGGGAGGGGAGCGGCCCGACCGCTCCCCGCCCCGGCGCAAAGTGTCGGGCCCCCGATCCGTTCCCCTTCGTCATTGCCAGGCTCGTCCCGGCACTCCATCGGGCGCCCGCGACACACGGCGAGGCCGCATGGATGCCCGGAACACGCCCGGGCATGACGAGGGAAGAGAGACCCGGACCGCTCCCGAGACCGCCGAGCGTCGGTCAGCGCCCCCTGGGCTCCCGCCTTCGCGGGAGCGAGCGGGGGAGGCGCTGGCCCTTACCCTTACCCCTGCCCCGTTTTTCTCCCGGTCATCCCCGCGAAGGCGGGGATCCAGAGCGTCGGGTCAGGAGGGAGCGGAGAAGGCGCGGGCCGTTGCGCCTGCCGCCTAGTCCTGCCGGCCGTCGACGCAGCCCGGGATCTGGTAGACGATCACCTTCGTCAGGACCGGGCGGAGCACGCTTTCGAGCGACGGGGATTGCGCGCCCGTCTCGCGGTGCACCCGTGTGGTGCGCGTATAGGCGACATAGGTCGCGTGGATGAAACAGCCGACGATGCGCATGGGCGGCGTGGTCTGGAGCTTCCAGAAATACTCCACCGTCACGAACTCGTCGCCGCCCGCCTCGTCGAAGCGTTCCGGGTAGCCGTGACCGGCCATGCCGATCTCGGTGGGCGGCATGGCCCATGGCATCGCGTCCGGCGTGCTCGGCGCGGGATCGTCCGGCCCCGGGGGCGCTGCCGGCGGCTCGCCCGCATGGAGGTCGATGGCCGGATCGTAGGTCACATGGGGCACGACCTCCAGGACGCGCGGCTCCTCGCCATCGCAGAACAGGACGCGTTTCAGCACACGGAAGACCTCGCGCGCCGACCGCTCCAGAAGCACCATCGGGCTGCGCACCCAGTAGCGCTCCTCCACCTGCTCGCAGACATAGGGCAGCTCGTAGACCCGGCAACCGTTCTGATAGACCGCGATGGGCTGGGCCGAGGCCTGCTCGAACCGGCAGCGATAATGGCGCACATAGCGCAGCACCTGGCCTGCGGGGATGCGGTCGTCGTCGGTCAGCTCGCCCGGCGAGAAATCGTCCGGGCCGACATTCGCGCCGAGCACCTGCGGCACGGTGACGACCTTGTCGGTCGACGATGACGGCCCCTCCTTCTGGTCGTAAAGCGACATGGGATCTCCCTCGTGGGCCTGCGCGTTTTGCGGTCGGGCTGCACCGGCCCACTCCCCCACCCGGCCACCCACGGAAGGATGATCTCATGGGTGGCCGGGTGGGGGAGCGGGCCGGTTCGATAGCCCGAGAAAACGCGTCAGCCGCCGCTCAGCGTGTAGCGCTTCGTCTGGCGCTCGGCGTCGCAGCTTGCCTTCTCGTCGACCATGACCACCACATACATGCCCTCGCTCGCGCCGCCGCGCGGGGCCCGGGCGTTCACCGCGCTCCATTCGTGCTGGCAGGTGATCTGGTCGCAGCAGCAGCAGATATGCCAGGCGCCGCGCATGCCCCAATTGTGCCAGTCATAGGGGGGCGGATTGGCGTTCGGGTTGAACTCGCCCTCGCATTCGATCCAGACGAGGATACCCGGCCCCTCCGGGCAGTTGGCCTTGCGCACGCGCACGGTGCTGCCGCCGTCGGTGACCTGCTTGTCGCCGAATTGCGTGTCGAAGGACGTTCGCACCCGCACATTGCGCACGGCACTCGAATAGGTGTCGAGATCGACATCCTTCGTGGCCTTGTCCGCCTTGCCGGCTTTCTTGTCGTCCTTCTTCTTCGCCTTCTTCTCGTCCTCGCAGCAGGCGCAGTCGAAGGTGATCTCGAAGATGTGGGTCCCGACGGTCGTTGAGGAACTCGTCGGCGTATCTCCGTGCTTCCACCCCGAAACACGGGCTGTCCAGGTCGGCATGGGTCCCCTCCATCCCCCGGTAAGGTGCAGTATACACCAAATCCGTGCGAAATGCCGGAAAGCCGGCCGGATTTCGGGAGACGGGCCCGGACAGCGGCCGCCAACATCTTTTGGCCACGATCGCGCACCAGCCTGATCCGTCCGATCGGCTCCCCCACAGGCACCCGCCGCTCTGCCGGCGGCGAAGGCTGTGTGCATTTTCGCAGCCGCCCGCTGCATATTCCGAACCCTGATCATCTTGGCAATGCGCCCCGGACGCGCAATGATCTGTGTTCGCGGGGGTGCTATGAAATATGTTGCTTTGACATTCGCGACCGCACTCGGCCTGTCGACCGGCGCCTGGGATGGCGGCGAGCACACGACGGAACGGCTCGGCGTCTATGCCTCGATCCTCGGCCGGGCGGCCGCCTGCAACATCGACACCCAGCGCGACGCCGAACGGGTCGCGCAGTGGATCGACCGGGTCTCCGCGGGCGACCGGGACCGCTCGGTCCGCATGATCCTGTTCGCTATGGGGCTCGAGCAGCACGCCGAATCGCAGCGCTCGGGATATTCCATCGAGACCTGCACGGAAATCCGCGACCGCTACCAGGCGCTCGACCTGCCCTGAAGCGCCCGGCGCGTTTTGCTGGCCGCCAGTCCGGTGCCGTCCGTCATCCCCACTCTGTCCGCGCCATCCGTCATCGCGCGCTGTCCGTCACTCCGCACCGTCCGTCATCCCCGCGAAAGCGGGGATCCATAAACACCCCCCGAGACATGGATCCCCGCTTCCGCGGGGATGACGGAGAGAGGTCAGGCCGATGGATCCCCGCTTTCGCGGGGATGACGGAGAGAGGTCAGGGCGGATGACAAGGAAAGAGGGGCGGACGCGGTGACGAAGAGGCGAGCCGGACCGGACGACGAGGACAAAGGGCCGGTCTCGACGACGAGGAGGGGGCCGGACCGTCGCCGGACCGGCCGCTCGCAAAGCACTGCGGCGGGTGCTGGCGGCTACCGGCCCATGTCCTTCAGCAGGCCGTCGAGGCCCGTGGCGAGGATGCGCACATCGAGCGAGCAGGCGACGAAGAGATAGCCCCAGTCGACATATTTCTGCGCGTCGGCGGCGGAGGTGGCGAGGATGCCCGGCGCCTTTCCGGCCTTGCGGATCGCGCCGGCGGCCTCGCGGATCGCCTCCTGAACCTCCCCATGGCCCGGATTGCCGAGATGGCCCATGGAGGCGGCGAGGTCGGAGGGCCCGATGAACACGCCGTCGACGCCGTCGGCCCGCGCGATCTCGTCGAGCCGCGCCAGGGCACCGGCGGTTTCCACCTGGACCAGCACGCACATCTCGTCATTGGCCTTGTGGAAATAATCGGCGATCCGGCCGAAGCCGCCGGCCCGCGTCGCGCTCGCCACGCCGCGCACCCCGGCGGGCGGATACCAGCAGGCCCGCGCGGCGTCCCGCGCCTCCTCCGCCGTCTCCACGAAGGGGACGAGCACGGTCTGCGCACCGAGGTCGAGCACCTTCTTGATCAGCACGCGGTCATTCCAGGGCGGGCGCACGGCAAGCGAGGCCGTGCCCCCCGAGGCCGCCTGGAGCAGGGGCAGGAGATCGGCGATCTCGACCGGGGAATGCTCGCCGTCGAACAGGATCCAGTCGAAGCCGGACTGCGCCAGGAGCTCGGAGACGAGCGGGCTGCACAGGCAGCTCCAGATGCCGAGCTGGACCTTGCCGGCGCCGAGCGCGGCCTTGAAGGAGTTTCTGGAGATGTCCATGGCGCCTCGAGGGGTCTTGAGCGATGGATAAGCGGCGGGCAGGACGCCGTGCCGCATGGGGAAGGCGGCACGATCCTACCCACCCCGCCGGGCCGAAAGCAAGACGGAACGCCGCCCTCGACGCCCCGTGTTCGCCGGAGGGCTCACCGGTCGTGCAATCCCTTGCCATCGAGGATTCTCGGCGCGCATTTCTCGATCCGCGATATCCGCGTCTTCGACTGCCTGGCCTGGGAGAAGTGGAGCGCATACCCCCTCTGCCGCCCCGGCGTCAGGGCCTCGAACGCGGCCTTCAGTTCCGGGTCGCGGGCGAACCGCTCGGTGAGCTCGTCGGGCAGCACGGGTTTGTCCTTGCCGAAATCCACCTTGAGCCCGGCCTTCTCCAGCGCGACGGCCTCGTGGACATAGCGCTTCAGGACGGGTTCCATCCCGGCGATCTCGGCAAGGCTCGCGAACCGGACCAGCCGCATCGAGCGCGAATTGTCCCCGGGGGCTGCGAGGATGCCGTCCGTGTCCTTCAGCAGCACGCCCTTGAAGAAGGACAGGGTGCAGCTCTCCTTCAGCGACCAGACGGCGGCGACATTGCCGCCCTCGGCCGTGTAGCAGGGCGAGCGCCACTTGAACGTCTCGGTCACGGGGCAGTCGAGGAGGATCACCCGCAGCGCCGCCAGCTCGTCCCGCCACCTGTCCGCTCCGCCATAGAAGGCCTCGACCCTGGCATCCGCCTCGTTCATCGCCGGCTCCCGCGACATGGCTTCGATCCGGCGCGGATTGTGACGCAGCGTCCGCCCTGTGTCCACGGAGCATCGACGGCGGGATCGGCAAGATCACTCACCGTTATGGCCTTCATCCCGATCGGTGATTGGACAGTCTTCCCGTCGCTGCCCTCAACTTGTCGCCCAGAAGCCCGCGCAAGGGCTCGGGGGGCGTGGGTTCGACATTCGGAACTCCCGGAAGGAGGGCATCGCATTTGGAACAGCTTGCAACCGATACCGCCCGCAGCGGCGGCGCAATCGACCGGGGCGCGCCCGTGCGCGGCGCGGACGTCGCGTTCAGCGGGGTAACGAAATCCTACGGGGCGTTTGACGCGCTGAAGGACTTCGAGCTCGCGATCCGTCCGGGGGAGTTCCTGACGCTTCTGGGCCCCAGCGGCTCCGGCAAGACGACATCCTTGATGCTGCTCGCCGGCTTCGCCTTTCCGAGCCGGGGCCATGTGCTGATCAATGGCCGGGACGTCTCCAAGGTGCCCTCCTATCGGCGCGACCAGGGCATCGTCTTCCAGAGCTATTCGCTGTTTCCCCACATGACCATCGAGCAGAACCTCGCCTTTCCGCTCGAGACGAGGGGCATGGCGCGCGGCGATATCGCCCGCAAGACGGCGGACGCCCTCACCATGGTCCGGCTGGACGGGTTCCAGGGGCGGTATCCCGACCAGCTCAGCGGCGGCCAGCAGCAGCGCGTCGCGCTCGCCCGGGCGCTCGTCGCCGACCCGCCGCTTCTGCTGATGGACGAGCCGCTCGGGGCGCTGGACAAGAACCTGCGCGAGGAGATGCAGCTGGAGATCAAGCATATCCAGGAGTCCCTGAAGCTGACGGTGCTCTATGTGACGCACGATCAGGAGGAGGCCCTGACGATGTCGGACCGCATCGTCGTGATGAACGAGGGGCGGATCCAGCAGACCGGCACGCCTGTCGAGCTCTATGAGAGGCCGAAGACGCGCTTCGTCGCGGAGTTCGTGGGCGACGTCAACATCGTCCCGGGCCGGGTGGAGACCGCCGGCGCGCGCACCTGTTTCCGGTCGGAGGACGGGGCCGTCGCCATGGCGTGCCCGCCGGGCTGGGCGCCGGACGGCGAGGCCCCCTCATGCGCCGCCGTCCGCCCGGAGAAGATCGCGATGGACCTGGCCGCCGGGCCACAGGGACAGGAACGGGGACAGGGGCACGGCCACGAACCCGAGCTGGGCCGCGTCCGGATCGACGGCCGGATCCGCGAGGCCATCTATCTCGGCCAGATGACGCGCTATGTGATCGATGCGGGGCCCGCGCAGTTCGTCGCCAAGAGGATGTCGGGTCCCGGCGAGCGCCGGTTCCAGCTCCACGACGAGGTCACGCTGAGCTGGTTCGCCGACGATTTCGTGGCCCTGCGATAGGGCTGCCGGCCGGGACCGACGAAAGGAAATGCCCATGACCACCGCCATTGCCGGGAGCCGCGCACGCGGGGCGTTCGCAGGCCTGTTCCAGCGCCTGGGGCGCCCGTCGGCGAGCTCCGCCCTGCTCGTCGCGCCCGCCGTCTGCTTCATCGCCGCCTTCTTCATCCTGCCGATGGGCGAGCTGTTCCTCGCCAGCATCGGCTATCCGGACATCACGGTCGCGAGCTACCGCCAGTTCTTCTCGCAGGGCGGCTATTTCCAGGTGCTTGTCAGAACCGTGACCGCCGGCTTCGCGGTCACCGGGATCTGTCTCGTGCTCGGCTTCCCCCTCGCCTACGCCATCGCCATGTCGTCGGGCGCGTGGCGGACCGTGATGCTGCTGCTGGTCGTCGTCCCCTACCTCACCAGCCTCTTGGTGCGGACCTATGCCTGGATCGTCATGCTCGGCGACGGCGGCGTCATCAACAAGACCCTCATCGTCCTCGGCCTGACGGACGCGCCGGTCCAGATCCTCTATACCTCGCTCGGGGCCTATATCGGCATGGTCCACATCATGCTGCCCTTCATGGTGCTTCCGATCCTCAGCGTCATGAACGGCCTGGACGACCGCCTCGTGCCCGCCGCCAAGAGCATGGGGGCGGGGCCGGTGCGCGCCTTTGTCCGCGTGTTCCTTCCCCTGACGGTCCCGGGCATCAAGAGCGGATCCATCCTCGTCTTCATCCTGGCGATCGGCTTCTACATCACGCCGGCCGCCCTCGGCGGCCTGTCGGACGTGCTCCTGTCGCAGCTCATCGAGATCCAGGTTTCCCAGGCCATGAACTTCCGGCTGGCCGCTGCCGCGGCCTTCGTCCTGCTGCTCGTCACCGCCGGGTTCCTGCTGCTCTTCGGGGCCGATTTCACCTCCGCGCGCAGCGGCCTGATCGCGGGCGGGGCGGACCGCCGGACAGCCGGGCTCGCGGCGATGGCCGCCGGCCTTGTGCGCAAGGCGGTCTCGCGCGTCTCCGCGTCCACCGGCGTGACGCGGGCGGCCTCCGGCCTCAGGCGGTCGGCGTGGCGCAGGGCGCTCTACCGCCGCGATCTGCTCATGCGGGTGCGCCCGGCCCTGGTGATCGCCTATGCGGCGGCCGGCCTGTTCTTCCTGATCCTGCCGAGCCTGATCGTGCTGGTCATGTCGTTCAGCAGCGATCCCTTCCTGTCCTTCCCGCCCTCCGGGCTGTCGCTGAGATGGTACGAGGATTTCTTCGCCGACCGCTCATGGACCTCCGCGCTGGGCCAGAGCGTCTTCGTGGCGCTGGCGAGCACGGCCCTGTCCTGCGGGCTCGGGATCATGGCGGCCTACGCGCTCGACAGGCACCCGCGCCTCGGGCGCTATATGATGCCGCTGCTGCTGGCGCCGATCATCGTCCCGATCATCGTCGTCGGCGTCGCGCTCTATGGCGGCTTCGTGGGCTGGGGGCTGATCGGCACGGATCTCGGCCTGATCCTCGCCCATACGCTGGGCGGCATAAGCTATGTCGTCATCATCGTCTGCGCCACGCTCGCCGGCTTCGACCGCCGCCTGGAGCGCGCGGCGATGTCCATGGGCGCAGGCCCGGTCACGACATTCCGGCGCATCACCCTGCCGCTCATCCAGTACGGCATCGTCGCGGGCGCCATCTTCGCCTTCATCCATTCCTTCGACGAGGTGGTCGTGGCGACGTTCATCGGCGGCTTCGGCGAGAAGACGCTTCCCATGAAGATGTGGGAGGACATACGCCACCAGATCAATCCCACCATCGCCGCGGTCTCGACCATGCTGCTTCTGGTGCCGGTGCTGGGACTGATCGGCCTGCGGTTCACCGCCGACCGCCGCAAATGAGGCCGGCCTACTGCTCGAAGTGCCGGAGCAATTGTTCCCGGAACCACCGGTGGGCGGGGACATCGTCATTGCGCTCGTGCCAGAGCAGCGAGACGGAGTCCTCGTAGACCGGGATCGGCGGCCGCGTCGCATAGAGCTCGGAACTGTTCGCCGCGTTCAGGACGGTCTCGGTCGGCAGGATCGCGATCAGGTCGGTCTCGCAAAGCAGATCCGGGGCCAGCGCGAACTGGTTGATCGTCAGGGCGATATCCCGGTGCATGCCCCGGTCGGTGAGATATCTGTCGATCAGGCTGTGGCGCCCGGAGAGGCTGACCTCCAGGTGGCGCGCCTCCATGAACTTGTCGAATGTCAGCTTGCCCCTGGCGAGGCGATGCCCCCTGCGCATGGCGCAGACATAGGTGAGCGGTTTCAGGAGAATCGAGCGGATGCGGTCTCCCTGGTGGGGAATGACGCCCGCCGCCAGGTCGATCTGGCCCTCGGTCAGATCGGGAACGACATTGTCCAACATGTTCTGGTGCAGGACGATGGACAGGCCCGGCGCCGTTCTGAACAGAGTTCCGGCCAGCGGGCGGATGAGCTCGGAGGCCACATAGTCCGACATGGCGATGCGGAACGACACCCGTGCCATGGACGGGTCGAAGAGCGCCGGATCGAGGGTCTGCGACAGCGACTGGATCGAGGCGCGCACGGTCGGCCAGATCGCCTCCGCCCTGGTCGTGGGGACCACGCCGCCCGCGACCTTGAGGAAGAGATCGTCGGCCAGGACCTCGCGCAGGCGCTGGATGGAATTGCTGACGGCCGGCTGCGTCATGTTCAGGCGCACGGCGGCGCGCGTCATGTTCCGCTCCAGCATGACGACGTCGAAGATTCTCAGCAGATTCAGATCTATATGCCGTCCCGCCACGGGCCTCGACCTCCCCGTCGAGTGTATCGGCGCATCCTATCATTTGTCCGGCGAATGACAACGATACAGCATCATCATTAGACGAAATAACGAATGGCCGCCTAGCGTCCCCTTGGAACGGAACAGTCCAATGGGGAGAGCCATCATGAAACATACGACACGGCGGCAGTTCCTGGGAACCGGTGCGGCGCTTGCCGCATCCTCGGCCCTGCCAATGCCCGCGCTCGGCGCGGGAAGCGGCGGCGAGCTTCGCGTCCTCGTCGGCGGCGGCGACTGGGGCAAGGCCAATATCGCGGCCTATGTCGAACCCTTCCAGGAAGAGACGGGTATCCAGGTCACCGCCATCACCGACCAGGTGAACCTCGCCCAGGTGGAGCTGATGGCGCGGTCGGGCAACGTCACCGTGGATGTCATCAGCTACGGCCAGTCCGGCGCGGAGACGCTCGCCAGGAAGGGCGTTCTGGAGGATATCGACTACTCGCTCTATGGCGAGGACCAGCTCGCCGGGCTGACCGATTTCGCCAAGAAGCCGTGGGGCGTGGCCGCGCTGGTCTACTCCTATGTGATGGTGGTCAACACCAAGACCTTTCCCGACGGCGCGCCGCGCCCGCAAAGCTGGGCCGACTACTGGGATGTCGAGCGGTTTCCCGGCACGCGGACGCTGATCTCGGGGCGGTCCGGGACGGAAGGCCCGTGGGAGGAGGCGCTGATGGCCTCCGGCGTCGCGCCGCAGGATATCTACCCGATGGATATCGACCGGATCTTCGGGAGCCTCGACCGGATCAAGCCGCAGATCCGGCGCTGGTGGACCGTCGGGTCGGAAATCCAGCAGATCATGCATGACGGCGCCTTCGACGTCACCAACTCCTATGACGGCCGGGCCATGCTGCTCGTCAATCAGGGCGCGCCGCTGGAGATCGTGCGCAACCAGGCGAAGCTCAACTGGGACTACTGGATGATCCCCAAGGGCGGGCCCAATCTGGAGGCGGCGCAGCGCTTCATCCAGTTCGCCACCCGCGCCGACCGCCAGGCCGAATTCGCGCAGCTCATCCCCTACGGGCCGAGCAATCTCGACGCCTACCGGTCGATCCCGGAGGAGCGCGCGAGGCAGCTTGCGAGCCATCCCGACTATGTCGTGGACTCCGTGCCGATCCAGGCCTCCTGGTACAACGAGACGCAGGCCGACGGACGCACCAATGTCGAACACCTCATCCAGCGGTGGAACGAATGGGTGCTGTAGCCGCCATGGACCGTCTCGACCTGGTGTGCCGCTCCGTCGAGCGCAGGGCGCCGGACCACATCGCGCTGAGCGACCGGGTCTGGGAGACGCCGGAGCTCAACTACGAGGAACGCCAGAGCAGCCGCCTGCATGCGGAGGTGCTGCGCCGGAACGGCTTCGCTGTCAGCGAGGGCACGGCGGGCCTCCCGACCGCCCTCCTCGGCGAGGCCGGCGCGGGCGGCCCCGTCATCGCGTTCCTCGGCGAGTACGACGCCCTTCCCGCCCTCAGCCAGCAGGCGGGCCGTGCGGAACGGATGCCGGTGGCCCATGGGGCGAACGGGCATGGCTGCGGGCACAACATGCTCGGCGCGGCCTCCCTGCTCGCCGCGGCCGCCCTTGCCGACTGCCTGCGGGAGACCGGGATGGAGGGGCGCGTGCGCTATGTCGGCTGTCCGGCGGAGGAAGGCGGCTCGGGGAAGAGCTTCCTGGTCAAGGCCGGCCTGTTCGACGATGTGGATGCCGCGCTGTGCTGGCACCCCTCCGCCTTCACGGGCGTGATCGAGGCGAACTCGCTCGCCTGCCTGGAGGCCGAATTCGCCTTCGAGGGCCGGGCGAGCCATGCCGCCATGGCCCCGCAGGACGGGCGCAGCGCGCTCGACGCGGTCGAGCTCATGAATGTCGGCGTCAACTATCTGCGCGAGCACATGCCGGCCAGCGCGCGCGTCCACTATGCCGTCGTCGATACCGGCGGCACGGCGCCCAATGTCGTCCAGCCCCATGCGCGCGTGCGCTACATCGTGCGCGGCGCGACGCTGGAGGAGATGTGGTCGCTCTTCGCGCGGGTCTGCGAGGTCGCACGCGGCGCGGCGACGATGACGGAGACCTCGGTGAGGTGGAAGCAGCTCAGCGGCGAGGCCAATCTTGTCGGCAATCCGACGCTCGAGGCGCTGATGCTCGACACGCTCACCCATCTCGGCGCCCCGCCCTTCGACGACGGGGACAGGGCCTTCGCCGCGGAGATCGGCCGGACCTTTCCCGACGGCCAGATCGACCGGGACTACCGGCGCAACGGCCTTTGCCGGAGGGACGGCGAGGTGCTGTGCACCGAGGTCTCCCCCCGGCAGCCGCATGTCCAGGGCTACGGCTCCACCGATGTCGGAACCGTGAGCTGGGTGGTGCCCACGGTGCAGTGCAAGGTGGCGTGCTATGCGGCGGGGACGCCCGGCCATTCCTGGCAACTCGTCGCGCAGGGCAAGGCCGGCGCCGCCCACAAGGGGCTCGTCCATGCCGCCAAGGCCATGGCCGGCCTCGCCTTCCGGCTTCTGGCCGAGCCGTCGCAACTGGATCGCGCGAAGGCCGACCATGAGGATTTCACGAGCCGGGAGACGTTCCGGAACCCCGTCTCGGACGTGACCGACCCGCCCTACGCAAGCCAGTGACCTCCCGCCGCCGGACCGCCCGCGCAGATCGCGGGACGCGCCGGCCGGCATCCGACAGACCCGATAACACAAGGCCCCGCGCGCCGGCTGCCGGCCGGAGGGCCGCGTACACCCCGCCAGCCGCGATTCCCGTGCGGCTCCTATGACAAAGAGAGAGGACCCGACCATGCCCGCCTTCGAGATCTCCGAATACAGGACACGCGTGAGAAACCTTCACGAGCTGATGGATGCCGCGGGCATGGACGCGCTGCTGGTGCTCACCGAATCCAACATCAACTATCTCACCGGATATGAGGGCTATTCGGACTACGTACCCCAGGCGGCCCTGGTCACGAAAGCGTCCGATACCCCCGCCCTGATCCTGAGAGAGATGGACATCCACTGCGCGACGGCGACCTGCTGGCTGCCCGACGGACACATCCTGGCCTATCCGGAAGCCCTGATCGCGTCGGCCTCCGGCTCGCCCTGGACGCATATCGCGCAGACCGCCTCGGGGCTCGGCGCGTCGGGGCGGATCGGCTGCGAGCTGACCGCGACCGGCTTCGGCGTCAAGCAGCATGCCGAGCTCGGGGCGGGGCTGGACACCGCCTCCCTCGTCGACGCCGACGGGCTGGTCTCCGTGCTGAAGAAGACGAAGTCGGACCGCGAGCTGGCCTATCAGGAGGAGGCCGCGCGCATCGTGGACCGCGCGATGCTGGAGGGCATGGCCGCGATCCGGACCGGCGCGCGCGAATGCGACGTCGCCGCCACGATCATGCAGCGCCTGTGCGCCGGCACGCCGGAGGTTCCCGGCGGCCCGACGAAGACGCCCACCATGCCGGTCGCGCCCGTCGCCAACGCGCCGCACCTGAAATGGAGCGACGGGTCCTATCGGGGCGGGCTGCAGACCAATTTCGAGCTCGGCGCGTTCCGCCACCGCTATTGCTGCGCGCTGTCGAGGACCGTCTTTCTCGGCGAACCGCCGAAACGGCTCCGCACCGTTCACGATGCCGTGCTGGACGGCTTCCTCGCCGCCTTCGAAACGCTCAGACCCGGCAAGACCTGCGGGGATGTCGCGCGGGCGTTCGACAGCCGCTTCTCGCGACACGGCGTGCGCAAGGAATCGCGCATCGGCTATTCGCTCGGCATCGACTGGACGGATGGCGGGGCGAGCCTGCAGCCGGACGACGAGACGGAGCTCGTCCCCGGCATGGTCTTCCATCTCATCATCGGGATCTGGGAGCCGGAGGACGGCTATGTGTTCAGCGAGACCGTCAAGATAACGAAGGACGGGCCGGTCTCCCTGACCGAGCTGCCCAGAGAGCTCTTCGTCAAGGATGCCTGACGGGACCAACCGCCGAAAGGACACGACAATGTTTCCCCTGACCCGCGACCAGCAGGCTCTCCAGGCGCGTGCCGCCGCGCTTTCCGACGATCATCTGCGGCGGCGCGCCTGCGAGGTGGATTGCAGCGAACGCTACCCCTTCGACACTGTCGAGGCGCTCGTGGAGGCCGGGTTCATGGGGATGACCGTTCCGGCCTCGCTCGGCGGCCGGGGGCTCGGCGCGCTCGACGCGGTGCTCGTCATCGAGCAGCTCGCCCGCAATTGCGGGGTCTCCGCGCGCATCGCCGTGGAGGCCAATATGGGCGCCGTCGGCGCGGTCATGGCCTATGGCACCGAGCGCCAGAAGCAGAAGGTGGCCGGGCTCGTCCTTGCCGGCGACAAGCCCGCCATCTGCATCACCGAACCCGATGCGGGCTCGGCGGCGACCGAGATGCGCACGACGGCCAAACGGACCGGCGGCGGCTATGTCCTGAACGGCACGAAGCACTGGATCACGGGCGGCGGCGTGTCGAGGACCCATCTCGTCTTCGCCCGGATCGCTGAGGAGGACGGGACCTCCGATATTGGCGGCTTCCTGGCCTTCCGGGGCGAGACGGACGGCCTGCGCACCGGCGAGCGGGAGCCGGCGATGGGTCTGCGCGGCATTCCGGAGACGCGTGTCCATTTCGACGACATGTTCGTTCCCGACGACATGGTCGTCCCCCGCCCGGACGGCGCCTCCTCCCGCTTCGCGGCGCTGATGGGCGCCTATAACGGCCAGCGCGTGGGGGCGGCCACCGTGGCGCACGGCATCGCGCAGGGCGCCTTCGAGCTTGCCTGCGACCATGCCCGCGAGCGCCGTCAGTTCGGACGCCCGATCGCGGAGTTCCAGGGGCTGCAATGGATGCTGGCCGACATGTCGGTCGCGCTGGCCGCCTCCCAGGCGCTGATCTACAAGGCCGCGGTCAACGCCGGCAGCGGGTTCCCGGACATGCACGAGGCCGCGCAGGCGAAGATCCTGGCCTCGGAGACCGCGATCTCGGTGACCAACGACGCGCTGCAGATCCATGGCGCCATGGGCTATTCGCGCAACCGCCCGCTGGAGAGGATGGTGCGCGACGCCAGGATGTTCACCATCGGCGGCGGAACGGTCCAGATGCTCCGCAACCAGGTCGCCTCGTCCGTTCTCGGACGGAAGTTCCGGCAGGACCGGCCGTGATCGTGCGGGCTCTTGCGGCCTATCCGCGCCGCCGGAGCTCGCTCGGCGTCGTCTGCCACACCCTGCGCATGGTCGCGGTCATGTGGCTGTTGCTGTTGAAGCCGGAGAGTTTGGCGATCAGGCCGAAGGGCATGTCGCTCGCGACGATGAGGTCGCGCGCACGGTCGAGACGCGCCGCGAGCAGGAACTGGTGGGGCGGCTGGCCGGTCGTGCGGCGGAAGGCCCGCAGGAAGTGGCTCGGCGACAGCCCCGCGATCCGGGCCATGTCGCTGACCGAGATCTTCTCCGACAGATGGGCCTGGATATAGTCGTTCACCTCCCGCCACGCGCCGGCGGCCAGGCCGCCCGTGAGCACGGCCGGCGTGCGCGCCCTGACGGACGAGTACTGCCGGAGGAGATAGATCCCGAACACGGTCAGCAGGCTGTCGATACAGTCCTCGTTGGCCATCCCGCCGCGAAGGACCTCGTCGCGGATGAGCTGGGCGAGCATCAGGCCCCGGTCGTCGACATGGCCGAGCCTCGGGGGCATGAGTTCGAACGTATCGGTCTCGAACTCCAGTCCGGCGAGCCGGGTCAGCCGCGCATCGTCCATGGCCACCAGCAGGTTCTCCTTGGCCACCCGCCAGCGCGCGAACAGCTCCGCGCCGGCCGGAACGAGCTCCACGGAGCCGACGGGCGCGGTCCCGATCGCCCTGCGGTCGCTGTTCAGCGCGATCTCCCGGCCGGGCTGGGTGGAGAACATGATCAGGGCCATGTGGGATGGCGCGATGAACGCGATCTCGTTGGGCCCGGTCTGCGTTCTGGTCACCGCGCCGGTCGGCCCCTCGAACTTGCTTCCCCAGTGATCCGGGATGTCCTTGAGCAACCCTCCCATTCCGCCCCTCCGGGTCAAGTCTTGTCCGTCGCCGGCGCCGCCGTTCCCCATAAGACGTCGCCATAAAAACACAGCATATTGTCAAAAACTCATCGGGCAATGGTTTTGCCGCGGCCCTATACAGTGCCCCGGGCCCGGAGAGATCGCGTGTGCCCCGTGAAAATCTCTCTTCGTCCGGAGCGCATGGCTGTGGCAGGCTGACGGGCATGGTCCGGGCCCAGCAATTCGGGGGGAATGACTTGAACACGGCGGATGTCTCCGATCTGATCCTTCACGTGCTCTTTATTGTCGCGATTGTCGCAGAGGCGATGACGGCGGCCCTGGCGGCCGGCCGGCGGAGCATGGACTGGGTCGGCGTCTTCCTGCTGGGCTGCGCGACCGCGCTCGGCGGAGGATCCGTGCGCGACGTGCTGCTCGATCACCACCCCCTGACCTGGGTCCAGCACCCGTCATACCTGATCATCACGGGCGGGGCCGCGCTCGCCACGATCGCGATTGCCCGCATCGTGGATCACCTGCGCCGCCTGTTCCTGTTCCTCGACGCGGTGGGGCTGGTGCTGTTCACCATCATCGGCTGCAATGTCGCGACCGATCTCGGCATGCCGTTCATCGTCGTCATCGCCTCGGGCATGATCACCGGCTGCGTCGGCGGCGTCATCCGCGACATTCTCTGCAACGATATCCCGCTGCTGTTCCGGACCGAGCTCTACGCGACGATCTCGGTGGTCACGGGGACGCTCTATGTGACCGGGCAATGGATCGGCCTGGACCACGGTGTGGCGACATTTACCGCGATGGCGGTCGGCCTGACCCTCAGACTGCTGGCCCTGCGCTTTGGCTGGAGCATGCCGAAATTCGTCTATACCAGCGACCTTCACTAGTTCGGCCCAGCCGCCGCCCACTCCGTCAGAAACACTCGATGGAACATAGCTTTATTTTCATTTTCCAAATAAATTCATACTATCAAAATCCAATCTATATACATTATATTCTGTCAGAAAATCATCATGACTTCAGCTTGTTGTGGAAATTATTTGCGATAATCCATGGCTGATATATTCTTTACGAGCATCCATGAGGCATATACGGGGGAAAGCTCTGTATGAGGGGCGCCCGCCCCCGTCTTGCCCATCCGATATGACGTGAAGAAGGGGAACCTATCAATGAGTCGGAAGATGATCGGTGTTTTCGCGGTGGCAGGCGTGCTGGCCTCGTCTGCCGTCGCGCTCGCCCCGACACAGGCCAGGGCGCATCACAGCCACACAGGATCCGTCGTGGGCGCGCTGGTCGGCGGTGCCGTGCTGGGCGCGGCGCTCAGCTCCACGAAGAAGAGCCACCCCAGGGCCAAGTATTACTATTACGGCGCCTATCCCCCGCCCCCGCCGCCTGTCTACTACCCGGCCTATCCGGCCTATCCGGCACCGCAGCCCTGTGGCTATGCGCCCTATCCGCCCTGCCGGCGCTGAGCGCGCGCTATCGGCAATCGACTGCCTGACGAACCCACCCGCGGCAAGTGCGACGTCTCTCGCCTGGACCGCGCCGTATTTTTGGGGAACCGAAGTATGCACAAGCTTTCACCTCTTCTCGCGGCGGCTGCCCTGATCGGCTCCGCCGGCCTCGCACAGGCCGAGGACGCGATCCAGGAAGCCGAGGGCGCGGCAGCCCCGCACCCGGCCACCTGCACCTTCGACAAGGCCGTTCTCTGCAAGGACGCGTCGACCTGCGAGCCGACGGACAATCTTGGCGACCTGCCGCTGCCGGCCCGCTTCCTCTTCCATTTCGAGAAGCGCATCATCGCCGCCACCGGTCCGGGCGGACTGCCGCATATCACGACGGTCCGCGCCCTGGCCCAGGCGGGCGACAGCCTCGTCATGCAGGGTGTCAGCGGTCCCGTGGGCTGGACGATTCAGAGCTCGATGAGCAGCGGCAAGACGACCTTCGTCACCGCATCCGATCATACGGTCCTGACCGCCTACGGCACCTGCAAGTCCGCCGAGAGCGGGGAGTGATCCGGGGCCTGCCAAGGCCGCCGCACACTGCCCCGTGAGAGACGGCAGAGACCTTCAAGAGGGGCGCTGGGCGATGTCGACGCGATATCCGCCCACGCCCCGGATACGACCGCCGTCCGGGCCCCAGCGGTCCCGGAGAGATCGGGGCATGTGGCCGTCACGGACCGCCGCGCGCCCCGCCGGACGCTGGCAACACGCCGCGCGCGACCAGCAGGTCGCCGATCCAGCTCTGGAACACCCTGATGCGCGCGGGCAGATTGCGGCGCCTCGCGTAAAGGAAGGACAGCGGCATGGCCGGCGGGCGGTATCGCGCCAGGACATCGACAAGCGCCCCTTCCGCCAACAGATCGCGAACGTCGAATTCAGGGATCTGGATCAGCCCCAGCCCGGCGCGGGCCGCGGCGATATAGGCCTCCGCATTGTCCACCGTGACCAGGCTTCCCATCGGCACGGCGCGGACCGCCCGTCCGTCGGCATACTCCCATTCCGCCCCCGGAAACGGTGCGCGCACGGCGTAGTTCACCATATGGTGGCGCGGCAGGTCGTCGAGCCCTTCGGGCGTGCCGTAGCGGGCGAGATAGTCCGGGCTCGCGCAGTTGATCAGCGCGATGTCGCCCAGCTTGCGGCACACCAGGGCGGAATCGGCCAGCTCGCCGACCCGGACGACGCAGTCCACGCCCTCCCCGACCATGTCGACCATCCGGTCGGTCGTGCTCAGCTCCAGATCGAGACGCGGATGCGCGGCCAAGAATCCGGGCAAGGCCGGGATCACGATCCGGCGCCCGATCCGGCTCGGCATGTCGACACGCAGGCGGCCCGTCGCCTGGGCAGGGCGCGGGCGGAACATCCGCTCGCTGGCCTCGACCGCCTCCACGAGCTCCCGCGCCGTCTCGAGAAACCGCAGGCCGTCATGGGTCGGCGTCACCCGGCGGGTGGTGCGGTGGATCAGTTGCGTTCCCAGCCGGTCCTCCAGCGCCTGGATGACCGTGGATACGGTCGAGCGCGGCATGTTCATCGCTTCCGCCGCCCTGGAGAAGTTTCCGCTCTCCATCACATGGATGAAGACCTGCATCTGGCGAACCTTGTCCATGGGCTTAATTGTTCGAATTTTTCGACAGGTGATGTCAAGCACGCCCGGTTTATCCAGTTTCAGCCATCAATATCCTGTCCCTGCTCACAAACACTCCTCTGCTGGCCCAGCACCATCACGGAAAGGACCCGAACATGTCGGCGAACACGAACAGTCTTCAGGGAAAGGTCGTCCTCATTGCCGGGGGCGCGAAGAATCTGGGCGGCCTTCTCGCCCGCGATCTTGCCGACCACGGCGCGAAGGCTGTGGCGATCCACTACAACAGCGACGCCACCCGGCCGGCGGCCGAAGAGACCGTCGCCGCCGTGAAGGCCGCCGGCGCGGAGGCCGTCGCCTTCCAGGCCGATCTGACGACGGCGGGCGCGGTGGAGAGGCTCTTCGCCGACACGGTCGCCGCGGTCGGCCGGCCGGATATCGCCGTCAACACGGTCGGCATGGTGCTCAAGAAGCCCATGGCGGAGATCACCGAGGACGAGTTCGACACGATGAGCGCGGTGAATGCCAAATCGGCCTTCTTCTTCCTCAAGGAGGCCGGCCGGCACGTCAATGACGGCGGCAGGATCTGCACGCTCGTGACCTCGCTGCTCGGCGCCTATACGCCGTTCTATGCGGCCTATGCCGGACTGAAGGCGCCGGTCGAGCACTTCACCCGCGCCGCCTCCAGGGAATTCGGCGAGCGCGGCATTTCCGTGACGGCGATCGGGCCGGGGCCGATGGACACCCCATTCTTCTATCCCGCCGAGGGCGAGGACGCGGTGGCCTATCACAAGACGGCGGCGGCGCTTTCGCCCTATTCGAAGACGGGGTTGACGGATATCGCGGATATCGTGCCCTGGATCCGCTTCCTCGTGTCCGATGGCTGGTGGATGACCGGGCAGACCATTCTCGTCAATGGCGGCTACACGACGAAGTGACACGGACGGCCATGGCGGCGGCGACCCCCGTTGCGCCATGGCCGCCCCCATTCCCCGGCTCCTGGAGAGGAGAGTGCGCAATGCATACGGTTCTTGTCATTCTGGGCGGTCTGGTGCTGCTGGCCCTCACCGTCCTTCTCGCCCGCCTGACGGGTCGCCCGGTCCGCAGCCTGCTGCCGGCCTTCGTCGCGGTCTGGTTCGTCTGCGCCGCGATCAATATGTGGATCGGCATTGCCCGGGCCGGCTACTCCTTCATGGAGGAACTGCCGATCTTCGCGGTGATCTTCGTCGTGCCGGTGGCGGTCGCGCTGTTTCTGGCCCGCAAACGATGATACGGCACGCCCCCATGAACACCCCGCCGCGCCCCGGGACCGTGCCGTTTCGGCGAACACGGCCTTCGGGGTTAGGCTGACGGCCAAGGACGACACACCGGACCGGCATCGCACCATGAGCCAGACCCTTCTTGCCCGCCTCGTTCCGACGGACGCCCTGCGTGACCTGCCCGAGGGCGAGACGCCCCGCGTCACCAATATGGAGCTGTTCTTCGACCTCGTTTACGTCTTCTCGATCATCCAGCTCTCGCACTTCCTGCTGGCGCACCAGAGCTGGCTCGGAGCGCTGGAGGCCGCGACGCTGTTCGCCGCGGTCTGGTGGGGCTGGAACTACACGGCCTGGGCGACCAACTGGATCGACCCCGATCACCGTAATGGCCGGCTGCTCATGGTGGCGCTCATGGCCTGCGCGCTTCTCATGGCGATCGCGATGCCGTCGGCCTATTCCGACCGGGCGGCGCTGTTCGTCGGCGCCTATGTCGTCATGGGCCTGCTGCGCGCCGGCTACATGGCGCTGGCGTTCCGCGGCCGGCGGATGGGGCGCAACTATGCCCAGCTCGGGGCGTGGAGCGGCCTGTCCGGCCTGTTGTGGATTGCCGGCGTGGTCTGGCCCGAGGCCCGGGTCGGCCTGTGGCTCGCCGCCGTCCTGGTCGACTATGCGGCGCCCTATGCCGGCTTCTGGCTGCCGGGCGCCGGCTCTACGCCGATGGAGTCCTGGCCGCTTCGCGGCGCCCATCTCCTGGAGCGCAACCAGCAGGTCTTCATCATCGCGCTCGGCGAATCTATCCTGCTTCTGGGGGCCATGCTGGTCAGCCAGCCGCTCGGTGCGCCGGTGATCCTGGCCGCGGCGACCGGCTTTCTCATCATCGTCGCCTTCTGGTGGCTCTATTTCATCCACACAACGGAGACCGGCGAGCACGCCTTCGTCCAGGCCTCCGACCATACGCGTATGGCCCGCGCGGGGCTTGCCTATGCGCATGGCATCATGGTGTGCGGCGCGATCGTCGTCGCGGTCATGATCGAGCAGATCGTGGCCCACCCCGCCGAGGCGGCCCGCCTCCCGACCGTCCTCGTCGCCGGGGCCGGCCCGGTCCTGTTCCTGGCAGGCAGCGCGCTCTTCCACCGGACGATGGCGAAGCGGGTGCCGCTGCCCTATCTCCTCGCGGCGGCGGCGATTGCGGCCTGGTGCGCGGCCGTCTTCTCGCTGCACCTGTCCGGATTGTCGCTGGGGCTGGGCGTGCTCCTGGTCCTGCTGGCGCTGGCCGCCGGCGCCCGCCAGCCCTGGCACGAAGAGTAGAGAGATGGACCGCGCGGCCCGTTCCCGCACACGCGGCGTCGCCACCACCGGCGCGCTGCTGGCGGCGATCCTGATCCACAATCTGACCTATCCGCTGTCGGCTGCCGGGGGCGCGTGGCCGGCCCTGTTCTATCTCTTCTATGCCACGATCTTCGTGGCCGGGACCTGGGCGCTGAGCGCCAGCCGGGCGTACCGCACGGGCGCGGCCCTGTCCGGCCTCGCGGTCTTCATCGCCGGGCTGGCCAATTCCTACGCGCCGGGCCCGGCGGCGGCGCTCGCGGTCTATCTGACCTCCATGGCCTATCACGGCGTCATGATCGCCGTGCTCGCGCGCTACACCTTCCAGGCGCGGACCGTGATGACGGATGTCGTGCTGGCGGCGACGTCGCTCTATCTCGTCCTCGGCTCCGCCTTCTCCGCGGTCTTCGCGACCATCGAATGGCTGGCGCCGGGATCGTTCGCCACCTCGTCGGGGGCCGCGATCACCTGGCAGCAGATGATCTATTACAGCTATGTCACGCTGACCACGGTGGGATATGGCGACATCACGCCGACCGGCTTCTATGCCCAGGCCTTCGCCGCCTTCGAGGCGATCCTCGGCGTTCTCTACACCGTCCTCCTGCTGTCGCGCCTGGTCGGGCTGCATGCGAGCGAGGCAGACCGCGGCTGACCGCCGCCGCCAGGCCTCACGGCAGGAGGAGCAGGCTGCCGACCGTGCCTCCTCCGAGAAAAATTTCCGCGAGCTGTCGATCTCGCCGGCGCTCGTTCGTCGTATGGGCAGGAGGACCAAGGGTGGCCTCCCTCACTCATCATTCATGGGAGAAAGACAATGCGTGTCATGGTTTTCGTGAAGGCGACGAAAGACTCCGAAGAAGGCATCATGCCATCGTCGGCGCTGCTGGAGGAGATGGGCAAGTACAACGAGGAGCTGGTGAATGCCGGCATCATGCTGGCCGGCGACGGTCTGAAGCCGTCCTCGCAAGGCAAGCGCGTGGCCTTCGACGGGCCCGGGCGTGCCGTCATCGACGGGCCGTTCGCGGAGACCCGCGAGCTGGTCGCCGGCTACTGGCTGTGGGAGGTGAAGGACATGGCGGAGGCCGTGGAGTGGGTCAAGCGCTGCCCCAATCCGATGCCGGGCCCGAGCGAGATCGAGATCCGCCCGGTGTACGAGCTCTCCGACTTCGAGGAGATCATGACGCCGGACGCCGAGGCGATCCACGGCCGGGTCCAAGACAAGACCAAGAACAGGTGAGCCCATGCGGGCCTCGCGCCCGGCGGGCCCGCTCCAGCGCCCCCGGCAAGCCGGCCGCGGCTTGCCCCGCAATGGGCACGGCCCCTGAAATGCCGCGCTTTCGAACCGGAAAAGTGGTCTCCACTTTTCCTGAAAGCGCTATAATCCGGGCCCATGGCGGCGAGCGAGACGCACAAGGCAATCGAGACGGTCTTCCGGATCGAGCGGGCAAGGCTCGTTGCGGGGCTCGCCCGGCTGGTGCGCGACATCGACCAGGCGGAGGAGCTGGCGCAGGACGCGCTGGTGACGGCGCTCGACGCCTGGCCGAAAACCGGTATCCCGGACAATCCCGGCGCCTGGCTGATGGCCACGGCCAGGCGCCGGGCCATCGACGGCTTCCGCCGCGACCGGATGCTCGCGCGCAAGCATGCCGAGCTCGGCCGCGACCTCGAGGAGCGGACCGGCGAGACCGCCGACGCCATCGAGACGGCGCTCGACGACGACCTCGGCGACGAGCTCCTGGGCCTGATCTTCGCCGCCTGCCACCCGATCGTGTCGCCGGAGGCCCGCGCGGCGATCACGCTGCGCCTGATCGGCGGGCTGACCACGGACGAGATCGCCCGCGCCTTCCTGTCGAAGGAGGCGACCATCGCGCAGCGCATCGTCCGGGCCAAGAAGACGCTCCGCACTGCCGGCCTGACCTTCGCGGTGCCGCGCGGCGAGGATCGCAGGGAGCGTCTCGCCTCCGTGCTGGAGGTGATCTATCTGATCTTCAACGAGGGCTATGCGGCGACCGCCGGCGAGGACCTGATCCGGCCCGCCCTGTGCGCGGAAGCCCAACGCCTGGGCCGCATCCTGGCCGCCGCGCTCCCCGACGAGCCGGAAGTCTTCGGCCTTCTCTCGCTCATGGAGATCCAGGCGTCGCGCCTTGCCGCGCGCACGGGCCCGGACGGCGCGCTCGTCCCGCTGACCGAACAGAACCGCGCCCACTGGGACCGGTTGCTGATCGGCAGGGGCCTCGCCGCCCTCGACCGTGCCGAGGCGCTGGGCGGCGCCGCCGGACCCTATACCCTCCAGGCCGCGCTCGCCGCCTGCCATGCCAGGGCCCGCACGGCGGAAGACACCGACTGGAGGAGGATCGCGGCGCTCTACGACACGCTGCGCGAGGTCATGCCCTCGCCGGTGGTCGATCTCAACCGGGCCGTGGCCCACAGCATGGCCTTCGGCCCGGAGGCCGGCCTGGCGCTGCTCGGCGAGATCGAACGGGCCCCGGCGCTTGACGGCTATGCGCCGCTTCCCGCCGCGAGGGGGACTTCCTCTTCCGGGCCGGCCGGCTCGCCGAAGCCAGAGACGCGTTCGAGCGCGCCGCGGCCCTCACGCGCAACGCACGAGAGAAGGCCTTCCTTCTTCAGCGCGCGATGGCCTGCGGACGCTGACGGCGGACGGACGCTCGAAGGTCACGCCATAACCGACGCCATCGCTTGCGGACCGCCGCGCCTCCTGCCTCGCGGCGCTGCCTGCCGCACGCCTCGCAAGGCGTCATGGATCGCTGCAGATATCCACCCAGGTGGCGTCGACAAGCTCGGCAAAGCGTTCGGGCGGGATGCGGATGGCCGCATGGGTCGAGCACGCTGCCGTCACCACCTCGTCGAAGCGTTTCAGCTGAACGTCGAAAAACACCGGCAAAGGCCTGGCGAGGCAAAGCGGAGTGATGCCGCCCACCGGATGACCGGTGATCTCGGAGGCCTCCGGCCCCGGCATCATCCGGCCCTTGCCGCCGAGCACATCCTTGACCTTGCGGTTGTCGAGCCGCGAGTCGCCGCAGGTCACGACAATCTTCGCATCGCCGCCGACCCGCAGCGTCAGCGTCTTGGCGACCTGGGCAGGCAGAACCTTCCATTCGCGCGAGATGTAGTCGGTCGTATGCGCTTCGGGCAGTTCGACGAGCTCAAGGTCCGGCGCGTGCTCGGCCAGATATTTCCGCACTGCTTCGGGTGTCACGGCTGTCCTCCTGTCATGTTCCGAGGTCCTGCGGTCATGCGGCAATCGAATTGCAGAGGCGGCCAACGCCCTCGATCTCGATTTCGATCGTATCGCCCTGGGTTACCGCCTGCGTCTGGCCCGGCGTTCCGGTGAAAATCACGTCGCCGGGCATCAGTGTCACGAACTGCGAGACATAGCTGAGCAGCTTGTCGGGCGAATAGACCAGTTCGCTGGTGGACGAATCCTGGCGCAGATCGCCATTGACCCACGTGCGCAGACGCAGATCGGAATAGTCGAGCCCCGTGACGATGGCCGGCCCCATCGGACCGAAATTGTCGGACCCCTTGGCACGGAACCATTGCAGGTCGTTCAACAGCCATTCGCGGTCGACGAGATCGTTGCAGATGGAAACGCCGAAGACGTAGTCCCTGGCCTCGGCTTCGCCGACACGGCTCGCCTTCTTTCCGATCACAAGCGCCAGCTCACCCTCGAAATGGACATTGGTCGCGCCGTCCGGAAAGACGATATCCGCGCCGTCGGGGATCAGGCTGGTGGGAAACTTCGCGAAAATCACCGGTTTGGACATGTCGAGCGGCTTGCCGCCCGGAGCGGTGAAGCCGCCTTCCGCCGACGTCACGAATTGTTGGTGGCTGGCATAGTTCAGGCCGACCGCGATGACCTTGGACGGCTCGCAGGGAACCAGCAGATGCACATCCTCCAAGCGGAAGGTCGCGCCCGTAGGAGCGGCACCCTCGTAGATCGAGCCTTCGAGCTCCTCGATCACGCCATCCTTCCAACGGCCATAGGCGGTGCGGCCGCCGGTTTCGAACCGGACATATTTCTGGATTTCGGTCTGTGACGCCATGTCTTCAGCCTTCCTTCGACATCGGTTGTGCCGGACGATCCGGCAATGATCGCGAAGGCTAGGAAAGGCGTTGCAGACGGTCTTGAACGATTGTGCGTGAAGAGTCTCTGGGGGGAGGCGCGGCCCCGCCGGGATCAGGCGGTCCGGCTGGCCAGCCTCCACTGGCGCGGCGACATGCCGAAGGCGTCGCGGAACCGTCTGGTCATGTGGCTTTGATCGGCAAAGCCGGCATCCAGCGCGGCCTCGGCCAGGGGCATGCCGGCCTCGAGGCGATCGCGCGCATGTTCCAGTTGCCGCATCATGCGGAACCGGCTCGGGCTGGTCCCGAATGCCGCGCGAAAGCCGCGCGCCAGGCTCCAACGGTCCATGTCGGCAAGGCGTTCGAGTTCGGCCATGTCGAGACGCCGGACCGGATCCTGCGCGATGGCCTCGCGCACCTCAAGCAGGCGGTCGAATGCAATGGTACCGGGGCGGTCCGGCGACCGGCTTCCGGCGGCGGCTTCGAGGCAGTCTGTCGCCTCGACCGCAAATTCCGTCCGCATGACCTCGTCGCTGCAAAGCTCCGGGTCCCAAAGCTTGTCAAGCATGGAGGCCCAGGCCGCATTCGCCGTCAGCACCGGGTTGCGGACGAACGGCAATGCGCGCCCGCCCAGCGCCTGCTGCAGGAAACCGGGATCGATATAGGCAATGCGATAGCCGAAGCCCGTTTCGGTTCCCGCCGCGCCGTCGTGCAGCTCGTCGGGAAAAAGGACGTGGATCTGCCCGGGCCGGGCCCTGTGCCGGCGCCCCCGATAGGAAAAGCACTGAAGCCCGGCAAGCGTCACCCCGATCGCATAGCTGTCATGGCGGTGCAGCGAGTAGGGCGCGCCATGGAGAAACACCTCCATCCGCCGGATACCGGCCTTGCCGTCATCGAGCGTGTGGACCCTGTCGCCGGGATGCCTGTCGAATTCTGCGCGCATCTCATCGCGGTTCCGGTTGTTCCAATCATCTCCAGCGAATGCATCGAGGCATCAAGCAGCCCCCCGCAAACGGCAATCGTCGATGTCGTCGGGACGGAAGTGGCCGTGTTTCCGCAATGCCCGCTCCCCTGTTCCAGGGAACGCCAAGGCTTCTGCGGGAAAGGATAGTGCAATGTTCATTCGGTTTGAAGCGTCGCGTCTGCCGGCACGACCGCCGCAGAGCGATGCACACCGGCCGCCGCGCGCCGGACATGGCGCACAATCGTTCAAGACCCCCGGAGGTCCCGGCGCGTATCCAGCAAGCACACCGACGAACAGAGACGAGCGGAGCTTCGCATGGCCATTGGCAAGACAATAGCAACCTATTTCGACGGGCGCTGGATCGATGGCAATGTCCCGATCATGCGGGCGGCGGACCATGCCGCCTGGCTCGGGACCCAGATCTTCGACGGGGCACGGCAATTCGAAGGCACGACCCCCGATCTCGATCTCCATTGCGCGCGGCTGGTCCACTCGGCCGAGGTCATGGGCATGGTCTCGCCCGTCTCGGCCGAGGAGATCGAAGCGCAGGTGCGCAAGGGGCTCGACCGCTTCGCGCGCGATGCCACGCTCTACATCCGGCCGATGATGTGGTCGTGCGATGGCGGCGCCGGCGTGCTCGATCTCGACCCGGAGTCCACCGGCTTCGCGATCTGCATCGAGGACATGCCCATGCCGCAAACCGGCGCCTATTCCCTGACCGTGTCGCCCTATCGGCGGCCGCGCCAGGACATGGCGGTCACCGGCGCCAAGACGGGGTCGCTCTATCCCAATAACGGCCGGATCCTGACCGACGCACGCGCGCGCGGCTTTTCCAACGCGCTGTCGCTGGACGCGGATGGCAACGTCGCGGAGACCGCCAGCATGAACGCATTCGCCGTCACGGACGGTGTCGTCTTCACGCCGGTTCCCAATGGCTGCTTCCTGAACGGACTGACCAGGCAGCGGGTCATAAAGCTGCTTCGCGCCGATGGCGTCGAGGTGGTCGAGACGACGATGTCCCTCGCCGATTTCGACAATGCCGACGAGATTTTCCTGACCGGCAACATCGCCAAGGTGATGCCCGTCAATCGCTATCAGGACCGCGCACTGGACACCGGCCCGGTGACGACCCGGGCCCGGTCGCTCTATTGGGATTTCGCCAGATCCACCGCCGCGACCATGTGATGGCGCGCCCGGCTCGGGGGCGACTGCCGCGACGGGCGGCTCTTCATCGGCCTCCGGCACGCCCGTAGAAGCATCGAGGAGACACGGCGACAGATGTGCGGCCCCGTCTCCTCGATCCGACCCGGCGCATGCAGCAGCGACATCGTCAACGCCGGATAGACTTCCGTAAACCTGATCGACGCTCCTCAAGCTTGTCGCCCGACGTCGACGCTCAGACCAGGCCATTGACCAGAATCGTCGCGATAGCGACCGGCGCCACGAAGCGGATCACGATCCGCCACGCGGCCACCACGATTGGCGGAATCTTCGAGTCCTCCACCAGATCCCGCACAATCTCGGGCTTGATCACCCACCCCACGAACAGTGCAATCAACAATCCGCCGACCGGCATGGTGATGTTGTTGGTCAGAAAATCGAGCGCATCGAGAACGCCCTTTCCCGCGATCGTATAGCCCGACCATACTCCCAGGCTGAGCGACGACGGCACGGCGACCACGAAGGTGAACGCACCGACGATCATGGTGGTATTGATCCGGTTTGCCGAGAACTCGTCGACGAAATAGGCCACAACGACCTCGAGCAGCGAGACGGCACTCGTCAACGCCGCGATCACGAGCAGAAAGAAGAACAATATGGCAAAGACCTCGCCCAAAGGCATTTGGGCGAAAATGGATGGCAGCGTGATGAAGGTCAGCCCGGGCCCCGCTGACGGCTCGGCGCCGAATGCGAACACGGCCGGCAGGATAACGAGGCCGGCGAGGACGGCCACCGAGGTGTCGATCACGGTCACCCACAGGGCCGATCCGAATATACCGTCATGCGGACGCAGATATGACCCGTATGTGATCATCGCCCCCATGCCGAGCGACAGGGAGAAGAACGCCTGGCCCAGTGCGGCAAACAGCGTCCCCCATGTGACCTTCGAGAAATCGGGTTGCAGAAAGAAGGCGATTCCGGCCGAGGCTCCCTCCAGCGTGACGGAGCGGCCAACCAGGACGAGCAGAATCACCAGGAGCGCGGGCATCAGGTAGCGCGCCGCACGTTCAATGCCATGGGTGACGCCGCGCAGGACAACGAGGACGCTGAGCGCGGCGAAGATTGCCGTGTAGATCACCGGCTCGAACGGATCCGAAATGAAGGTGCTGAACGTGGCGCCCACCTGGTCGATGTCGCTCGACAGCACGGTGCCGGTTATCGACTTGACCATGTAGGCGAGCGTCCAGCCCGCGATCACGCAATAAAAGGACAGGATCACGAATGCGGTCGCTATGCCGACATAGCCCGCAACGGGCCACACGCCGCCAGCCAGTCTCTTGAACGCTCCGACGGGATTGAGCTGGGTCGCGCGCCCGATGATCAGTTCGGCGATGACGACCGAAAAGCCGATCGAGAACACGATCGACAGATAGATGATCAGGAATGCGGCACCGCCGTTTTCCCCCGTAACATAGGGAAAGCGCCAGATATTCCCGAGCCCGACGGCCGAGCCCGCCGCCGCGAGGATAAAGCCAAGTCTCGATGACCAGTGTTCACGTTCCGATGCCATATTGCCCTTCCCTTTTTATCGTTGAACCAGGCGTGCCTATGCGTCCGCACGACCGCATCCGAAGGCCTTGCCCCCCTTGCAGCCAGGTCTGCATCAGACCGTTTGCGGCTCATCATCCATGGACGCCCCCAAGGACTTCAACGAGGCAACCTAGTCCGGGAAAAACGGGGCTTCTTGAACGGCTGTGCATGGCTCGGAATGCAGCCCCCGGGCCTTGCCAGGATCCGAACGCCATCAGGGTCTCGATATCGCTGCAATCCGGGAGAGCCGCCATCCGAACGGCGGGAGGGAGAGCCGCGCGTTCCAGGACGGGATAACGGCGCAGAGGCCGTCCCTGGCCATCGGCCGGCGCGCGGATACTGGTAGAAAAGGCTGGGGGCCCTGTGAAGCACACAAGGCGCGCCGCGTGGATCACGGCGAATACCGGTTTTGCGCAGGGCCGCTATCGGGGGGTGGCGGACCGCTCAACGCTCCGCCCTGGCGGCTCTTCTGCGTGCCGCCCGCCACCCGGCCCGGTCCCTACTGCTCTTCCTGCGGAGCCTCGAACAAGACCATCTCGACCCGGTCGGGACCATCCACATAGGCGTCGTGTCCAGGCGGGATCTCGAAGAAGTCGCCAGCCGAGATCGGGGTTTCGACACCCGTCTCGACCATGCGGACGACCAGCCTGCCGGCGATGCAGTAACCCTTGTGGCGCATCGGGCAGGAGCCGGGCGACCCGAGCAGCGGCTTTTCGTCCTTCTCCCATGTCCAGCCCGGCTCGAACACCGCGTACATGCCGGTCGTCCCGTCCCTCATCCTGACGATGTCGATGCCGCCATTCTCCTTCATGTCGAGCCTGTCGTCGGCGCTCTCGAAACGCCGTGTCTCGATCGCAGCGTCCGTCATACTTGCCTCCTTTCGGATATCGATTTGGCAGTCCCAGCGGCCGCGCCGCTCAGACCCGGATGATCTCGTCCTTGAGCCCGTAGAGCATCGCGAGAACCTCCGCCCTCTCCTCCTCGCGGTGTCCGAGCGCCCGCATGGTGCCGAGGATGTCGTCGACCGCGGCCACGTACTCCGCCTCGGCGATGTTCATGCCCCGGTGAGCCTCGACCATGCATCGGCCCCGGTAGGGTCCGGGACCGCCCGCACGCATCTCGAAGAACGCACAGATGTGCCGCTTGATTTCTTCGACGCGCTCGGGATCGTTCAGATAGGGCTGGAAGCGCGCCCGGATGACCGGGTTCTCCAGATGCGCATCGACCATCCCGTCGACGATCCGCCGGATCCCGGCGGACGCGCCCAGCCTCTCGTAGAGCGACACGGTACTCAACTGTTCGGCGATTGTGGTCGTCATGGGGTTCCTTACCGATGTGATCGGGACCGTGGGCGAGGCTCAGGCCGGCCGCTTCTGCGCACCCTTCACATCCGCGGCGGTCATCGGCTTGCCGCCGATTGCCCATTCTCCGCTCGCGATCTCCTGGAGGCGGACCCAGGTCACGCCGCGCATCGCCTCGCCCTCGATGCCAACCATCGTCTCGGTCACCTCCTCGATCATCCGGCGTTTCTGGTCGGCGTCAAAGACGCCCTCGATCACCTGAATATCCACCAGCGGCATGTCGTCCTCCCTTGGGTTCGACCGTCTTCACGTCATCGTCGGTACGATCCGACGCGGGGCAGACTGCCGTCCCCGGCCGGCGGCTCGCCAGTACTGGAACTGAATCCCGCCCGATACAGTTTCTGAACTGGAGCGGACCGGCATGGGATTGCTAGCGTGGGCCGACCTTCAAGACGGGAGGCCAAGATGACCAATGCGAGCTACAGGCAGTTCTGCCCCGTCGCCATGGCGGCCGAAATCCTCTGCACCCGCTGGACGGTTGTGCTTCTGCGCGAGCTTGTCGCCGGCTCCACGCGGTTCAACGAGTTGCGGCGCGGCGTGCCGCGCATGTCGCCGGCGCTGCTGTCGAAACGCCTCTCCGAGCTGGAGGCGGCAGGGATCGTGAAGCGCGAGACGCTGTCGGAGATGCCCGAAATCGACGCCTATCGCCTGACGAAGGCCGGCCGCGATCTGCAGCCGGTGATCGAGGCGATCGGCATGTGGGGCCAGAAATGGGTGGAGGCCGAACCGTCGCTGGACAACCTCGACCCGGAACTCCTCATGTGGGACATGCGACGAAACCTCGACACCGAGCCGGTGCCGTCCCGGCGCACCGTGATCGAGTTCCTCTATCCGGAGCTGCCTCCGTCGCAACGCAAATGGTGGCTGATCGTCGATCCCGACCGCACGGTCGATCTCTGCCACGTCGATCCGGGTTTCGACGTGGACCTGTTCGTCCATGTCGATCTGCGCACCATGACCGAGATCTGGATGGGCCTGAAGACCGTGGCCCGCGCGGTTGACGACGGCATGCTGCGCATGACGGGCCACGCCGAGCTGGCAAGCACCATGCAGTCGTGGCTGGGGCTCAGCCCCTTTGCCAAACAGGACAAGCTGGCAAGCTGAACGCCGCGCCGCCGGGCAAACAGCGAAAGTGCCGGGAGAACCGACGTTCCCGGCCGAAACCGTATGGCGATATTGTCCGCCTCGAAGAAGGGCTTGAGCGCGCACCGGCTTCACCGCATGCTCGCGTGACCGACAAGACCGCGCGATGCGCCCGCATGTCTCCGGCCACTGCCGCCAACTCCGACCGAAAGCAGGCAAACGATGGACTTTGACACACTCGACGTCGGCTACGACATCCCGGCGCGCCCCGGCCAGCGGATCGACGAGGTATTGACCCCGGCGCTGATCGTCGACCTCGACCGGTTCGAGCGCAACCTGCGGCGCATGCGCGATTTCATCGCGCGCACGGGCTTGCGGCTGCGCGCTCACGCAAAGACGCACAAATCGGCCGATATCGCCCGGATGCAGATTGCCGAGGGCGGCGCATGCGGCATCTGCTGCCAGAAGGTTTCCGAGGCGGAGGCCTTTGTCCGGGCCGGGATCACCGACATCCTCGTCTCCAACGAGGTCTGGGGCGAGGCGCGTGTCGACCGTCTCGCCCGGCTGGCCGCAAAGGCACGGATCGTCGTCTGTGTCGACGACATTCGGTCCGTCCGCGACCTGTCCCACGCCGCTCGGCGCCATGGCAGTACGCTGGAGATCCTGGTCGAGATCGATTGCGGAGCGCATCGGTGCGGCGTGGCGCCCGGCGCTGCCGCGGCAGATCTCGCGCGCGCAGTGGAACAGGCGCCGGCGCTCCGGTTCGAGGGCCTGCAAGCCTATCAGGGCAGTCTTCAGCACATCGAGAACCCTGTCGAACGACGCCAGTCGGCCGACGCTGCCGCCCGGGCGACCCGCACCACCGTCGAAATGCTCGCAGCCGCCGGTATCGAATGCCGCACGATAGGCGGCGCCGGGACGGGGTCGTTTGTTCTGGACGCCTCCCTCGGGGTCATCAACGAGCTCCAGTGCGGATCGTTCATCTTCATGGATGCCCACTACGATCGCGTGGAAGAAGAGGACGGCGGACGGCTGGGCGGAATGGAGAATTCCCTGTTTGTCCTGGCCGGAGTGATGAGCGCCGCGATTGCCGGCAGGCCGGTCTGCGATGCCGGCCTGAAGGCGCTTGCCGTCGACAGCGGACTGCCGCGTGTCGAGAGGCCGGGGGTGAGCTACCTGCAGGCCTCGGACGAACATGGCGTCCTGGACGATCCGGACCGCATGCTCGACCTCGGCGATCAAGTGAGGCTCGTGCCGGGGCACTGCGATCCCACCTGCAACCTGTACGACTCGTATGTCGCCGTGCGGGGCGAGCGGGTGGAAGCGATCTGGCCGGTGACCGCCCGTGGAAAGCTCTTCTGAAGCCTTCGCGTAACGCGCCCGGCCCGTACCGAGAGCTCGGACACCTTTCGAAAGACGAATGAAAACAAATATTTATGGCAAGTCTAAGACGAAGAAACGGAGAACTACATCTACGCTATAGTCCTCCAAAATTGAGGCAAGAGCGAATGGCTTCCATGGGTGGGAAGGGGACAGGCGGCTTTCAGGTGATGAGGCTGGGATAGCTGCCATTCACGACACCGTTTCATTTGGGGCGGTGGCCTGCTGCGACTTGGCAGCCTTGTCCTGCTGGCTGCGCACCCATGTCCACTTCGTGTATTCGCGGGCGACGCGAACGCGCGCTTCTTTCAGGGGGAGGCCCTGATAGTGACCGAGGGTGGGATTTTTCTCGAAGAACTTGTCCACCTGTTGCTGCGTCATGTTGGCGTGCGCCTGCAGCAGCCAGTCGTAGAGATCGAAGGGATCGTCATCGCGCAGTCCGTGCGAGGCGTTATCTTTGCCGAACACTGCATCCGTGTAGCGGCGCGCGGCCTGCGCTTCACCTGCTGTCAGCGGCATTTCCACGAGCCAGTGGCGACCATTCGCGCCGACAGCAAGCATAGCCTTGTCTTCGCCCCATGAACTGATTTCTTCCACCGTCGCGCGGACGGTCTTGCCGTCTATGTCGGGCACCTCGATCATGTCGCCGAGCTTGACCGTGCGCTGCGGTTTGCCGTCGCTGTCGAGCAACTCAGGCGGCGAGCCGTCGAAGGTGGTCGGCACGGTGCTGGCCTTCTTCCACGCTTCCATGAGCCAGAAAATGTCGCGGTGCTTATCGTAGCCCTCAAGCGCGGCTTCGATCTCCAATGGCCGCCCGAAAGGGTAGTCGTCAATCTTGATGGTTTGCAGGAAGCCGAAGCACGGGTGGCCCGTCACGTCTTCGTCGGCGAGGAACGTGTGGTTGGTGATGACGACATAGGCGGGCGCGATCGGCTGGCCGTCCACCGTCATGCTGTTCTCCGCATCGCGGATCGCAGCTTCGGCCTTTTCGGCGACGGCGCGCCAGTCGGCCTCGGCCATCATGGTGGGGATGCTCAGCTCAAACCAATAGACCGGATTCGTGAGCTTCTTCTTCGACGCGTTGTAAATCTGGTTGCGCACATAGACTTCCAATTCGCGCAGAAACTCCGCGTTCGTCACATCCCCCGTGGGCGCTTTCCAGCCGTTCTTGCGCTTGGCTTCGATCTCATAGGTCTTTCCCGACGCCTTGGACTTCGCCCTGAACTCCGGCGTCGGCATCGATCCGGCCTTAGTCTCCGCGCAGGAAATCTCCATGCCCGCGACGGCCAAGGCCGCACCCACGATAGCCTCGTAATAGGCGGGCATGAAGCTGACGGGATCGCGCAGCCGCTTGAGCAGCGGCTCGGGAATTTCGTCGTGGTGGGCGATCAGGTAGAGCGTATAGGCCAGGTGCAGCCAGCACGCGATGAAGCCCATCATCACAATGGTCTTCACCTTCGGCTCGCCGGGCTTCTGGTTGCTGTATGCTTGAGTCTTTTGCAGCCAGCGGAAAAGCGGATGCTGACCCTTGCTGCGCTCGCGCTCGCCCCATTCATGGTCGAGCGTTTTCTTCATGAAGTAGTCGAGGAAGTTGGGGAAGATGAACCAGTTCCTTCCCCAGTAAACCGTCTGCTTCACCGCCACGAATCGGAAGCCGTTCGCCTCATCCATCCACGACACGATGGGGTTGCCGTGGCCTTGCTGCTGCTGGCGCACGTTCTCCGCGGCCTGATGCTGTCGCAGTATGGCTCGCGCCCGCGCTAAGACGGCGGGATCGCGTTCAGGCGTAGGCGCGCGCCGCGCGCCCGGTTTGGTGGCATTCAAACAGCACTTCTTGAACTTCTTGCCGCTCCCGCACGGGCACAGCTCATTCCGTCCAGTCTTCATTTTCGTGATTATGGCAGAGTCGTGCCGCTAGGTCATTCCATTGACAGACGCTTGGTGGTTCGCGCCCGTCTACAGCGGGACGGGCGGCAGGTTTTGGCAGCGACAGTGGGAAGCGGAACGGTCGAGATGAGGTCGTAGGCTGTCTTTGCTAATCTTCAACATTATCAGACTGCAGCGTAGAAACGACGGCTCTCAGCCTCGCTTGGTGCAAGTGTGGTGATCGGCAGGAATATTGCACTATAGTGGGTAATTTTCAGGAAGAAAGTGGCGGAGGGAGTGGGATTCGAACCCACGATACGGGGTTACCGTATACACGCGTTCCAGGCGTGCGCCTTCGACCGCTCGGCCATCCCTCCGGCTCGCGGAATGTGCGGGGCACTATACTCATCGCCAACCGCCATGCAAGGGCGATCGGACGGCATTGCACAAACGCGGGCCAAGGCCGGCGGCCGGCTTGTACGCGATGGCCGCAATCGCCATATCAGGAGGCGGTTTCCAACAAGCGGGACAGGGTCGCCATGGCTTCGTTCTTTCGCAGCAAACCCGCCGGACTTCCGGCCAGGGAGGATGCCCTGCCGGGGCGCGACACGCCGATTGCGACGGCGGAGCGCCATTACGTGTCCGGCCACCCCCTCAAGGGCCCCTATCCGGATGGCTCAGAGACGGCGGTCTTCGGGCTGGGGTGCTTCTGGGGCGCGGAACGGCTGTTCTGGGAGCTCGACGGCGTCTGGGTCACGGCCGCCGGCTATGCGGGCGGGATAACACCCAACCCGACCTATGAGGAGACCTGCACCGGCCTCACCGGCCATGCGGAGGTCGTGCTCGTGGTCTACGATCCGGCCCGCATCTCCTACGACACGCTCCTGAAGACCTTCTGGGAGGCCCACGACCCGACGCAGGGCATGCGCCAGGGCAACGATGTGGGCACCCAGTACCGCTCCGCCATCTACTGGACGAGCGAGGCCCAGAGGCAGGAGGCGGAGGCCTCCAGCGCGGCCTATGGCGCGGCGCTGAAGGCGCGCGGCCTCGGGCCCATCACCACCGAGATCGCCGCCGCCGGGCCGTTCTATTTCGCCGAGGACTACCATCAGCAATATCTCGCCAAGAACCCGTCGGGCTATTGCGGCCTCGCCGGCACCGGCGTCGCCTGCCCCGTGGGCACCGGCGTGAGGGCCGCCCAGTGACGACCGGCCCCGGCCCGGCCGGGCCGGGCGCGAACAGGGTCGCCGCCCTCGTGGAGACGCTGGCCGAGCAGGGCTTCGCGGTCGCCCCCGATTTCCTCGACGCCGATCTCGTCTCCGCGCTCGCCCGCGAGGCGCTGGAGCGCGACCGGGCGCGCCAGACCGATACGGGCGGCGTGGGCCGCAAGCGCGACTATGCGGTCGACCGCACGGTGCGGCGCGCGCGCATCTGCTGGTTCGACGGGTCGAGCCCGGCGCAGGGGCAGTTCCTGGAGGAGGCGGAGCGCCTGCGCCAGGAGATCAACCGGCGCCTGTTCCTCGGCGTCTTCGAGTTCGAGGCCCAGTTCGCCGTCTACGATGCGGGCGGGTTCTATGCGCGCCACCTGGATTCCTTCCGCGGCCGGCGCAACCGCGTCGTCTCGCTCGTCGCCTACCTCAATGCGGACTGGCAGGCCGGCGATGGCGGCACGCTCGCCATCTGGCCGGCGGGCACCGGCGGGGATGCCGCCGCGGCCCCCGTTGCGGAGGTCCTGCCGCGCGCGGGCACGGTGGTCGCGATGCTGTCGGAGGAGATCCCGCACGAGGTCCGCCCCGCCGGGCGCCAGCGCCTGTCGGTCGCCGGCTGGTGGCGCGTCAACCAGATGCAGGGCGGCCGGATCGACCCGCCGCGCATAAGCCTTTGTTAAACATGGGACCATGAATCCGCGCGCCCGCCGGGCCTGTCGCCGGCCTGGCGGGCGCACGGAAAGGGTCCGTTAAAGAGTCCCCGCGAAAGATCGCCCTCAAGGATGGCGGCACGCTCCGCCCCGGGGGCCGCCGAGGCCCCGGACCGAACACAATCGTCCGAGTAGGGGACAGTATCCAATGCGTAACACCCTCATTGCCGGCGCGTCCGTGATCGCACTGCTTCTGGCCGGTGCGCAGGTGGCCTTCGCCGCCGACATGTATGCTCCGGCCCCGCCGGCTCCTCCGGCCCCGCCCGCGCCCGAGCCCTTCAATCCCTGGTATGTAGCGGCCTTCGGCGGCGCGAGCTTCATGGAGGATGTCGACGCCAAGGGCTCCGCGGAGATCGACGCGGAGGACTACGCCTTCGACGGCAAGCTCACCAGCGATATGGGCTTCATCGTCGGCGGCGCGGTCGGGCGCAGCTTCGGCGCCATGCGCGGCGAGGTGGAGCTCTCCTACAGCGAGAACGACTTCGACAAGGCCAAGGGCAAGTACACCGATCCCGGCGGCTCCGAGCACATCTCCGACAGCGTGGGCGGCGACAGCGGCACGGTCATGGTGCTCGCCAATCTGTGGTACGACTTCAACCACACCGGCGCGCTGCGCCCCTATATCGGCGGCGGCGCGGGCCTCGGCTTCACCGATGTGAGCGTCAAGGCCGACGACATGAAGCTGGTCGACGACAGCAATGTCGGCTTCGGCTTCCAGCTCGGCGCGGGCATGAAATATGCCGTGACGAACACCGTCGACCTCGATCTGAGCTACCGGTTCCGCGGCGTGCTCGACGTCAAGGCGTCCGACGACACCTCCTTCGGCCCGAACTCCGCCTCCGCGAAGGTGAAGGACGACTTCTACTCGCACAATATCGTGGCCGGCGTGACCTACCACTTCTCCGGCTTCTGAGCGGGCCGGCCCGCCGACCGGACGCACGCATGGGGCCCGGCGCAAGCGGCCGGGCCCGTCCCCCGTGCGTCCATGGCGGGCGCTCCGGTCAGGCCGCGAGCGCCTTGGCCTTGCCGACCCATGCCTCGAAGGCGGAGAGATAGTCGGCGAAGAACTTCCTCGTATCCCCGTCCACGAGCTTGCCCGCCTCGTCGAACTTCGTGTGCGCCGCGCCGACGAAGACCTCCGGCCGGTTCATCGCCGGCGCATTGAGGAAGACGAGGATCTGGCGCAGATGATACTGCGCCCGCGATGTCCCCATATTGCCCATGGAGGCGCCGACCATGCCGATGGGCTTGTTCTCCAGCGGCTGCGGGTTGAGGCGGGACAGCCAGTCGATGGCGTTCTTGAGCACGCCGGGGACGGAGTAGTTGTATTCCGGCGTCGCGAACAGCACAGCGTCGGCGTCAGCGATCTTCGCGCCGAGCGCCTCCAAGGGCGCCGGGAAGCCCCTGGCCTGCACATCGCCATTGTAGAAGGGAATGTCGGAGATATCGGCGATCTCGATGTCGAGGCCCGCCGGCGCGAGCTCCAGCGCGGCATGAAGCAATGCCGTGTTGTAGGAGCCCGCGCGAAGGCTGCCGGACAGGGCGATGATCTTGAAAGGGGTCTGGGTGCTCATTGGACTGTCTCCCGTCTGGTTCGCTGTCGGGTGGTCAAGGCGGCCGGGTCCACCGTCTCAGGTCTGGCCGGCCATGTCGAAAAGCAGGAACTCCGTATCCTCCAGCGCGCGGACCGCGATACGGTCCTGCCCGGAGATGCCCGCGCCGTCGCCGGCGCGAAGCGGCGTGCCGTCGAGATCCACTCTGCCGCGCGCGACCTGAAGCCAGCCGATGCGTCCGGGCGCGAAGGCATGGTCGAGCGTCTCCCCGGCCTTCAGGCGGGCGGCGCCGATCTCGGCGTCGCGGTGGATGGCGAGCGCGCCGTCGCGGCCGTCGGGCGCGGCGACGAGCCTCACGCCCGCCTCACCGTCGTCGGCGAAGAAGCGCTTCTCCTCATAGGACGGCTCCAGCCCGACCCGCTCCGGCAGGATCCAGATCTGGAGCAGGTGGACGGGCTCGTCCAGCGAGGGATTGAACTCCGCGTGCCGGATGCCGCGCCCGGCCGTCATGCGCTGCACGTCGCCATGGCGGATGACGGAGCCGGAGCCGAGCGAATCCTTGTGCTCCAGCGCGCCCGACAGCACGTAGGTCACGATCTCCATGTCCTTGTGGCCGTGCATGTCGAAGCCCGAGCCGGGCGCGACATGGTCCTCGTTGATGACCCGCAAGGGGCCGAAGCCCATATGGTCGCGATCGTGATAGGAGCCGAAGGAGAAGGAATGGCTCGTCCGGAGCCAGCCGAAATCGGCCTGGCCGCGCTCTGCGCTCTTGCGAATGGTGATCATCGTCCTGTCCTCCTTCGCGCCGCCAACCGGCCATCGGTGCGGCGCGCTGTTCGGGACCAGATGTAATTGTTGCGGCGAATGTGGCAACATGGACAGATATCGACAGACTGTTGCGAAAAACGCGACAAATGGAGCCCGCCCGCCCGATGAACAAGCTCGATGCGATGAAGACCTTCGCGACGGTCGCCGAGGAAGGCGGCTTTTCAGCGGCGGGCCGGCGCCTGTCCATGTCGCGCTCGGCGGTCAACCGGCAGGTCATCGCGCTGGAGGAGGATCTCGGCGTCCAGCTTCTCAACCGCTCGACGCGCCGGGTCAGCCTGACGGAGAACGGCCTCGTTTATCTGGAGCGCTGCCGGGCGATCCTGAGCGATATCGACGAGGCCGACCGGACGGTGGCGCGCCTCCAGGCGGAGCCGACGGGCGCCCTGCGCATCAACGCGCCCATGTCCTTCGGCATCACGCATCTGGCGCGCCCCGTGGCCGCCTTCATGGCGCGCCACGCCGCGCTGCGCGTGCAGCTCACGCTCAACGACCGCTTCGTCGACCCCTACGAGGAGGGCTTCGACCTGACGGTGCGGATCGGCGCGCTGCCCGATTCCGACCTGATGGCGCGCCGGCTCGCCCCGGTCCGGCGGGTGTTCTGCGCCGCGCCGGCCTATATTGCGCGCCATGGGCGTCCGGCCTGCCCGCGCGCGCTCAGGGACCATCGCTGCCTGCATTACGGCTATCTCTCCACCGGCACCCAGTGGGTCGTGCGCGGCCCCGGCGGCGAGGAGCGCGTGCAGGTCAACGACGTCCTGTCCTCCAATAGCGGCGAGGCCCTGCGGGTGGCCGCGCTCGAGGGGCTCGGCATCGCCATGCTGCCGAGCTTCACCGTGGGCGAGGACCTCAATGCGGGCCGCCTCGTCACCGTGCTCGACGACTACGCCCCCACCGAGATCGCCGCCTATGCGATCTACCCGCCGAACCGGTTCCTGACAGCGAAGGTGCGCCTCTTCATCGACTTCCTCGCCGACTGGTTCCGCGACACCCCGCCAGACGCCGCCTGCATGGCCGCGCAGCGGCGGGCGTGAGGAGGGTGTGAGGAAGGCCGCTCGGGAGCATCGAGCGGCAAGGGGGTGGTCGGCCCGTCTCCTCATTCCGCTCATCCCGGCGAAAGCCGGGATCTCCTGCACGGGGGCACCCGAGATCCCGGCTTTCGCCGGGATGAGCGGCAGGGTAACGCGAGTCTCGCCATGCCCTAATTCAATCGATTGACTTAATCGTTCGATTGATTTATCCGTATCGGGATGACGGACGATCGCACATCGACATCGCGGCGGAGGGCCGGCGGGCCGGGAGAGGCCGACCGCGAGGCGACGCGGGCGCGGCTGGTGGCGGCGGGGCTCGACCTGTTCGGGCGGCAGGGCTATGAGGGCGCGACCACGCGTGCCATCGCCACCGCGGCGGGGGTGAACCTCGCCTCGATCCCCTATCATTTCGGCGGCAAGGAAGGCCTCTATGTCGCGGTCGCCAAGCATGTCGCCGACGAGATCGGCCAGCGCATGCTGCCGGCCTTCGCCGAGGTCGAGACCGTCCTCGCCGACCCCAAGGCCCCGCGCGCGGCGGTGCTCGCCCAGCTCCACGCGCTCATGGACCGGTTCTGCGACCTTCTGGTCGGCGGCACGCAGGCGGCCCCGTGGGCGCGCTTCATCATCCGCGAACAGATGGACCCCTCGCCCGCCTTCGACATCTTCTACGAGGGCGTCATGCGTATCGGGCATTCCGCGCTCTGCCGGCTCGTCGGACGGCTCGCGGGCCTGCCGGCGGACGCGGAGGAGACGAAGATCCGCGCCTTCGCCCTCATCGGCCAGGTGCTCGTCTTCCGCGTCGCGCATGCGGGCGTGCTGCGCCGGCTCGGCTGGGAGGAGATCACGCCGGAGCGGCTGGCGGCGACGAAGGCCGCGGTCAACGCGCATATCACCGCGATCTTCTCCGACGGGAGCGCTCGGCCATGACCCGCATCGCCGCCATCGCGCTCGGCCTTGCCCTGTCCCTCGCGCTTGCCGCCTGCGGCGAGGACCCGGCCTCGCGCCCCTATCAGGGCTATGTGGAGGGCGAGTTCCTGCTCGTCGGCGCCAAGGTGACCGGCCAGCTCGCCACGCTGAACGTCGCCGCCGGCGACGCGGTGGAGGCCGGCGACCGGCTGTTCGGGCTCGACCCGAAGCAGGCGGAGGCGCGCCGGACGGAGGCCGCCGCGCGGCTCAAGCAGGCCGAGGCCGAGCTCCAGAACCTCCTCAAGGGCAAGCGCCCCCTGGAGATCGCGGTGATCGAGGCGCAGGTCGACGAGGCCCGCGCCCGGCTCGCGCTCGCCGACGCCCAGTACAAGCGCATCGACCGGCTCACCGGCGAGCATGTCGCCTCCCAGAGCCAGCTCGACGATGCCCGCATGAGCCGCGACGTCGCCAAGGCCGAGCTGGAACGGCTCAAGCGCGAGCTGGAGACCGCCCGCCTGCCCGCGCGCGAGGACGAGATCGAGGCGTCGCGGCGCAATGTGAACGCCGCCCGCGCCACCCTCGACGCGGTCGCCACCGAGCTCGACGACCTCACCCAGTCCGCGCCGCGCGCCGGCCAGGTGCAGGAGATCTTCTACCGCGAGGGCGAGATCGTCCCCGCGGGCCGGCCCGTCGTCTCCCTCCTGCCGCCGGACAACCGCAAGATCCGCTTCTTCGTGCCGGAGGCGGGGCTGTCCGCCGTCTCGCTCGGCGAGGAGGTGACGGTGAGCTGCGACGGCTGCCCGCAACCCCTGCGCGCACGGATCAGCTTCGTGTCGGACGAGGCCGAATACACCCCGCCGGTCATCTTCTCCGTGGAGAGCCGCAAGAAGCTCGTCTACAAGGTGGAGGCGGTGCCGACGGGACCGGCGGCCGCCCTCAAGCCCGGCCAGCCCGTCGACGTCGCGCTCTCGCCCGGAGGCCCGTGAATGGCCAATGCGATCGAGGCGGAGGGGCTCACCAAGCGGTTCGGCGACCATACGGTGGTCGACCACATCTCGCTCGACGTGGCGGAGGGCGAGATCGTCGGCTTCCTCGGCCCCAACGGTTCCGGCAAGACCACCACGATCCGCATGCTCACCGGCCTCCTGACGCCGGACGAGGGCTCCGGGCGGTGCCTGGGCTACGACATCGTGCGCGAGAGCGACCGCATCAAGCTGAATATCGGCTACATGACGCAGCGCTTCAGCTTCTACGAGGACCTGACGATCCGCGAGAACCTCGACTTCGTGGCCAGGCTCTACGGGCTCACGCCGCGCCGCGAGCATGTCGACCGGACGCTGGATGAGCTCGGGCTCTCGGGCCGCAACGACCAGCTCGCCGGCACATTGTCGGGCGGCTGGAAGCAGCGCCTGGCGCTGGCGGCGAGCGTCATGCACGGGCCGAAGCTCCTGCTGCTCGATGAGCCGACCGCCGGCGTCGACCCCAAGGCGCGCCGCGAGTTCTGGGACCAGATCCACCATCTGGCGGCCGACGGGCTGACCGTGCTCGTCTCCACCCATTACATGGACGAGGCGGAGCGCTGCCACCGCATCGTCTATATCTCCTACGGCACCGTCGTCGCGCGCGGCACGGCGGAGGAGGTCATCGCCGGCTCCGGGCTGTCGACCTTCGTCGTGCGCGGCAAGCAGACCGCCACGCTCGCCGACCGCATCCGCACGCTCGACGGCGTGGAGCAGGTCGCCCCCTTCGGGGCGGAGCTCCATGTGGTCGGCAGCGATCCGGCCCGCCTGCAGGCGAGCCTCGACGCGCTGGCGGCAACCAACGGCATCACGATCAGCCGCGGCGAGACGAGCCTGGAGGACGTCTTCATCCGCCTCATGAGCGAGCACGGGGACGACAGGCGATGACGCGCATCGGCCCGTTCTGGCGCAGGACCGCGGCGATCCTGATCAAGGAGCTGATCCAGCTCAAGCGCGACCGGCTGACCTTCGCCATGATGATCGGCATCCCGATCATGCAGCTCATCCTGTTCGGCTTCGCCATCAACACCGACCCCAAGCACCTGCCGACCGCGCTCGTCATCGCCGACGAGGGGCCGTTCGCCCGCTCGATCTCCGCGGCGATGACCAATTCGGACTATTTCGACATTCGCGACACGGTGGCGAGCGAGGCGGAGGCGCGCCGCCTCATCGCGCGCGGCGAGGTCTCCTTCATCGTGTCCCTGCCGCCCGACTTCCGGCGCGACACGATCCGCGGGCTGAGGCCGGAGATCCTGCTCCAGGCGGACGCCACCGACCCGGCGGCGGCGTCCAATGCGGTCGGCGCCTTCGGCCAGATCGTGCAGAACGCCCTGCGCGACGACCTGAAGGGGCCCTCCTCCGCGCTCGCCTATCAGCCGCCGCCGGTCGATGTGGTGCTCCACCGGCTCTACAACCCGGAAGGCATCACCCGCTACAACATCGTGCCGGGACTGCTCGGCGTCATCCTCACCATGACGCTCACGCTCATGACCGCCATCTCGCTCACCCGCGAGGTGGAGCGCGGCACGATGGAGAACCTGCTCGCCATGCCGGTCGGCCCGCTCCAGGTGATGGTCGGCAAGATCACGCCCTATATCGGCATTGGCTTCATCCAGGTGGCGATCATTCTCGGCGCGGCGAAATTCGTCTTCGGCGTGCCGATGCTCGGCTCGCTGACCGCGCTCTTCGTCGGCCTCGTCGTCTTCATCGCGACCAACCTGACGCTCGGCTACACCTTCTCCACCATCGCCAAGAGCCAGATGCAGGCGATGCAGATGACCTTCTTCTTCTTCCTGCCCTCGATCCTCCTGTCGGGCTTCATGTTCCCCTTCCGCGGCATGCCGGAATGGGCGCAATGGATCGGCACCGCGCTGCCGCTCACCCATTTCCTGCGCATCGTGCGCGGCGTGCTTCTGAAGGGCAACACGCTGCCCGACATCGCAGCCAGCCTGTGGCCCATCGTGGCGATCCTCGCCATCGTCGCCACGGTCGCCCTCCTGCGCTACCGGCGCACGCTCGACTGAGGCGTCCTTTCGCGCAAGACGCGGGGATTATTCCCAAAAGCGATTTTCCTATAGGTTCGCCCCATGGAACCACTGCCTGCGCAGTTCACCAACTGAAGCAGGGAGTTCCGACGATGACGACACCCGCCCCCGCAAAGCGCCGCCTGTCCGCCCTCGCAGCCCTTGTCCTGTCCGTTGCGGCCACCGCCGCGCCGGGCCTGTCCATGCCGGCCTCCGGCAAGACGTCCTGGGACTATGCCGGCCAGAACGGACCGACCCGCTGGAGCGAGCTCGACCCCGCCTTCGAGACCTGCGGCCGCGGCCGCACCCAGTCCCCGGTCGATATTGCCGACAGGGTCACGAGGGGCGGAACGCCGCTCGAGATCGACTACAAGCCGACGCCGCAGCGCATCGTCAATAACGGGCACACGATCCAGCTCGACTATGCGCCGGGCAGCACGCTCTCCGTCGCCGGCCGGACCTTCCACCTGCTGCAGGTCCATTTCCACAGCCCGAGCGAGCACGAGATCGCGGGGGAGCGCTATCCGATGGAGGTGCATTTCGTGAACCGCGCCGCCGACGGCACGCTCGCGGTCCTCGCCGTCCTCGTGGAACGGGGCGAGGCCAACCCGACCTTCGCCCGGATCCTCGACGATGCGCCCGGCAAGGGCGAGGTGCGCGTGGCCCGCAACGGCGCGACCATCGACGCTTCCGGCCTCCTGCCGAAGGTCACCGGCCACTATACGCTGATCGGCTCGCTGACGACGCCGCCCTGCACGGAAGGCGTGGCCTGGTACATCCTCGAGCATCCGGTCGCCTTCTCCAGCGACCAGATCGAGGCGTTCCGGACATTCTATCCCAACAATGCGCGGCCGCTGCAGCCCCTGAACGGTCGGACCGTCCTGCGCAACTGACGGAGGTCCGGGGGCGGCTCAGCCGGCGGCGCGCGCCGTCTCCGCCGTCCGGCCCGGCCAGCGATAGACATAGTAGCGGTCAGGCTCCACCCCGTCCGGCAGGGCCTGGCGCTCCGCCTGCGGCAGGTCGAAGGCCGGATCGGTGAGCACCAGCGCCCCCGGCGCCATGAGCGGCGGAATGGTTTCGGAGATGAAGTCGGCGAGGCGCCTGTTGCCCGCGAGGTCGCCCGTGCCGAGGTCGCAATGGAGCAGCGCCACCTGCCCCCGGAAGCGCTCGACGGCGGCCGGCAGCGTGTCGTGGACGTCGCCGACGAACAGGTGCTCCGCGTCGGGCATGCAGTCGGGATGGGCGGCCGGGGAGCGCTCGAAGACGAAGATCTCGCGGTCCGGCAGCCGCTCCCTGAGGTGATGATAGGTGCGGCCATTGCCGAGGCCGAGCTCGAAGACGACGCCGTCGAGCCCCTCGATTGCGCGGGCCGCCTCGTTCAGGCATTCCCGCTGTGCCGTGATCCGCCTGATGAACGAGTCCAGTCTCGACATGTCGCCTCTGTGTCCCTTCGCCCCTGAAGCGGGCTGTGTGCGCCCGGACAGGCCCGGACGCAAGTCCGTCTAGCGGGTGAGCCTCACAATCCCGCTATTGTTCAACAAAGCGTCATCCTGTTCGAGGATGGTGTAGCCGCGATCCCGGCAGAGCGCGGCCATGCGCTCGGGATCGCAATCGCCGAAGCTCGGCGTCGCCTCGCCCACCGGCTTCGTCTTGTCGGCATACTGGATCACCACATCCCCGCCCGGCCGCACGATCCCGGCGATCTCGTCGAGATAGCGCGCGATCAGGTCCAGCTCGAAATGCACGAAGGTCCCGTAGGAGAAGACGAAATCGACGCCGCCTGCCGGAATGCCCGGAAAGTCGGTGCCGCCATTCTTCACGAACGCCAGGTTGGGCGCGCGGAAGCTCTGGGCGAGCAGGTCGAGCAGCTCCTGGTGGTAGTCGACCACATAGACCATCCGGCAGGGCAGGAGATAGCGCGTCCAGCGCCCGCCGCCGGGCCCGATCTCGACCGCCACCCGGTCGGGATGGACGAAGGGCCACACGAAGCGGTCGCGCACGCCGCGCAGATCCGGACGCTCGTCCGGGTCGCCCCATTGCAGCCCGTAGAGGCCGTGCCGGTCGATCAGGCCGCGCTCGCGCGCCTTGCGCAGCTTGTCCAGATGGAGCGGTGTGGAAAGCTCGGGCATGACCTTCAGACAACCGGTTCGCGACTGCCCTCTCGTTTACGAAAGTTCGATCCCCGTTGCAAACGGCACCGTCTCGTCCTTAACCTTGGAGCGGAGACGGGGGCTGGCTCGCTACGGGCCGCTACAATCATGTAAGGAGCAACCTGGGCGACCATGGTGAGCGATCAGTTCCTTGTCCGCTTCTGGGGCGTGCGCGGAAGCCTGGCCTGCGGCGGCGAACGCTACAGCCGTTATGGCGGCAACACGCCGTGTGTCGAAATGCGCTGCGGCGACCATGTGCTCGTCTTCGACGGCGGCACCGGCCTGCGTGACCTCGGCAACCGGCTCGTGGAGGACGGTGTCGACCGGATCGACCTCTTCTTCAGCCATTGCCACTACGACCACATAGAGGGCCTGCCCTTCTTCGCGCCTTTCTACCATTCGAAAACGACGGTCCGGCTGTGGTCGGGCCACCATCTCGACGGCGTCACCACGAAGGAGATGCTCGAGGGCTACATGCACGCGCCCTATTTCCCGATCGCGCCCGACATGTTCAAGGCCCGTCTCCTCTACGAGGACTTCACAGCCGGCGACACGCTCGCTCCCCATGAGGGCCTCCGGATCGATACCGCGCGGCTGACCCATTGCAACGGCTCGGCCGGCTATCGCGTCACCTGGGGCGGGCGCACCGCCTGCTACGTGACCGATACCGAACACACGCCCGGCCGGCACGACGAGGCGGTGCTCGCGCTCATCGAGGGGGCCGATCTGGTCATCTACGACACGACCTTCACCGACAACGAGTTCGCCTGCTGCAAGGGCTACGGCCATTCCACCTGGCGGGAGGGAACGGCGCTGTGCGAACTCGCCGGCGCCAAGCAGCTTGTGATGTTCCACCACAATCCCGACCATGACGACGACCGTCTCGCCGCCATCGAGAAGGAGGCACAGGCCGCACGCGCCAGCACTATCGCCGCGCGCGAGGGCTTGTGCATCGCATTGTGACCGGGCCCGGCGAGCGCAGCCCGCTTCGCGATGCGCTCGCAAGCCTTGCCATGCGCCGGGAGACGGACAGGCTGCCCGCGCGCGTACTGGCGACCATCGCCCGGCAGGACAATTCCAGCGAGGTGCTGGTCAAGCTGATCCAGCTCGCCGTGGTGATCGTGTTCGGCACGCTCTACGCGATCTCGCCGAAGACCGATGCCGGCACCGCCTTCTCGCCCGTTCCCTACGCGCTCGCCGGCTATCTCGCGGTCAATCTCGCGGGGCTTGCCTGGGCGGTCCGCCGGGGCCTGCCGAACTGGGCGGTCTATGCCTCCATCGTCGTCGATATCGCGCTGCTCATGGTGCTGATCTGGAGCTTCCACATCCAGTACGAGCAGCCGGCCTCCTTCTACCTCAAGGCGCCGACGGTCCTCTATATCTTCATCTTCATCGCGCTCAGGACGCTGCGCTTCCAGGCGCGCTTCGTGGTCGCGGCGGGGCTGATCGCCGCGCTCGGCTGGCTCGGCCTCGTCGCCTATGTCATCACCGCCGACCCGGCGGACATGATGATCACCCGCGACTATGTGGAGTATCTCACCTCCAACGCCATCCTGATCGGGGCGGAGTTCGACAAGATCATCTCCATCCTCATGGTCACGGCCATCCTCGCACTCGCCCTGAAGCGCGCCCACGGGCTGCTGGTGCGCGCGGTGAGCGAGGGCGCGGCGGCGGAGGACCTGTCCCGCTTCTTCGATGCGGGCGTGGCCGCGCGCATTCGCGGCGCCGACCGGCCCATCGCGGCCGGCGAGGGCGTGAAGCGCCAGGCGGCGGTCCTCAATATCGACATTCGCGGCTTCACCGCGCTCGCCGCCAGCGAGGACGCCGACCGGGTCATGACCATGCTCGCGGAGTATCAGCGCCGCCTGATCCCGATCATCCAGGCCCATGGCGGCACCATCGACAAGTTCCTGGGCGACGGCATCATGGCGACCTTCGGGGCGACGGCCGAGGCCGATCGCTTCGCCGCGGACGCCCTGGCCGCGATGGATGCGGTCATGGAGGAGGCGGCCCGCTGGGGCGCGCCCGGCGACCGGCTGCCGGCGCTTGCCGTCAACGCCGCGGTCGCCGCCGGCGAGATCGTCTTCGGCGCCGTCGGCGACGAGAAGCGGCTCGAATACACCGTGATCGGCCCGGCGGTGAACCTGTCGGCGAAGCTGGAAAAGCACAACAAGGCGCTCCGCACGCGCGCGCTGGCCACCCTCGACGCCTATGAGCTCGCCCGCACGCAGGGCTATGTGCCGCCGCGCGAGCCGGAGATCGCCACCACCGACATTCCCGGTGCGGAGGCCGGCGTGCCGGTCGCGATTATGCACCGCTAGATGCACTTTCGGGAAAGGTGGAGACCGCTTTCCCGTTTGCCGGGCTTGTCCCGGCAATCCATCGGGCGTCCGCGACACGTGGCAAGGCCTCATGGATGCCCGCCTCCGCGGGCATGAGCGGCAAGGGGCAAAGGGTCTCCCCGATGTCCTCCGCTCTCTCCCGCGAAGGCGGGAGCCCAGCGCCTCAGCCCCCGTCCATCTCCGGGTCCACGAGCTCCACGGGCACGCCCGGCTCGTATTTCGTGGCGCGCAGCATGAGGCGGGTCTTGACGTTGGCGACATTGGGGAGCGCGGTGAGCTGGCCGACGAAGTCCTGCACCGCATGGATGTCGTGGGCGACGCATTTGAGCAGGAAATCGATCTCGCCGGAGAGCATGTAGACCTCGCGCACGATGGGCGCGGCGCTGACATACTCGTCGAAGGCCACCAGGTCGCTCTCCGCCTGGCTGTGCAGCCCGATCATGGCGAACATGGTGACCTCGAAGCCGAGCTTGTCCGACGACAGCACGGCGCGATAGCCCTCGATCAGGCCGGCCTCCTCCAGCGCGCGCACGCGCCTGAGGCAGGGCGGCGGCGAGATGCCCGCCCGGCGCGCCAGTTCCACATTGGTGATGCGGGCGTCATTCTGCAGCTCCTGCAGGATGCGCCAGTCGACTTTGTCGAGCTTTCCCGAGCGCGCCATAAAATGCCGAGGGCTTCGATTCGTTCAAACGAGACTGCGATTATATGGCACGGTGACCTCCCGTTTAAGAAACAATATTTCGCGGGCGTGGACACAGGCCGGCATTCCGCCAAATAATCGTGGAGACGGCGCCATCGCGGGGTAGTCATTTCCGCACATGCACAATATGTAGACATGATTGCTGGACAGACCGGCACCGACATCCTACATCCTGCCACGGCGAGGGAGTATTCGAGATGACCACGACGCACGCCAAGGTTCTCATTCTGGGATCCGGACCGGCCGGTTACACGGCTGCGATCTATGCGGCGCGCGCGATGCTCGAGCCCGTGCTCGTTCAGGGGATGCAGCCGGGCGGCCAGCTCACCATCACGACCGATGTGGAGAACTATCCGGGCTTTGCCGACGTGATCCAGGGCCCCTGGCTCATGGAGCAGATGCAGGCCCAGGCCGAGCATGTCGGCACGGCGCTCATCTTCGACCACATCGCCAAGGCCGACCTGTCGAAGCGCCCCTTCACGCTGACCGCCGATTCCGGCGATGTCTACACCTGCGACGCGCTCGTCATCGCGACCGGCGCCCAGGCGCGCTGGCTGGGGCTCGAGAGCGAGGAGGCCTTCAAGGGCTTCGGCGTGTCGGCATGCGCGACCTGCGACGGGTTCTTCTTCCGCAACAAGGAGGTGCTCGTGGTCGGCGGCGGCAACACGGCCGTCGAGGAGGCGCTGTTCCTGACCAATTTCGCCTCCCATGTCACGCTGGTGCATCGCCGCGACGAGCTGCGCGCGGAGAAGATCCTGCAGCAGCGGCTCTTCGCCCATGACAAGATCACCGTGCGCTGGGACAGCGAGCTCGACGAGATCGTCGGCACCGACGACCCCAAGGCCGTGACCGGCGCGCGACTGAAGAACGTGAAGACCGGCGAGATCGACGAGATCGCGGTGGACGGCGTGTTCATCGCCATCGGCCACAAGCCGGCGACGGAGCTGTTTGCGGGGCAGCTCGCCATGAAGCCCGGGGGATATCTGGAAACGGCACCCGATTCCACGGCGACCAACATTCCCGGTGTCTACGCCGCCGGAGACGTCACCGACGACGTCTACCGCCAGGCGGTCACGGCGGCGGGCATGGGGTGCATGGCAGCCCTGGAAGCGGAGCGGTTCCTGGCCGCCCAGGAACAGCAGGATAGTGTCGTTGCGGCAGAATAGACCGCCGTGCCGGCCCGTCAGCGTCCGCATGGGACAAATGCGGTGACGCGCCGGCCTGGGGGAACCGGGTCATGGATTGGGACAAGCTGCGAATATTCCACGCGGTGGCCGACGCCGGCAGCTTCACGCATGCCGGCCACGAGCTCGGCCTTTCGCAATCGGCGGTGAGCCGGCAGATCAGCGCGCTCGAGCATGAGCTCAGGGTGCCGCTGTTCCACCGCCATGCGCGCGGCCTGATCCTCACCGAGCAGGGCGAGCTGCTCTACCGCACCGCCCACGACGTGTTCACCAGGCTCGCCTCGGCCCAGACCCGGCTGATGGATTCCAAGGACAAGCCGTCCGGCAATCTGCGCCTGACCACCACGGTCGGGCTCGGCACGATCTGGGTGACGCCGCGGCTCAACGAGTTCATCGAGCTCTATCCGGAGATCAATGTCGAGCTGCTGCTCGACGACCGCGAGCTCGATCTCGGCATGCGCGAGGCCGACATCGCGATCCGGCTGCGCCGGCCCGTCCAGCCGGATCTCATCCAGCGCCGGCTGTTCACGGTGCACCACCATATCTACGCCTCGCCCGACTATATCCGCCGGCACGGCATGCCGCGCACGCTGGAGGACCTCGACAATCACGTCGTGCTCGCCTTCGGCACGGCGCCGAGCTATCTGGCGGATGTCAACTGGCTGGAGATGGCCGGCCGCGAGCCCGGCAATCCGCGCCGGCCGGCGCTCAGGATCAACAATGTCTACGGGCTGCGCCGCGCGGTGGAATCGGGGATCGGCATCGCCTCGCTGCCCGACTACATCGTCGGGCGCGATTCCAACCTCGTCCAGCTCCTGCGCGAGGCGGAGGTGCCGGAATTCGACACCTATCTGGTCTATCCGGAGGAACTGAAGACCTCCAAGCGGGTCGCGGTGTTCCGCGACTTCGTCATCTCCAAGGCCAAGGAATGGTCGTTCTGACGGGCCGGACCGGGGAACCGGCGGCCTCCTGAGTCGCCCCGGCCGGCGGCGGCGCCATGCCGGGCTTCCTCTGTTATCCGACCGTATTGCAGCGTCCCGCTTCAGATTTGCACTGCATCAAAATTGAGCCGGCGGCACCTCCGCGCCCAATGATTCCGCGTTAAATATCAAAATCTTATGACACATTGAGGTTTTTTCGCGCAGGCATGCACGATCCGCATGCCTACTATGCCGTGCAGGTGGTTGCCCAAAAGAGACCGTTCGGCCACATTGTGTCTTGCGCGATCACATTGATAGCGTTTCAGCGGAATTACTCCCTCCCCTTGTTTTCCGCTGTTTTGGTCAACCGTTCCCCTCACCCCAGGTTGACCCCGCAACGCCCGTAAGGGCATTGACTTGCCGGGCCCCACAAAGGCCCGGCTTTTTCTTTTTCGGGTGGTGCGCGACGGATTGCCCGCGGCCGGACGGGCCGCGACGGCCTGCTACATGAACAGCTTCTCGCCGGTCTTGTCCTTGTAGAGATCGGCCACATACTCGCCATAACCGTTGAAGATGCGGGTCGGCACGCGGTCGCCCGTGCCGAGCACGCGTTCGGTGGCCTGGCTCCAGCGCGGATGGGGCACCTCCGGGTTCACATTGGCCCAGAAGCCGTATTCGCGCGCCTGGATATCCTCCCAGAAGCCGACGGGGCGCTCGCGCACGAAGGAGAAGCGCACAATCGACTTCAGCGACTTGAAGCCGTATTTCCACGGCGTGTGCAGCCTGATCGGCGCGCCCATCTGCCGGGCGACCGGCTTGCCATAGGCGCCGGTGACGAGGAAGGTCAGCTCGTTTGCCGCCTCCTCGATGGTCAGCCCCTCCACATAGGGCCAGGGCAGCTTGTTCGCCCAGGGGAAGACGGAGGGCCGCTGGCCCGGCGCGATGTCGGGGTCGAGGAAGGTTTCCATGCGGACATATTTGGCCGCCGACAGCGGCTTGGCGAGCGCGACGAGCTTCGCCATGGGAAAGCCCGTCCAGGGCACGACCATCGACCATGCCTCCACGCAGCGATGGCGATAGACCCGCTCCTCCAGCGTCACCTTCGCCAGAAGCTCGTCGATCCCGATGGTGAACGGCTTTTCCACCTCACCGTCGATCTCGATCTCCCAGGGCCGCGTCTTGAGCTGCTGGGCGGCCTCGGCGACCTGCTTGGTGGAGCCGAACTCGTAGAAATTGTTGTAGTGGGTGTTGATCTCCTCCGGCGTGATCGCGCGCTCCACGGTGTATTGCGGATTGCGCCCGGCCGGGTAGAGCCCGGCGGAGGGATCGCCTTCGGCCGCGCGGGCCCGGCCGCCCATGCCCGGCAGCGCCATGGCGATGGTGCCCGCCCCGGCTGCGGCCATGAGCTGGCGGCGGTTCATGAAGACGGGTTCCGGCGTGGCCAGGCGTTCGGGTATCTCCCAGCCCCTGGCGATCTTGATCAGCATGGCTCCTCACTTTCCGCATGACGACCGGCGCGGCGTCATGCGGGCAAGACTAGTCTCGCCCGCCGCCTCACACCAAATCACGCCTGCGCGACCGGGCGCTCATGCAGCTCGGGAACCATGCCGGCCTCACGCCGCCTTGGCGGCCAGCACCTCCTCGGCCATCTTGCCGGTGAGCTCGGCCATGTGGTCGTGGGCGAAGGTGAAGGTGCCCACCCCGGCGGTCGCCGAGCGGATCTCCACGATCAGGTTCTGGATCTCGCCTTCCGACATGTTGGCGCGCACCGTGTCCCAGCCGGACCAGCCCTCGCGGGCATCGAAGCCCAGGATCTGGCCACGCCGGCCGGAGACGATCTGGTTGACCTTGGAGGTCGCCTCCTGCGGCACGTGGATCTCGACCGCCACGACGGGCTCCAGCAGAACCGGCGAGCACTTCGCCATGCCCTCCGACATGGCGAGCCGGGCGGCCGCCTTGAAGGCCTGCTCGGAGGAATCGACGGTGTGGTAGGAGCCGTCCGTCAGGGTGACCGCGATATCGACCACGGGGAAGCCCAGCGGCCCCCGCTGCATGTATTCGCGCACACCGGCCTCGACCGCGGGGATATACTGCTTGGGCACGACGCCGCCGGAGATCGTGTCGGAGAAGGCGAAGCCCTCGCCGCGCGGCAGCGGGCGGATCTCCAGCACCACGTCGCCGAACTGGCCGTGGCCGCCGGTCTGCTTCTTGTGGCGGCCGCGCTCGGTCACGGATTTGCGGATGGTCTCCTTGTAGGCGATCCGGCGCGGATGGCTCTGCGCGCTGACGCCGTATTTCTCCGCGAGCCGCTCCAGCGCGACGCGCAGATGCATCTCGCCCTGCCCCCAGAGCACGAGCTCCTGGGTATCGGTGTTCTGCTCCACGACGAGCGAGGGATCCTCCTCCACGATGCGGGCGAGCGCCGTGGTGAGCTTCACCTCGTCCTTGCGGTCGTTCACGTCTAGGGCGAGGCCGTAGACCGGCGCCATCGGCACGACGGGGTGGAGCTGGGGGGCGGCGCCCTTCGTGTCCGTGAGCGTATCGCCCGTCGCCACGTCCTCCAGGCGCCCGAGGGCGACCGTGTCCCCGGCGAGCGCCTTGTCGCGCTTCCTCGTCTCCTGCCCCATGAGGGTGAAGAGCCCACCGACACGCCCGTCCTTGCCGGCGCGGCCATAGAGCGTGGCACCGTCGGCGATCTCGCCCTTGAGGACGCGCACCAGGGAGAGCTTGCCGCTGTGGGGCGTGTGGATCGTCTTCAGCACCTGCGCGACGCTGCCGCCGCCCGCGCCGCCATCGAGCCCCAGCCGCTCCGCTGCGCCCTCGACGCCGCAGACCTCATGGCGCAGGGCCTTCATGAGGCGGACAATGCCGTTGCCGTTCTCCGCAGAGCCCAGGAGCACCGGCGTGATCTGCCCCTCCGCGAGTTCGGCGGAGAGATCGTCGAACACCGCGTCGCGCGGCGGCTCGATATCCTCCAGGAGCTGCTCCATCAGCGCGTCGTCATAATCGGCGAGCTTCTCCAGCATGGAGAAGCGGGCCTCCTCCTTGCGCTCCGACAGGTCGCCCGGCAGCTCGATCACCTCGCTGGGGGCGTGCTCGCGATAGAGGAAGGCCCGTTCCAGCGCGAGATCGACGAACCCCGTCACGATGCCGCTCTCCCAGATCGGGATCTGGCGCAGCACGAGCGGCGCGTCGCTCGCCGGCTGGAGATATTCGAGCACGTCGCGGATGCGGCCCGAGGCCTTGTCCACCTTGTTGATGAACACCAGGCGCGGCACGCCGAGCGCGTCGAGCTGCTTCAGGATGAGCTGGATCGCCGGCACCTTCTTGTCGTCCGGCTCGCACACGACCACCGCCGCGTCGCAGCCCGCGAGCACGGCGGCCTGTTCCTGCGCGAACTCGATCGATCCGGGGCAGTCGAGAAAGGTGTAGCTGTCGCCGAGGAAGTCGGTGGAGGCCGCATTGACCTCCACGCTCATGCCGTGGCTGCGCGCCTCCGGGGAGGCGTCCCCGACGGTCGACCCGTCCGCCACGCGACCCTGCCGGCCAATGGCGCCGGTGCGGTAGAGAATGGCATCGAGCAGGGTGGTCTTGCCGCAGAGATAAGGGCCCACGAGTGCGATGCACCGCGGGCCCGCGGCCGGTCTACCGGTCGTTTGGGCCATGGCGGATCCTCCTTCATTGGCGCGTCCGGGCCGTCCGCCTGCTCCCCGCCATCCTGCCGGATGGCCCCGATTGCGGATCTTGCCTCCAGCTCATGGTCGGACTCTTCCCGCATGGATGCAAGAGGCCGTCATGGACGCCGAAGGCCGGGCCCTCGCGCCGGATCCGGAGATCCCGCGGTCACTCCTTGTATTTGAGCGTCATGGTCGCGATGCCGGCGGCGATGTCCAGCCCCGTCTGGGCCTGCACGCTGACCGGCTGGAGCTGGATGGTCTTGTTGTTGCCGCCCACCATCACATTGGCGCCGACACCGACACCGGCCGTCGCTTCCGCGCTCACGCCCGCATAGGTTCCCGCGAGGCTGCCCGCCCCCACACCGCGCGATGGCGCGAAGACGGCCCAGACGATGGTCGTCTCCTGCGTCACGCCGATATCGACGCCGAACTTCTTGACCTTGCCGTGATAGGTCTCGCTCATATCCGAGCCCGCCTTCTTGAAGGTGCAGGTCATCTTCTTGCTGGAGCCCACGAGAAAACCGAACCCGCCATCGACCATGCAGGTCAGCGTCCCGATCTTCACATCCTCCGCGGCGGCCTGCCCGCTGCCGATGGCCATCGCGCCGGCGGCGACGAGTGCTGCAAATCCGACTGTCGCGATCGTCTTCATGAGAATCCGTACCTCCAAATTGTCCCTGGCGCCGTGCCAGAATCAGCGCCGATGATGGCATCGGATGGCATGAGCGCATAGACGGTCTTTGACGCTTCGGCTCAACCGTTCATGCATAATGTTACGTTATCCTGCAAGAATTACTGAGATCGATTGATTCCAGAAACAATACAGAAGATCATCGCCGTGTGCCGCGGGGCATGACGGGAGGCGCCAGGGACAATGCACGATATTCCCGCAGCTTTCGGGTTGGCGTTCGCGCTGCTCGTCTCCGGCGATCCGGACCTGTGGGAGATCGTTCTTCTGTCTCTCCGGGTCAGCCTGACCGCCGTCGCGATTGCTTGCGCGATCGGCCTGCCGCTGGGCGCGGCGCTCGCCGTGTCGCGCTTTCCCGGCCGCATGGGCGTCGTCACGCTTGTCAACGCGCTGATGAGCCTGCCTCCGGTCGTGGTCGGGCTCGGCGTCTATCTCGCGATCTCCAACTCCGGCCCGCTCGGCGTGCTCCAGCTTCTCTACACGCCGGCGGCCATGATCATCGCGCAGACTATACTCGTCGCGCCCATCGTGACCGCGCTCACCCGGCAGGTGGTGGAGGATCTCGCGCGCGAATATGACGAGCACCTGCGCTCGCTGGGCATCGGCTGGGCGGGGCTCGTCTCCACGCTTCTGTGGGATGCGCGCTACAGCCTGATCACCGCCGCGCTGGCGGGCGTCGGCCGGGCGATCGCGGAGGTCGGCGCCGTCATCATCGTCGGCGGCAACATCAACCACGTGACCCGGGTGATGACGACGGCCATCGCGCTGGAGACCTCCAAGGGCGACCTGGCGCTCGCGCTGGCGCTCGGCATCATCCTGATCGCCATCGCCATCGCCATCAACGCGGCCCTGATGGCCCTGCGCGGCACGGCGGGGAGGCTCGCCTATGTCTGAGCCAGCCCTCGCCCTGGACCGCCCCGTCGCACCCGCCGCCCTCGACACGCGCAAGCCTGCGCTCTTTCCCGTCGAGGCGCGCGGGCTCGTGCTCGATATCGACGGCCACCGGCTGATCGACCATGTCGACCTCGCGCTCGACTGCGGCCCGCTGACCGTCATCATGGGCCCGAACGGGGCCGGCAAGAGCCTGCTGCTGCGCCTCCTGCACGGGCTGATCGCGCCGAGCGCCGGCGAGGTCGCCTGGGCCGGGCGACCGGCCGACCGGCAGATCCGCCTGGCGCAGGCCATGGTGTTCCAGCGCCCGATCATCCTGCGCCGCTCGGTCGCGGCCAATATCCGCCACGCGCTGCGCACGCGCGGCATTTCAGGCGCCGCGCTCAAGACACGCATGGGCGAGGTGCTCGCCGCCGCGCGGCTGGAGGCCCGCGCCCACACGCCGGGGCGCGTGCTCTCCGGCGGCGAGCAGCAGAGACTGGCGGTGGCGCGCGCGCTGGCGCTCGAGCCCCGCGTGCTGTTCCTCGACGAGCCGACGGTCAATCTCGACCCGGCCTCCACCGAGATCGTGGAGACCATGGTGTCCGCCGCCCACGAGGCCGGCACGAAGATCGTGCTCATCACCCACGACCGGGCCCAGGCGCGCCGGCTGGCCGACGAGGTCGTGGTCATGCATTCCGGCCGGATCGTGGAGGAAGGCCCCGCCGACCGCGTCTTCGCCGCGCCGGCCTCGCGCGAGGCGCGCGCCTATCTCGCCGGAGAGCTTCTCGTCTAACCGCCATGCAAGAGCCCATATCGAAGGGAGGGACCCCCATGATCCGCAAATTCTGGCTGACAGGCATCGTCGCCGCGGCGCTTGCCGCCGGCACGCTCGCCGGCGGACCGGCACGCGCCGAGGACAAGCCGTTCATCATCGTCCAGTCCACCACATCGACGCAGAATTCGGGCCTGTTCGACGCGATCCTGCCGAAATTCGCCGACGCCTCAGGCATCGAGGTGCGCGTGGTGGCCGTCGGCACGGGCCAGGCGTTGAAGAATGCGCGCAATTGCGATGGCGACGTGCTGCTCGTCCACGCCAAGCCGGCGGAGATGAAATTCGTCGAGGAGGGCTATGGCACCGGGCGCGACGACGTGATGTACAACGACTTCGTGATCGTCGGGCCGAAGGACGATCCGGCAGGCATCAAGGGCATGAAGGACGCGCCGAAGGCCCTCTCGACGATCGCCGGGGCCAAGGCGCCCTTCGCCTCGCGCGGCGACGATTCGGGAACCAACAAGAAGGAGCTGGCGCTCTGGACGGAGAGCGATGTCGACCCCAAGGCGGCCAGCGGCTCCTGGTATCGCGAGACCGGCTCCGGCATGGGCGCCACGCTCAACACGGCCGCCGGCATGAACGCCTATACGATGAGCGACCGGGCGACCTGGATCGCCTTCAAGAACAAGGCGGACCTGGAGATCCTTGTCGAGGGCGACCCCAATCTCTTCAACCAGTACGGCGTGATCCCGGTCAATCCGGAGAAGTGCCCGAACGTCAAGACAAAGCTCGGCAAGACCTTCATCGACTGGCTGATCGGGCCGGAAGGCCAGAAGGAGATCGCCGCCTACACGGTGGACGGCCAGCAGCTCTTCTATCCCAACGCCAAGAAGGAAGGTAGCTGAGTTTCCTTTGCCCCCGACCGGGCCGGGGCGGCCGACCGCCATTTCGGTCGCCCCATTTTTCTCCGCCGGTCGGAACGACACGGGAGGGCAGGCGATGACCGGTCGGATACTGGGAGCACTGATCGTCTTGGCAGGACTGGCAAACGCCCCGGCGCAGGCGTCGGACGACACCGTCGTGCTGTTCGCCGCCGGCAGCCTCAAGGCGGCGCTCGGCGCCGTCGCGGAGGCCTTCGCGGATGAGTACGGCACGCCCGTCGAGGCGCGCTTCGGGCCGTCCGGCCTGATGCGCGAGCGCATCGAGGGCGGCGAGGCGGCCGGCCTGTTCGCCTCGGCCAGCATGAAGCATCCCCTGGCGCTCAGGGCGGCGGGTCGCGGCGGGCCGGTAGCGCTGTTCGCCCGCAACAGGCTGTGCGCCATCGTCCAGCCGGAGGTGGAGACCACGACGGACACGCTGCTCGACACGCTCCTCGATCCCGAGATCCGGCTCGGCACCTCCACGCCGAAGGCCGACCCCTCCGGCGACTATGCCTGGGCGCTGTTCGACAAGGCCGAAGCCCTCGTCCCCGGCGCCGCGGACGTGCTGAAGGCAAAGGCGCTGAAACTCACCGGAGGGCGCAACAGCGCGGCCGCGCCGGAGGGCCGCAACACCTATGGCTGGGTCATGGAGGAGGGCAAGGCGGATGTCTTCCTCACCTATTGCACCAATGCCCGCCTCGCCAAGGCCGAGGTGCCGGCGCTCGGGATCGTCGATATCGCGGAGGCGCTGGCGGTCGGCGCGGAATACGGGCTGATCGTGCTCGACGGCGCGCCGCCGGGCGCTTCCCGCCTCGCCCTGTTCATCCTCTCGCCCGAAGGCCAGCGCATCCTGGACGGCTTCGGCTTCTCCGTCGGCGCGATCCCCGCCGATGCGATGTCCAAGGGCGGCTGAGCCGGCTCACGGGCCGTTATAGCGCACCGTCCCGAGCCCCGAGACGTCGTAGCCGCCGAGCTCGGCGGCACGTTCCGCGAAGCGGGCGGAGCGCGCGAATGTCATGAGCGCCTGCAAGGGCGGCTCGAAATAGGCGGACCGCCAGATGGCGAGGTCGTAGCGCTCCTCCACGAGAGGCACGAAATCCAGCCGGAAGGGCCGGGCCGCCGCGGCGATGGCGAAACCAGCATCCGCCTTGCCCTCCGCCACGGCGGCGGCGACCTCGATCTCGGTGAGCGCCGGCGTCTCGATGGGGGCGACGGTCGCGGGGTCGAGACCCGCCTCGGCGATGAGCCGCTTGAACAGCAGCGCGGCGCCCGCCTCCTGCTGGCGGCCGGCGAAGCGGTGGCCCCGGAGGTCGGCGAGCGTCCTGATGCCCAGCGGATTGCCCGGCGCCACGATCAGCCCCTGGCTGCGGCGCGCCCATTCCACGGCGACCACCGGCTGGCCGGGCATCATGCGGGTGAGATGGCGCGTGTTCCAGGCGTCCTCGCCGTCCTCGCGGATGTGGATGCCCGCCGCGATGGCCTCGCCGCGGGCGAGCCGGCGCAGGCCGTCGAGACTGCCGCCGAAATTGACCGCGATGCCCGACCCCGCCTCGCGCAGCGCCCAGTCGAGCAGCGGGTCGTGGCTGCCCGCGCAGACCGGCGGGCGCTCGCGCAGGGCGTCCACGCCGCCGGAATATTCGCTGTGCTGGATCAGCCAGGCATCGATGAGCGCGCGCGGGAACAACAGCTTGCCCGTCACCCGCACGCAAGGGATGGCGGAGGAGGAGGCCAGGTCGTAGACCTTGCGCTCCTTGATGCGGAGCAGCTCGGCCACCTCCCTCGTCGTCATGAGCTCCGGCCCGGTCACGCCTTTCCTCCCTTGTCCTCGCCAGAAGGGGACGCGGACGGCCGCCGCCGCTCTCAAGCCCCTATTTCAGGCTGCCGCAGAAGCGCTGGATACGGGTGCAGGCCTCCTCCAGCGCCTCCGTCGCCGTGGCGTAGGAGATGCGGAAGAAGGGCGACAGCCCGAAGGCCGCCCCGTGCACCACGGCCACGCCCTCGGCTTCCAGGAGCTCGCGGGCGAAATCCTCGTCCGTTGCGATCTTCGCCCCCGACGGCGCCGTCTTGCCGATGGTTCCCTCGCAGGAGGGATAGACATAGAAGGCGCCCTCCGGCGTCGGGCAGGTGAGCCCGTTCGCCTGGTTCAGCATGGAGACGACGAGGTCGCGGCGCTCCTTGAACACCTTGTTGTGCTCGGCGATGAAGCCCTGCGGCCCGTTGAGCGCCTCGACCGCCGCCCACTGGCTGACGCTCGATGGGTTGGAGGTCGACTGCGACTGGATCTTGCGCATGGCCGCGATCAGGGGCTCGGGCCCGCCGGCGAAGCCGATCCGCCAGCCGGTCATGCAATAGGCCTTCGACACGCCGTTGATGGTGAGCGTGCGCTCCATGAGCCGCGGCTCGACCTGCGCCGGGGTCACGAAGGTGAAGTCGTCATAGACCAGGTGCTCGTACATGTCGTCGGTCATGACCCAGACATGCTCGTGGCGCATGAGCACATCGGTCAGGCTTTTGAGCTCGTCGCGGGTATAGGCCGCGCCGCTCGGATTGGAGGGCGAGTTGAAGATGAGCCACTTGGTCTTCGGCGTGATCGCCTTTTCCAGTGCCTCCGGCTTCAGCTTGAAATTGTCCTCCAGCCGCGCCTCCGCGAAGACCGGCGTGCCGCCGGCGAGCAGCGCCATGTCGGGATAGCTGACCCAGTAGGGGGTCGGGACCACCACCTCGTCGCCAGGGTTCAGCGTCGCCATCAGCGCATTGTAGATGACCTGCTTGCCGCCGGTGCCCACCGAGATCTGGGAGGGCGTGTAGTCGAGGCCGTTATCGCGCTTGAACTTGGCGACGATCGCCTCTTTCAGCTCGGGAATTCCGTCGACGGCGGTGTATTTCGTCTCGCCGCGGCGGATCGCGTCGATGGCGGCGTCCTTGACGTTGTCCGGCGTGTCGAAATCGGGCTCGCCCGCCCCAAGCCCGATGACGTCGCGGCCGGCGGCCTTCAGCTCGCGCGCCTTCTGGGTCACGGCAATGGTCGGCGATGGCTTGATACGGCTAAGCGAGTCGGCAATGAACCCCATGATGTCTCGTCCTTCCCATGACAATGCGGCCAGGCGGGGCGCAAACTAGCGCGGAGACCGGACAATCGCAATTGACTTTGGCGCTCGAAGCGGGACAGTGGCCGCCATGACCACCGCGCCCAAGGGATCCTCCGACACGCCCGTCCTCGTCGCCGGCGGCGGCATTGCCGGCCTCGCCGCAGCGCTCGCGCTCGCCCGCCGCGACCGCCCCGTCCATGTCTTCGAGGCGGCACCCGCCTTCGAGGAGGTCGGGGCGGGCCTTCAGCTCGGCCCCAATGCGGTGCGCGCGCTCGACCGGCTGGGCGCGCTCGACCGGGTGCTGCCGGCGACCGTCGCGCCGGAGGCGATCCTCATCCGCGACGGACGCAATGGCCAAATCCTTGCGCGCATCCCGCTCGGTCCCGAATTCGAGGCCCGGTTCGGCGCGCCCTACCGTGTCGTCCATCGCGCCGATCTCCTGCACGGCCTGGTCGAGACTTGCCGCGCGGTGCCGGAAATCGCGCTGTCGACGGGCACCGCGCTCGACCGGTTCGACGAGGACGCGGCGGGCGTGACGGCCTCATTCGCCGACGGGTCGACGGCAGCCGGCCGGGCGCTTGTCGGGGCCGACGGCATACGCTCCGCGGTGCGCCGGCAGCTCCTGGACGATGGCGGGCCGGATTTCTCCGGCCACATTCTCTACCGCGCGCTCGCCCCCATGAAGGACGCGCCGGAGGCCGCGTCCGGCACGGTCGTCACGCTCTGGCTCGGCCCCGGCGGCCATGTGGTGCACTATCCGGTGAGCGCCGGCAGGAAGCTCAATATCGTCGCCGCCTTCGACGGCAACTGGCACGAGAGCGGCTGGAGCGCGCCGGGATCGCCGCGCGCCCTCCTGGAGGCCTTCCGCTGGGCGCATGCCGACCTTCGCGCCGTGCTCGAGGCGCCGCGCCGCTGGCTCAAATGGGCCGGGGCCGACCGCGCGCCGGCGGAGCGCTGGAGCCGGGGTCGCGTCACGCTCATCGGCGACGCCGCCCATGCCGTGCTGCCCTATCTGGCGCAGGGCGCGGCGATGGCGCTCGAGGACGCGGTCGTGCTCGGCGAGGCGGCAGGCGAAGCCGGCGCGGACCTGCCGGACGCCTTCGCCGCCTACGAGGCGGCCCGGCATGCGCGCACCGCCAAGCTGCGCAGCGAAAGCCGGCGGCACGGGCGCGCCTACCACCTCTCCGGCCCGCTCCGCATCGCCCGCGACCTCGTGGTCCGGCGCATGGGCGGCGCGCGCGGCCTCGACCGCATGACCTGGCTCTATCGCTGGCCCTGAGGGGCCGCCCCGGTCACGGGGAAGGGCTGTTTGTGTCGTTACCCCCTCACCCTCCCATCGCTTACGCAATGGGCCCCTCCCTCTCCCGCGAGGGGAGAGGGAAAATGAGGCGGCACGGCTTGCGGCCCCTCTCCCCTTGCGGGAGAGGGTGGCGTGCGAAGCGCGCCGGGTGAGGGGGTGTGAGTCCACGGCACACATCGGCGCCCCGCGATGCTCAAACATCCATCGAAGCGTCTGCGGGCGGTGGCCGCTTCCCCGTCCGGGGGCCGTCGTGGGATAATGCACACCTTGCCCCTGGCAGCGGAGCGGCCCCATGACGAGCCTCGACCCCCATCTCGATATCCCGGCCTCGGCGCTTGCCGACCGGTCGCGCATGCTGATCGTCGCCGCGCTCATGGACGGGCGCGCCTATACGGCCAAGGAGCTCGCCTATCGCGCGGGCATCTCGCCCCAGACGGCGAGCTTCCATCTCCAGAGGCTCTCCGATGCCGGCCTCATCCTGTGCCATCCCCAGGGGCGGCACCGCTATTACCGCCTCGCCGGGGAGGATGTCGCCGCGGCGATAGAGACCATGATGACCATCGCCCCGCGCGAGCATCTGAAACGCCAGCCAATGCGCGCGGGCTGCGAGATCGCCTTCGCGCGGTCCTGCTACGACCATCTCGCCGGCGCGCTCGGCGTGGCGCTCGCCGAGCGGATGAGCGATATGGGCGCCGTCCTCTCCCATGGGCGGGACTTCGCGCTGACGCCGCGCGGCCTCCATCTCGCCCGCGACATCGGGCTCGACCCCGACGGGCTGGCCCGCCCGGGCCGGCCGATGATCCGGCACTGCCTCGACTGGACCGAGCGGCGCTTCCATTTCGCCGGCAGCCTCGGCAAGGGGCTGCTCGGCCATTTCCTCGCGGAGAACTGGCTCCGCCGCGGCGACGGGACGCGCGCCCTCGCGGTCACGGCGAAGGGGCAGCAGCTGTTCAAGACCGTCTTCGAGATCGACACGGACGCGCTCGCGGGCGAAAGCGCGGCACGGCGCGAGGCGGGCTAGACGCTTCCCGACATGTCCGGCATCGGGCGTCCAGACCGAAGCCCTCCTTCTCTCGTCATGCCCGGGCTTGTCCCGGGCATGACGAACGGGATATGAACCCGATTGAGCCCGCAGCACCCTGAACGCCGCTCGGTCCCGGCCCTCCCGCGCTCACCTCATCGTGTCCAGATGGCGCAGCCAGTTTTCGTCCGCCGCGGCCCGGCGGCCGGGCCGGCGCCAGTCGAGGCGGATGCCGATATCGCGCAGCACGCGCTCGTCGCAGGCCTCCAGCATGATGAGCGTCCGCCGCCTGCGCCGGTACCCGACAATGGCGGCGACGAGACGCCCATACCATGCCGCCACCCTGCCATGCCGCTTGCGGGTCTGTGTCGCTGTCACCGTCATCCTGCGCTCCATCGGGTTTCGGAAAGGAGCTGCATCCTCCCGGATCGCCGGGGTCCGCGCACTCCGTCCCTTGCTGTCCAATCCAGTCTTAGGCGCAAGGCGGGCCGCGTTCACCGTGGATCGCTTCCATGGTTGTCTTACGGTCCGCCCGGTGCTCCGATAGCCACACGCAGAGAACACCGGAGGATGCCCGATGACCGCCCGTTCCATGCCCTTTCCGCCGTCCCTCCAGGCCCGCCTCGACCGCGACGGCCCGGTCCGCGTGGGGCTGGTGGGGGCCGGCAAGTTCGGCTCCATGTTCCTGTCGCAGGTGCCGTCCTCGCCCCATATCGGGCTCGTCGCCATCGCCGATCTCGACGTGGAGCGGGCGCGCGGGGCCTGCCGCGCGGTGGGCTGGGAGGAGGAGCGCATCGCCGCGACGGCGTTCCTGGAGGACGGCGCCGCGCTTGCCGCGCGCGACGATGTGGAGGTGGTGATCGAGGCGACCGGGCATCCCGCCGCCGGCATCGCCCATGCGCGCGCGGCCATCGCCGCGGGGCGCCATATCGTCATGGTGAATGTGGAGGCCGACGTGCTGGCCGGGCCGCTGCTCGCCGCGGAGGCGGCGGAGGCCGGCGTCGTCTATTCCATGGCCTATGGCGACCAGCCGGCGCTCGTCGCCGAGCTCGTCGACTGGGCCAGGCTCACGGGCTTCGAGGTCGTCGCCGCCGGCAAGGGCACGAAGTACCTGCCGGCCTTCCATGCCTCCACCCCCGACACGGTGTGGGACCATTACGGGCTGACGGCTCAGCAGGCCGCGCGCGCCGGCATGAACCCGCAAATGTTCAACTCCTTCCTCGACGGCACGAAGTCGTCCATCGAGATGGCGGCCATCGCCAATGCCTGCGGGCTCGCCTGCCCCGGGAACGGGCTCGGCTTCCCGCCCTGCGGCGCCGAGGATCTCCAGACCGTGCTCAGGCCCCGCGAGGCAGGCGGCGTGCTGGCGGGCAAGGGCATGGTGGAGGTCGTCTCCTCGCTCGAGCGCGACGGGCGCGAGGTCGAGCGCGCCCTGCGCTGGGGCGTCTATGTCGTCTTCGAGGCGCCGAACGACTATGCCGCCGCCTGCTTCCGGCAATATGGCCTGAAGACCGACCCGACCGGGCGCTACGCCGCGCTCTACAGGCCGTATCACCTGATCGGGCTGGAGCTCGGCATCTCCGTCGTGCGCGCGGCGGTCGACGGCGCGGCGACGGGGGCCACGCGCGACTGGACGGGCGACGTGGTGGCCGTCGCCAAGCGCGACCTCTCAGCAGGCGAGACACTCGACGGGGAGGGCGGCTTCACCGTCTGGGGCAAGCTCGTGCCGTCGGAACGCTCGCGCGGGCTCGATGCGCTGCCTATCGGCCTCGCCCACGGTGTCCGGCTCGGCCGCGATATTCCCGCCGGCGGGACCGTCACCGCGGGCGACCTTGCCGAGAGCCCGTCGGGCCAGGCGTGGGACACTCGCCGGGCCATGGTCCAGAGGTTTTCTTAACTTACTGTTTACGCTGTCAAAATCTGGCCCCAAAGAGTCCAGACCGTTCCCACAATCCCACTCATTTGTGGCCTCGATTGTCCTGTTTCATGGAAGCGTTCGACGGAACCATCTCCAGCCACGGGACGAGCTGCCATGACACGATCGGCAAGAGGACACACAGGATCACCCGCCCGGCGCCTCAGGCGCGCGCTCATTCTGCTTCTCGCCGGCGCCTGGCTCTCCGCGGCGGCGCTTCCCGCCGCTGCCGCGGACACGTCCCCTGCCACCGTCGCCGGCAGCCATGCCGCGGCCGCCGCGCAGCCCGCCGAGACGGACAGGGCGGATGCGGCGCGCAAGATGCTCAGCCAGTCGCAGGCGCGCGCCCAGGCGCTCGCGGTGCGCGACGATCCGCGCGTCGCCTTCGCCATGCTGCTGTCGCTGTTCGGGGTGGCCGCCGCGCTCACCGGCGTCTTCTGGCGCCAGTCCGGCACCGGCCGGCGCAAGGAGGACGATGCTTCCGGGGACAGGCCCGAGCGCCATCTCGGCGAATAGCGGCCCGGACAAAAAAAGGGGTCCCGAAGGACCCCATCTGCGCTCGGTGGAAGCTACTCTATCGGGCGCAAAGACGAATTGGGTTCCGGGGAAATCGGCGCCCCCTCTCTTTCAGAATGGGAAAGGAGAGAGGGCGCCCCCGGTCGATTACAACTATGAAGAGCCATGACGACGGAGACCAGTCACAAACCTGCATCACCGCGCTGCATAAATGGACCCCCCTCCCTGGAGGGTGCTCCACTATTGGCGAACGGGCTGGACCTTGCCGGAACCTTTGGCACAATCGGCCTCGGGCCGAATCATCCGCCCGTCCCTGTCGCCAAGGAGCCCCGTTGCGCCCATGAAGCTCTCCGCACCGACCTTTCCCGTCTTCCTGATCTCGCTCGTCCTGACGGCGCTGGCCGTGGCGAGCCTCTATACGCATATCCCGCTGGTCGCGGGCCACGCCTTCTGGTTCGCCGTCGGCGGCTATGTGCTCCTCGCGCTCGGCAACATCCTGCGCGGCTGGTAGGGGGCCCGTCCGATCGAACCGGCGCCGGCCCTCTCCCCCACCCGGCCACCCATGACGTCACGATCCCGTGGGTGGCCGGGTGGGGGAGAGGGCCGGTGCCGTTCTAAACGCTAGGACTCATGGGGCAGCCTTCGCGCGCCCTGCCGGCAGCGGACGCTTGCCCTATATTGTCGCCACGGGGGTGACCGGCGAGCCGACGGAGCCGGGCAGCCTGAGCGGCGGCGCGGTGAGCAGGAAGCGCGAGCGGCCGGCCTCGCGCAGACTGGCGGCCAGCTCGTCCAGATACCACAGCTCGCCCAGATGGATGCCGAGCTTGAACAGGCAGAGCTCGTGGAGCGGCAGGCCGGCGCAGGGGACCTCGCCGGTGCGGGCGGGATAGTGCTCCACGGCGTAATTGTCCGCCGCGATCACGCTGATGCCGGATGAGCGGATCCAGTCATGGAGCCCCTCGTCGCGCCCGTCGAGCGCGGCGCAGGCCTCGTGCAGCCGCTCCGCGTCGGGCTCGCCGCCCATCGCCAGCACCTCTCCGGCAAAGCCCGTATAAAGCACCAGCATGTCGCCGGGCTCGACCGTCACGCCGTCCGCGGCCATGATGTCGAGCAGCGTGTCGCGGCCGACGAGCGTGCGGCCCCGGCCGAGATGCCTCTCCAGATCCACCATGACGGCGCGGCCCTGGACGCCGGTCCGGGCCATGTTCTCGATGCCGAGCGCATGCGCGCGCACGCCCTCCACCGCATCGTGGCCGTGATGGAGCGCCGCGCCCTCCACATGCTCGCCCGCGCGGTAGCCATTGTAGTAGACGCCCTCCGCGACGCCGTCGCCATCGGCGTCGAAATGCGAGCCGACATGGGCGAGCGCGTCCCACTGGGTCGAATACTGGGTATAGAGTAGGACCGCGTCGTCGCTGACGAGGTCGGTCGCGCCGGGCACGTCCTTTCCCAGCGGATAGTTGAAATTGGCCTGCTCGCCCCGCTCGGCGGCGAAATGGCGCGGCGGCCTGCGCAGCCTGTTGAGCACGTTGCCGCCCGGATAGTCGAGCGGCAGGCTGAGGCAGAAGGAGCGTCCGTCGCGCACCTCCGCAATGCCGTCGAGCACCTTTTGCGGCGTGAGGAGATTGAGCCGGCCGATCTGGTCGTCGGCGCCGAACTCGCCCCAGTTGGAGCCCTCCGGCCTGTTGGTCCACCTCATGGGCCTTCCCCCTTTTCAGTTTCCGTGCGATGCGGCCGCGAGAAGGCCGCTGGCGATGATGAGCTTCTGGACCTCGGTCGTGCCCTCATAGATGCGCAACGCCCGGATCTCGCGATAGAGGCTTTCCACCGGCATGCCGACCGTCACGCCGAGCCCGCCGAAGAGCTGGACGGCGCGGTCGATCACGCCCTGGGCCTGCTCGGTGGCGAAGAGCTTCGCCATCGCCGCCTCGCGCGAGGTGCGCGCGCCCGTCGTGTCCTTCACCCAGGCGGCGCGGTAGACGAGGAGGGCGGAGGCCTCGATGGCGGTCGCCATGTCGGCGATCTTGTCCTGCGTCATCTGGTAGTCGGCCAGCGCGCGCCCGCCGATCCTGCGGGCGGCGGCCCGCTTCAGCGCTTCGTCCAGCGCGCGGCGGGCAAGGCCCACGGCGGAGGCGCCGACGCTGGACCGGAAGACGTCCAGCACGCTCATGGCGATCCTGAAGCCGTCGCCCGGCGCGCCGATCATGGCCGAGGCCGGGACGCGGCACTCGTCGAAGCGCAGGGTTCCCAGCGGATGCGGCGCGATGACGGGAATGCGCTCGATGACGGAGAGGCCGGGCGCATCCGCCTCCACCACGAAGGCGGAGAGGCCGCGCGCCCCGTCCGCCTCGCCGGTGCGCGCGAAGACGACGTACTGGTGGGCGAGATCGGCGTTGGAGATCCAGGTCTTCTCGCCGTTGAGCACATAGGCGTCGCCGTCGCGCCGCGCGGCCATCTCCATCTCGCCCGGATTGGAGCCCGCGCCCTCCTCCGACAGGGCGAAGGCGGCGATGCGCGTGCCGTCCATGACGCCCCGGAGATAGCGCTCGCGCTGGTCGGGCGTGCCGAACAGCGTGATCGCCGCGCTGCCGAGCCCCTGCATGGCGAAGGCGAATTCGCCGAGGCCGGAGCGCCTTGCCAGCATGTCGCGGGCGAGACAGATGCTGCGCGCATCGAGCCGCCCGTCGAGCGACGCCGCCAGCCTCAGCCACCCCGCCTCACCGAGCCGCGCGACGAATTGCGGCGTGAGCGCATAGACATCGCCGCCCGCATGCTCCTGCGCGACAAGGTCGTCGAGCGCGCTGTCCGCCCAGTCCCCGAGCGCCCGGAGCGCGCGGTGGCGCTCGTCGAAAAACGGCCAGTGCAGCATCTCGTCGAACATCAGGGGCGGTCCTCCTCAGGCGTTGTCCGTGTCCGCTCCGCAGCCCAGTCGCGCAGCACGTTGCGCAGAATCTTCGCACCATTGGCGCTGTGGACGCGCGGCAATTCGTCGACGGCGAACAGGCGGGCGGGCACCTTGAAGCGGGCGAGGCGCTTGGCGCAGAACGCGCGCAGCGCCTCCTCGTCCGCCGGCGCCTGCGCCGTTTCCACGAAGGCGACCGCCTTGCCGGCGAGCGCGCCGGAGCCCGCCACGACGGCGCAGGCCTTCACGGCCGGGTGGGTCTCCAGATGCGCCTCGATCTCGGCGGGCGAGACCAGGAAGCCCCCGAGCCTCAGCGCGTCGCCGCCGCGCCCGACGAAGACGAAACCGCCATCGCCCGTCGTATAGCCGAGATCGCCGGTGCGGAAATAGCCGTCCGCCGCGATCGCCTCGCGCGTCGCCTCCGCGTTCCCGAAATAGCCGACCATGCGCGTTGGCGAGAGGATTTCCAGCATGCCCGTCTCCCCGTCGGCGAGCGTTTCGCCCGTCTCCGGATCGACGGCGCGCACGCGTGCGCCCGGCACCACGGGCACGCCGCCGGCGAGCGTTCGGCGTTCGGGATCGTCGCGCGGCTGGACGGCGAACAGGGCATGGGTCTCGCTCATGCCGAACAGGCCGACCATGGCGAGCCCCTTCGCATCCGCCGCCTCCACGATGCCGGGCTCGCCGGAGAACCGGGCAAAGCCGCAGAAGCGCACCGTCTGGAAGGCGCGCGCATCCTCCGCCGCCGCGACGAGCCGGGCGATCATCTCGTCGCTCGCATTGAACTGGGTGACGCCGTGGGCCGCGATCAGCCGCACCGCTTCTTGCGCGTCGAACACGGTCTGCAGCACGGCAGGCCGGCCCGCCGCGAACCCCGCAAGCGCCTGGGTGAGGCCGAAGGTGCCGCAGAAGGGCAGGAGCTGGAGAAGCACCGTGCCCGCCTCGCGATAGCCGAGCCCCGTCGCGGCATGGCGGGCATGGGCTGCGAGCGCGCCCTGGCGGTGGAGGACGAATTTCGGTTTCGAGGTCGTGCCCGACGTGGTGAAGATCAGGCAGGGATGGTCCGGGCCGCCCTCGTCGGCCTCGAGCGGCTCAGCCTTCAGGAGGTCGGCGAAGGCGGTGGTCTGCGCGCCCGCAACGAGGGGTGCGCGCGGCGCGTCCCCGACGGTCACCACATGGTCGAGCAAGGCGAGCGCGGCGGGCGCGACGCCGGCGAGGATGCCTGCGAAATCGATATTCCTGAAGCCCGGCCACAGGATGAGCGCGCGGCAGCCGGACCGCCCGACAATGTCCTCCACCTCGGCGCTGCGGAAGCGCGTATTGACGGACACCGCGACGGCGCCGAGGCGGGCCAGCGCGAGGAAGGCCACCAGCCAGTCGGGCGTGTTGGGCAGCCAGATCGCCACCCGGTCGCCGCGCGCGATGCCGAGGCGGGCGAGCCCGCCCGCCACGCGCCGGCTCGCCTCGGATATCTCGCCATAGGTGATTGTCCGGCCGTCATGGACGAGCGCGGCGGCGTGCCCGTCGGCGGCATCGACCAAGGCGCCGAGCGCCGTTTCCTCCCCGTGAGGCATCCTCTCCTCCCCGTCTGCCCTGTCCGGTTCACGCACCTTGCAGGGCGAGCGCCCCGGTGTCTTCTTGCTTTTTCGATCCTGCCCCGGCCCGCTCCCCCACCCGGCCACCCACGGAATTATGATCTCATGGGTGGCCGGGTGGGGGAGCGGGCCGGCGCCGTCGGGATATGGTCCCCCATCTCCTAGCCCGACGCCGCGGCGAGCGCGGCGGGGAGCGTCTCCTCCAGGAGATCGAGATCGGCCGGGGTGCCGGCGCTGATCCGGATGCAGCGGTCGAGCGGCGCGACGCCCGGCATGCGCACGAAGATGTCGCGCGCGACGAGCTCGGCGAGGACGCGGCGGGCGAAATCGCCGTCGCGGCCGCAATCGATGGCGACGAAATTCGCCGCCGACGGCAGGGCGTCCAGCCCGTTCGCCTCCGCAATGGCCGCGATGCGCCTGCGCGCGGCGGCGACCTCCGCGATCACATGGGCGAGCCAGCCCCGGTCGGCGAGCGCGGCGAGCGCCCCGGCCTGGGCGATGCGGTTCACGCCGAAATGGTTGCGGATCTTGTCGAAATTCGCGACGACCGAGGCCTCGCCGATGGCATAGCCGATGCGCGCGCCCGCCATGCCATAGGCCTTGGAGAAGGTGCGGAAGCGCAGAACCTTCGGATTGTCCACATCGATGGGCGCCAGCGCGCCGTCGGGCGCGAACTCGCAATAGGCCTCGTCGAGGCACAGGAGCGTGCCGTCGGGCACCGCGTCGATGAGATCGGAGACGGTCTCGCGCGGCCACCATGTGCCCATCGGATTGTCCGGATTGGCGAAATAGAGGAGGCGGGCCTCCTCGCGCCGGGCGAGATCGGCGAGCGCGTCCGGGTCCTCGCGGTCGTCGCGATAGGGCACCGTCGCGAGCCGGCCGCCGAACCCGGCCACATGGAAGTTGAAGGTGGGATAGGCGCCCTTCGACGTGACGATGGCCACGCCCGGCTCGGTGACGAGCCTGACCGTGTAGCCGAGCAGGCCGTCGATCCCCTCGCCCACCGCGACATTCTCCGGCGCGACGCCGTGATGGCGGGCGAGCGCCTGCTTCAGGTCGAAATTCTCCGGATCGCAATATTTCCAGACCCCGGCCGCCGCCTCGCCCATCGCCTCGATGGCGGCGGGCGACGGGCCGAAGACATTCTCGTTGGCGCCGATGCGGGCGCGGAAGGGCTTGCCCCGCGCGCGCTCCTGCGTCTCCGGCCCGACAAAGGGCACGGTGGAGGGCAGGGTGTCCACAAGGGCGGTCAGGCGTGGTGTCGTCATGGTCTTCCTCTGGCGGCGAACGGCGACGATTGATCACCAATTCACAGGCCGGGTCAACCGGGTCGCCCCTCGCGCATGCCGGTCGTCGCACGAGGCGACCTGCCGAACCGCCCGGCCCCTCGAACCGTCGATTGACACCCACCCCCCAGTTTCCCACCCTGAGCCGGCCACTCGGGAAAAACGCCGCGAATCGCGCGTGAAGGGAGCAGAAATGGCGGGCAGGGGAACGATGCGGCGCGATGTCGGGCTGATCGGCCTGACATTCGTGGCGGTGAGCGGTGTGATCGGCTCAGGCTGGCTGTTCGCGCCGCTTCTGGCGAGCGAGCATGCGGGGCCGGCGGCCATCATCTCCTGGGCCATTGGCGGCGTCGCCATGCTCATGATCGCGCTCACCTTCGCCGAGATCACCGCCATGCTGCCCGTTGCCGGCGGCATTGCCCGCGTGCCCCAGTTCAGCCATGGCAATGTGGTCGCCATGGCCATGGGGTGGAGCGCCTGGATCGGCTACAACACCACCGCGCCGATCGAGGTGGAGGCGATGCTGCGCTATGTGGCCCCCTATATCGACTGGCTGCATACCGGCCCCGACCGCAGCACGCTCACCGGGGCGGGTCTCGCGGCCGCCTGCGGCCTGATCGCGCTCTTCACCGTCATCAACGCCGCCGGCGTGCGTTTCTTCTCCTATGTCAACTCGACGCTCACATGGGCGAAGATCGCCATTCCGCTCGTCGTCATGGCGACCCTCGTCTGGGCGCGCTTCGATACGGCGAACTTCACCGCGGCGGGCGGCTTCTCCCCGAACGGGCTGCACGGCATCCTCGCAGCCGTGTCGACCGGCGGCGTGATCTTCTCCTATATCGGCTTCCGCCATGTCATCGACATGGCCGGCGAGGTGCACCGTCCGGGCGTGACCGTTCCGGTCGCACTGGTCCTGTCGGTGCTGATCTGCCTGCTCGTCTATGGTGGCATGCAGATCGCCTTCACCGGCGCCCTGTCGCACGACATGCTGGCGAAGGGCTGGAGCGGGCTCATGATCTCCGCCGATCTGGGACCGCTCGAGGCGATCGCCACCTCGCTCGGATTCCTGTGGCTGGTGAGCCTGCTCAATGTCGGCGCCGTCATCAGCCCGTTCGGCGGCGGGCTGGTGGCCACGGGTTCCAATGCGCGCCTCGCCTATGCGCTCGCGGAGAACGGATTCTTCCCGAAGCTCTTCACGCAGCTGTCCGGGCGCGGCGTGCCGCTCGCCGCGCTCCTGCTCAACTTCGTCTTCGCCTCGGCGGTCTTCGTGACGGTCCCCTTCGCGGAGATCGTCAAGCTCAACGGCTCCGCGATCGTCCTGTCCTTCATCGTCGGACCGATCGCGGTCGTGGCGCTTCGCCGCCTCCTGCCGGACCGGCCCCGCCCGCTGCGCCTGCCTGCGGTGACATGGATCGCCGCGCCCGCCTTCGTGGTGGCGACCCTCGTCATCTACTGGAGCGGATGGGACACGCTGTGGCGGCTCGGCCTGTGCCTTCTCGCCGGCCTCGTCCTGTTCCTGGTCCGCGCGCGCACACGCGGTCGCGGCACGCTCGACTACCGACAGGCCGTCTGGCTCATCCCCTATCTGGTCGGGGTCGGCGCAATCTCCTCTCTCGGCACGTTCGGCGGCACGGGCCTCCTGCCCTTCGGCTGGGACATGGCGGCGATCGCCGTCTTCGCGCTCGCCGTCTTCGCCCATGCCTTCCGGTGCCGCCTGCCTCAAGCCCGGTTCGACCGCTACATGGCCGACCCGGACGGCATTGCCGCGGAGCTGGACCGGTGAAGGGCAGATCCGGAGACACGTCGCGGCAATACCCGTTGACCCGGCCCCTGGGGACGCAGCCATGAGGCCGTAGCGACCTGCCTTGCCCCGCCCGAGGTCCGGGCGCGAACGGAAGGCGTCGTCGCGTGGCGCCCGCCGGCGACGTGACGTCTCATGCGTCGAGCGCGGCGGCCCCGCCGGCTTCGCCGGCTTCCTCGGCATAGATCTTCGGCATGAGCGCGAGGAGGTGGCGCGTATAGTCGTTCTGCGGGGCCTCGAAGAGCGTTTCGGTCTCGGCGAGCTCCATGAGCCGGCCATCCTTCATCACGCCCACCCGGTCGCACATCTGGCGGATCACCGGCAGGTCGTGGCTGATGAACAGCATGGTGAGGCCGAGCTCCTCCTGGAGGTCCTTCAGGAGGTTGAGGATCTGCGCCTGGATGGAGACGTCGAGCGCGGAGGTCGGCTCGTCGCAGATGAGGAAGCGGGGCCTCGTGGCGAGCGCGCGGGCGATGGAGATGCGCTGGCGCTGGCCGCCGGAGAATTCGTGCGGATACTTCTTCGCCGCCGCCGCGCCGAGCCCGACATGCTCCAGGAGATCCTCCACGATGCGCCGCGCCTCCGCATTGGACGAGGCGAGCCTGTGGAAGCGGATCGGCTCGGCGACGATGTCCGACACCCTCATGCGCGGGTTCACGCTCGAATAGGGGTCCTGGAAGATCATCTGCATCTGCCGGCGGTAGCGGTTCATCTCGCGGCGCGAGCCGATGGCGGTGAGATCGACGCCGGCGAACACGACGCGGCCCGAGACCGGCCTGTAGATGCCGGTGAGCAGCCGCGCGACCGTGGACTTGCCCGAGCCCGATTCCCCGACCAGCCCGAACACCTCGCCATCGCGGATATCGAGGCTCAGATCGTCGACGGCGGTGAAGGTCTCGTGGCGCCCGCTCAGCATGCCGCCGACATGGAACGCCATTGTGAGGTTCTCCACCGCCACGAGCGGCCCCTCATGGGCGGCGGCGAAATCGCGCGCCTGGCCGAGCCAGTGGGTCTTCACGTCGAACGCCGCGCGCGGGGCCGCGCCCTCGCCCGAATAGTCGACGAGGGGGAAGCGGTCCATGCGCCGGTCGGGCCGCGGCACCGCCGCGATCAGGCTCTGCGTATAGGCATGGTCGGGATTGAGGAGGATCTTGTCCGTCGGCCCCTCCTCCACCACCGAGCCGCGATACATCACCGCGACCCGGTCCGCCGTCTCCGCGATCACGCCCATATCGTGGGTGATGAGGATCATGCCCACGTCGCGGTCGCGCACCAGCCGGCGCATGAGCTCCAGGATCTGCGCCTGGATGGAGACGTCGAGCGCCGTCGTCGGCTCGTCGGCGATCACCACCTCCGGCTCCGCGCACAAGGCCAGCGCGATGACCGCGCGCTGGCGCATGCCGCCGGAGAACTGGTGGGGGTAGTTCTTCACCCTCTTGGCCGGCTCTGGGATGCCCACCTGGTCGATCAGTTCCACCGCGCGGGTCCTCGCCTCCGCCTCGGAGAGGTCGAGATGGGTGAGTATTGTGGTGACGAGCTGGTCCTCGATGGTCTCCAGCGGATTGAGCGAGGTCAGCGGGTCCTGGAAGATCATGCCGATGCGCCGGCCGCGTATGCGGCGCTTGTCGCCCTCCGGCAGCGTGTCGATACGCTGGCCGTCGAGGTGGACCTCGCCGCCGGAGACCCGGCCCGGCGGCTCCAGCAGCCCCATGACGGCCGCCCCGATGGTCGACTTGCCGGCGCCGGATTCGCCCACCACGCCGAGGATCTCGCCGGGCGCGACGGACAGGGTGATGTCGCGCGCGGCCGTCACCGTGCCGCGGCGCGAGGGAAATTCGACCGAGAGGCCGGATATGTCGAGCAATCGGGTCATCTGAGCTTCGGGTTGAGGGCGTCGCGCAGCCAGTCGCCGAGAATGTTGACCGCGAGCACCAGGATGACGAGGGCGGCGCCGGGAAAGATCGTGATCCACCACTCGCCGGAGAACAGGAAGTCGTTGCCGATGCGGATCAGCGTGCCGAGCGAGGGCGAGGTCGGCGGGATGCCGACGCCGAGGAAGGACAGCGTCGCCTCCGTGATGATGGCGAGCGCGAGCTGGATGGTCGCGATCACCAGTACCGGGCCGGTGACGTTCGGCAGGATGTGGCGCACCAGGATGGTGAGGCTCGGCAGGCCGGTCACCTGGGCGGCGAGCACATATTCCTTGCGCCGCTCCACGAGCACGGAGCCGCGCACGGTGCGCGCATACTGCACCCAGAAGGACAGGCCGATGGCAATGACGAGCACGTAGAAGGCCAGCGCGTCGTGGCTGCCGCGCGGCAGGAGCCCGCGCGCCACCCCGTCGATCAGCAGCGCGATCAGGATCGCCGGGAAGGAGAGCTGGACGTCGGCGATGCGCATCAGCACGGTATCGACCCAGCCCCCCACATAGCCGGAGACGAGGCCGACGGCGACGCCGATCACCATGGCGAGCGCGACGCTCGCAAAGCCGACGAACAGCGAGATGCGCGCCCCGTAGATGATGGTGGAGAGCATGTCGCGGCCCTGATCGTCGGTGCCGAGCGGGAAGGCGGCCATGCCGCCCTCCTCCCACATGGGCGGCAGGAGCGCGTCGAGCAGGTTCACCTGGGAGAGGTCGAAGGGGTCGTGGGGCGCGATCCAGGGCGCGAAGATCGCCGCGGCGAACATGACGAGCGTCGTCAACGCGGCGACGATCACGGTGGGCGAATGGCGGAAGCTCCACCACAGGTCGCTCTCGTCGAGGCGGGCGAGGAGGCCCGCCGGCCGCTCCGTCCGGTCTGAGTCCGTCATGCCGTCTCTCCCCTCAGCCGCGGGTCGATCACCAGATAGAGCAGGTCGACCGCCAGGTTGATCAGCACGAAGATGAAGGAGATCAGCATCAGATAGGCCGCCATGACCGGGATATCGACCTCGCTGATCGCCTGGATGAACAGGAGCCCGAGGCCCGGCCACTGGAACACGCTCTCCGTGATGATGGCGAAGGCGATGATCGAGCCGACCTGCAGCCCGATGATGGTGATCACCGGCACCAGCGTGTTCTTGAGCGCGATGGAGAAATTGATCACGCGCGGCTTCAGGCCCCGCGCCCGGGCGAATTTCACATAATCGGAGCGCATCACCTCAAGCATCTCCGCGCGCACGAGCCGCACGATCAGCGTCATCTGGAAGATGGCCAGCGTGATCGCCGGCATGATCAGCGCCTTGAGACCCGACAGCGTGAGGAAGCCCGTCGTCCACCAGCCGAGATCGACGACCTGGCCGCGCCCGAATGTCGGTAGCCATCTGAGCTGCACGCCGAAGATGAGGATAAGCAGGATGCCGATCAGGAAGGTCGGCAGGGACACGCCCATGAGCGAGGCGGTCATGAAGGAACGCGCGATGAGGCTTCGTCGTCGAAGCGCGGTGTAGACGCCCATGGGTATGCCGACGAAGAGCGCGATCAGCGCGGACGTCATGGACAGCTCCATGGTCGCCGGGAACCGCTCCGCGATGAGCTGCTTCACCGGCAGGCGCATCTGGTAGGAATAGCCGAAATCGCCGCGCGCCGCGTCGCCCACGAACCGGGCGAACTGCACGATGACGGGATCGTTGAGGCCCAGATCCTCCTTCAGCTGCTCGCGCTCCTCCAGCGAGGTGTCCTGGCCGACCAGATTGTTGATCGGGTCGCCGACGAAGCGGAACAGCGTGAACGCGATCAGCGCCACGGCCAGCATGACGAACACGCTTTCGGCAAGCCGGCGCAGGATGAACAGGATCATGGGGTTACCCCTGCCTCTCTCCGCCATTCCCGCCGGCACGGGCCGCCATAAACCGCATCGGCAGCAATGCGGGGTCCCGCATCGTCCGGGAACGACGCACGGTCGATGCCCGGGCCGCCGGAACGGCCCGGGCCTTGCGTCACGGCATCACGACATTGCGGAAGTCGAGCACGTTGTCGGCGCGCTGGGCCGCCGTCACGCCCGACCGCACGCCCCAGGAGAGCGGCTGCTGGTGCAGAGGGAAGTAGCCGTAATCCTCGCGCAGCATGGTGAACGCCTGGTCGATCATGGACTGGCGCTTCTCCTGGTCGGTCTCGCTGGCGATCTTCGCGGTCAGCCCGTCGATCTCCTCGTTGCAGTAGCGCCCGTAATTGAACTGGCCCGCATCCGTGGTCTGGCAGTGCACCAGATTGAAGAGCGGGTTGTAGGCGTCCATCGAGCTCGGCGTCCAGCCGAGCAGGTAGAAGGACGTGTCGTTGTCGTTCTGGGTCGCCACCTTGGCGAAGTATTTCGATTTGGGCTGGGCGTTCAGGTCGACCTTGACGCCGACGCGCGCGAGCATCGCCACGACCGCCTGGCAGATCCGCTCGTCATTGACGTAGCGGTTGTTCGGGCAGTCCATGCCGATCTCGAAGCCGTCTGGATAGCCGGCCTCGGCGAGCAGGGCCTTCGACTTCTCCGGATCGTATTCGTAGGGCTTGTTGAGCGCGTCGTTGAAGCCGTTGATCTGCGGCGCGATCAGGAGCCCGGTCGGGGTCGAGGCGCCACGCATGATCTTCTGCTTGATGGCATCGAGGTCGATGGCGTGGGCGATGGCCTGGCGCACCTTGATGTCCTTGGCCGGGTTCTTGCCCTTGACGTTCGAATAGAGCAGCTCGTCGCGGCTCTGGTCGATGCCGAGGAAGATGGTGCGCGCCTCCGGCCCGGTCAGCGGCTCCACGCCGTCCGCGCTCTCGAGGCGCGGCCAGTCCTGCACCGGCACGGGATAGACGAGGTCGAGCTCGCCGGAGATCAGGGCCGCAACCCGGGTGGCCGCCTGCTCGATGGGCGTGAAGATCACCTCGGTCACATTGGTCTTCGGCTCGCCCCAATAGCCGTCGAAGCGCTTGAACACCGACTTCACGTCCGGCTGGCGCTCCGACACCATGAAGGGCCCGGTGCCATTGGCGTTCTGGGCGGCGTAGGTGGAGCTCGTCGTCGCCGCCTTCGGGCTCGTCGCCTCCGTGGCGTCGTGCTCCTCGGCCCACTCCTTGTCCATGATGTAGACGAAGGTCAAGGAGCGCGGCAGGATCGGATCGGGCGACGGGGTCTCGATCTCGATCGTGTAGTCGTCGATCTTCTTGATGTCCTTGATGAGGGCCGCATAGCCCTTCATGTCGGAACCGTCGGTCTTCATCCGCTGCCAGGAGAAGATGACATCGTCGGCGGTGAAGTCGCCGCCGTCGTGGAACTTCACGCCCTCGCGCAGCTTGAAACGCCAGACGGTGGGCGAGGTGTTCTCCCAGGACACGGCGAGCCCCGGCTCGATCTCCAGATTCTCGTCATAGGCCGTCAGCCCCTCATACACATTGCCGAGGAAGCCGAGGGTGAAGGTCTCGTTCAACCCGTGCGGATCGAGCGACTGGACGTCGCCCTGGAACGCCCATTTGAACGTCTTGGCCGCGACCGGCCCCGACGCTATGAGCACGGCCGCCAGGCTGGCCGCCATCAGTGTTCGCAGTTTCATGTCTCACCTCCCGAATGCAACGCCTTTGTCGGTTTCCGCAACCGGACACCGGCAGGACCGCCCCTCACGCGGCCGCTGCGGCATCCTTCGCGGGCATGGCCTTCTCCACCAGCCGCACCCAGTAGGAACAGCCGGCCGGAATGGCCTCGTCATTGAAGTCGAATTTTGGATGATGCAGGCCGTAGGTGTCGCCATTGCCGATGAAGATGAAGGCGCCGGGCCGGGCCTCCAGCATGAAGGAGAAATCCTCCCCGCCCATGACGGGCGGCGCATCGGCATCGACGCCGGCCTCGCCGGCAATGTCCCTCGCGACCTCCACGGCGAACCCCGTCTCCCGCTCGTGATTGGCCGTCACCGGATAGTTGCGGTGATAGTTCAGCGTGGCCCGCGCGCCGAAGGCTGCGGCCTGGTGCTCGACCAGCACGCCCATGCGCTCCTCCACCAGGTCGCGAACCTCCGGCGTCAGCGAGCGCACCGTACCCTTGAGCTGCGCGGTCTGCGGGATGACGTTGAAGGTGTCGCCGGAGCGGAACGCGGTGACGGAGACGACGGCGGCGTCGAGCGGGTCGACGCTGCGCGAGACGATCGTCTGGAGCGACTGCGTCAGGCTTGCCGCGACGAGCGTCGGATCGACGCATTTGTGGGGCCTGGAGGCATGTCCGCCGAGGCCCTCGATATCGATGACGAAGACGTCGGTCGCCGCCAGCATGGGGCCGGGGCGGATCGCGAACTGGCCGACGGGAAGGCCCGGGAAATTGTGCATCCCGTAGACCTCCTGGATGCCGAAGCGCTCCATCAGCCCGTCGTCGACCATGACCTTGCCGCCGGCGCCGCCCTCCTCCGCCGGCTGGAAGACGACCACGGCCGTGCCGTCGAAATTGCGCGTCTCGGCGAGATATTTCGCCGCCCCGAGCAGCATGGCGGTATGGCCGTCATGACCGCAGGCATGCATGGCGCCCTGGTTCTTGGAGGCGTAAGGCGCGCCCGTCTCCTCCACGATGGGCAGGGCGTCCATGTCCGCACGAAGCCCGATCACGCGGCCGCTCGCCGTGTCGCGCCCGCGGATCACGCCGACCACGCCGGTGCGCCCGAGCCCCGTCACCACCTCGTCGCAGCCGAAATCCTTGAGCTTCTCCTCCACGAGCCCGGCGGTGCGGTGCACGTCGAACATCAGCTCGGGATGGGCATGGATGTCGCGGCGCCATTCCGCAACCTCGTCGAACAATTCGTGAAAACGGTTGATGATCGGCATGGCGGCTCACTCTCCTGTCCTGTGCGCTCATCGCGCGAGCTGGTCGAACACGCTCCGCACGAACCCCTCGCCCGCGGCGATCTGGGAACTATCGATATACTCGTCCGGCTGATGCGCCTGCTCGATGGAGCCCGGCCCGCAAACCACGACGGAATAGCCGGCATTCTGGAACAGGCCCGCCTCGGTGCCGTAGGAGACGACGTGCTCGCCATTGTCTCCGGTCAGGCGCCGTGCGAGCGCCTCCGCCTCCCCGTCATGCTCCGGCGCGAGCCCCGCAATGTCGGTGAAGATGTCGATCTCGATCCCGGTCTCCGGGCGGATCGCCTTCATCTCCGCTTCCAGCGTGTCGGCGAAGGCGCGGTAGCGCTCGACATAGCTCGCCCCGCTTTCGGTCGGCAGGAGGCGGATATCGGTCGTGAACGTGCAGTCGCGCGCGACGATATTGCCGGCGGTCCCGCCGTGGATGACGCCGCAATGGACCGTGGTGAAGGGCGGCTCGAAGGGCGAGGCCGGATCGGCGCCGGCGATGTTCTCACGCAGGCGCTCGTCCATCCAGGTGACGAGCCGCGCGCCGTACATGACGGCCGAAACCCCCTTGTGGATCAGGCTGGAATGCACCTCGTGGCCGCGCACGCGGGTGGCGAGCCCGACGAAGCCCTTGTGCCCGGTCACGACCTTCATGAGCGTCGGCTCTCCCACGATCACCGCGCTCGCCTCGGGCAGCACGCGGCGCATCTCGGAGATCATGGGCGCCACGCCGAGACAGCCCGTCTCCTCGTCATGGGACAGCGCCAGATGGATCGGCCGGTTAAGCCCGCGCTCCAGCGCCTCCGGCACCAGCGCCAGCGCGATCGCCAGGAAGCCCTTCATGTCGCAGGCGCCGCGGCCATAGAGCCGCCCGTCCCGCTCGGTCAGCGAAAAAGGGTCGCTGGACCACGCCTGCCCGTCGGTGGGGACAACGTCGGTATGGCCAGACAGGACCACGCCGCCCGGCACCATCGGCCCGAGCGTGGCATAGAGATTGGCCTTCTGGCCCGTCTCGTCGTGGAGGATGCTGGACGACACGCCATGGCCCGCCAGATAGTCCTGGACGAACGCGACGAGATCCAGGTTGCTGTCGCGCGAGACCGTCGGAAATCCGACGAGCTTGTCGAGCATCTCAACAGACGTGTAACGCTGCACCATGGCACCCCGACGGCACGCTCCGGGACACCCGCGACGCGGGCCCTCCAACGCGGCCTGGCGCCCATGTCAAACCAGTTGCGACGAGATTTCAACCCCACCCGTCACACAAGGGTCGGACCGGGCCGCAACGCCGGCGATGTCTCATGACAATCGCATCCCTCAGGGTTTGCGCGCGGCGAGGATCAGCGCCGGCATGTCGAACCGGATCGCGCCGTCCCGCGCGACGAAAGGCCGGAGCCCGGTTTCCGCCTCCCGCAGGAGCACCTCGAACTGGCTGTCGTCGAGCACGCCGCCCAGCGTCCACACACAGGCGCGCTCGGTGGAGACCAGCGCCGCTACCGAACTGAAGCGGACCGCTCCATTTTTGCGCACGACCTCCGGCGCCGGCAGATCGGCGGCCTTCGCGATCTCCATGAGGCGGCCCTCGTCGCCGAGCGCGAACGGCGCCCGGAAGGCGTCGCCGACCGATGGCCCGAACAGCCGGTCGAGCAGCCCGGCGAAGGCGGAATAGCCGGGCGAATTGTCGACCGCATCGCACACCGCGACCGCCAGCCGGCCGCCGGGGCGCAGCACCCGCATCATCTCCCGCAGCGCCCCGGCCGGGTCGTCGAAGAACATGAAGCCGAACTGGCTCACCACCGCATCGACACTCCCGTCGGGCAGCGGCAGGGCCTCCGCCGTGCCCTCCAGCCATTCGATGCCGGGGCCTTGCGGCGCGCCACCGCCAGCATGGCCGGATTGGCGTCGAGCCCCGCGACATGGCCCTCCCCGCCCGCGATCTCCGCCGCCGCCAGCGTCAGGGCGCCCGTGCCGCAGGCAACATCGAGCACCCGGTCGCCCGGCTGCACGCCCGCCACGGCGGCGACCACAGGGCCCCATTGCGCAAACAGGGCGGGCACGAAGAATTCGTCGTAGATCTCGGCGGGGTCCCGGGCCGTATTCACCGTATCCATGGCGGCTCCTCCTCCTCGACAGCACCGTCGCACCGGGGCACCCGCAGCCAATGCCGCTGTGGATGCCGGCCATGAATTCAGTGTAGATTTGCCCATGGCCCGGTCCCATGACCATGCGTCCGGAATGCATGCCGCTCCGTCTGCGATGGAGGTCGGCTACACGGTGGCGTCGCCGTCCGCAAAGGCGCTGCCGGCGGCGGATCCGGGAACCGTCGCGACGGATCCGCTGTCGGACGTGCTGCGCGCGGTCAAGCTCACCGGCGCCCTGTTCTTCGCGGTGGAGGCCTCCACGCCCTGGGGGATCGAGGTTCCCCGGACCGACCGCTACGCCGCGATCATCCTGCCGCGCGCCCAGCATGTCGTCTCCTACCACATCGTGCTGGAGGGCGAGGGCTGGGCGAGCCTGCCGGGCATCGCGCCCACACGGTTCCAGGCCGGCGACATCCTGGTCTTTCCCCATGGCGACGCCTATTCGATGAGAAGCGCGCCGGGCGGCGAGGTGGAATATGGCGAGGAGGCCACGCTCGGCTTCTTCCGCGAGATGATGGCGGGCCGGCTCCCCTTCGTGGTGCAGGAGGGCGGCGGCGGCGCGGGGCGGGCCCGCTTCGTGTGCGGCTTCCTCGGCTGCGACACCCGTCCCTTCAATCCCGTGCTCGCCACCCTGCCGCGCATCCTCGTCGTGCGGCGCCCGGCGGGCGCGCAAGGGGGACTGCTCGACGAGCTCGTCGCGCTCACCCTCGCGGAGGCGCGGGTCGCGCGCGCCGGCGGGGAGAGCATCCGCCTGCGCCTTGGCGAGCTCATCTTCGTGGAGGTCGTCCGGCAGCATCTCGACGCGCTGCCCGAAGGCCGGACGGGCTGGCTGTCGGGCCTGCGCGACCCCGCCATCGGGCGCGTGCTCACCGCGATGCATGCCGAGCCGGCGCGGGCCTGGACGCTGGAGGCGCTCGCCGGCATGGCCGGCCTGTCGCGCGCGGTGCTGGCGGAACGCTTCGCCCAGCTCGTCGGCTGTCCGCCCATCCACTATCTCACCCTGTGGCGCATGCAGATCGCCGCGCGCCTCCTCGCCGACAGCCCGATGAAGGTGGCCGCCGTCGCCAACGAGGTGGGCTACGCCTCCGAGGCGGCCTTCAGCCGCGCCTTCAAGAAGGCCACGGGCCTCGCCCCCGCCATCTGGCGCGCGCGGCACGCGGCCGCCACCGCCGATTAGCCAGCCCCGGGGCTTCGCGCTATCATCCCGCCTGCCCGGACGGGCCAAGGACGGGGGAACTCCCGCACGAGCAAAAGCATGGGGGCGAATGGAGCGTTCGCGCGCCGGCCGGCACGACAGCGAGCCGGATGGCGGGGAGGACCGTGGCTTTCGCGACCCCATCGTCAATGGAGGAAACGGATGCAACGGACTGTCTGTTCTCTGATCGCCGCGGCGGGGCTCGCGGCGGGTCTCTCATCGGGCGCCCTGGCTGAGGACTGGTATCCCTCCAAATGGGGGGCGGACGACGAGATCGGCGCGGCCAACGCCCTCTCTCCGGAGAAGGTGCTGGAAGCGGCCAAGCTGATCACCGCCGGCAAGACCTACCGGATGGGCGTGATCGTCGGCCGCGACACGCCGGCCTTCCCCCCGCGCAGCCTGTCGGTCACCATCACCATGCCCAACCAGTTCGGCGGCGCGACCTTCGGCGAGAACGGCATGAGCTATGTCGACGACATCTTCACCGGCTGGCTCGGCATCGGCACGCAGATCGACTCGCTCGCCCATCTCGGCATCGACGGCACCTTCTATAACGGCCGCAAGGCGAAGGACTTCGTGGCGACGACCGGCGTGAAGAAGATGGGAATCGAGAAGATCCCGCCGATCGTCACCCGCGGCGTTCTGCTCGACATGGCGAAATACAAGGGCAAGGACCGGCTCGAGGAGGGCGAGGTGATCACCGTCGACGACCTCAAGGGCGCCATAGAGGCCCAGAGTGTCACGCCCGGCGAGGGCGACGTGATCGTGCTCCATACCGGCTGGCTGTCCATGCTGGAGGAGGATCCGGAGCGCTTCGGGTCGGGCGAGCCCGGCATCAATTCGCAAGGGGCGGAGTATCTCGCCGGCCTCGGCGTCGTCGCGGTCGGCGCCGACACATGGGGCGTGGAGGCCGTGCCCTTCGACGAGAACGGCGCCGTCTGGGGCGGCCATCAGGTGCTGCTCGCCAAGAACGGCGTCTATATCCTGGAGACGCTCGACACGCGCGAGCTCGTCGCCGACGGGGTGAAGGAGTTCATGTTCACCCTCGGCCAGCCGCTCTATCGCGGCGCGGTCCAGGCCATCGTCAATCCGGTGGCGATCCGCTGACACGGGCGGTCACAAAGTGCCGTGACGGATCGTATCCGGACCGAAGCGCTTTGCCGTGCGGCTCCTGGATGCCCGCCTGCGCGGGCATGAGCGGTTTGTGGGCGAAAGCCCCGCTTTCGCCTGCCGCCGCTCAGCGCGGGCCCATGCGCAGGGCGCCGTCGAGGCGGATGGTCTCGCCGTTCAGCATCTCGTTGCCGACGATATGGAGGACGAGCCTTGCATATTCGTCCGGCTGGCCGAGGCGCGAGGGAAAGGGGACGGCCTCGCCGAGGCTCTGCTGGGCGGCCTCGGGAAGGCCCTTCAGCATGGCGGTCTCGAAGATGCCCGGCGCGATGGTGCAGACCCTGATGCCGTATTCGGCGAATTCGCGCGCCGCGGGAAGCGTGAGCCCGACCACGCCCGCCTTGGAGGAGGCATAGGCCGTCTGCCCGATCTGGCCCTCGAAGGCCGCGATCGAGGCGGTGTTGACGACGACGCCCCGCTCGCCCGTTTCAAGCGGCTCAAGCGCACTGGCCGCCGCGCCGAAGAGCCGCAGGAGGTTGAAGGTGCCGATCAGGTTGACCTCGACCGCGCGGCGATAGTCGTCGAGCGGCATGACGCCGGACCGACCGATCATCTTCTTCGCCGGCGCGACGCCCGCGCAATTGACCAGGATGCGGGCCGGGCCGTGCACGCCGGCGGCCTCCGCCACCGCGACCTCCGCGCTCTCCGCGTCGGAGACGTCGCAGCCGATCGCCACGCCGCCGATCTCCTCGGCGACGGCCCCTGCCGCCTCCTCGTTGAAATCGACGATGGCGACCTTCGCGCCCTCCGCGGCGAGCGCGCGGGCGGTCGCCGCGCCAAGCCCCGACCCGCCGCCCGTCACGATGGCCGCCACAGTCCCGATATCCATGACCCGATCCCCTTAGTTCCGGTCTCGCCGGCCTGGGACCATAGAGCATTATCGGGGGACGGCACCAGCCTCATCGCGCCGGCGGGCGCGTGGTGCTCTGGCGCACCACCAGCCGGGCCTCGAGCGCCACATGGTCGCGCGCCGGCCGGCCCTCGATGCGGGCGACGAGATAGTCGCCGGCAAGGGTGCAGATCTCCTCCACCGGCACATGGATCGTGGTGAGGCTCGGCGCGATATTGGCGGCCAGCTCGATATCGTCGAAGCCGGCGACGGACAGCGCGTCGGGCACCGCAAGGCCCGATTGCTGCGCCTCCAGGATGACGCCGATGGCGAGGAGGTCGTTGCCGCCGATCACCGCTGTGGGCCGCGGCCCGGGCCTGCGCAGGAGCGCGCGCAGCCCGTCGCGCCCGTCGCTCACGCTGTAGGGCCGCTCCACGATGCGCGCCTCGTCAAGGGTCAGGCCGCGCGCCTCCAGCGCCGCGCGCACGCCCCTGATACGGTTGCGCGCCCGGTCGTTGCCCTCGCTGATGCCGGCGACCATGGCGATCTCGGTATGGCCGAGATCGAGCAGGTAGTCGGCCACGTTGCGGCCGGCCTGCTCGTTGTCGAAGCCGCAGCAGGGATGCGGGCTCGCCGGGTCGTAGACCCATGTGTTGATGTAGGCGATGCCCTTGCGCCTGAGCAGGTCGTAGACCTCCGGCAGGTGGCTGTCGCCCTGCAGCATGATGGCATCGATGCCGCGCTCGACCATGGTGCGCACCTGCTTGAGCTCGCGGTCGGCCTCGTAGTCGGAGCCGGCGATCAGCAGGCCGTAGCCGGACCGCTCCAGCCGGTTCTCCAGCGCCTGGACGCCGCGCGCGAAGATCGGGTTGTCGAGCGCGGCGGTGACCGCGCCGACGGTGCGCGAGCGCCGCGAGGCCAGCGCGCGCGCAGCGGCATGGGGAACATAACCGAGGGCCGCGACGGCCTGCGAGACGCGCGCTTCCGTTTCCCGGCTGAACCGCCCCTGCCGGTTGAGGACCCGGCTGACCGTCGCCGTCGACACGCCCGCGCGGTCGGCCACATCCTTCAGCGTGACCGCGGCGTCGGCATCGGTTTCGGCAGTTTTATGTAAACGCTTGCTCAATGGCGGGTTGCACCCTTTCCCAGACGCCGGAAGACCGGCGGCTTGCGGCATATCGCGAAATCGAGACCATATTTCCCCAGTTTCAGGCGACGGTCAACCGGACACAGCTCGCGACGACGCCAAGTTTCCTGTTGACACGACCGGGTGAGGTTTCGCTACACTCCCCATATTGCGTAAGCGCTTACGCAATTGATCGCCAATCCGGCCCCAAGGCCGGAAACGCGCGACAACGGGGTCTTGAGGGGACGGAACGGGGCATGTCGGGAAAACCCATCACGGACCGGGACAGCGCGCGGCGCGCACGCTGGCTGCTCGCCATCGCCGCAGGCGTCTTCTCGCTGTTCTGCCTCAACGTGCTCCTCGGCAAGGCCCGCGTGACGCTTGGCTGGGAGACGGGCCTCGTGCTGCCCGACGTCCCGGAATTCCTGCTGCTGCTCTTCTCCGCGCTGTTCTTCACGCTGGCCGCGCTCGCCCGGGAACGGGCCGTCGGCTCGCGCAACGACCTGCCGGCCGGGACCGCCCGCGGAGACGACGAAGCCGGGGCCTGAGCGCCCGACAAGAGGCGGACCGCCCCCAACCCAGACAACACTCAGGGAGGAAATGACATGAGCGACAAGACCAGACATCACGGCGGCGTTTCCATGCCGGAACGCCGCGCCTTCTTCCGCGCGGCGGGCGCCTACGGCGCGACCACGGCGCTCGTGGCGCTCGGCGCCAATACGCTGATGAGCGAGACGGCGCTCGCCCAGACGGCGCAGGAGGAAAAGGAGCGCCAGGCCGCGGCGAAGGAGACCATGACCATCGCCACCGCCTACCGGATCGGGACGACGCGCTCCTATCCGATCATGCAGCTGAACTTCAAGGAAAACATCCAGAACCTGACCAACGGCCATGTCTATGTGAAGCTCGCCCCCGGCGGCCAGCTCGGCGTCGGCACAAAGCTGGTGGAGAAGGTGCAGGCCGGCACGATCCAGGCCGCGCAGCACTCGCTGTCGAACTTCGCCCCCTTCGCGCCGGCGGTCGACCTGATCAACATTCCCTACTGGGTCGGGCCGAACCAGAAATTCGTGAACCTCGTCACCTCCGAGGCCTGGAAGGCGGAGGTCGACAAGCGCGTCCAGGAGAAGGGCTTCAAGCCGCTCTTCTATTTCTGCATCGATCCGCGCACCACCGCGCTGCGCCGCGGCGTCGACGGCCCGATCAAGACGCCGGAGGACCTTCAGGGCATCAAGTTCCGCGTGCCCGGCTCCAAGATCCTGCAGCAATATTACCGCCTGATCGGCGCCAATCCGACGCCGGTCGCCTGGGGCGAGACCGCATCGGCCATCAAGCAGGGCGTGGCCGACGCGCTCGACCCGGCGGTCGAGGCGCTCTACGCCTTCGGCTTCAAGGACATCCTGTCCTGGATCACCTTCAACGCGCCGGTGCCCGACAGCCAGGTCTATTCCTGCAATCTGGACTGGCTGAACGGCCTGCCGACGGACATCCGCGAGGGCATCGAGTTCGCCGGCGAGGTGACGTTCCAGCAGAACCTCGCCCAGGTGCCCGCCTCGCGCGCCTTCGCCATGGCGGAGATGACCCGGGCCGGCGTCCAGTACTACGTGCCGAGCGAGGACGAGATCGCCGCATGGGCGGAGGCCGGCGGCCATCAGCGCCCGGAATGGGACGACTGGAAGACGGAGCTCGGCGGGTCGCTGGAGGTGTTCAACACGCTGCTCGAGGCCGCCAACACGCAAGGGCGCTACTACGTCAACGACGTGTGACCCGTCCCCTCGCGCTCACACAACGACCGGCAGGGGCGGCACGGCCCGCCCCTGCCCCGGCCAACCCCGTCCGAGGACGTCAATGCGCAAGGCCCTGAAATGGCTGGACGAGAATGGCGAGCGCTGGCTGCTCCTGTTCCTCTACAGCTTCATCGTCCTGGTGATCGCAACGGAAGTCTTCCGACGCTTCGCGCTGCTCTACTCCTCCGTCTGGGGCGAGGAGACGGCGCGCTACGCCTTCATCTATCTGGTCTGGATCGGCGCCGCGGTGGCCGTGCGCGACCGCGCGCATATCCGCATCGACGTCATCACCCATGCGCTGCCGCCGCGCGGTGCCGCGCTCGTCTATCTGTTCGGCGATCTCCTGACGGTGGCGCTGGCCTGTTTCGCGATCTACTGGTCGCTCGACCCAGTCCTCGTCTCCTGGAAATACGGCAATGTGACCGACGGCCTGCGCATCATCCGGGTGTGGTTCCTCATGGCGGTGCCCTTCGGCTTCACGGTGATGCTCGTCAGGCTCGCCCAGTCCATCCACCGCGACATCGCCGATCTCATCGGCGGCCGCCCGCATTTCGCCGGGCGCAAGCTGTTCGACTAGGCAGGGCTCGAAGGCACCATGTATCAACTCTATGGCGTTCCGGAAGCCTCCACCGAGCTCGGCTGGGCCGTCGGGCTTCCGCTCATCGGCATCGTCGTGCTCCTGGCGCTCGCGGTTCCCGTCTGGGTGGCGCTGGGCTTCGGGGCGATCGGCCTTCTCGTCCTAACCGACGTGCTGCCGCTCACCCTGTTCGGCGAGGCGCTGTTCTCCGGCATCGACGCCTTCGCGCTGATCGCCATCCCGCTGTTCATCCTGACCGGCGACGTGCTGGTACGCTCGGGGCTTTCCGACAAGCTGCTCGACGTGGCGGAAGCCACCATGGGCGGCTTCCGCACCGGCTTCGGCACCTCCACCATACTGGGCTGCGGCTTCTTCGCCTGCATCTCCGGCTCGGACGCCGCGGGCGCGGCCGCCGTCGGGCGGATCACCTATGCGCGGCTCGTGGAGGCGGGCTATCCGAGGCCCTATGCCTGCGCGCTCATCGCATCGGGTGCATGCACCGGCATCCTGATCCCGCCCTCCATCGCCTATATCATCATCGGCCTGATCCTCGGCATCTCCGCCTCCACCCTCTTCCTGGCGGCCGCCATTCCCGGCGTCATGATCATGGTCTCGATCATGCTCACCAACATCGTCCTCAACCGGCGGCACGGCTACGAGGCCTCCGACCTCGCCTTCTCGCTCCGGCGCTGGCTGACGGCGGTCTGGGAGGGCAAGTTCGCCCTGATGATCCCGGTCATCATCCTCGGCGGCATCTATTCCGGCGTCTTCACGCCGACGGAGGCGGCCGCCGTGGCGGTCGTGACGACCATCGTCATCGGGCTCCTGCAGGGCACGCTCACCCTCGACGACTTCCCCAAGATGCTCCTGAGCTCGGCCAAGGTGAACGGCGTCATCGTGCCGATCATCGCCTTCGCCCTGCCGCTCGCCCAGACGCTGGCCGCGCTGGAGGTGCCGCAGACCTTCGTGCAGTCGATCACCGCGCTGACCGACGACCCGGTGCTGATCGTTCTGCTCATGCTCGGCGTCTTCATCCTCGCCGGCTGCGTCATGGAGACCACGCCCAATATCGTGATCCTCGCGCCCATCATGCTGCCGCTCGCCGAAAGCATCGGCATGAACGAGATCCATTTCTGCATCTTCATGGTGACAGCCCTCGGCGTCGGCTTCGTCACGCCGCCGCTCGGGCTCAATCTCTTCGTGCTCGCGAGCCTGACCGGCGAGCCCGTGATGGGCATCGCCCGGCGCGCCATACCCTATGTGATCGCCATGCTCACCGTGGTGCTGCTGCTGGCCTTCATACCCGCCATTTCGCTCTGGGCCATCCGCTGACCCGCGCGGGCGCGTTCCACCCCCTCATCTGAAGCAACCGGACCGACCGATATGACCGTCGACTATCTCAAGAAGGCCGAAAGGCAACCGACCACTGGCGAGACCGACACCCGCCGCATCGTCGCGGAGATGCTGGAGGCCATAAGAGAGGGCGGCGAGGAGCGCGTGCGCCGCTATGCCGCCGATCTCGACGGCTGGAGCGGCGACATCGTCGTCGGGCCCGAGACGATCGAGGCCGCCGCCGCGGCGCTGCCGGAGCGCCTCAAGCAGGATATCGAATTCGCCTGGCGCCGCGTGCGCGACTTCGCCGAGCGCCAGCGCGCATCGATCTCGGAGTTCGAGGTCGAGCTCTCGCCGGGCCTGTTCGCCGGCCAGCGCCTGATCCCGGTGAGGACGGCGGGCTGCTACGTGCCCGGCGGGCGCTACGCCCATGTCGCCTCCGCCATCATGTCCATCGCCACCGCCAAGGTCGCGGGCGTGGAGAACATCGTCGCCTGCTCCGTGCCGACCGACGGGCATGGCGGCATCCATCCCGGCATCCTCTACACGATGGATCTGTGCGGCGCCGACCACATCCTCAATCTGGGCGGCGTCCAGGGCATCGCGGCCATGGCCTACGGGCTGTTCACCGGGCACCCGGCCGACATCCTCGTCGGCCCCGGCAACCGCTTCGTCGCGGAGGCCAAGCGCATGCTGTTCGGCGAGGTCGGCATCGACCTGTTCGCCGGGCCGACGGAGATCCTCGTCATCGCCGACGCCACGGCGGACCCCCGCATCGTCGCCTCCGACCTCGTCGGCCAGGCCGAGCACGGCCCCGATTCGCCGGTCTGGCTGGTCAGCCTCGACCGCACGCTCGCCGAGGAGGTCATGGCGCTCGTGCCGGGCCTGATCGCGGCGCTGCCCGACACCCAGCGCAAGGCCGCCGAGGCCGCCTGGCGCGACTATGGCGAGGTGGCCTTGTGCGACACGCGCGAGGAGGCCGTTGCCGTCTCCGACCGCTATGCGCCCGAACATCTGGAGGTGCAGGCCGGCGACCTCGACTGGTGGCTCGGCCATCTGGCCAATTACGGCTCGCTGTTCCTCGGCGAGGAGACGACGGTGGCCTTCGGCGACAAGTGCTCCGGCACCAACCACATCCTGCCCACCAAGGGGGCCGGGCGCTATACGGGCGGGCTGTCGGTGCACAAGTTCATCAAGACCGTCACCTATCAGCGCATGACGCGCGAGGCCAATCGCGACGTGGCGCAGGTCATGGCACGCATCTCCCGGCTGGAGGGGATGGAGGGCCACGCCCGCACCGGAAACGACCGCCTGGAGAAATATTTCCCGGGCGAGGCCTTCGATACCGATGCGGCATAGGGGCGGCGGCATGTCTTCACCATCGGGACTGTTCGATCTCGGCGGGCGCGTGGCGCTCGTCACCGGGGGCTCCAGCGGCATCGGCCGGCGCATGGGCGAGGCGCTGGCGCGCGCCGGTGCCGCCGTGGTTCTCCTCGCCCGCCGGGAGGCCGAGCTCGCCGGGGCGGCCGGCGCCATCGAGGCGGATGGCGGCAAGGCCGCGGCGCTGGCCCGCGACCTGTCGGACCCCGCCGCGATGGACATGCTCGCAAAGGAGGCCTCCGCCCCCTTCGGCGCGCCCGACATCCTGGTCAACGCCGCCGGCGTCAATCTGCGCGAGGCGCCGGAGGCGATCACGCCGGAAAGCTGGCAGCGGACCCTGACGCTCAACCTCACCATCCCCTTCTTCCTGGCGCGCGCCTGCATCGCGCCCATGATCGCGAAGGGCCATGGGCGCATCGTCAATATCGCCTCCCTGCAATCGGTGCGCGCCATGCCGAACGGCATGGCCTATGGCGCCTCGAAGGGCGGCATCGCGCAGCTCACCCGCGCCATGGCGGAGGCCTGGTCGGCCCATGGCGTCACGGCGAACGCCATCGCGCCGGGCTTCTTCCCGACGGCGCTCACCGGCCCCGTCTTCAGCGACGAGGCGACGGCGGCCGCGCTGGCGGACCGGACGGCCATGGGCCGCAACGGGCGGCTGGAGGATCTGGACGGTATCGCCGTGTTCCTGGCGTCGGAGGCGTCGGCCTATGTGACGGGCCAGGTCATCCATGTGGACGGAGGCTTCACCGCGAAATGAAGGCGCTCATCTATACCGGGCCGGGCCGGCTCGACTATGGCGAGACCGACGATCCCGCCCCGGCTGCCGGCGAGTCCCTCCTGCGGGTGGAGGCCTGCTGCATATGCGGGTCGGACATGCACGCCTTCCACGGCAGGGACGAGCGGCGCAGGCCGCCGCTCATCCTGGGCCACGAGCTTGCCGGCACGGTCGCGGAGGGCGCCGCCGCCGGCCGGCGCGTCGTGGTCAATCCGCTCGTCTCCTGCGGCCGGTGCGGCTTCTGCCGGGAGGGCCGGGCCAATCTCTGCGAAAGCCGGCAGATGATGTCCATGAACCGGCCCGGCGGCTTCGCCGGCCTCGTCGCGGTGCCCGACGGCAATCTCCTCGACGTGCCGGACGCCATGCCCATGGCGCATGCCGCGCTCACCGAGCCGGCGGCAACCGCCTGGCACGGGATCGTTACGGCGGCGCGCACGCTCCACCGGCCCCTCCCCGAGGCACGCGCCATCGTCATTGGCGGCGGGGCCATCGGGCTTCTCTGCGCGCTCGTGCTGCGCGCCTTCGGCTGCCCGGATATCGTGGTCATGGAGACCAATCCCCTGCGCCGCCGCACGGTCGCCGCGGAAGGCTTCCCGGTCGTCGACCCGCTTAAGGAGGAGGGAGACAGGCCCGGCGCGGAGCTCGTGGTGGATGCGGTCGGCGCCCGCGCGACCCGCGAGGCGGCCATGCGCCGGGCGCGGCCGGGCGGCGTCGTGCTCCATATCGGGCTCGGGGACAATGACGGCGGCGTCGATGCGCGCAGGGCGACGCTTCAGGAGATCGCCTTCATCGGGACCTACACCTATACGATGACCGATTTCCGCAGCGCGCTCTCCGCCCTTGCCGGCGGCCGGCTCGGCGCGCTCGGCTGGGTGGACCGCCGGCCGCTGGCAGACGGTCTCGCCGCCTTCGAAGAGCTCGACCGCGGCGCGGTCGCAGCCGCCAAGATCGCCCTGGAACCCTGACTTCCGGCGACCGCGGCCAGCCCCCGCACGCGTCAGATCGATGCAGGATCGCAGTCAGGGTCTTCCCCATTGTGGCCACAAAGGGTTATAAAACTGTGGACTGAGTATCGATCCGCGCCACGATCCCGTCTGTGGCCGGAAGGGGCAATCTGTCTTCCGGGTGTGTCTGCATCCGGCCCACCGCACAAGGCCTGCAAGAAGATCTCGAGAGAGAGTGGGAGAGTCCGGTATGACGAGTTCCCGATGGTTCCGTCGGGCCCTGCTGGGCAGTGTCGCGACCGTCGCCGTAACGACGGGCGCACAGGCCGATGAGCTGACCGCCCTGAAGGCGCAGCTCCAGGCCCTGCAGACCCGTGTGAACCAGCTCGAGGCCCAGCCGGCCGCACCGGAGGCGCCGGAGGGTGCGAGCTTCATCACCTTCAGGCGCGGCACCGAGGCGACCGCCGACTGGAACACCTCGCGCGTCGGCGACGCGGTTCCGAGCGACCGCGGCTTCACCATCGCCATCACGCCGACCGCCGACCTGCCGGCGCCGGTCCACGAGGTGACGGTCTCCGGTTACGTCAAGGGCGACGTGATCTACGACTTCAACCAGGATCTCGGCAACCAGTTCACCTACACCGACATCACGGAAGGCACCGACAGCGCCGAGCATATCCGGCTGCATGCCGAGCAGTCGCGCTTCCGCATCAAGTCGCGGTCCGACACCTCCATCGGCCAGATCCGCACCCTGATCGAGGGCGACTTCTGGGGCGGCGACTTCCGCGTCCGCCACGCCTGGGGCGAGTGGGACATGACGCCGAACTTCACCCTCGGCGTCGGCCGGTACTGGCGCAACTTCATGTCCGTCGACAGCGGCATCTCGACGGTCGACTTCAACGGTCCCGTCGGCCTGATCGGCACGTCGCGCAACAATCAGGTGCGCCTGACCTATCATGACGGCCCGATGGAGTTCGCGGTCTCCATCGAGGACCCGACCGGCGATTCGAGCCAGGGCAACGGCGACGATCTTCTGACCGGCGCCATCGGCACGATCACCACGCCCGCGACGGCAACGGTGGCGACCGGCGGCGCATCGGACAACCTGCCGGACCTCAATGCCCGCTGGCAGTATTCCGGGCCCGGCGACACGCTGTTCCTGGTCTCCGGCATGCTGCGCGACTTCCACACCGACGGCGATCTCGGCGTCGACGGCGACAGCGCGCTCGGCTGGGCCGTCCAGGGCGCGACCAACATCAATCTCGCCGATTTCGCCACGCTGTCCACCTCGGTCATGTATGGCGACGGCATCGGCAATTATCTTCTCGGCGCGAGCTACGGCGCCTATGCCAATGCCAACGGCAATATCGACACCATTGCCGGCCTCGGCCTGTTCGCCGGCCTGTCCTTCACCGTCACCGACGCGACCAGCTTCAATGTCGGCTGGGGCTGGACCAAGATGGATTCGGGCGACACGCGCGAGGCGGCCGATCTTTACGGCGAGGAGCTCAATCGCGAGATCATGAGCGTGCACGCCAATATCATGTGGCAGCCCGTCCAGGAGATGAAACTCGGCTGGGAACTCATGTGGGCCGACCGCAAATATCGCGACGGCGGCGGCATGGACAGCGAGGGCAACACCAGCGGCACGAACAAGAGCGACGACGCCTGGCGCGCCCAGTTCGGCGCCTGGTTCTATTTCTAGATCGACAAGCCGGAGCATTATCGGGCCAACCCGCGCCGGCCCTCGCCGCTGCCCGTCACTCGGGCATGGCGTGATCCCGGCTGACCCGGATCGGCACGGTGCCGTTCATGATGTTCAAGAGCACGCGGATCGAGCCATTGGCGTCGATCCCGTCGAGGATCCCGAGCTGCTCGGCGAACGGCCCGGCGAGCAGGCGCACCCGGCCGCCGACCTTGAGATCGTCGACGAACTGCAGGACATCGCGCCCGTCGGCGGACTCCATCATCGTCTCGACCACGCCTTCCGGCACGGGCGTGGGCATGACATCGCCGCAGATCAGCCGGGCGACCCCGTAGGTCGAGGAGATCGCGCGCCAGCGGTCGCGCCCGACATCGAGAGAGACGAACAGATAGCCCGGGAATATCGGCGCCAGGACAGTCTGCGTGCGGCGTGCATGGCGCACGGTCTTCAGCCTCTTCGGACAGAAGACCCGATAGCCCTGCCGCTCCAGATTGTGCTGGGCGCGGAGCTCCTGATGGGGCAGTGTCTGGACAACGTACCAGCGCACGACTATCGCTATCCTCTCTCGCATAAGGGGCCCGGCATACCGAATCGCCCGGACTGCCGGAGCGGCTGTCTTCATGGAGCGTCCCGGCGGGGCGCCCCCGGCTTGCGGAGCTGGAACAGCCATAGTATTGCGCCTTTCATCGCGCATGGAAACTCCGCTGTCCAGACGAGCCGTACCGGTCCCGGCCGGGTCAATGGCAGCCTGCGACCCGATGCGGAACCTATCCGGAGGCCACAGGATCGCACCCGATGATCTTCTCGCGGAGATTCGGATCGGCAAGGACCGCCAAGCCACACCACCGGCTGCCGCCCGGCACGAGAGCCTATGCCGTCGGCGACATCCATGGCCGTATGGACTGCCTGGCGGAGCTTCTCGACCGGATCGCGGAGGATGACGCCCGCAGCCCGGCCGAGCATGTGTACGAGATCTATCTGGGCGACTATGTCGACCGCGGCCCGCAATCGCGCGAGGTGATCGAGACCCTGCGCGCGCCGGCGTCCGGCGGCCGCGAGCGCGTCTGCCTTCGGGGGAACCACGAGGCCGTCCTCTCCGACTGCCTCGCCGATCCCGGCGCCATTGCGCACTGGCTTCAGTTCGGCGGCTTCGAGACCCTGCTCTCCTATGGCGTGACCCCCGATCTGAAGGCGAGCGAGCGGGACGCAAACGACCTTCACGACCGGCTCAACGAGGCCTTTCCCGACACGCACCGCGCCTTTCTGCGGGATTTGCGGCCATCCTTCGCGCTTAGCGACTACCTCTTCGTCCATGCCGGGATCAGGCCCGGCGTCGCGCTCGACCGGCAAAGCGCGGAAGACCTCCTGTGGATCAGGGAACCGTTCCTCGGCTCCACCGCCGATCACGGCAAGCGCATCGTTCACGGCCATACGCCTGTTGACGCGCCCGAACTTCTCCCTAATCGTGTCAACATCGACACGGGGGCCTTCATGACAGGACGATTGACCTGCGCCGTGATCGAGGGGACCGACATACGGTTCATCCAGACCGGCTAGGGTGCCTCGCACGCCAGCAGGGTCCGGGCGAATCGCTGCGGCGGCCCCGGTGCATCCGCAACCGGACAGACGGTCTGGCGGGTGCGCGAATCGTGCAATGCAGGAGAGGAGACGGTAAAGCGTGTCGGTCAACAGCAGACTCTTCGGATGGCTCGCCCTTGTCGCCACTCTTCTGGCGATTCCCGCCTGCAGCAGCGGGCAGGGCCTCGCGCCCCAGTCCGCCCCCCAGACCGCGGCCGCCACCACCCAGGCGCCATCCTACAAGCTGGGGCCCGGCGACAAGCTGCGCATGATCGTGTTCGGCGAGCCCGACCTGTCCGGAGAATTCGTCGTCGACAGCTCCGGCGGCGTCAACCTGCCCCTGATCGGGTCCGTGCCGGCCGCCGGCGCATCGGTTCCCGAGTTCAAGAACCGGGTGACCACACGCTTCCGCAACGGCTATCTCAAGGATCCGAAGATCTCCGTCGAAGTCCTGAACTACCGTCCCTTCTTCATTGTCGGCGAGGTGAAGAACGGCGGCGAATACCCGTACAAGGCGGGCCTCACAGTCCAGGATGCCGTGGCGATCGCAGGCGGCTACACCTATCGCGCCGACACCTCCTCGGCCTATATCCGCCGCGCGGGCAAGGACCAGGAGGTCGAGGTCGATCTGGACAAGGGCCGCGTGAAGGTCAATCCCGGCGACAATATCCGCGTTCCCGAACGCTTCTTCTAAAGCGCTTTCCGGAAAAGCGGACACCGCTTCTCCGGCTCGAAAGCACGGCGATACAGGACCCCGCCCGACCAGGGCACGAGGCATGCGCCCTCTGGTTAATCTTTTGGTAATTACAACTTATTAGTGTAGAATACCAAAGATCAATCAGTGAGGAGGGTATGGTCTTGTCTTACCGGACCCCCGAAGGCCGCAGACGATGGAGACCCCGGACCCGCACGCTCCCTGCCCTTGGCATGGCCGCGCTCGTCGTAGCCGCAGCCGGGACCGCCGCGCGGGCCCAAGACGCCCGGTCCGTGGTTGCCGCCCATCCCGGAGGCGGCCCCGGGCTCGTCGAGGCGGTCGCGCGCACCCTCGCCGCCCGGCCCGAGACGGCGGACGATTTCTGCGCGGTTGCCGCCGCCGGAACGCGCAATGTGCGCGGCGCGATCGGCGCCGGCATGGCGCAGGGCGTCCGGCTCCTCTATTCGACCAACAATATCCCCTCGGCATGGCTCGTGCACTGGACCGCCTGCGCCGCCAGGGGGTGCCGGAATGCTCCGGCGGCCTCCTATGCCGCCGCCATGGGGCGCGACAGTTGCCGGCTTGCCCTGCAGTGCCCGGCACCGTTCGGTCCTCACCGGCAGACCGGCACCCGAAGGCTTCGGTCCGGCATGACACCGCTCGGGATCGGCGGCGGCTCGCCTGGCCTCGCCAGCCCCAATTGAGGCACGGCCGGCCCGCCCGGCATTGCCTTCGGGGGCCGCTTCGATTTTCTATAAAATTTTAGTATAAACAAATAATACTACAATATAGATTGCCATAAATGAGGGATTAGCCCTGTTCACCGCCGTCGCTTGACCGTAAACAACAATATCTATATTTTTTTCGCATTCGAACCGGGGGAAAAATTATGATTTTCAAGAGTTTTGCCGGCAAATCGGCCGCCATCCGCTCAGTATTCGCCCTGGGTGCAATCGGCCTCCTCTCGGCGCTGCCGCTGTCCGGCGCGCACGCCCAGTCTCCCGAGACCGTTCTGGCAAGCCACCCGACGGGCGGCCCGGATCTGGTCAACGCCGTGGCGAGCACCGTCGCCGCGAAACCCGAGCATGCCAGCCGGTTCTGCGCCGGCGCCGGCGTCTCCTCGCCCGATGTCCAGGGCGCGGTCGGCGCGGGCCTGGCCTATGGCGTCCAGCTTCTCCAGAGCGCCAACGACGTCGCCTCCGCCGCGCATGTGCATGCCACGGCCTGCCAGGCGAGCGGCTGCCAGGGCGGAGCGGTCGCCTCCTATTCCGCGTCCATGGGCGCCGGCATCTGCCAGACGGCGCTGATCGGCGGCGGCGGTGGGCCGGCAATCGCCGAATCGCAGGGCTCCGGCCCGCCCCCGACCATGTTCCAGATCACCGCCAGCGGACATGGCGGCGGCTCCCGCTCGCTCGCGAGCCCGAACTGAGACAGGCAGCAGCGCGATGCGACGGGACGGGGACTTCGACATGATCAATGCAGGCTGGAAGATCGGTGCGGCGGCCGGCGCGGCGCTTTTCGTCCTGGCACCGCTCGGTGCGGTCGCGCAGGACGCCGTGCTCTCCGGCCCGCGCAATTACGACATGCAGCAGATGCCCGGCGTGCAGGGCCACGACGATGCCATGCTGCCCGTCGTGCGCAACCGGCTCAATGACGGGATCGGCCTGCATGCGGGCTCCTACTGGCTGTTTCCGACGGTCGAGGCCGGCTATTTCTTCGACAGCAACCCGCTGGCACGCTCGCACGACAAGAAGTCGAGCAACGGTCTCTATACGGCGGCGAATGTCGAGGCGAAGTCGGATTTCAGCCGCCACGCGCTCAATTTCTATGGCGGCGTGGAACACTACGAGTATCTCGACGTGTCCGGCCAGAGCCATACCAACGGCTATGGCGGCACCGACTTCCGGATCGATGTCCGGCGCGACCTGGTGATCCTCGGCGGCGTGGATGGCGGCTACTTCCACGAGACGCTGGACGACGTGAACACCCCGGAGAACGCGGACGAGCCGATCCCCTACACGGAGCTGTCAGGCTGGGGGTCCATCAACAAGGCCTTCAACCGCATCGCCGTTTCGCTCGGCGCCGCCTACAGCACTCTCGACTATTCCAGCGTGAAGTCCAAGGGCGGCGGCAGGCTGGACCAGGACTATCGAGACAGCGAGATCCTCGTCGGCGGCGGCCGGCTCAGCTATCTCTTCTCGCCCGGCTACCGGATCTTCGGCGACATCCGCTACAATGACCGCCACTACCGCCATTCCAGGGACGACGATTCCCATGGCTATCGCGCCCTCGGCGGCGTCGCCTTCGAGATCACCCGGCTGCTCGCCGGCGAGGTCGGCCTCGGCTATATGTGGCAGGACTACGACCGGTCTTCGGAGGGTACGCGCGACGGCTTCAGCTACCATCTGGGCCTGACCTGGACCCCGACCCCGCTCATCACGGTGAACCTCGACGGCGACCGGATGATCGCGGATTCCTCGATCGAAGACGACCCCTCGCGGATCGCCACCACGCTGGGTGCCTCGATCGACTACGAGTTCCGGCGCAACATCATCATCTCGCCGAGCTTCGCCATCGCCAACAACGACTATTCCCATTCCTCCAACGACAACACCTCCTACGAGGCGGGTCTGGACGTCGAATACTATCTGAACCGGCATTTGGCCGTCGGGGCGAACTACAACTACCTCAAGCGGGACTACAAGATGGACGCGTCGGATTACGACAGGCATCTCGTTGGCGTAAATGCTAAAGCACGTTTCTGAGAGCAGCGGGCGCAAGACGTCCGGCAAGGGGCCGGCAACGGGCTATTACAACTATCCTCCGGCCGAGCCGGAGCCGGGCCTCGATATCAGGCGCTGGATACAGATCGCACGCCGGCGCGGACCCATGGTGCTGGCCGTCGCCGTGCTGTGCGCCCTGTTCGGCGCCATCTATGCCTTCCAGCTCACCCCGCGCTATACCGCAACGGCCACGCTGATGGTCGATCCGCGCCAGCAGAACGTCATGAACTCCGAGGCCGTGGTCTCGGGGCTGGGCACCGATTCCACCGCGATCGAGAGCCAGGTGCAGCTGATCCGGTCCGCCAATGTCGCCCGGCGCGTGGCGGAGGATCTCAAGCTCGACGAGCGCGATGTCGGCGCGGCCAGGCCGGGCCTCGTCGCCACCCTGTTCTCGCTCCTGTCCCCGTCGGCGGACACCCGGCAGCCCACGCTCGACGACGACCGGATGCGCCGCGCCGTCGGCACGCTCCAGGACAATGTCCAGGTCGTCCGCCAGAATTTCACCTATATCATCGACATCAGATACACCTCCGAGAGCCCGGCCCTCGCCGCGCAGATCGCCAACGCCTTCGCCGACGAGTATCTCGTCGACCAGCTCGAGGCGCGCTACGACGCCACAAGGCGGGCGAATGAATGGCTGGAGACCCGGCTGGACGAGCTGAGGACCCGCGTGCGCGAATCGGAGCGCGCGGTGGAGATGTTCAAGGCCGAGCACAACATCGTCTCCGCCAAGGGCACCCGGCTCAGCGACGAGCAGATCGCACGCCTCAACGAACAGCTCATCGACGCGCGCGCGGCGACCGCCCAGGCCCGCGTCAAGTACGAGCAGCTCCAGAACGTCGTGGACAGCGGCGGCGATCCCTCCTCCTTCGCGGAAACCATGCAGGCCCAGGTCATCGGCCTGCTGCGCACGAAGGCCTCGGAGGTCAAGCGCCAGCTCGCCGAGCTCACCGTCAAATACGGCTCCAAGCATCCCCAGGTCGTGTCCGCGCGCGCCCAGCTCGCCGATCTCAACCGGCAGATCCGCGACCAGTCGGCGGCGATCGTGTCGGCGGCGCTCAACGACTATCAGGTCGCCCAGAGCCGGCAGGCCTCCATCCAGCAGAGCCTCCAGGAGCTTCAGGGCGAGTTCGAGTCGGGCAACACCGCGGAGATCCAGCTGCGCGAGCTGGAGCGCGAGGCGGAGGCCAACCGGACGCTGTTCGAGGCGTTCCTGACCCGCTTCAAGGAAACCCAGCAGCAGGAGACCCTCCAGCTCAGCGACACCCGCATCATCGAGCGCGCGAGCGTGCCGGATCGGCCGAGCGCGCCGAACAAGAAGGTGTTCGTGCTGTTCGGCCTTCTGCTCGGGGTCGGCTTCGGCGGCGGGCTGGCCTTCGTCCTGGAGAAGCTCGACCGCGGCTTCCGCTCCACCGACCAGATCGAGGAGACGCTCGGCGTTCCCGTCCTCGCCTCCATACCCGATGTCAGCGGCGACACGGCGCGGACCGGCTGGGCGGGGCGCGTCCAGCGCCTGCTGCCGGACAGGATCGCGAGGGCCCTCGGTAACGAGGACAAGCGCCGCGCCACGGAGCGGCTGAAGGCCGCGCGGCTGGTCCTGGACAAGCCGCTGTCGTCCTTCACCGAGGCCATAAGATCGCTCCGGCTCGGCATGCGCTACGCCAATATCGACAAGCCGGTGCGCGTCGTGCTCGTCACCTCCGCCCTTCCCAGCGAAGGCAAGACGACGATTGCCAGCAACCTCGCCCAGCACGCCGCCTATACAGGCGAGCGCGTTCTGCTGCTCGACATGGACCTGCGCCATCCCGCCCAGACCGCCATCTACGCGCCCGATGCGGAGGAAGGGCTCGTGCAGATCGTGATGTCGGGCCTGCCGGTCGACAGCGTGCTGAGATCCGACGAGCGCTCCAAGCTGTGCTTCATCCCGGCGCCCCGCGACAAGGCGCTCACCCATACCGCGGAGATCCTCTCAGCACAGCGCATGCGCGACTTCATCGAGGAGATGAAGCCGCTGTTCGACCTGATCGTCATCGATTCCTCCCCGCTCCTTCCTGTGATCGACGGGCGGGTCCTGATCGACGCGGTCGACGGCGTCCTGCTCGTGGTGCAATGGGAGAAGACGGCCCGCGACGCGGTGGACGCCGCGATCCGCCAGAGCCACGGCCTCCAGGACAAGCTCATCGGCGTCGCCTTCAACGATGTGATCCCCGAGAAGGCGCGCTATTACGACTATTACAAGAGCGGCTACTACGCGCGGAAATATCCCTATTACTATGACGAGACGGGGTAAGCCGGCACGCACGGCGGGCCTGATGGCGGCAGGCGCGGCCATCGCCCTTGCGTCGGTGTGCCTCGGCGGCCTGCATCTCGTCGAGCTGAGCCGCGCCTACCGCACGGTCGACATCGCCTATGACGAGACGCCGGCCACCGCCGGGCTGTGGCTCAGGGACCGGGCGGCGGCGCTCGATGGCGACACGGACGCGCTCGCCGATCTCGTCGCGCTGCGCCTCACCCTCCAGCCCATCGCCCCGCGCTACAGCCTGATCCGCGCCTTTCTCAGCGCGGCATACTGGGACCGGCTCGATCCCGATCCGGCCGCGCGCGCCGCGCTGCGCGAGGCGGTCCTGCGCGGAGCCGAACGGGCGCTCGCAACGGCCCCCGGCGACGGCGGGCTATGGCTTCTGGCGAGCGTGCTCAGGACGCAGGCGGCGGGCTTCGACGACGAGGCGGCCTCCTATCTCGGCGCCTCCTACGTCTTCGCGCCGAAGGAGCTGCCCATCGCCCTGCCGCGCCTGGCCTTCTCCGCCACGCTGTGGCCCGCCCTGCCGGAGGACCTCAGACGCGCGACGGAAACCAATGCGACCGTGATCGCGACCATGGAGCCGCGGATGGGCGAAGAGATTGCGCGCCTGTTCGCCGGGTCCGGCGCCGATCTGGGCGCGCTGCCCGAACCGGCGCGGGAGGAGTAGGCCGGCACGATGTGGGTTCCCGCGATCCTCCTGGCCGCGCTCGTCGCGCTCTCGCCCCTGGCCCTGGGGAGCAACCGTCCGCTGCCCTGGGCCTATAACGCCGTCGGCGCCGGCGTCTGCCTCATGCTCGTCATTGCCATCGCGCTCGCCCGGCCGGACCGGCTCCGGCTGGACTGGCGGCCGATTCGGGTGCCCGTCGCGCTGGCGCTTCTCGTCCTCGTCTGGATCGGCGTGCAGGCTGCCCCCATCGGCATCGAGGGCCTCGTCCATCCCAACTGGCGCTATTCGGGCGACCTGCTCGGCTCAGCGCCCGCCGGATCGATCTCGGTCGACCCGGCCCTGACGCTTCAGGCCGCCATGAGGTTCGCGACCGTCCTGTCGGTCTTCCTTGCCGCCTGCATGCTGGGCCGCGACCGGCGCATCGCGGCCATGCTGGTCTGGACGCTGCTCGCGGCGGGGGCGGCCTATGCGGTCTACGGGCTTCTCGGGGTCTCGCTCTCGCTCGACCGCATCCTGTGGTACGAGCAGCGCGCGACCGGCTATCTGACCTCCACATTCATCAACCGCAACAGCGCGGCGACCTATTTCGGCCTCGCCTCGATCATGGCGTTCGCCCTGCTCCAGCGGCAGCTCCGCAGGAGCCTCCAGACCGCCGACGGGGCGAGCTGGCATGTGCGCATCGCCGCGGCCGCGCACCGCCTGGCCGGCCCGCTCGGGCTGACACTCGGCCTGTTCGCGCTCGTGTTCTGCGCGCTGCTCGTCACCGGATCGCGGGCCGGCATCGCCTTCACCGTCGCCGGGCTTGCCACGCTGATCCTGCTCCAGCTCCTGCGGTCGCGCATGCGCGGCAGGGGGGCGGCCGGCGCCGGCCTTGCCCGCTTCGGCTATGTCGTGGTGCTGCTCGCGGTGATCGTCGCGCTGGCGGACATGGCCGGCGCCCGGCTCGCCGGTCGGCTGATCGCCGGCGGGCTGGGCCAGGAGGCCCGGCTGACGGCCTATGCGGACACGGCGAAGGCGATTGCGGACAACGCGCTTGTCGGCACGGGCTACGGCACCTTCGAGGCGGTCTATCCGCTCTATCGCTCCGCCCAGCAGATCACCAGCATCTGGGACAAGGCGCACAACGACTATCTGGAGCTCTTTCTGGGGCTCGGCGTGCCCGCGGCACTCGCGCTTCTCGCCGCGCTGGCCATGATCGTCGCGAGATGTGCGAAAGGCGCCTTCGCCCGGCGGCGCGATGCCCATTACCCGATGGTCGCGGTCGCCGCCTCCGTGCTCGTCGGCCTTCACGCCCTGGTCGATTTCAGCCTGCAGATCGAGGCCGTGGCGATGACCTATGCGACCATCCTGGGCATCGGGACGGCACAAGCGACCACAACCGGAAGGTGAGGCGCCAGATCGCCCCACAGGCACCCGGATACCATTGTTATACCTTTGTAAAATAAGGTTATTTATTAAAATTGCATCCAAAAAACTTTTGCAACCAGAACGATATGGCGGTAATCTCCCGAAAATCTTGACTCGCTGCGATCGGGGGCAATCAGACTTGCGGCGCAAGGACTTTCGAGGACTCGGTCCGACCGCCCGGCCTATCGGCCGGGAGCGCGATCACAGGTTCTGTCGACCGCCACAATCCTGCCTTCATTGCAGCGGACTGCCGCCGCATTCCATCGCGGCTGCACCGAGATCTACCCATGGGGCCCCCGGTCGCCGGAACGGTGGGCCGCGCGCCTTGCGATGACATCGCGAAGCCCCGGCAAAGGGTTTCGCGCGACGATGGCGCCGTCTCTTCCGGCTGGAGGAAGGGCGATGCCGGACAGGACGGACAACGGGTGGACGGCGTTCACCCGAATGGCGGTAGCGTGGCCGAACGCGGCGCGCCAAGGAGGCAGATCGATCCGGCCGGGACGCAACCGATGAACTCCAAGCTCGCGTCTAGACCGCAGACCTCGACAGTGCTCGCGGCATCGGCCGACGAGGGGGGCCGGCCGTGGCTGACGCGGATTCGCGTCCAGCTCCTGGGCGGCCTCGTCCTGGGCGTCCTCATGCCGGCCGCCGTGCGCTGGGACCTTCTGGAGGCGGGCATGGTGTCGCCCGGCTCCTCTCTCGGCAACTCGCTGTGGGGCACCGCGCTGGCCGTCATAGTCGGCTACATGTTCCTGAGGCAGCTTGCGGCCTATCCGGGCGTCCGGCCGACGACCTACATCCTCCCCGTCTTCGCCATCACCTTCGGCGCGCTCTCGCTTCTCATGTTCGGCCTGCGGCTGGACTATTCGCGCTACCAGCTCCTTGCCAGCTTCGCCCTCACGCTCAGCTGGTACTACTGGGTGTTCCTGACGATCCGCCAGCGCAACCGGCCGCGCATCGCCATCGTGCCCGGCGGCAATCATCGCGGGATCGACAGGCTGCCCGGGGTCCACTGGACACGGCTCGACCGCCCCGCCCTCGCCGAGGGCGCATTCGACGCCATCGCCGCCGACACCAACGCCAACCTGCCGGCGGAGTGGGAGCGTTTCCTCATGGCGGTCGCGCTGAAGGGCGTGCCGGTCTATCCGGTCAAGCAGGTCGTTGAGTCCCTCACCGGACGCATCGAGGTGGAGCACCTGTCGGAGAACACCTTCGGCTCCATCCTCCCCTCCCTGCCCTACCGCAAGGCCAAGACGCTCGCCGACACGGTCGCGGCCCTCGTGCTCCTGCCGGTGCTCATGCCCGTCCTCGCCCTGGTCGCGCTCGCCATCAGGCTGGAGAGCCCGGGCCCCGCGCTCTTCCGCCAGCGCCGCATCGGGCTCGGCGGCCACCCCTTCACGATCTACAAGTTCCGCACCATGCGCCAGCGCGGCCATGGCGAAACCGGCCCCCATTTCACCAGCGAGGAGGACGACCGTGTGACGCGGCTCGGCCGCGTCCTGCGCAAGTACCGGATCGACGAGCTGGCGCAGATCCTCAACATCCTCAAGGGCGAGATGAGCTGGATCGGCCCGCGCCCGGAAGCCATCGAGCTTGCCGAATGGTATGAGCGCGAGATCCCGTTCTACGGCTACCGCCACCTCGTGCGCCCAGGCATCACCGGCTGGGCGCAGGTCAATCAGGGCAATGTCGCCGAGGTCGACGCCGCGACCAGCAAGCTCCATTACGACTTCTACTACATCAAGAACTTCTCGCTGTGGCTCGACGTCCTGATCGTGGCCAGGACCGTCCATACGATCCTCACCGGGTTCGGATCGCGATGAGCGCGCGCAGCTCCGGCGGCCCCATCATTCCCGTCATTCTGAGCGGCGGCTCGGGAACCAGGCTCTGGCCTCTGTCGCGCCGGTCGAAGCCGAAGCAGTTCCTGCGCTTCGCCAGCCCCCATTCGCTGTTCCAGGACACCGCGCTGCGCTGCCGCGGCGGGCTCTTCGACCCGCGGCCCATCGTGGTGGGCGCCGCCGACCACCGCTTCCTCATCGCGGAGGACCTTCTGGAGATCGGCGTGGAGGCCGACATCCTGCTGGAGCCGGAGGCGCGCAATTCCTGCGCGGCGATCGCGGCGGGCTGCCTTCAGGCGCTGAAGCGGGACCGCAACGCCATGGTGCTCGCGCTTGCCGCCGACCACCGCATCCCCGACAGCGAGGCCTTTTCCGCCGCCGTCGCATCGGCCATGCCGGACGGCGAGGCCGGCGCGCTGATGACCTTCGGCGTCAGGCCCGACCGCCCGGCGACGGCCTATGGCTATGTTCGCCCCGGGGCAAAGCTCGCCCGCGCCTTCCGCGTCGAGGCCTTCGTGGAGAAGCCCGAGCGCGCCGACGCCATACGGCACATGCGCGACGGCTATCTGTGGAACAGCGGCAACTTCCTGTTCCGCGCCGACGCCTTCATCGCCGAGCTCGACCGGCTGGAACCGGCGGTCCTGGAGGCGGTGAGCGCCGCACTTGCCGGCGCGCGGAGCGATCTCGATTTCCTGCGGCTCGACGAGGCGGCCTTCGCAAGGGCGCCCTCCATCTCGGTCGACTACGCGGTCATGGAACGCACGACCCATGCCGCCGTGCTCCCGGTGGACTACGACTGGTCCGATGTCGGGAGCTGGGACGCCGTCGGGCACGCCACCGCGCCGGACCGCGACGGCAATGCGGTCATCGGCGACGGCATGGTGATCGACGGGCGGGGCAACCTCGTTCATTCCGAGAGCCATCTCACCGCCCTCATCGGCGTCGACGACATCACGGTGGTGGCGACCCGCGACTGCCTGCTCGTCGCCTCCAGGGCACGCGCGCAGGACGTCAAGGCGCTCGTCTCGCGGCTTCGCGAGGAGGGACGGACGGAGGCGGGCGAGGCGCTCCAGATCTTCCGGCCCTGGGGCAATTACGAACGGCTCGATATCGGCGAGGGCTATCAGGTCAAGCGCATCGTGGTGAAGCCCGGCGCGCGCCTGTCGCTGCAGAAGCACCGCCACCGCGTGGAGCACTGGGTGGTGGTGCAGGGCCGCGTCGAGGCGACCATCGGGGAGACGGTGCACACGCTGAAGGCCGACCAGTCCGTCTATGTGCCGCTCGGCGCCGTCCACCGCCTCGCCAATCCCGGGACGGAGCCGGCGGTGCTGATCGAGGTGCAGACGGGCGACTATCTCGGCGAGGACGACATCATCCGGCTTGAGGACAGCTACAACCGCGTCCCGGAGCCAAGCGGGGAGCTGACATGACCGGAAAAACCGCCCTGATCACCGGAGTGACCGGCCAGGACGGCGCCTATCTCGCCGAACTGCTCCTGAAGAAGGGCTACCGCGTGCACGGCATCAAGCGCCGGTCGTCCTCCTTCAACACCGGACGCATCGACCATCTCTACCAGGACCCGCACGAACGCGACGTCCGGCTCACCCTTCACTATGGCGACATGACGGACGCCACCAACCTCATCCGCATCGTCCAGGAGGTGCAGCCCGACGAGATCTACAATCTCGCCGCCCAGAGCCACGTGCAGGTGAGCTTCGAGACCGCCGAATACACCGCCAATGCCGACGCGCTCGGCACGCTGCGCCTGCTGGAGGCCATCCGCCTTCTGGGCCTTGCGGACCGGACCCGCTTCTACCAGGCCTCCACCTCGGAGCTCTATGGCAAGGTGCAGGAGATCCCGCAGTCGGAAACGACGCCCTTCCACCCCCGCTCGCCCTATGCGGCCGCGAAGCTCTACGCCTACTGGATCACGGCCAATTACCGCGAGGCCTACGGCATCCACGCCTCCAACGGCATCCTGTTCAATCACGAGAGCCCGATCCGCGGCGAGACCTTCGTGACGCGCAAGATCACGCGCGCCGTGGCGGCGATCTCGCTCGGGCTCCAGGACCGCATCTATCTCGGCAATCTCGATGCCGAGCGCGACTGGGGCCATGCCCGCGACTATGTGGAGGGCATGTGGCGGATCCTGCAGCAGGACACCCCCGACGACTATGTGCTCGCCACCGGCGAGAAGCGCTCGGTGCGCGCCTTCGTGGAGGCCGCCTTCGCCGAGATCGGCATGGCGGTGGACTGGCAGGGCGAGGGCCTGGACGAAACCGGACGCGACGCGCGCACGGGCCAGACGCTCGTCGAGGTCGACCCGCGCTATTTCCGCCCGACCGAGGTGGAGCTCCTGCTCGGCGACCCCTCCAAGGCACAGCGCAAGCTCGGCTGGCAGGCGACGACGCCGTTCTCCGACATGGTCGCCGAAATGGTCCGGGCCGACCTCGAGACGGTCGCCCGGGAGGCCGACCAGCGCAGGCTCGACGAGGAGCACACCCAGCGCCTGGCGCAGGGCGCGTGAGGGGACGGGCCGCAGCGATGAAGATCTCCGTCCTGACCGTCACCTGGAATTCCGCCGCCACGGTCCGCCACACGCTCGACAGCTTCTTCGCGCAGAGCCATGAGGACAAGGAGCTGGTCGTGATCGACGGCGCCTCGCGCGACGACACCGTCGAGATCGTGAAGAGCTACCCCCGCGACGCGATCCGCCTCGTCTGCGAACCCGACGAGGGCATGTACGACGCGCTCAACAAGGCGCTCGCGCTTCATGGCGGCGACGCGGTGGGCGTGCTCAACTCCGACGACGCCTATCACGACGCGCATGTGCTCTCGCGCATCGCCTCCGCGCTCCGGGAGGCCGATATCGTCCACGGCCATCTCCGCTTCGTCTCCGACCATGCCACCAAGCGCGTGGTGCGCCGCTGGCAGGCGACGCCGCGTCCCGCGCGCGGGTTCCGCACGGGCTGGATGCCCGCGCATCCGACCTTCTATGTCCGCCGCGAGGTGGCCGAGCGCGTCGGCCCGTTCGACTGCACGCTCGCCACCGCCGCCGACTATGACTGGATGCTGCGCGCCGTGGAGCTGCACGGATACCGCACGGCCATGGTCGACCGCGTGATGGTGGACATGCAGGCTGGCGGGCGCAGCACGGCGAGCCTCGGGGCCCATATCCGCCACAATCTGGAGGCGCTGCGCTCGCGGCGGCGCTGGCTGCGCTCCGGCGCGGTCGACTATGCGCTGCTGGCCAAGCCCGCCCGCAAGCTCGGCCAGTTCGTCCGGCCGCGCTCCGCACCGGGGAGGCCGGCATGACGCGGACACCCATGGCCGAACCGGTCTACGGCCTGGACGGCAAGCGCATCTTCGTCGCCGGCCATCGCGGCATGGTCGGCGCCGCCCTGATGCGGCGGCTGACGGCGTATGACGCGACGCTCCTTGCGGTGCCGCGCGAGGAGGTGGATCTGCGCTGCCAGGCCGCCGTGGAGGACTGGATGGCGCGCGAGCGGCCGCATGTGGTCTTCCTCGCCGCCGCGCGGGTCGGCGGGATCGCCGCCAACAGCCGCTATCCGGCGGATTTCATCTACGACAACCTCATGATCGAGGCGAATGTCATCCATGCCGCCCACCGCGCCGGCGTGGAGAGGCTCGTGCTTCTGGGCTCGACCTGCATCTATCCGAAGCTCGCCCCCCAGCCGATCCCCGAAGACGCGCTGCTCACCGGCCCGCTGGAGCCCACCAACGAGTGGTACGCCATCGCCAAGATCGCCGGCATCAAGCTCGTCCAGGCCTACAGGCGCCAGCATGGCCGCGACTTCATCGCCGTCCAGCCGACCAATCTCTACGGGCCGGGGGACAATTACGACCCGGAGACGAGCCACGTCCTGCCGGCGCTGCTGCGCAAGGCGCACGAGGCGAAGGCGGCCGGCGCGCCCCGGATGACCGTCTGGGGCTCCGGGCGGCCCCTGCGCGAGTTCCTCCATGTCGACGACCTCGCCGACGCGGTGGTGTTCCTTGCCGAACGCTACAGCGGCGAGGCGCCGGTGAATATCGGGTCGGGCGAGGAGGTCTCGATCCGCGAGCTCGCCGAGCTCGTCTGCGAGACGGTCGGCTATGGCGGGGAGCTCGTCTTCGACGCGTCGCGGCCGGACGGCACGCCGCGCAAGCTCGCCGACGTCTCGCGGCTCTCCGCCCTCGGCTGGTCGCGCGCCCGGTCCTTGCGGGACGGGCTCGAACAGACCTATGCCGACTTCGCCGCCGCCCCCGCCGGCAGCCTCCGCGCGCCGGCCTGACCGCGGATGCTGCAGGCCGCAAAGCTCGTGACCGCGATCCTGACACACCCCATGAACCGGGACGGCAGGCTGAGGGCGCTCGGCCGCTTCCTCGCCTGGCAGTCGGCCTCGCGCCTAGCGCCGGGGCCGATCCTCGTGCCCTTCGCCAACGGCACGAGCCTCGCCATGAGCCGGGGCATGACGGGAGCGACGGGCAATCTCTATTTCGGCCTTGCGGAGTGGGAGGAGATGGCATTTGCCGCCCATCTCCTCAGGCCCGGCGACCTGTTCGTCGATATCGGCGCCAATATCGGCGCCTTCACCGTTCTGGCCGCAGGGGCGGCAGGCGCGGACTGCATCGCCGTGGAGCCGATCCCGGCGACCTTCCGGCTCCTGGAGCGCAATATCCGCGCAAACGGCCTCGACGGCCGGGTCACCGCCCTCAATGCGGGCCTCGGCGCCGAGGCGGGCGAACTCGCCTTCATCGACGACAGGGACACGATGAACCGGGTCGCCGTGGCCGGCGAGCACGGCACGACGGTGCCCGTGACGACGCTCGACGCCGCCGTCGCCGGCCGCCGCCCGGCTCTCGTCAAGATCGATGTGGAGGGCTTCGAGATGGCCGTGATCGAGGGCGGCCGACAAACGCTTGGCGGCGACGGCCTCCTCGCCGTCATCGTGGAGACGAACGGCCAGGAGACGCGCTATGGCTACCCCCAAGGCGCGGTCGCCGACGCCCTGTCGGATCTGGGTTTCGCCCGCATCCGCTACAACCCGCCCCACCGCGCACTGCGCCCCGCAACCGCCCGAAGCCAGAACGCGATCTTCGTGCGCAAGCCGGCAGCGGTCGAGGAACGGGTGGAAAGCGCGCCCGATCTCCACACAATGGCGGGCACGCTCTGAGATGCCGGGCCAGCCTTTCACCCCCACATTCCGGCCAGGGACCGGCCACCGGCCATGACGCTTGACGGCCTGTTCCGGATGGTCCTGCCGGCACGGCTCCATGAGCGCGTGTCCGGCTCGGCGATCGCGACACGCCTTGCGCACGGTTCGGCCTGGAGCCTGTTCGGGTCGGCGGGCTCCCGCCTCCTCGTGCTCGCAACCATGATCGCGGTCGCGCGCATTCTGGGGCAGGCCCCGTTCGGCGCGTTCGGGCTCGTGCAGTCAACCCTCGGCGTGGTCGGCATGATGGCCGGCATCGGGCTCGGCAGTACCGCGACCCGCTTTGTGGCGCAATATGCCCGCACGGACCCCCAACGCGCCGGCCAGGTGATCGGGCTCGTCCTTTCGGTCTCAAGCGCGACGGTCCTCGCAGCCGCCATCGCGCTCGTCGCCTCGGCGGGGCTCATCGCGGACGCAGTGCTGGGCCGGCCGGATCTGCAGTCGGCGCTGGTCTGCGGCGCCGCTCTCATGTCCGCCATGGCCTTCCGGGGTATCCAGAACGGCGTGTTCTCCGGCCTCCAGAAGTTCGACACCATCGCCCGGCTCGCCATTCTGGAGGGGGGCCTCTCGCTCGCCGCCGCCATCCCGATGGCGCTGATGCTGGGTGTGGAAGGCGCGCTCATCGGGCTTGCCGCGAGTGCTGCCGCCGTCTGGATCGTCGGGCGGACTGCGCTCGCCTCCACGCTCAAGTCCCGGGGCATCGCCATCCGCTATCGCGGCGCCCTTGCAGACTGGCGTATCCTGACCGGTTACAGCCTGCCGAGCTTCCTCGCCAATGCGGTCGCAACGCCGGTCCTGTGGTTCGCGATGACGCTGGCGAGCCGGTCCGCGGACGGCCTCGCCGGCGTTGGCACCTACTACGCCGCCTATCAGTGGCATGGGCCGATGATTTTCGTACCGGTCGTGCTGATGTCGGTCAGCATCCCGACCCTCGTGCAGGAATGGGAGGCCGGTCGCCGCGCCCGGTTCCGCAAGGTCACCTTCTGGATCTGCGGCCTGACGCTCGCCATCGCCCTGCCACCCGCCACGGCAGGCGCGCTGCTCAGCCCCTGGATCATGAGCTTCTACGGACCGGAGTTCCGCGACGGCTGGGCAGTCCTCGTCTTCCTGTTGGCGGCGGCGCCGCTCCACGCGCTGGCGAAGATCTCGTCGGGAGCGCTTCTCGGCATGAACCGGGCCTGGTGGGTTCTGGCCATCAACATGGCATGGGGGGCGACCGTGATCGCGGTCACGCTCTGGCTCCTGCCGGCCCATGGCGTACTCGGCCTCGCCATCGCATTCTTCTCCGCCTATCTGGTTCTCTCCACCCTCGCCTTCGGTCTCGTGCTTGCCGGCTCGCGCGCTGAAGCTTCGGCGGGACTGTCGCCGCGCCTGCACGATTCGAACGGAACCGCCTGACCATGGACCGAGGACAGATCGCCTACGCCTTCGACGGACTGTTGCGCAGAGCGCGCCAGAAATGTCTGTGCCCGAGCTGCCGGTCGGATCGCTCCGAGCGGGTCGACCGCAAGGTCTTCCACGAATTGCGGCGTTGCCGCGACTGCGCGCTGCTTTATCGCTGGCCCTACGAGACGGCCGAGGAAATGGCGCGCTTCTACCAGACGGACTACCGGCAGGCGGGCCTCACGACCGATCTGCCGGACGACGCCACACTGCGCACATTGCTCGAGACGGGCTTTGCCGGAACCCAGAAGGACTTCTCCCGTCTCGTCGACCTCCTGGCCGCCCTGTCCGTGCCGCAGGGCGCGCGCATCCTCGACTATGGCGCGAACTGGGGTTATGGCGTCTGGCAGCTCCGGCGAGCAGGATATTCCGCCCTCGGTTATGAAGTGTCACAGCCCCGCGCGCGCTACAGCGACAAGCTCGACGTGGAGGTCGCGACGCAGTGGCCCGAAATCGAGGCCCGGGGGCCCTTCGACGTCGTCTTCTCCGCCCATGTTCTCGAGCACACGCCCGATCCGGCCGGCGCGCTGCGCGAGCAGCTCGGTGTTCTGGCGCCGGGCGGATGGCTCATCGCCTGCTTCCCCAACGGGTCCGACGCCTTCCGCAAGGCCGATCCAGCCGCTTTCCACCGCCTGTGGGGGCGTGTCCACCCCGTCATGCTCGACGAGGCCTTTGTCCGCCACACCCTTCCGACCCCATCGCTCGCCGTCGGCGCGTTCTGTCCCGCGGATCTCGACCGGTTCAGGCACTGGGACCGCGCAACCGCGTGGACGGGAACGCTCGATACGGGAGAGCTCCTCGTCGTCTATGCCAAGAGCGGCGAGGCGGTCCATGCCTAAGTCCGCCACATCCCCGCAGTTCGTTGTCGCCCAGCTCGGCGCACGCCGGCATTACGCCATTCCGCGCATGCTCAACGACGCCGGCATGCTGTCACGTTTCCACACCGACATATGCGCGACCAAGGGCTGGCCACGCCTGCTGAACGCTGTTCCGCCCTCCATGCGCCCGGCCAGGCTCAGGAGCGTCATGGGCCGCATCCCCTCGGGCGTGCCCTCCCACCTCATCGAGACCCATGGGCGGTTCGGCCTCGATTATGCGAGACGGCTCACCCGTGCCCGCGGCCAGAAAGAGATCGCAGAGGTCTATTTGTGGGCCGGGAACGCCTTCGCCTCCCAGGTCGCGACCCAAGGGTTCGCGGGCGCCTCCGGTGTCTACACCTTCAACAACGGAGGGCTCGAGATCCTGCGCACGGCCGGTGCTGAGGGTCTTCGGACCGTCATGGAGCAAACCATCGCACCGCGCCGCATCCAGACAGACATCCTCGAAGCGGAGCGCGAGCGCCATCCCGATTGGGCCGAGGCATCGGTGGTCTCCGCCGCAGACGACGCATTGATCGCCCGCGAAGAGGAGGAATGGCAGGCCGCCGGAACGATCCTGTGCGGTTCGGCCTTCGTCCGCGACAGCATCGCACGGGCGGGCGGCCCGGCGGAGCGGTGCGTCGTGGTGCCCTACGGCATCGATTCCGGTTACGCCATGCCGTGCGATAGCACAGGCCATGAGAGCAGGCCCCATGACGGCCCCTTGCGCGTGCTGAGCGTGGGGACGGTCGGTCTGCGCAAGGGCGCGCCCTATGTGGCGGAGGCCGCGGAGCGGCTGGCGGGACGGGCGGCGTTCCGCATGGTCGGCGCCGTGTCCGTGCCGCCCGCGGCGCAACGCCGGCTCTCAGCGGTGCTGGAGCTCACCGGGCCGGTGCCGCGTTCCGAGGTCGCCCGGCACTTCGCCTGGGCCGACGTCTTCCTGCTGCCGTCGCTGTGCGAGGGCTCCGCGGGGGTGACCTACGAGGCGTTGTCGGCCGGGCTGCCGGTGATCTGCACGCACAATACCGGCAGCGTCGTGCGCCATGGCAGCGACGGCTACATTGTGGGCCTGCGCGATGTCGACGCGATTGCCGGCCATCTGGACCGGCTCGCCTCCGACCCCGACCTGCTCGCCCAAATGAGCGCGGCCGCGGCGGCGCGGCGCGGCGACATCGACCTCGACGCCTATCGCCAGCGCCTCCTCGCCGCCCTCGCCGTCGCGCCGGGCACGGAGAGGCTCACGGCATGACTCCGCAGCGGTTCGGCCAATGACGATTCATTTCCAGTTCGAGGACTATCTCTACATGGGGCTTGGGATGGTGCCCGTGCTTTTGGTCTTTCTGGCGACCTTCACGACAGGCCTCAGCACCCTGGTCAGCCTTAGATCGATCTATGTGCTGTGCATTTGGGTGCAATACCATCTATCGCCATGGCTCGCCCTGCGCGTCGGAGGATGGGATTCCATCCTCTTGAGAGCGCCTTTCATCAGCGATGGCCTGCTGTTCTCGACCTTATGTATGTTCGGCATAACGATAGGATACGGGCGCTATATTCCTTTGTCAGGGCATTCCTCCAAACAATTTGAACTCTACAAATCAAACCTTATCCGCCTAACCCCAGAAATTTTAACCATTACTTCATTTGTATTTTTGGCTTTGTCATTTTTCTCCACAATATTATACATTGGATCATTTGATATATTATTATATTATGACGGAACACGAGGTGCGGGACAATTCGATAATATCGGAATAATACAATCATTAATAAATCAACTTAGGACAATATCAATTGTATCTGGTTTGATATCAATCATATTAATGTCAATAATGTTTTCTGAATCCAAAAGTCAGAATAAAATCGCCATTTTTCCATTGTTATTTGTATTCATACTAATCTCATCAATCCCTCTAATGCACTCCTTCAGCCGGGTATCCGGCGCAATGTTCATCACCGCATCAGTAATTATCGTAACCATAAAAAAACCAAATATTCCAACATACATTATCTCGCTATTATTTATAACCATCGGCATCTATCTATCACAAATCGGAATCACCCATCGAGGCATAGTCGACGGTGGAATTATGCCGTTTATCATAGCAGCTCTCGATCCTCATGCGACGCAACTTTCATCCAACCTAGACTATGTGAACGGTGAAGTCCTAATCGGCCCCGGCACCAACTTTCTTGATGCCCTCGCACCGTTCACAGCACTTGTTTGGGCGGCAGGCAACGTCCAAACATCGACCATCGATTCCCTGCTCAAGCTCCTGCTCATATTGCAGCCTTTGCCAACATCGTTCTTCGGCGGCTCCGAAGCATTTCGAGTTGGCCCGACCCTCTCAGTCGTCTTCGGCACATATGGAAGCACTGGCATTACCAAGCCGGCGCTATCAGAACTCTACCTTCTCTTCGGGAATTGGGGGGCAATCTTCCTGTTCTTGCTGGGCTGGGTACTCAAGGCCGTAGATACCGACATCCGGAGAAGGGGCCGGATGCTAATGCTCATCCCCTACATGTTCTGCATCGTGGCCATCGTGGCGGCGGGCCACAATGGCTTGAGAGCTTTTGCGCGTCCCTTTGTGATCGCGCTCACTCTCTTCTGGTTCTTCAGATTCCAGGCTGCGAATCTCCTGAACCGCACTATCTCAAGGGCGAACTGACATGAATGTGAGCGTTATCTTTGAACGTCTCGGCCCCTATCATCATGCGCGAATGGCAGCCGTTCACCCTCGGGTCGGGTTGCACGTCATAGAACTGCTTCGGCGCGACACGACCTATGCTTGGGCAGTGGAAACCGACAAGCGCCCTTACCCGGTCACAACGCTCTTCGATGACGAAAGGGCCGATCGGTCGACCAATGAGCTCTTCAAGCGCGTGGGGCAGGAGCTCGAGAGCAGCGGACCGGATGTGGTGTGCATCCCGGGCTGGTCCCTCCCTGCTGCTCTCGCATCCCTTTCATGGTGCTCTGCCAGAGGAGTCCCAGCCATATTGATGTCTGCCAGCACTGCACATGACGAATTGCGCCAATGGTGGTCGGAACACATCAAGACACGCCTTGTCGGCATGTTCTCGTCGGCTCTCGTCGGCGGCGCTCCCCATGCTGAATATGTCACGCGGCTGGGCCTCGCCCCCGACGCAGTGTTCCTCGGTTACGACGTGGTCGACAACGCCCATTTCGCCGCCGGGGCGGAGCGTGTCCGCGCGGCGGGAGAGATGCCGGCAATGGGCGACGGGCCGCCGCTCGACGCCCGCTGGCGGGGGCGCTATCTCCTCGCCAGCGCACGGTTCGTGCCCAAGAAGAACCTGCCGCGCCTGATCCGCGCCTATGGCCTCTATCGCGCCCGCGCACAGGCGGAAGGGACCGAGGCCTGGCCGCTCGTCATGCTGGGCGACGGCGCGATGCGGGCAGAGCTGGAGGCGCTGAGGGACGAGCTCGGGCTTACCCCCCACATCCACATGCCGGGCTTCCGGCAATATGGCGAGCTGCCGGCCTTCTACGGCACGGCGGGCGCCTTCATCCTGCCGAGCACCACCGAGCAATGGGGCCTCGTCGTCAACGAGGCGATGGCAAGCGGCCTGCCGGTACTGGTCTCGCGCCGCTGCGGCTGCGCGGACACGCTGGTGCGCGACGGCGCGAACGGCTGGACCTTCGATCCCGAGGACGAACGCGCCATGGCGGAGGTCATGCTGAGGGTCGCCTCCGACACCGCCCGCGACGGCATGGGCCGGGCGAGCCGCCAGATCGTCGCGCAGTGGGGGCCGGACCGCTTCGCGGAGGGGCTCCATGCCGCCGCCCGCCGCGCGCTGGCCGCGCCGGCGCGAAAGGCCGGTCCGGTGGACAGCGCGCTCATGCGGCTCGTCGCCTCCGTCCAGGACAGGAGAAGGCTGCGCCATGCCGCCTGATATGCCACCCGATACCGGACCCGGACCGGCCCGCCTGTCCGGCACGCGCGACTCTTCGCCCGCGCCCGTGCCCCGCCCCCGCGACCCGGTCTCAAGCGCCCACCCCGAAAAGGCGGTCGACGGCTTCACCGCGCTCGACGGCACGGTGCGCTTCTACAGCTTCGTCAAGGCGATCCTCATGAGGACCTCGGCGCGCGACGTGCTCGATTTCGGGGCCGGGCGCGGCGGCTTCTGGTTCGACGATCCCTCGCATTACCGCAAGCACATGCGCGACCTGCGCACGACGGGTGCGACCGTGACCGCCTGCGATATCGACGAGGCGGTGCTCGGCCATCCCTGCTCGCACCACCGGGAGACGATCCGGCCCGGCGCGCCGCTGCCCTTCGCGGATCGCAGCTTCGACGTGATCGTGAGCGACATGACCTTCGAGCACATCGCCGAGCCGGAGGCGGTGGCCCGGGAGCTCATGCGCATCCTGCGGCCGGGCGGCTATCTGTGCGCGCGCACGCCGAACCGCTTCGGCTATGTGGCGCTCCTCACGCGCCTCGTGCCCAACGGGCTGCATGCCCGCCTGCTCGCCCGCATCCAGCCCGGCCGCAAGGCCGAGGACGTCTTCCCGACCGTCTACCGCATGAACAGCCCGGGCCGCCTGGGCGCGCTGTTTCCCGATTGCGAGGTCTCCTGCTTCCGCGACAGCGCGGAACCGGCCTATTTCTTCGGCAACGCTCTCCTCTACCGCACCCTTCTGGCCGTCCACAGGCTGCTTCCGGCGGCGCTCTCCACGACGCTGTGCGCCTTCATCCGCAAACCGAGCGGCGAGGACCGGCCCGGCGAAGGGACGATGCGGTGAGTGCAAGTATCGGGATCGTCACGGGCGCCCTGTCGCAGGCCGGCGGCGGCGTGTCGGAGGCGTTGCGCCTGTTGACCGGCGAGTTCGCGCGGCAGGGTGTTCCCGCAACCGTCTACGGCCTCGCCGACACCGCCGGCGCCCCGGCGCCGGAGGGCTGGCCGGACAGTGCGGCAAAGGCGTTCCCCGCGACCGGCCCGCGCAGTTTCGGCTATGCGGGCGGCATGGCGCAGGCCCTTCTCGGCGGCGGCCACGACCTCGTCCACCTGCACGGCATCTGGGGCTATCCGTCGATCGCCGCGGAACGCTGGCGGCGCGCGACGGGCGGGCCGACCGTCATCTCCCCCCACGGCATGCTCGACCCCTGGGCCTTGCGCAATTCGCACTGGAAGAAGGTGCTCGCCGGCGCGCTCTACCAGCGCGGCCATCTGCGCCGGGCGACCTGCCTCCACGCGCTCTGCGAGGCGGAGGCGGCGGCGTTCCGGGCCTATGGGCTCACCGGTCCCATCGCCGTCATCCCCAACGGGGTGGAGCTTCCCGGCGAACCGCTCGGCACGCCCCCGCCCTGGGCGGAAACGCTGCCCGCCGGCGCCCGCGTTCTCCTGTTCCTCGGGCGCATCCACCCTAAGAAGGGCCTGCCCGCGCTTCTCGAGGCCTGGGCGGAGGCCATGGCGTCGCGCGCGCTGCCGGAGGACTGGGTCCTCGCCATCGCCGGCTGGGACCAGGGCGGCCACGAGGCCCGCCTCAAGGCCATGGCCAGCGAGCTCGGCATTGCCGAACGCGTCCGCTTTCCGGGCCCCCAGTTCGGCACGGCCAAGCGGCAGAGCCTGGAGCGCGCCGACGCCTTCGTCCTGCCCTCGCTGTCGGAAGGCCTGCCCATGGCGGTGCTGGAGGCCTGGGCCCATGCGCTGCCGGTTCTCATGACGCCGCAGTGCAACCTGCCCGAAGGCTTTGCGGAGGACGCCGCACTCCGGGCCGACCCGACGTCCGCATCGCTCGCCGACGCCCTCGGCACGCTCACCGCCATGACCGACGCGGAGCGCCGGTCCATGGCCGGCCGCGGCCGCGCGCTGGCTGCCGGCCGCTTCGGCTGGCCCACCGTCGCGGCGGAGCTGCGCACCCTCTATGACTGGGCGCTCGGCGGCGGGGTGCGGCCGGCCACGGTCGATCCCGAAAACTCGTCACGTCCAGACAGCCCGTGACCCATCCTCTCAGACCCAATACTCTCGATATCGCCAACAAGCTTGGCCGTGCACTCTGGGGCGTCGTGTGGCTCGTCCTCTACCGCCCGACACCGCGTCCCTGTCATGGCTGGCGCCGCTTTCTCGCGCGGCTGTTCGGCGCAAAGCTCGGTCGCGGCGTTCATCTCTACCCGTCCAGCCGTATCTGGGCGCCCTGGAACCTGGAAATGGGCAACCATAGCTGCCTGAGCGAGTTCGTGGACTGCTACTGCGTGGACAAGATCCGCATCGGCAATCACACCACCGTCAGCCAGTACAGCTTCCTCTGCTCAGCGAGCCACGACTTCCGACACCGCGACATGCCGCTCGTCACGGCACCCATTACGATCGGCGAATGGGCATGGATTACTGCCGGCGTCTTTATCGCACCCGGCGTGACCGTCGGCGACGGTGCCGTCGTCACCGCACGTTCCTCCGTGTTCGACGATATCGCGCCATGGACCATTGCCAGCGGCAATCCGGCCATCCCGGTGAAACAAAGGGTACTGGAATGACCGCGACCGCCCCCATGCCCCCCTCGCAGGATATTGCCGGCTATCGTTATGGCGATCATGCGCCGACCCATGCGCATGGGTTCCTCATGCCCGCCGTCACGGGGATCCTGGAGCGGCTCTGCCGGGACCGGGCGGGCGGCATGGAGCGGCGGTTGTTCGATCTGGGCTGCGGCAATGGCAGCGTCGCGCATGCGCTATCGCGCGAAGGCTGGGCGGTGACGGGCGTCGATCCCTCCACGGAGGGCATCGCGCAGGCCCGGGCGCACTATCCCGACCTCGCGCTCGAGGTGGGCTCGGCCTATGACGACCTCGCCGCCCGCTACGGGCAGTTCCCCGTGGTGGTGAGCCTGGAGGTCGTGGAGCACGTCTATGCCCCCGGCACTATGCGGCGACGCTCTTCTCCCTGCTTGAGCCGGGCGGCGTGGCCATCGTGTCGACGCCCTATCACGGCTACTGGAAGAACCTCGCCCTCGCCGTCACGGGGAAGATGGACCGGCATTTCACCGCGCTGTGGGACCACGGGCACATCAAGTTCTGGTCCATGGCGACGCTTAGCACGCTCCTGCGCGAGGCGGGCTTTGCGGAGATCGACTATGAGCGCGTGGGGCGCATCCCCCGCTGGCGCGCTCCATGATCGCGATTGCGCGCAAGCCGTGACGCTCGCCGCCATCGTTCTGACGCTCGACGAGGCGCGCCATATCGCGCGCTGCATCGCGAGCCTGGACGGCGTCGCCGACACGGTGCTCGTCGTCGATTCGCACTCCACCGACGAGACCGCCGGGATCGCCCGCTCGCTCGGCGCGACCGTCGTCAGCCATCCCTTCGTCAATCATGCCGCGCAGTTCAACTGGGCGCTGACGCAGCTCCCGCCCGAGACGGACTGGGTGCTGCGCGTCGATGCCGACGAATATCTCACGCCCGGGCTCGCCCGCGAGATCGGTGACCGCCTGCCCGGCCTCGGACCCGACATTGCGGGCGCCACATGCTGCCGGCGGATCGCCTTCGAGGGCCGCCTCCTGCGCCATGGCGGGCTCCATCCGGTGCGCGTCCTGAGGCTGTTCCGCTTCGGCCGCGGACGCTGCGAGCCGCGCTGGATGGACGAGCACATCACGGTCGACGGCGGCACGGTGGCGCTCGACGGCGCGCTCGTCGACGACAATCTGAACTCGCTCACCTGGTGGACCGCCAAGCACAACGCCTATGCGAGCCGCGAGGCGGTCGAGCTGTTGAACCTCGACCACGGCTTCATGGCACGCGGAAACGGGGCGGAGATCAATGCCGGCGCGCAGGCCCGCCTGAAGCGCCGGGTCAAGGAGCGCGTCTATGCCCGCCTGCCGGGGGGCCTGCGCGCGCTCGCCTATTTCCTCTATCGCTATGTGCTGCGCCTCGGCTTTCTGGACGGGGCCGCCGGGGCGCGGTTTCACATCCTGCAGGGCTTCTGGTACCGCTATCTCGTGGACGCCAAGGTCGCCGAGGTCAAACGCCACATGGCACGGACCGGCTGCGGGCCCGTGGAGGCGATCAGGGACCGGCTGGAGATCGATATCGGCGCGTGAGGCGGGGGTCCGCCCGAGAGGGTGCCGGCACCGCATTGTCCTGTTTGATTGTCGCGGCGCCGGCCCGCTCCCTCACACGGCGAGATATTCCTGGCGCAGTTCCTTGTCTTCGAGCACCGCCTTGGCCGTGCCGTCATAGACAATCTGGCCCATGTCGAGGATCAGCGCGCGGTTGGCGAGCGCCAGCGCGGCGTCGGCATTCTGCTCGACGATGATGGTGGTGATCCCCAGCCCCTTGATCTCGCGGACAATGCGCTCGATGTCGCGCACAATGGTCGGGGCGAGCCCCTCATAGGGCTCGTCGAGCAGCAGGAGCCTGATGTCGCGGGCCAGCGCGCGGGCCACCGCCAGCATCTGCTGCTCGCCGCCCGACAGGGTGACGCCCTCCTGCCGGCGGCGCTCGGCAAGGCGCGGGAAATGCTCGTAGATCTGCTCCAGAGACCAGCCCCTGGGCTCCGCGATCTGGGCGAGCACCAGGTTCTCCTCCACCGTCAGCCCCGGAATGATCCGGCGATCCTCCTGGACGAGCTGGATGCCCTTGCCGGCCGCCTCGAAATCGCGGCATTTGTGGATCGGCTGGCCGTCCAGCCAGATCTCGCCCGATCTCAGAACGGGATCGCCGGCGCGCGCGAGCGTCCTCAGCGTCGATGTCTTGCCCGCGCCGTTGCGGCCGAGCAGCGCGACCACGTCGCCCTTGTCCATGGCGAACGAGACGCCCTGGACGATATAGCTCTCGCCGTAATAGGCGTGGATGTCGCGCACCCCGAAATAGGGCTCTGCCTCGGTCGCGGTGGCGGTGTCCGGCATGGAGATGGCGTTCATCAGTGGGTGCCTCCGAGATAGGCTTCCTGCACCTTGGGGTTGCCTCTCACCTCCTCGGGCGTGCCGTCGGCGATGATCTGGCCCTGCGCGAGCACGGTGATGCGGTCGGCCAGCGAGAAGACGACATGCATGTCGTGCTCGATGATCACCTTGGTCATGCCCCGCTCCTTGATCTTCATCAGGAGATCGATCGTGGCGTTGGTGTCGTGGCGCGACATGCCCGCCGTCGGCTCGTCGAGCAGGAAGAGGCGGGGATGCTGGACCAGCCCCATGGCGAGCTCCAGCCGCCGCTTGTCGCCGCGCGACAGGCTGGCCGCCACCAGGTCGTTCTTGCCGCCGAGCCCGACATCCGCAAGCCAGTGCTCGGCCTCCTCGCGGATCTCGCGCTGGCCGGAGAGGCGCTGCATGGCGTTGAGCCTGAAGGCGCCGTCGCGCTTGGCGAAGGCGGGCACCATCACGTTCTGGAGGATCGTGAGGTCGGGAAAGATCTCCGGCGTCTGGAACACGCGCACCACGCCGAGCTGGTTGATCTCGTAGGGCTGCTTGCCGGTGATGACGCTGCCGTCGAACACGACGGCGCCGGTGTCGGGCGCGATGCGGCCGATGCAGACATTGAGCAGCGTCGACTTGCCCGCGCCGTTCGGCCCGATAATGGCATGGGTCGTGCCCGCCTTGACCTCCAGATTGATCTCCGACAGCGCCGCCAGCCCGCCGAAGCTCTTGTGGACGTCGTCCACGTGAAGAACTGTTGCGTCCTTGCTCATCGGTCCTCCTACTCGGCGGGATGGAGTTTCGCCTGCTCTTCGCTCCGGCCGGACGGATCGTGCCCGGAGGAGCTGCGGCCGATGGCGGAACGGACGCGCCGCACCCCCTCCATCAGGCCGCCCGGCAGGAAGATGACGATCAGCATGAAGATCACGCCGAGGGTGAGATGCCAGCCTTCCCCGACGAACGGCCTGGTGATCGTCACGAGGACGTCCTCCAGACCGTCGGGGAGGAACGCGAACACCTCGTGCAGCCGCGCCTCGTGGAAGGCGGAGAAGATGTTCTCGAAATACTTGATCACGCCCGCGCCGATGATCGGCCCGACAAGCGTGCCGGCGCCGCCGAGAATGGTCATGAGCACCACCTCGCCCGAGGCCGTCCACTGCATGCGCTCCGCGCCCGCGAGCGGGTCGGTCACCGCCAGGAGCGCGCCCGCCAGCCCCGCATACATGCCCGATATGACGAAGGAGGCGAGCGTGTAGGGCCGCGTGCTGAAGCCGGTATAGCCCATGCGCGTCTGGTTCGACTTGATCGCGCGCAGCGCCATGCCGAAGGGCGAGCGGCTGATGCGCAGGGAGACGAAGAAAGCGACGATGAGCAGCACCGCGCAGAAATAGAAGCCCGGATAGCCGTTCAGCTCGTAGCCGAGGAAGACCGGGAAGGGCAGCCCTCCCGTCTCCGGCGCGCCGAAGACCCGGTCGAGGATGCGCGGATCCTGCAGCGACAGCTGCAGCCCGGTCTCGCCATTGGTAATCGGCGTGAGCACCGAATAGGCGAGGTTGTACGACATCTGGGCGAAGGCCAGCGTCAGGATCGCGAAATAGATCCCCGCGCGGCGCAGGCAGACATAGCCGATGACGACCGAGAACAGGCCGGCGGCGACCGTGCCGAAGAGGATCGCGGGAATGGCGTTCATGCTCAGAAGCTTGAACGACCACACCGCAGCATAGGAGCCGACGCCTAGGAAGGCCGCATGGCCGAAGGACAGATAGCCCGTGAAGCCGAACAGGATGTTGAAGCCGATGGCGAATATCCCGTAGATCGCGAAACGCTGGAGAAGGTCGGGATAGTTCGCGCCGAACGGATCGAGCCAGAACGGCATGGTCAGCACGGCGACGGTGAAGATGGCCATATAGACCAGATCGTTGCGCAAGGTCGTGGCGTCCATCGTTCAGCTCTCCATGACGCCGCGCTGGCCCATCAGTCCGCGCGGGCGCACAAGCAGGACGATCACGGCGATCAGATAGATGATCACCTGGTCGATACCGGGCAGGATCTCCTTGACCTCGTTCATCGAGGCGAAGCTCTGCAGGATGCCCAGGAGGAAGCCGGCCAGCACGGCGCCGGTCACCGACCCCATGCCCCCGACCACGACGACCACGAAGGACAGGACGAGGAAGTCCATGCCCATGTGATAGTTCGGCGGCACGATGGGCGTGTACATGACGCCGGCGACGCCCGCGACCACGGCGGCGATGCCGAAGACCACGGTGAAGCGGCGCTCGATATTGATGCCGAGGAAGCCGACCGTCTGGCGGTCCTGCATGCCGGCGCGCACCACCATGCCGTAGGTGGTGAACTGCAGGAAGCCCAGGACGAGCGCGACCAGGGCGAGCGAGAAGCCCAGATAGACGAGCCGCCACCAGGGATAGGCCAGCCCTGCGCCGAGCCCGAACCATTCGCCCACATTGGCGCTGCCCGACATGGTGTCGGGCGCGGTGAGCGGGATCGGATTGGCGCCGAAGAAGGCCTTGATGATCTCCTGCAGCACGATCGCCAGGCCGAAGGTGACCAGGATCTGTTCGGCATGGGGCCGGCGGTAGAAGAAGCGGATCAGGCCGCGCTCCATCACCCAGCCGACCAGCAGCATGACCGGGATCGCCGCCAGTATGGACAGCGGAACGGAGTACTGCACCAGGAAGGCGCCGAAATCGCCGAGCCAGTCCTGCACCACGGGCGTGCGAATCTCCGTCGGCGTGCCCCATGGCGTGAGCTTGGTCTCGTCGAGCTTGACGGTCTCGATCTGGAGGACGCGGTTGACCACGACCGCCACGAAGGCGCCGAGCATGAACAGCGCGCCATGGGCGAAGTTGACGACGCCGAGCGTGCCGAAGACGAGGGTGAGGCCGAGCGCGATCAGCGCGTAGGCGCCACCCTTGTCCAGCCCGTTCAGGACCTGCAGGAGAATTGAGTCCATCGAAGATGCTCCGGGGGAAGCGGTGCGGCCGCCCGCGAAAGGCGGCCGCACTCATTGCCAAAAGCGTGCGGCCTCAGGCCCCGCCGGTATTGCAGGAGCCGAGATCGCCGCCCGCGAACATCTCGTGGTCCGGCGCATAGGTGACCTGCTCGGCCGGCACCTCGTCATAGACCTCGAGGATGTCGAACTCCGATTCCGGGTTCTCCTTGCCTCGCACCACCAGCACCTTCTTGAAGCACTGATGGTCGGCGCCGCGATAGAGCGTGGGCCCGTTGCCCAGCCCGTCGAACTCGAAGTCCTCCAGCGCCGCGACGATCTCGCAGGGGTTGAAGCTGCCGGCGCGCGCGGCGGCGTCGGCATAGAGCAGGGTCTGCACGTAGCAGGTATGCGCCGCCTGGCTCGGCGGGAAGCCGTATTCCTGGCCGAAGGACTTCACGAAAGCCTTGGAGCCCTCGTCCTGCAGCGACCAGTGCCAGTTGGTGGAGCCGAAGATGCCCTTCACCGCCTTGCCGGCCCCCTGGGCCATGAGGCGCGAATAGAGCGGCACGACGACCTCGAACTGCTTGCCGTTGACGGTCTTGTCGCGCAGGCCGAACTGCACCGCCTGGGTCAGCGAGTTGACCATGTCCTTGCCGTAGTGGTTCAGGATCAGGACATCGGCGCCGGAGTTCAGGACGGGCGTGATGTACTGCGAGAAGTCGCCGGCGCCGAGCGGGGTGCGCACGGTCTCCACCGTCTCCCAGCCGAGCGCCTCGGTGGCCGCCTTGATGGAGGCCTCCTGCGTCCAGCCCCAGGTGTAGTCGGCGGTCAGGTGATAGGCCTTGCGGTCGGTGCCATAGGCGTCCTTCAGCACCGGGGCCAGCGCCGCGCCGGACATGTAGGCATTGAAGAAGTGGCGGAAGCCGTTGGCCTTCTTGTCCTTGCCCGTGGTGTCGTTGGAATGGGTCAGGCCGGCCATGAAGATCACGCCGCTCTCCTGGCACAGCCCCTGGACGGCGATGGCCACGCCCGACGACGAGCCGCCTGTGATCATCAGCGCACCGTCGCGCTCGATCATGCGCTTGGCGGAGGCGCGCGCGGCGTCCGACTTGGTCTGCGTGTCGCCGGTGACGTATTCGACCTTCTTGCCGAGGATGCCGTCGCCCTTCAGCGCCTTGGAGGAGAAGGTGTTGAGCATGCCGCCGTCGCCTTCGCCGTTCAGATGCTTGACGGCGAGCTTGTAGGCGCGCAGCTCGTCCGCCCCCTCGTCGGCATAGGCGCCCGTCTGGGGCACGTTGAAGCCGAGGGTGACGCTGCTGCCCTTCGGCGCGTTGGTGAAGTCCTGCGCCCGTGCGCGCGAGGTCAGGATGGTCGGCATGGCAAGCCCCGCGCCTGCCATGGCGCTGCCCTTCAGAAAGAGGCGGCGGTTCATGCGGTCAAGTTTCATGTAATCCTCCCTTCGCATGGCCGTTATGGATTTGGATTTCGGCCTTTCAGCTTGAATCAAGCTTCGCCGCATTCTCGGGGCAAAATGTCTAATCATCAATAAGCCTTTGGTTTATATGAGTTTTTCTGTAAATTTTCATTCTCGTATTGCGTCTGCCTTGTAATAATTTTACAAATCTCCGGAAGGGAGACCGCGACCGTGGCCCAGGCCCTGACGGGATTGAAGATCCGCGCGCTGCGCACCGAGAAGGGGCTCACCCAGATCGAGCTCGCCCGGCGCGCGGGCATTTCCGCGTCCTATCTGAACCTCATCGAGTGCAACAAGCGCCCCGCCGCCGGCGCCCTGCTCGACCGCATCGGCCAGGGCCTCGGCGTCGACAGGGCCGCGCTCGACGGCGAGGCGGAGCGGCGCCTGGCGGAGACCCTTGAGGAGATCGCGTCCGACCCGGCCATAGACGGCCGGACGAAACGGCCCGCCGATGCCGGGGCGGTCGTGGGGCGCCATCCCGACTGGGCCGAACTCGTCGTGCGGCTCTACCGGGCCTATAACGACCGGCACCAGGCCGTGCTGGCGCTCGCCGACCGGCTGAACCGCGACCCCTTTCTGAGCGAGAGCGTGCACCGCATGCTCACCGACATCACCTCGGTGCGCTCGGCCGCGGAGATCCTGGAGTCGGGCGGTGCGCTGTCGACCCGGGACAATGCGCGCTTCCTGTCCATCGTCGGCTCGGCGTCGCGCAACCTGTCGGCGACCGCCCAGTCCCTGGTCGGCTTCTTCGAGAGCGCGAATATCAGGGTGCGCTCCGCCACGCCGATGGAGCATGTCGACGCCTTCATCTTCGAATCCGACAACTATTTCGACCGTCTGGAGACCCTGGCGGCCAGACTGCGCGACCACGGCGCGGTGGCCCGGGCCATGGCCCCGGCGCCGCACGCCCCTGCCGACGGCGGGACGGCGTCCCTCCCCGCTCCGGAGACGGCGCGTTTCCGCGCGGTGCGCGAGGCCGTCGCGCCCATGGCCGCCGACGCGGTCGGCGCGCTCGTCGGCGATCATGGCGCGCTCGGCACGGAGGAGGCGCGCGACCTAGCGACTGCCGCGCTCCACAGCTACACCGCCGCGGCGGTGCTCATGCCCTACGAGGCGTTCCTCGAGCGGGCGGAGGACTGCCGCTACGATCTCGACATCCTGTCGCGGGCCTTCGGCGTCTCCTACGAGCAGGCCGCCCACCGTGCCGCGACGCTGCGCCGGCCGGGCCGGGAGGGCGTGCGCTTCGGCTATATGCGCTCCGACCCCTCCGGCTATGTGACCAAGAGGCTGCCGCTGTCGGAACTGCCGATGCCGCGATACGGCACGGGCTGCCCGCTCTGGCCCGTCTATGGCGCCTTCCAGTCGCCCGGCACCACCGTGCGCTGCTTCGGCGAACTGCCGTCGACGGACCGGTTCCTGTTCTTCGCCCGGGCCGTGGAGAAGGGCTCGCGGGCGGTCGGCATGCCGAGGCGGCTTCTGTCCGTCATGCTGGTCTGCCCGGCCTCGCAGGCCCACCGCGTGGTCTATGGCGACGGGATCGACCGGTCCACCGCCATGCTGCCGGTCGGAACGGTCTGCCGGCTGTGCCCGCGCGAGGATTGCGGCCACCGGCAGGAAGCGGCCCTGCTCGCCTGAAGGCCCGCATGCCGGCGCGTCCCGTGAGACGAAAGACCTATGTTTACGCCGCTGCCGCTGCTCCTATAGTGGCAGTCAAAAAACAGGGGAGGATGGGATCGGTGGCAACAGGACAGATCCTGATCGTGGAGGACGAGTCGAACATCGTCGAGTCCCTGCGCTTCATTCTGGAACAGGCGGGCTTCGAGGTCGAGATCGTGTCGGACGGCAAGGCGGCGCTGTCGCGCCTGCGGCGTGACCGGTTCGGCGCGGTCGTGCTCGACCTGATGCTGCCCGGCATGAACGGCTTCGACGTGCTGAAGGCCATGCGCGCGGATGCCGAGCTCGCCTCGCTGCCCGTTCTGGTGCTCACGGCGAAGGGGCAGGCGCAGGACCGCAAGACGGCCGAGGCCATCGGGGCCAACGCCTTCATCACCAAGCCGTTCTCCAACGCCGAAGTCGTCGAGCAGGTGCGGGCGCTCTCGGGGGCGTGACATGAATGGCCGGGATGCCGATAGGCGCGGCGCGCGGGATGTGGCCTCTGTGCTGCCCTTCCTCACCGTCGTGCTGCTCCTTCCGCCAGTCATCCTGATCTTCGCGGCGCCGGTCTCGATTGCCGGCATCCCGCTGATCATCCTCTATCTGTTCTGCGCCTGGGGCGGCATCATCCTGTGCGCCTTCCTGGTGGCGCGACACCTGGCGCACATCGCGGACGGGACCGGAGACGAGGGCGGAGACGGGGATCCCCCGGACCCCGCAGCCGGCGGGCAGCGCTGATGCTCAATCCCGATCTCGTCATCCTCGTCTGCCTCGGCTATGTCGCGATCCTGTTCGCGGTCGCCTTCGCCGGCGACCGGCGCGCGCGGCGGGATCCGCATGGCTGGCTGTCGTCGCCGCTCGTCTACACGCTGTCCATCTCGATCTACTGCACGAGCTGGACCTTCTATGGCGCGGTCGGGTCGGCGGCGCGCAGCGGCCTCGAATTCGTGACGATCTATCTGGGGCCCACCATCGTCTTCGTCGGCTGGTGGATCTTCCTGCGCAAGCTGGTCACCGTCGGGCGCATCTACCACACGACCTCCATCGCCGACCTGATCTCGGCGCGTTTCGGCAAGGACCCCGCACTCGGCGCGCTGGTCACCGTCATCGCCGTGATCGCCATCGCCCCCTATATCGCGCTGCAGCTCAAGGCGCTGACCTCCAGCTTCCAGGTCATCACCTTTCCCGCCGGCGCGGTGGAGGCGGCCAACATCAATCTCGCGCCGGACTATGTCACCGCCTTCTGGGTCGCGGCGGGCCTGTGCCTCTTCTCCATCGTCTTCGGCGTGCGCAATATCGACGTGAACGAGCGCCATCACGGAGTGATCGCCGCCATCGCACTGGAGGCCGTGGTCAAGCTCGTCGCCCTCGTCGCGGTCGGCATCTGGGTTGTCTTCGGGCTGAGCGAGACGCCCGGCGCCGTCTTCGAGAACGCGCCGGTCAGCCTGACCGATCCGCACGACACCTTCGGCACGCGCTGGATCGTCCTGTGCTTCCTGGCCGGCGCGGCGGTGATCTGCCTGCCCCGGCAGTTCCAGGTCACCGTCGTGGAGAATTCGAGCGAGAGCCAGCTCCGCACGGCGTCCTGGCTGTTCCCGCTCTACCTCTTCTTGTTGTGCATCTTCGTCACGCCGATCGCGGTCGCCGGCCTCAACGTCCTGCCGGAGGGTTCGAACCCCGATCTCTACGTGGTCACGCTGCCGCTCGACGTCGACCGGGACATGCTGGCCCTCCTCGCCTTCCTGGGCGGCTTCTCCTCGGCCACCTCGATGGTGATCGTGTCGTCCATCGCGCTGTCGACGATGATCTCCAACCACATCGTCATGCCGCTGGCGCTGCGCCTCAACCTCGTGCCGGTGGCGCGCGCCCAGGCCGTGCGCAGCTTCATCCTGGGCGCGCGGCGCGCCAGCATCGTGTTCATCGTGTTCCTGGGCTTCGTCTATTTCAGGCTGAGCGGCACCTCCGACGCGCTGGCGGCCATCGGGCTGATCTCGTTCTGCGGCGTCGCGCAGTTCCTGCCGAGCCTGGTCGGCGGCCTCTTCTGGCGCAACGCCACCCATGGCGGTGCGCTGGCGGGGCTTGCGGCGGGCTTCGCCCTGTGGGCCTACACGCTGTTCCTGCCGAGCCTCGGCAGCGCCTTCTTCATGTCGCAGGCCATGATCGAGCACGGCCCCTGGGGCATCGCGCTCCTGAAGCCGCACGCCCTGCTCGGGCTGGAGGGCATGGATCCGCTCGTCCATGCCGTCTTCTGGAGCCTGTTCGCCAATATCGCGCTGTTCATCGGCGTCTCGATGGTGTCGGAGCCGACGCCCCTGGCGCGCTACCAGTCGCGGCTGTTCGTCGACGTCTTCCGCCGGCAGATGGAGAACGAGTTCAGCATATTGAGGCGCACCGCCCGGGTCGTGGACCTCCGCCGCATCGCCGACCGCATCCTCGGCCCGACTGAGGCGATGGGGCTGTTCGCGGCCAAGGCGCCGGCCGACCGCACGACGGTCGCGAGCGACGAGCTGATCTCGCTCATCGAGCAGCGGCTGGCCGCCAATGTCGGCGCGGCGACCGCCCGCTCGCTCGTCTCCAGCGTCGTCAGCAGCGAGACGATCAGCGTGGAGGAGCTGAAGCGGCTCGCCGACGAGACCGAGCAGATCCGCGCCTATTCCGCCGAGCTGGAGAAGAAGTCGCGGCAACTGGAGGAGACGGCCTCCGAGCTCGCCCGGGCCAACGAACAATTGCGCGAGATCGACGCCCAGAAGGACGAGTTCCTGAGCCAGGTCAGCCACGAGGTGCGCACGCCGATGACCTCGATCCGCTCCTTCAGCGACGTGCTGCTCTCCAATCCGGGTCTGGAGGAGGACAAGCAGCGGCGCTTTCTGAGGATCATCCAGGACGAGAGCATCAGGCTGACCAGGCTGCTCGACGGCATTCTCGACCTCAACCGGATGGGGACCGGCGAGGCGGATTGGGAAACCGGCTGGATCGACCCCGAAACCGCCATCGACCTCGCCATGGAGAGCTGCGAGGCGCTCGCGCGCTCCGCCGGCGTCTCGCTCGAGCGCACGGCCCGGTCGCGCAACGTCGTCGTCCTCGGCAATCGCGACCGGCTGGCTCAGGTGTTCATCAACCTCGTCTCCAACGCCATCAAGTACAATACCGGCACCGACCCCCGGGTCACGGTGTCCGCCAGCGTCCGCGACGGCCTCTACGAGGCCCGTGTCCGCGACAACGGCCCGGGCATTCCCGAAGCCGAGCGCGAACGCATATTCGCCAAGTTCTCGCGGGGGCCGACGCCGCGCCAGCAGGGCACCGGCCTGGGGCTGGCGATCAGCCGCCAGATCGTCGAGCAGCTCGGCGGCACGCTCGCCCTGACGGACAGCGACGCCGGGGGCGCGGAGTTCGTCGTCACGCTCCGGGCGGAGAAGGCCACCGCCCCGGCCGACGACCCCTGAGACCGGGGCCCGGCCCGCGCATGGGCGAGCACGGCGCTACCGGACACACGGCAATTTCGGCTGTCACCGCGAAGTCCCGGATATGACCGCCTGTCACCGGCCGATCGCGTAGCCCTGCATGAAGCGCGGATTGGCGCCGGCCCTGAGGAGATCGCCATCCCTTTCCGCCGCCGTCACGCGGCCGATGCCCCAGTCGACATCGACCTCCACGCGGTGGCCGCGGCGACGCAGTTCCCCGACCGTCGCCTCGGGGAACCGCCCCTCCACCGTCACCTTTCCCGGCTCGCATTCGCGCGGATAGAAGGAACTCGGGAAATGGGCGGTGTGGAACTCCGGCGCGTCGATCGCCTCCTGCAGGTTGAGGCCGAAATGGACGTGGCGCAGGAACACGTTGAGCGACCACTGGTCCTGCTGGTCGCCGCCCGGCGTGCCGAAAACCATCCAGGGCTCGCCGTCCTTCAGTGCGAGCGAGGGGGTGAGCGTGGTGCGCGGGCGCTTTCCGGGCGCCAGGCTCGCCGGCTTGCCCTCCTCCAGCCAGAACATCTGCGCGCGCGTGGAGAGCGCGAACCCCAGGCCCGGCACGACGGGCGAGCTCTGCAGCCAGCCGCCGCTCGGCGTGGCGGAGACCATGTTGCCCCAGCGGTCGATCACGTCGACATGGCAGGTATCGCCGCGCGTGGCGCCGGAGGGGGCGACGTCCAGATCGTCGAAACGCTGGACCGTCGGCTCGCCGCCGCCCGCCCCGTGGCCGCCCTCGCCCGCGAGGCGCACGATGGGCTCCGCGCCGTAGCCCGGAATATCGCCGGGGCGCAGATCGAGCGAGGCCTCGCTTGAGACCAGCGCGCGGCGAGCATCGTTATAGGCATCCGCCAGCAGCGTCTGGACGGGAACCTCCACGAAGTCCGGATCGCCGTAGAAGCTCTCCCGGTCGGCGAAGGCGAGTTTGGCGCATTCGACGACCGTGTGGACGAACTCCGGGTCGTCCTCCGACAGCCCGTCGAGGTCGAAGCCCTTCAGGAGCGCGAGCTGCTGGAGCGCCACCGGCCCCTGCCCCCAGGGACCCGTCTTGCACAGCGTGTAGCGGTGATAGTCATAAGCGAGCGGGCGCTCTACGCTGGCACGCCAGCGCGCCATGTCGTCGCCGGTCAGGAGCCCGCGATGGCGCTCGCCGGTGACGTCCATCACCGCCTCCTCGCGGCAGAAGCGGTCGATGGCGTCGGCCACGAAGCCCTCGTACCAGGCCTGCCGTGCCGCCTCGATGCGGTCCTCGCGCGAGCCGCCCTTCGCGGCCGCCTCGCCGAGCACGCGCCTGTAGGTCTTGGCCAGCGCGGGATTGCGGAACACCGTGCCGGCAGCCGGCACGCCGTCCTTCAGCCAGACCTCCGCGGAGCTTCGCCACTCCGTCTCGAACGTCTCGCGCATGGTGGCGATGGCGTGGGCGATATTGGGCACCAGCGCAAACCCGGTCTCCGCGTAGCCGATGGCGTGGGCGAGGACGTCGTCGAGCGCCATGGTGCCGTGGTCGCGCAGCATTGTGGCCCAGGCATCGAAGGCGCCGGGAACGACGGCGGCGAGCAGCCCCGTGCCCGGCACCATGTCGAGGCCGAGCGCGCGGTAGGCCTCGATGCTCGCGGCCCGAGGCGCCACGCCCTGGCCGCAGATCACGTCCACCCGGTCCGTCCTCGCGCTGTAGAGGATGATCGGCACCTCGCCGCCCGGACCGTTGAGATGCGGCTCGACCACCTGCAGTGCGAAGCCCGCCGCCGCGGCGGCGTCGAAGGCGTTGCCGCCCTTTTCCAGCATGGCCATGCCGGCGGCGCTGGCGAGCCAGTGGGTCGAGGCGACGACACCGAATGTGCCGAGGATCTCCGGACGGGTGGTGAAGCGTGTCATGGGATGTTCCTGCGTGAGGCCTTCAGATGTTGCCGGTTTCGCGAACGTCGAGGAAGTCGCGCAGCGCGTCGCCGATGAAGTTGATGGACAGGACGGTGAGCATGATGGCGACGCCGGGGAAGATGCCGAGCCACCAGGCCCGCGAGATGAAGCTGCGCGCCTCCGCCAGGATCAGCCCCCAGGTCGGGGTCGAGGCCTCCACGCCAAGCCCCAGGAAGGACAGGCTGGCCTCGGCCAGGATGGCGTAGGAGACGGAGACGGTCGCCTGCACGATGATCGGCGCGGTCACATTGGGCAGGATATGGCGCCAGATGATGCGCGTGTCCGACGCGCCGGTGGTGCGCGCGGCGGCGACATATTGCTCCTCCTTCACCGAGAGCACCATGCTGCGGGCGATGCGTGCGAAATCGTCGAGGAAGGCGAGCGAGATCGCCACGATGAGATTGACGATGCCGGTGCCGAAGACGGCGACCAGATAGACCGCGATGATGAAATTGGGGAAGGCCCATTGCAGGTCGATATAGCGCATGATCACCGTATCGAGCCAGCCGCCGTAATAGCCGGCATAGAGCCCGAGCGCCACGCCGATGACGAGCGAGATGGCAACCGTGGAGACGCCGATGAACAGCGAGACCTGGGTGCCGACGACGATGCGGCTCAACAGATCCCGGCCGAGATCGTCGGTGCCCAGCGGATGGGCGAGAGAGGGCGCCCCCATCATGTCGTAGAGCATCGCATTGGGATCGTAGGGCGCGATGGCCACACCCAATATGGCGGTCAGCGCGAAGACGGCCAGCACGACGGTGCCGACGAGCGCCTTCTTGTCGCGCCACAGAAGGGCGCGCAGCTCCGCCCAGCCGGCGCGGCGGCGCGGCGGCGCCTCGTCTTCCGCTCCGGGATCCGCGATGGCCGCGCGCTCGCTCATGTGTCGTACCGGATGCGCGGGTCGATCACCGTGTAGAGGAGATCGACCAGCAGATTGGAGAAGACGAAGATCGCCGAGACCACCAGGATCGCGCCCTGCACCACAGGGTAGTCGCGGTTGAGGATGCCCTGGATGAGCAGCCGCCCCAGCCCCTTGATGGCGAAGACGTTCTCCACCACCACCGCGCCCGCCATGAGCAGCGCGAACGCGATCCCCATGACGGTCACCACCGGGATCAGCGCATTGGGGAAGGCGTGGCGCAGGATCAGCATGGCGCGCGTGAGCCCCTTGGCGCGGGCGACGCGCATATAGTCGGTCTTCAGGACCTCCAGCATGGAGGAGCGGATCATGCGCGCGATGATCGCGGAGAAGGCCGTGCCCACCGCGATGGACGGCAGGATCAGGTGGGAAAGCCACGGCCAGAAGCCCTCCTTCAGCGGCACATAGCCGATGGCGGGCAGCCACTGGAGGTTCGCGGCGAAGACGATGATCAGGAGGATGCCGACCCAGAAGTCCGGCATGGACAGCCCCAGAAAAGCACCGAAGGTGACGGCATGGTCGGCCACGGTGTTGCGCTTCGTCGCGGCGATGAGCCCCGCCGGCACGGCGATCACGACGGCAAGGACGAAGGCGAGGCCGGCGAGCGACAGGGTGCGCGGCAGGGCCTCCGCGATGAGCTGTGTCACCGGCACCCGGCTGCCATAGATCGAGGCGCCGAGATCGCCCTGGGCCATGTTCCAGAACCATTTGACGTACTGGACATAGATCGGCTGGTCGAGGCCGAGCTTGTGGCGCAGCGCCTCCACGGCCCCCGCGTCGCCGGCGTCGAACAGCATGGCCGCGATGGGATCGCCCGGCACGATACGCAGCATGAAGAAGACGAGGGTGGCGACCGCCCACATCACCACCAGCGCACCGAGCGTCCGCCTGATCATGTAGCGGGTCATGGGGTCAACTCCCTCCCCTTCGACGGGTAGGACTATCGCGCATGACGGCGAACGCCGTCGCCAACAGCTCAAGCGTCGTCCCGGCACTTGTTGCCGGGACCCAATGGCCTCGCCGCCGAGGTTGGCGGTGGCGAGAAGACGTTGCGTGCGCGGCCCCATCCGTCACGAGACTTCCCCACTGTCATCGCCGCACCGCCAATGGATCCCGGCAACAAGTGCCGGGATGACCTCGGAATTCAGGCAAATGCGATCGCCCCCTCGACGGGGGAGGTCGGAGCGCTGACAAGCTCTCCGGGTGGGGGTGAAGCGAAACGCTCCCAAGTTTGCCGCGTCACCCCTCCCCGGCCCTGCGGCCCGACCCTCCCCGTCAAGGGAAGGGTTGGCGATAATGGCGCGGTCGCTCATCCTCACCCCACCGTCACCCGGTCGAGATCGACGAGGCCCGGGATGCGGCTCTGCGCCGGGAAGTCCACGCTCTTGTGGCGCACCTGGATGTCGGGCGGGTGGAACAGGAAGGCGGAGGCCACCTTGTCGGAGGTGATCGCGTTGGCCTTGCGCACGAGCTCCCGGCGCTTGTCGGGATCCGCCGTCCGGCTCTGCTCGGAGACGAGCGCGTCCACCTCGTCGTCGGAGAAGAAGCCGAAGGCATATTTCTCCTTGTCGCGCCGGCGGCCGTTGAACTTCGAATCCGTCTGCATCCAGTCGACCAGCGCGTCGTCCGGGTCGTAGTCGCCGCCCGAGCCCAGACGCACCAGGTCCCAGTTCATGGTGTCGAAGTCGTCGATCAGGACGGGGAAGTCCTTGGTCTGGATCTCCACATCGATATTGAGGTTGCGCTTCAGGATCCCCGCGACGACCTGCGCCTCGCGGCGCTGAGCCGGCGTGGCGAGAAGGCGCAGCCGGGGAAAGCCCTCGCCGTCGGGATAGCCGGCCTCCGCCAGGAGCGCCTTCGCGGCCTCCGCGTCGAAGGCCTGGTTCGACGTCTCCGCCAGCGCCTCGTCGAAATAGAACGCCATGGCCGGATTGATCGTGCCATAGGCCGGCGTGCCGCGGCCGAACTGCGCCTGCCTGATGAACATGTCTCGGTCGAGCGCCTTGGCGATGGCGAGCCGCGCCTTGAAGCCCTTCTCCTTCATGAGCTCCTCGACGGGCTTGTTGAAGTCGGTGACCTTCATGTGCTCGTTCCACGGATTGATCCAGACCGACTGGAAGCCCGGCGCCGGCACCTCGTCGACCACGAGATCGGGATTGGAGATGAAGCGGTCGACGAGCTCCGGCGCGACCGGGTTGCCGCCGATGAGCTGGATGTCGCCGGCCTCCATGGCGGCGGCCAGCGGCTCGGCGTCGAGGATCGGCTTGATCACCACGCGGTCGAGCTTCGGCCGTTCGGGATCGTAATAGTCGGCGAACTTCTCCAGGACCACGCCCTGGCCGAGCTGATGCTCGACGACCTTGAACGGCCCGGTGCCGACAGGGGTGAGGCCGTATTGCGACTCGCCGAGCGCCTCCAGCCCGCCGCGGCTGACGATGGTCATGGCCCGGCCGCTCGCGCGCTCCAGCGTCTTGGTCAGGAAGGAGGCCTGCGGCGCCTTCAGCGTGAAGCGCACCGTGCGCCCGTCGACCTTCTCCACGCCCGCGACATTGTCGAGCACGCGCGCATGGATCGATTTCTCCGGATCCTTCGAGCGCTCATAGGTGAAGACCACGTCGTCGGCGGTGAACGGGTCGCCATTGTGGAAGGTCACGCCCTCGCGCAGGGTGAAGACATATTCCCGGCCGTCCTCCGAAACCGTCCAGTCCTCCGCAAGGTCGCCCTGCGCAACCAGCTCGGCATCGATGTGGGTGAGCCCGGACAGGACGTTCGAGGCGACCTGGAACTGGAGCACCTGGTTGATCTGGGCGGGGTCGAGCGTGCGGATCTCGCCGACGCCGGCCCAGCCGCAGGTGAGCGTGCCGCCGGCCTTGCCCTCGGCGAGCGCGCGGCCCGCCCCGCCGAGCCCCGGCATCAAATGCCAGGCGGTGAGCGTGCCGGCCGCCGCCATGAGGCGCAGGACGGCGCGACGCTCAAGCCGCGGGCCGGAAAGCGCCTCGCGGGTCAGGCCGAACAGCGGATCGCGCGGGTCGAAATCGTGGGCATCCTCGAGCTCGCGCCGGATGCGGGCCTTGCCGGCCTCGCCGAATGGCCCCTGTGTCTTCTGCGTCATGGATCTCCCTCCTCTTGGATCGCCCGGGCCCGCCCCTTCGCTCACGGGACGGGCACGGCGATATCGTGGCCGACCTTGGGGCAGGCCACGCAGTGACCGCCGCCGAGGTCGCGGAGCGCGGGCTCCGCGCGGCGGCAGCTCTCGTCCGCCAGCGGGCAGCGCGGATGGAACACGCAGCCCGAGGGCGGGGACATGGGACTCGGGATCTCGCCCGTGACGATGCCCGCCGGCCGCGCCCGCTCGACCTCCGGGTCGGGCACGGGAACGGCGGCGAGCAGGGCGCGCGTATAGGGATGCTCGGGACGCTCGAACAGGGTCGCGCACTCCGCGATCTCCACGATGCGGCCGAGATACATCACCGCCACGCGATGGCTGATATGGCGCACCACGGAGAGATCGTGGCCGATGAACAGATAGGTGAGCCCGAACTCCGCCCTCAGATCCTCCAGAAGCCGGACGATCTGGGCCTGGATCGACACGTCGAGCGCGGAGACCGCCTCGTCGCACAGGATGAAATCGGGCCTTAGGGCCAGCGCCCGGGCGATGCCGACGCGCTGGCGCTGGCCGCCGCTCATCTCATGGGGATAGCGGTCGACGAGACGGGCGGGCAGCCCGCAGACGTCGAGCAGGGCGCGCACCCGCTTCAGGCGTCCCGCGCGCGTGGTCTCCTGCCGGTGGACGAGCAGCGGCTCGCCGACGATCTCCTCCACCGTCATGCGCGGATTGAGCGAGGAGAAGGGATCCTGGAACACGGCCTGCACGCGGCGGCGGAAGGCGAGCGTCCCGCGCCGGTCGAGATCCGCAATATCGCGCCCGTCGAAGCGGATCGTGCCGGCGGTCGGCGTCTCGAGCTTCAGGATGCAGCGCCCGATGGTCGACTTGCCGCAGCCCGATTCCCCGACCAGCCCGAAGGTCTCCCCGCGGCCGATTGCGAAGCTGACCCCGTCGACGGCCTTCACCGCACCCGCGGCATGCTCGAACACGACGCCGCTCGTCACCGGGAAATGCTTGCGCAGATCCTCCACCTCGACGAGCGGTGTCGCGGATGCGCTCATGCCGGCATCTCCTCTCTCAGCCGCTCGGCCTCGAAACAGGCGGCGAGATGCCCGGCCTCCATGGTGCGCAGCGCCGGCACGCTTTCCCCGCAGCGCGCCGTGGCGAAGGCGCAGCGCGGCCGGAAGGCGCAGCCCGAGGGCAGCGCCACCGGATCGGGCGGGTTGCCGGGGATCGGGTCGAGCGCGGCGTCGCGCGGGCGGTCGAGCCGGGGCACGGAGTTGAGGAGGCCGACCGTGTAGGGATGGCTCGGACGGCGATAGAGGCTCCGTGCGTCGCCCTTCTCCACCACCCGGCCGGCATACATGACGTTCACCCGGTCGGCATAGCGCGCGACGATCCCCAGATTGTGCGTGATGATGACGAGCGCGACGCCGAGCCTGCGGCAGAGATCGCGCATGAGCTCCAGGATCTGCGCCTGGATGGTCACGTCGAGCGCGGTGGTCGGCTCGTCGGCGATGACGAGTTCCGGCTTGCAGCTCAACGCCATGGCGATCATGACGCGCTGGCGCATGCCACCGCTCAGGTGATGGGGATATTGCTTCAGCCGCCGCTCCGGCTCGGAAATGCCGACGAGGCCCAAGAGCTCGACCGCGCGGGCGCGCGCCTCCCGCGCACCGACGCCCAGATGGAGCCGCATCGCCTCCGTCATCTGCCGGCCGATGGAGAGCACGGGGTTGAGCGAGGTCATCGGCTCCTGGAACACCATGGCGATGCGCCGGCCGCGAATATGGCGGATGCCCTCCTTGCCGAGGGTCAGGAGGTCCTCGCCGTCGAAGCGGATGGCGCCGGAGGCGACGCGCCCGGGCGGCTCGTCGATCAGCCCCAGAACGGCGAGCGCGGTGACCGACTTGCCGGAACCGGATTCGCCCACCACCGCCACGATCTCGCCGCGCTCGACATCGAAGGACACGTCGTTGACGGCGCGCACCACGCCCGCGCCCGTGGCGAACTCCACGACAAGCCCGTCTATGTCAAGCAGCGCGGCCAGGACCGACGTCTCCCCCTGAACTCCGGCCCGCCCCTGTCGGCTCTGGCGCCGCCGGGCCGGAAAATCCGTTTGTCTCGGATCGAGATGCCGTTATCATTATCGATAACGATAATGATCGTGAAACGTCCCCGAACGCCTGTCAACTCATGACCCAAATGTTCGATATCCTGGATGACGGGGCTTCCCGCTATCTGAGACAAAGCAAGGGCAGCGCCGTCTATCATGCGGTGAAGCGCGCCATCCTGCTCAGGAGCCTTGCCGCCGGCCAGCCGCTCCTCGAGCAGCAGATCGCCGCGGCCATGGGCTGCAGCCAGGGCACGGTGCGCGAGGCCCTGCTGCGCCTGCAGCAGGACGGCCTCGTCACCCGGCGCGGCTATCACGGCACGGTTGTCTCCACCACCACCGCGGAGGAGGCGGCCCATATGGCGCGCATCCGCCTTGCGCTGGAAACCGAGAGCGCGCGCCGTGCAGCACTTGCCCTGACGGAGCGCGACGTCGCCGCGCTCGAGGCCCTTATCGCGCGCATCGCCCAGGCCGAGGACGACCATGACGGCTATGCGCTGAGCGAACTCGACCGCGAGTTCCACCTGACGATCTTCAAGATCGCCGGCATGCCTGCGCTCGAGCCCATCCTCACGCGCTGCGCGCTGCATGTTCACCGCTACACCTTCGGCAACGCGCCGGAGGGCGTGACGCCGGACCGCCGTATCGGCCTGCCGCCCAGCGCCGAACAGCACCGCACTCTCCTGGACGCACTCATCGCCGGCGACCCGGACGAGGCGGCCGAAGCCATGCGCGACCATATCGAGACGGTCATAGGCTTCTGGTCGCCCGACCTGCTCGACACGCTCCGCCACGACGACGGGGCAACACGGGCGCCATAACCGGACCGGCCGCCCGGCACCCTCAGCGTCGGCCCGACGCCTCGAACAGCGCGACGCAACCGACGCGCTCCACATTCACATGGACAAACCTGCGTTCCAGCTCGGCGGCAAGGTCCGGGATGCGATCATGTGTATTGGAGAAGATGCGCTTCCTGTTATAGGCCTCCATCAATCGGCGGGCGGCGAGCGAACGAGGCGCATCGCCCTGCACGATCGTCGCGCCGAAGACCCTCGTGTCGCGGTGCATGACGCCGTCCAGATTGTCGAACACGACGGATTTCGCGCGGATATCGCCGGGCAGGCAATGAAGCAGATAGTTGAGGCCTATGGACTCGTAGGGGGTCGCCCGGGGGAACCGTTCGAAGGCGTCGTGGCGCTGAAGACCGGGATCGTATCGCGCAATACGCGCATGGGCGGCAGCGAGGCTGTTCGGGTTGAGGTCCGCGAGGGTGATATCGGGAGATGCGACCGGCCAGGCCGCCTTGTCCAGGAAATACCCGCTGCCGACACCGATATCGAGGTGCCTGGCGCCGACATTCCTGTTGTAGAGCGCAACCAGCCTTGAACTGGGACATCTCCAGACGAACCGGTTCGAGATGCCGAGCACCCAGATATCGTAGAGCCTCAGCACAAGCGGGCTGTAGATCGCCTGACCGGCATCGCGCGCATCCCCCCCCGGCTTCGACGCCGCGGAAACGGCGTCCTTCCCGGATCGATCGCTCACGGCATTCTGCCCGTCGCGCATGTGTCCTCCCGAGCTTCAGTGCGTTGACGACCGGCGCGTGAATGCGCCGGAGGTGGATGAGAACCCGACGCCGAACGAGACCACCAGGCCCGCCTTCACCCGCTCAAGCTGCAGCAGATCGTGGACAAGCACGGCAATCGCGACAGAGGACAGATTGCCATAATCGCGCAGCACCTCGAACGAACGGACCACGCGTTCGTCCGCCTCGTCGATCTCGAGATCCCGGCATATTCTGGAAACGATCTTCCAGCTACCGGTATGGATCAGAATCTCCCCCGCGCCGGTATCCGATTGCCCCCGGTCGGCCATTGCGTCCGGCAGCGCCGCGATCGATCGCCTGACATAGTCCAGGCCGCGGACCGCCACCTTCTTGTCCATCTCGTAGAGCGGCATGGCGAACGTGGCCGGCGACGCCGACCCGCCCTCGTTCATGCGCAGGAGCTCGGCATCGTTCTTCCTGTCATTCGTCAGATGCACGAAGTTGCCGAACTCGAGGCCAGCCCCATCCGCGGAGACGAGGAAGGCCACCGCGCCGTCGCCGAACAGCAACGCCGCGGTCGCCTGGTGCGTTCGCGCCAGATCGTCTGCGGAGCCGGATCGATGGACATTCCGATAGGAGTCCACCTGCTGTGTGATGGGTGGCCAATACGCGGTATGGACCTCCGACACCACCAGAAGCACGGTCCGGCAGCGCCCGGATTCGATGAGCGATGTAGCCAGCTCCATCGACTTCATAAAGCCGCTGCAGCCGGAATAGGTGATGTTGAACACGTGCGCGTCGCGGCGCACCAGGCCGTGGAGATCCGCCATGAGATCGAAGGCCAATCCCGGCATCGGCCGCGCCGGCGTGTTGGTCACCGCAATGACAGCGTCCACATTTTCGGCCGTTCCGGTGGTCTCAAGCAGCGAGAGCGCTGCCTCGCGCCCCAGATCGGTGGTGGTATGCGTCAGGTCCCGCGGCACGGCGTTCCGGAGATAGTCCCGGTATCGGCGAACCGAGACAAAGCGTCTCCCGACGCCCATATGCGCAACGGATTTCCGAAAGGAGTCGGTCAAGCGATGACCTGTTGCCGACAGCAACTCCTCCGTTGTGACGGGTTCTCCGGGAAAAGCGGTCGCAGAAGCTGTAACAATCATGTCCAGAGCCTTCCATTTCCCCCACCCCCATGTATATTTTCCACAAATACCACAAATAAAACATGTTATGGTGATTTTAAACTTGCAATATATGCGCAATACTAGGTAATTTTGAAGAAATTTATCAAAAATACTAATCGCAAATTTTAGTATATTCCAAGAAACAGGCCATAAACGCCCGGACCCCTGTTCTCTCGGACAGCCGGTCAGAAAGACGCTCTGTCACGCGCCGGGGCTATGACAGGCGCAAGCAACGGGTTCTGGTGAGCGAGCGCCGAGACCGCGCGAGGTGAGCAAGCGCCAAACGACTATCGATTCCGGCTTTCGTACTCGCAAGCTCCGTCACCACCGACGGAAGCGCCGTCCATGCCCATCATTCCCGGGAAGGCGGCCCGAAACCCCGCTTGGGCACTTCGAATGCGAGCTCACCGCCGCGGGAAAGGACCGCGCAAGGCGAAGCATGAAAGTCTGTGATCGGGAGAAGCAGGTGGAGGGAGGTGCCGGACCGCCGGGCCTATTCGCCGATCAGCCTGATCAGCGTCTCGCCGTTCCCGTCGAGCAGGACGAGATGGCCGGTCTCCTCGATCTGCCATGCCGTCACATCCGCCAGCGCGTCGTGGAACGTCTGCTCCTGGTCCATGATCGCGGGCGCACAGGCCATCTTCGTGGAGAACATCGGGCCGAACCGGATGGCGTTGCCATCGATCTCGGCGCTGCCGCCAAAACCGTTGCACCCGCCATGGCCCGACACCTTGCCGTCCGGCGCGATCTCCAGGGTGGTCCGGAGGCTGTCGATCACCCCGCCGCCCCGGATATCCTCGACGATCCACGTCCCCTCCGGCTCGGCGGCCTGAGCCACAACCGCGCCCGAAACGATCAGGGCAAGAACAATCGGCAGCAAACGCATGGGTCTCTCCTTGTCGCTGCACGCACCGTGGAGGCCGCCCGCTGAACCCCACATGAACGCCTGGAGGCGCCGCGGCCGGTATCCCATAATGAGGTCAGTGTGTCGGGAATGGCGGAGGGGGTGGGATTCGAACCCACGGTACGCTCGCGCGCACAACGGTTTTCGAGACCGCCCCGTTCGACCACTCCGGCACCCCTCCGCTCAGATCGAGGTCATCCGTTCGCGAACGGGTCTCGCGGCCGATCACATAGCGCCGATCGCGGCGTCTGCCAACCCCCGGAAACGACCTTCCTGCGCAAAGCCCGTCCCGGGGCCGGCCTTGGGGGCGGAACGGGCGTCGAATCAAAGTGGTCCGGACGGCGCGGCGTTTCCTTGACAGGCGGAGCGTTCCGCGTATAGTGCGCGCAAATTTGCCGGGTGGTCAGGCACGCCGGCCAGACCTGTTATTTCATAATCCAGCGGTTGGACATTATGTACGCAGTCATCAAGACGGGCGGCAAGCAGTACAAGGTTGCCGAGAACGACGTCATCCAGGTGGAGCGCCTCCAGGGCGAGCCGGGCGAGGTCGTCGCCATTTCCGACGTTCTCATGATCGCCGGTGCGGACAAGCCCGTCGTGGGCGCCCCGCTGGTGGAGGGCGCGAGCGTCGCCGCGGAGGTCGTCGAGCAGACGCGCGGCGAGAAGATCACGGTCTTCAAGAAGAAGCGGCGCAAGAAATACCGCCGCACGCAGGGCCACCGCCAGCTCCTGACGACGCTCCGGATCACCGAGATCCTGACCGACGGCAAGAAGCCGGCAAAGGCCAAGGCCGCCCTGAAGGCGGACGCGAAGCCGAAGGCCGAGGCCAAGGCGGAGACCAAGCCGGAAGAGACCGGCAAGGCCAAGGCGAGCCCGGCCAAGTCCGCGACCGCGAAGGCGGCCAAGGACGGCGGCGCCGAGAAGAAGACGGCCAGCAAGGCCAAGGCGGCGGACAAGGACACCGGCGAGGCGAAGTAACGCCCCCGCCATCGAAGGTTTCCAGAACGCCAGTTTTATCGACTGTAGAACGAGGACGGAGCAAAGGTCATGGCGCACAAGAAGGCAGGCGGCTCCTCACGCAATGGACGCGATTCGGCCGGCCGCAGGCTCGGCGTGAAGAAGTTCGGTGGCGAGGCCGTCATTCCGGGCAACATCATCCTGCGCCAGCGTGGCACCAAATGGCATCCCGGCACCAATGTCGGCATGGGCAAGGACCACACCATCTTTGCGCTTACCGAGGGCAAAGTGGAGTTCAGCACGGGCCGCAGCGGACGGACCTTCGTCTCCGTCGTACCGGTACCGGCCAACGCCAGCTGACGGCGCATCGGACACACTCCGATACGCCGGCGTCTCATCGAACCGGCGGATCGGAGGATCCAATCGCGAAGCACGAATCGGGGAGATGGGACATCCATCTCCCCGAATTCGTTTTGACTTCCGCGAAGGAGTCCGATCATGACCGAACTGGCCACTCTCGACAGCCGCGACAGGCACACACGCGCAACCGACCGGCTGATCCTCGCGCGCCCCGAGCGCGCCGATGCCGCGCGCATCGCCCGGCTCGCCAATGAGCGCGCGCTTGCGGAGAACACATCCCGCATCCCCCACCCCTACCGCCTTTCCGACGCCGAGGCCTGGCTCGACACCGTGGCCGCCATGGCGCCGGAGGATGCGCCCATGGGCATCTATCTCAACATCCCGGATCCGGTCCTCATCGGCGCGGTGGGCATCGAGCAGGGCACCTTCGCCCCCGACCCGGAGCTCGGCTACTGGATCGGCGCGCCCTATCGCGGCCGCGGTTTCGCGACGGAGGCGGCCCGGGCGATGATCGCCCATGCCTTCGAGCATCGCGGGCTCAGCGCCATCGGCGCGGGCTGCCGGATCACCAATATCGCCTCGCGCCGGGTCCTGGAGGCCTGCGGCTTCGCCTTCATCGGTCTCGGTCGGCAATATCTGCTGGCGCTCGACCGCAAGGAGCCCATGGACCGGTTCCGGCTGACACGCCAGGCCTGGCTGCGCCGCCACGGCTAGGACGTCTTCGCCCCGACCCGTACCGGCCCACTCCCCCACCCGGCCACCCACGGGATCATCATGTCATGGGTGGCCGGGTGGGGGAGCGGGCCGGTGCCGCAGCAATCGGACAGGAAACACGACAGGCTCCCTCCGGCGCGGACCCGCCGTCGCAAACGGCCTTTGCGGGAGGCCGGGAAAGCCGATAAAGAGTTGGCCCATGAAATTTCTCGACCGAGCGAAAGTCTATGTCCGTGCGGGCGACGGCGGTAATGGCTGCCTGAGCTTCCGGCGGGAGAAGTATATCGAGTATGGCGGGCCGGACGGCGGCGACGGCGGCCGCGGCGGCGATGTCTGGGTGGAGGCCGTGGATGGCCTCAACACGCTCATCGACTATCGCTACCGCCAGCACTTCAAGGCCCCGCGCGGCGGCCACGGCATGGGCAAGAACCGCACCGGCGCCGGCGGCCGGCCCGTCGTGCTCAAGGTGCCGGTGGGCACGCAGGTCTTCGAGGAGGACGAGGAGACGCCGATCGCCGACCTGACCGAGGTCGGCCAGCGCGTCCTGCTGGCGCGCGGCGGCAATGGCGGCTTCGGCAATACGCGCTTCAAGTCCTCCACCAACCGCGCCCCGCGCCGGGCCAATCCCGGCGAGGCCGGCGAGGAACGGTGGATCTGGCTCCGGCTGAAGCTGATCGCCGATGCCGGCCTCGTGGGCCTGCCCAATGCCGGAAAGTCGACCTTCCTGTCGCATGTGAGCGCGGCGCGCCCGAAGATCGCCGACTACCCCTTCACGACGCTCAACCCCGTGCTCGGCGTGGTGCGCAGGGGCACCGCCTCGTTCGTGCTCGCCGACATTCCGGGCCTCATCGAGGGCGCCCATGAGGGCGCGGGGCTCGGCGACCGCTTCCTCGGCCATGTGGAGCGTTGCGCGGTGCTCCTGCATCTGGTCGACGCCACGGGCGAGGATCCGGTCGCGGCCTACCGCACGGTGCGCGCCGAGCTTGCCGGCTATGGACGCGGGCTCGAGGAGAAGGCGGAGATCGTCGCCCTCAACAAGACCGACGCGCTCGCGCCCGACGACCTCGACGGGATCGCGGCGCGGTTCGCCGCGGAAACGGGGGTCGAGCCCCTGAGGCTCTCCGGCGTCAGCGGCGCGGGCGTCGATACGGCCATCGCCATGGTCGCCGACGCCGTCAACGCCCGCCGCGAGGCGGAGAAGGCCGGCACCGACACATCCGGGGAGGGTGACGACGCGGACGAGACGGCGGAGGGCTGGACGCCATGAGCCGCCTCGGCGAGGCCCGGCGCGTCGTCGTCAAGATCGGATCCGCCCTCCTCGTCGAACAGGCGACCGGACGGCTCGACCATGACTGGCTCGACACACTGATCGACGACGTCGCCGAGCTCAGGGCCGGCGGCGCGGAGGTCGTCATCGTGTCCTCCGGCGCCATCGCGCTCGGGCGCGGCACGCTCGGCCTGCCGCGCCACAGGGCGAAGCTGGAGGAAAGCCAGGCCGCCGCCGCCGTCGGGCAGGTGACGCTCGCCCACGCCTATCAGCGCTCTCTCGCCCGCCACGGCCTCGTCGCCGCGCAGGTACTGCTTACCCTCAACGACACCGAGGAGCGCCGGCGCTATCTCAATGCGCGCAACACGCTCACCACCCTCATCCAGAAGGGCGCGGTGCCGGTGATCAACGAGAACGACACGGTCGCGACCTCCGAGATCCGCTATGGCGACAACGACCGGCTCGCCGCCCGGGTGACGAGCATGGTCTCCGCGGACACGCTGGTCCTGCTGTCCGATGTCGACGGGCTCTATACCGCCTCGCCCGAGAGCGACCCCGATGCGGCGCTCGTCCCGGAGGTCCACGCCATCACGGCGGAGATCGAGGCGATGGCCGGAAAGCCCGTGAGCGGCGTGGGCACGGGCGGCATGGTCACCAAGCTGGAGGCCGCCCGCATCGCGCTTGGCGCCGGCGCCAACATGGCGATCGCGTCCGGCCGGGTCGCCCATCCGCTCAGGCGCATCCTGCAGGACGGCCCTTCCACATGGTTCCTCGGCTCCGGGTCCCCGGTGGCGGAGCGCAAGCGCTGGATCGCCGGCGCGCTCGTGCCCGTGGGCCGGCTGATGGTCGACGACGGCGCGGTCGAGGCCCTCGACAAGGGGCGCAGCCTGCTTCCGGCGGGCGTGTCCCGGATCGAGGGGCACTTTGCACGCGGCGACACGGTGAGTATTCTCGCTCCCTCCGGCGTCGAGATCGCGCGCGGGCTCGTCGCCTATGACCGCGAGGACGCCGAACGGATCGCCGGGCGCAGGAGCGGCGAGATCGAGACGATACTGGGCTGGCGCGGCCGGGACGAAATGGTGCACCGGGACGACCTCGTCCTGATCAGGAGTTGAAAGCGATGAGCCTTGCGGAGGAGACCGCGACGCAGACGATCGCCGCGACGATGGCGGAGCTCGGGCAACGGGCGCGGGACGCGGCGTCCCGCCTCGCACAGGCGCCGGCGGAGGCCAAGAACGCCGCGCTGCGCGCCATGGCGGCCGCCATCCGGGCGGACTGTCCGCACATCCTCGCCGCCAATGCCCGCGATCTGGAGCGGGCGGAGGCGTCCGGCCGGCCCGCCGCTTTCCTCGACCGGCTGAGGCTCGACCGGGAGCGCGTCGAGGCCATGGCCCGAGGGATCGAGGCCATCGCCGAGCTGCCCGACCCGGTGGGCGAGGTCACCGCGGAATGGACGCGCCCCAACGGCCTCAGGATCGCGCGCACGCGAACGCCCATCGGCGTCATCGGTATCGTCTATGAAAGCCGGCCCAATGTGACCGCCGATGCGGGCGCGCTGTGCATGAAGGCGGGCAATGCGGTCATCCTGCGCGGCGGCAGCGACAGCTTCGCCTCCAGCGAGGCCATCGTGGCCTGCCTCAGGGCCGGCCTTGCCGAGGCCGGGCTGCCGGAGGCTGCGATCCAGATGGTGCCGACCGCCGACCGCAGCGCGGTGGGCTTCATGCTCGAGGGCCTCGGCGGCACCATAGACCTCATCGTCCCGCGCGGCGGCAAGAGCCTCGTGGCGCGCGTCCAGACGGAGGCGCGGGTGCCGGTCTTCGCCCATCTGGAGGGCATCTGCCATGTCTATGTGGACCGCGACGCCGATGCGGACATGGCGCGCGAGATCGTCGTCAACGCCAAGATGCGCCGGACCGGCATCTGCGGCGCGGCGGAAACCCTGCTCGTGGACCGGGCCGGCGCGGACCGGCATCTGGCGGGCCTTGTCGGCGCCCTGATCGATGCGGGCTGCGAGGTGCGCGGCGACAGCGAGGTCCAGGCCGCCGATCCGCGCGTCGTGCCTGCCAGCGAGGAGGACTGGTCGACGGAGTATCTCGACAGGATCATCGCCGCGCACGTCGTCGACGGCGTGGACGAGGCGATTGCGCATATCGCGCGCTACGGTTCGCAGCATACGGAGTCCATCGTGACGCAGAACACCGAGACCGCGGACCGCTTCCTAACGAGCGTCGACAGCGCCATCGTGCTGCACAACGCCTCCACCCAGTTCGCCGATGGCGGCGAGTTCGGCATGGGCGCGGAGATCGGCATCGCCACGGGCAAGCTTCACGCGCGCGGTCCCGTGGGGCTGGAGCAACTCACCAGTTTCAAGTATATCGTGCGCGGTAGCGGCCAGACACGATCCTAACCCACCGGCTGCCACATTCTTTGAAAGAAGGCGCGGGGACCCTCCCTCCATGACCAAGCTGCCGCTGCCGCCTCCCACCGTCGTGCCCGGTATGCGCATCGGCCTGTTCGGCGGCTCGTTCAATCCCGCCCATGAGGGCCATGTCGCCGTGGCGGGCGAAGCCCTCAAGCGCCTCGACCTCCATCAGGTCTGGTGGCTGGTCTCCCCGCAGAACCCCCTCAAGAGCCCGGACGAGACCGACGATTTCGGCAAGAGGCTGGCCGCCACCCGGGCGCTGGCCGACCATCCCCGCTTCATCGTCACCGACCTGGAGAAGCGGCTCGGCACGACCAACACCGCACAGACCATGCGCGCCATGACGCCGCTGCTCGACCGCGCCAACTTCGTCTGGATCATGGGCGCCGACAGCTTCGCCACGCTTCACCGCTGGAACAACTGGGAAGAGATCCCGCACAGCCTGCCCATGGCCGTCTTCGACCGGCCGAGCCACACGCTCGCCGCGCTGCGTTCCAAGGCCGCCCACAAGCTCGCCCCCTACAGGGTTCGTTCCGAGGACGTCGCCATCCTGCCCGTCTGCCGCGCGCCCGCCTGGAGCTTCGTGACCATGCGGCGCCACGAGGCCAGCTCGACGGCACTCAGGCGCGCCAGGAACCGCTCCGGTGCGGCGTCCCGGCCTGTCGCGCTTTGCGCCGGATCGTGATATTCTGGTCATGCGAATCTTGAATGATTTGCACTGTGCGCTAGATTTATGGGCGCTGGAGACTGTTCAAGCGATTGCCACTGATCGTGACAACCACTCGAACGCAGATATGGCAGACCGGGCTCGCAACAGGACGGGCCCTATTGCTCGTGCAACGAGAGGATCTCAGCCCTGACACTGCAATCAGACCATGGCGGTACCGCACGCCGGGCCGTCAAGGGTGAGGCCTTGCCCGTCGGCAAGCCTTCGCCTTCCCTGCTGAATGCCGTTCTTGCGTGCCTCGAGGACGCCAAGGCGGAAGATGTCGTATCCATCAATCTCACGGACAAGACGCCGATCGCCGACCAGATGGTGATCGCGTCGGGTCGTTCGCAGCGCCATGTCGGCGCCATTGCCGACCAGCTGCTCGACGCCGTGAAACAGGCCGGGTATCGCGATATCCGGGTCGAGGGACTGCCGTCCTGCGACTGGGTACTCATCGATTCCGGCGATGTGGTGGTGCATGTCTTCCGGCCGGAAGTGCGCAGCTTCTACAATCTGGAGAAGCTGTGGTCGGCGGATGCGCCGCTGGAGAACGTCGCGGTTTAGGCCCGCTACCCGCCGTCGCGGGGTCGGATCGCACTGAAGGACCGGCTGCGGGCGGTAACGGTAACGGTGTCCATGCGTGTTTCGGTCAATGCGGTCGGCCGCCTCAAGCGCGGGCCGGAACGCGAGCTTTGCGAGCGCTATGTGGAGCGCGCCGCCGCGCAGGGGCGCACGGTTGGCGTGAGCGCGGTCACGATGTCCGACATCGCGGAGTCGCAGGCCGCGACCGTCGAGCTGCGCCGCGCCGACGAGGCGGCGAGGCTCGCCGCCATGGTGCCCGACCGGGCCGTCACCGTCGCGCTCGACGAGACGGGCCGCGAGCTTGCGAGCACCGCCTTCGCCGCCCGGCTGCGCGGCTGGCTGGAGGACGGCACGCCCGATCTCTGCTTCCTCATCGGCGGGCCGGACGGGCATGGCGGCGAGATCCGCGAAAGCGCCGGCCTCGTCCTGTCGCTCGGGCGCATGACATGGCCCCACGGCCTCGCGCGCGCCATGCTGTGCGAGCAGATTTACCGGGCGGTCACCATTTTGGTTAATCATCCGTATCATCGGTCCTGAGCACAGCGAAACCGAGCACTGTGCATAAGCGATGGCGGGACAGCCCGGACAATGCGCGCACGCGACATATTGCGACACACCCTCTTGCCGCTGACGCTCTGCCTGGCGATGGCGCTCGCGGTTGTGCCGGCGGCACATGCGGCGGGCGAGGAATTCACCGAGCGCGCGAAGGAGACGGAGGACGCGCTCGACACGGTGCGCGACCAGCTCGAGAGCGCCCGCAGCGAGGAACAGTCTCTCGCGAAGGAAAAGGAAGCGCTGGACGAGGAGGCCAAGGCCCTGTCGGACCGCCTCATCGCGCTCGCCGCCAGCATCCAGTCGCGCGAGGGCGCGATCACGACCGCGGAACGCCGGCTCGACGGGCTCGACGCGGAATCGAAGGCTCTGCGCAGCAAGCTCGCCGACCGGCACTATGCCCTCGCGGAGCTTCTGGCCGGCCTGCAGCGGCTGGAGCGCAACCCGCCGCCGGCGCTGGCCGTCAAGCCGGACGACGCGCTGGCCGCGCTGCGCGGCGCCATGCTGCTCGGCACCGTCGTTCCCGAGCTGGAGGAGGAGGCGAACGCACTGTCGCGCGACCTGGCGCGGCTCAGATCCCTGCGCGAGCAGATGATCCGGGAAGGCGAGACCGTGACCGCCAATCTCGCCCGGCTGCGCTCCGAACGCGCCGAGATCGAGACGCTTCTGGAGCGCAAGAGCAAGCTCGCCGAGGCGGCCGGACAAGAGCTCGCCACATCCAGGGAGCGCGCCGACGAGCTATCTCGCAAGGCGGAATCGCTCAAGCAGCTTCTCTCCTCGCTCGAAGAGCAGCGCCGCAAGGCCGAGGAGGAGGCGAAGCGCGCCGAGGAACGCCGCCTGGCGAAGGCCATGGAGCCGCAGGTCCCCTTCACCGAGATCAAGGGCCGCCTCGGATTTCCCGTCCAGGGCGCGCTGGTGAGCCATTACGGCAGCAACAACGGCTTTGGCGGCAAGGTGCGCGGCGACATGATCGCCACGCGGCCCAATGCCCAGGTGACAGCGCCCGCCGACGGGCATATCGAGTTCGCTGGGACATTTCGCAGCTATGGGCAACTCTTGATCCTGAATGTCGGCGAGGGCTATCATATCCTATTGGCTGGCCTGAACGAGATATCGGTCGGCACGGGTCAGTTCGTGAGAGCGGGAGAGCCGGTCGGCACCATGGGTGATGGACCCGCGAGAGCGACATTAATCGGTGACCGGTTGGGCGACCCAAGGCCGGTCCTCTATATCGAATTTCGCAGGGACGGCGAGACGATCGATCCAGCCCCGTGGTGGGTCGGGACCGACAAAGAGGCGCGTGGATAATGCATAAGAGACTGCTCAGTGCCGTTGGCTTCATGGCCGCAGGCGCGGTCGCCGCGACAGTCCTGTGGACTGCGGCATCCGCCCTGGACGCGGCCACGAGCTCCGATACGGATACCTATCGCCAGCTCAACCTGTTCGGCGACGTGTTCGACCGGGTGCGGTCGGACTATGTCGAGAAGCCCAACGAGGAAGAGCTCATCGATGCCGCGATCAACGGCATGCTGACCTCGCTCGACCCCCATTCGAGCTACATGAACGCCAAGCGGTTCCGCGAGATGCAGGTGCAGACGCGCGGCGAGTTCGGCGGGCTCGGCATCGAGGTCACCATGGAGAACGGCGTCGTCAAGGTGGTCACGCCCATCGACGACACGCCGGCGGAGGCCGCCGGCATCCTGCCGGGCGACATGATCACCCATATCGACGGCACGCAGGTCATGGGCATGACGCTCAACGAGGCCGTCGACCAGATGCGCGGCCCGGTCAACACCTCGATCGCCCTCACCGTGGTGCGCGACGGCGTGGCCGAGCCCTTCGAGGTGAAGATCACCCGCGACATCATCCGCATCCGCTCGGTGCGGTGGGATCCGGAAGGCAATATCGGCTATATCCGCATCACCACCTTCAACGAGCAGACGCAGGAAGGTCTGGAGACGGCGATCAAGGAGCTCAGCTCCGAGCTCGGCAACAAGCTCAAGGGCTATGTGATCGACCTCCGGAACAATCCCGGCGGCCTGCTCGACCAGGCGATCTCGGTGTCCGACACGCTCCTCAACCAGGGCGAGATCGTCTCCACGCGCGGGCGCAATTCCGAGGAGACCCAGCGCTTCAACGCCCAGGCCGGCGACCTGATCGAGGGCAAGCCGGTGGTCGTGCTGATCAATGGCGGCTCGGCCTCGGCGTCCGAGATCGTGGCCGGCGCGCTGCAGGACCACAAGCGGGCGACCATCGTCGGCACGCGCTCCTTCGGCAAGGGCTCCGTCCAGACCATCATCCCGCTCGGCAGCTACGGGGCGCTCAGGCTCACCACGGCGCGCTACTACACGCCGGCGGGCCGGTCGATCCAGGCCCAGGGCATCGATCCCGACATCAAGGTCGAGCAGGACGTCCCGGAAGCCGAACGCGCGAAGTTCGAAACCAAGGGCGAGGCGAGCCTGCCGGGCCATCTGCAGAACGAGGATGGCGGCGAGGAGCTCAAGGGCTCGACGAGCTACGTCCCCAAGGAGAAGGACGACGACGCCCAGCTCCAGTACGCCCTGAGCCTGCTGCGCGGCGAAGTCGCCATGACGACGGACGACAAGAAGAAGAAGGCCGCGCCGTCCAAGGATGCCGAAAAGACGCAGGACACCAAGGCGCAGGAGACCGAGGAGCCCGCACCGGCCGAAGAATGACCGGCAGGGCGTGCCCGACACTCTCGACAGACCGGAACGGGGCATGCGTGCCCCGTTCCTTCGTTTCAGGACCCCGCGAAGCCCCCCGCGACAGGACAAGGACCCTTCCCCATGGTGCCGCTCGACGACGAGGACATTGCCCTCATGCCCTACCGGCCCTGTGTCGGCATCATGCTCGTCAACGCGCAGGGCAAGGTCTGGCTCGGCCGGCGCGTGCCCAAATGGGAAAAGGATGGCGGCGAGAACCTCTGGCAGATGCCGCAGGGCGGCATCGACAAGGGCGAGGAGCCGCGCGAGGCCGCCTTCCGCGAGATGAAGGAGGAGATCGGCACCGACAGGGCCTCGATCCTTGCCGAGACGGAGGGCTGGCTCACCTACGACCTGCCGCGCGAGGCGATCGGCCAGGCGCTTCACGGCAAGTTCCGCGGCCAGAAGCAGAAATGGTTCCTGATGCGCTATGAGGGCTGCGACGACGAGTTCCATCTGGAGCCCGACGACCACGAGGTGGAGTTCGACGCCTGGGACTGGGTGGAGATCGACCGCCTGCCGGACCTCGTCGTTCCCTTCAAGCGGAAGGTCTACGAAGAGCTCGTTACTGCCTTCAGGCCGGTCGTGGCGGAGCTGGCGGCCGGGCGGGCTGCCTCCTGACCAGACACGGGGGTCTTAAGCCGCCCGCGACATGCGGCCCGCCCGATCCAGGGCGTCCATGAGCGGCGGCAGGGTCATGCCGGTCTCCAGCCAGCTCGCGAAATGATCGAGCCCCGGCAGGCTGGCGAACGGCCCGTCGACGATATCGGCGAAACGGGCCACGGGCTCGTGATTGCGGTCCCGGTCGCCGCACAGGAACGCCATGGGACATCCCGCCAGAACCACCCGCTCCGCCATGTCGGCACGGTCGTCGGCGACGGCGGCGCGCATGGCGGCGAGATCGTTCGACAGGATCGTCTCCCGCAGATGGTCGGGCATGGGACCGGCCACGGCCTCCACGGTTGCGAGCCAGCCCTCCAGCCCGCCATCCAGCGCCTGGCGGAAGAAGGACATGTCCTGGGCGAAGGGGTGGACGCCGATGGCCGTCAGCGACAGGAGCCGGTGGGGGAAATGGGCCGCCACGCCATAGGCGATCCAGCCGCCCATGGAATAACCGACGACATGGGCTTCGGGAATGCCCAGCGCATCGAGCACGGCGACGACATCGCCGGCCCGCGCCCGCTGGCCGTAGAGGGCGCTGTCATGGGGCGCGCCCGATGCGCCGTGGCCGCGCGCATCGACCGCGATCACCCGGTAGCCGCGCTCGACCAGCGGGTCCACATATCCGAATTCGCGCCACGAGGCGGCATTCGCCGTGAAGCCGTGCAGCAGGACCACCGGCACGCCCTCGCCGCTCGCTTCGAAGGCGATCGCAATCCCGTCATTGTCCACCCTGTCCATCGTCCGGCAGTCTCCCTGAGTGGCGCCGGGACGCGCACATCGTCCCGGCCACCGACGCTTGAGCCCCATGCGCCCCTTTCGGGAGATCAAAGCAGGCCCAGGCTGAATAATCGGTGAACCGGCCAGGCGGGGCGGACAGGTTCGCCACGCCATGACGATCCCCCTGACAGCCGGGTGCGGGAGCGGACCGGTGCTGCAGACAATCGGGTCGGGCGGTGCGTTAGATGGCGGTGCGGGCGAGCTTTCTCTGCTGGCCCTGCATGTACCACCAGGCGAAGGCCTGCACCTTGGTGGTCAGGAAGCCGTGCGGATCGAGACCGCCCGCCTTGGCGACCATGGAAATCAGCCGGTCCATGTGCTGGCGCTGATAGATGCCGAGCGCACGCTTCTGATAGGCGTCGGCGAAGGGCTTGCGCTCGTAGGAGACATCGGTGCCCGCCGGGTAGTTGCCGCAATAGAAGGCGCCCGCGAGCTCGTCGTCGTCGGCCTCGCTCACCCGGCTCAGAGCCACCTTGATGCGGCCCCATTTGCCCGGCAGCTCGTGCTCGTACTTCTTGTAGATCTCGTAGAAGCAGCGATAGTGCGCGAACTCGTCGGCGGCCATGAAGGTGACGATCTGCTTCAGGCAGGGCTCGTCCGTCTGGTCCTTGATGGCGGTATAGAAGGAGGAGGTGCCACTCTCCACCACGCAGCGCGCGATCATCTCGCCGGCACGCGAGCCGCGCAGGGATTCGTCCACCTCGGTATTGATCTTCTGGATCTCGCGGAAACGCTCGAAGGCCGATTCGAAGTCGAAATCGGGGTCGGCGAGCTTGGCCCAGGCGGCCAGCGCGCGGCCGTGCTGGGCCTCCTCCTTGCCCCACTGATCGATATTGCCCTGCACGCGGTCGTCGTCGTGGAAGACGCGGGACAGATAGCTCACATAGTCGGGCGAGTTGAACTCGACGAGCGAGGCGGCCTTGACCGCCTTCAGCGTGTCCGGATCGACCTTCGAGGCGTCGAAGGCGTCCCAGTTGATCCTGTCAAGCGTCCAGCGCATGGATCACATGCCTCCTCTCGTCGTCATTGCCGCCCACTCGGTTACAGACACCGCGCCTTCCCTTCGGGGGCGCGGAACATGCCGGCATGCCTCTGACAGGAAGGCTGCATCATAATATAGCCAACCGGACCGGCCCGCCAACAGGCAGCCTTGCCTGATGGCGGAAAAGCCGATCGTTTCCAGTTGGTTAGAGAGCCGCCTGAAGCTGCTTCAGATGGTCCAGATTCTCCTGGGCCCGGCGGCGCTTCTCGTCGTCGGTCGCGTCGGCGACATCCTCCTCGGCGTTCTTCACCTGCTGGGCGAGCGCCTCGCTGTCAAGCTCCCCGAGCGGGATGGCCTCTTCCGCCAGCACGATCAGCCCCTTGGGATTGACCTCGGCGAACCCGCCGCGCAGATAGATCCGCTCCTCGTCGGAGCCGGGACGGCGCACGGTGAGCACGCCCGGCCGGATCGTGGAGATGACCGGCGCGTGGCGGGCGAAGACGGTGAAGTCGCCGTCGGAGCCGGGAACCGTCACCTGCTCCACGGCGTCAGACATGAGCAGCCGCTCCGGCGAAACGAGCTCGAAGTTCAGTTCCTCGGCCATAGACCTTTCCTAGCTTCCTGCACCTCGGTGCGACCCTGATCGGTAGATGAATCAGGCGGCCTCGGCGGCGAGCCGCTCGGCCTTCTCCACGGCTTCCTCGATGGAGCCGACCATGTAGAAGGCGGCCTCCGGCAGGTGGTCGTACTCGCCCTCGCACAGGCCCTTGAAGCTCTTCACCGTGTCGGCGAGCTCCACGAACTTGCCCGGCGTGCCGGTGAAGATCTCCGCGACGTGGAAGGGCTGGGACAGGAAGCGCTCGATCTTGCGGGCGCGCGCCACCGTCATCTTGTCCTCTTCCGACAGCTCGTCCATGCCGAGAATGGCGATGATGTCCTGGAGCGCCTTATAGCGCTGGAGGATCTCCTGCACCTGGCGGGCGACATTGTAGTGCTCCTCGCCGATGATGCGCGGGTCGAGCATGCGCGAGGTGGAGTCGAGCGGGTCCACGGCCGGGTAGATGCCCTTCTCCGAGATCGCACGGTTGAGCACCGTCGTCGCGTCCAGATGGGCGAAGGAGGTCGCCGGCGCCGGGTCGGTCAGGTCGTCGGCCGGCACGTAAATGGCCTGCACCGAGGTGATCGAGCCCTTGGTGGTGGTGGTGATCCGCTCCTGCAGCGCGCCCATGTCGGTGGCGAGCGTCGGCTGATAGCCCACCGCCGACGGGATGCGGCCGAGAAGCGCCGACACCTCCGAGCCCGCCTGGGTGAAGCGGAAGATGTTGTCCACGAAGAACAGCACGTCCTGGCCCTGGTCGCGGAAGTGCTCCGCCACGGTCAGGCCGGTCAGCGCCACGCGGGCGCGCGCGCCGGGCGGCTCGTTCATCTGGCCATAGACCAGCGAGCACTTGGAACCCTCGCCGCCGCCCTGCTTGTTCACGCCGGACTCGATCATCTCCCAGTAGAGATCGTTGCCCTCGCGCGTGCGCTCGCCGACGCCGGCGAACACGGAGTAGCCGCCATGGGCCTTCGCGACGTTGTTGATCAGCTCCTGGATGAGCACGGTCTTGCCGACACCGGCGCCACCGAACAGGCCGATCTTGCCGCCGCGGGCATAGGGCGCGAGCAGGTCGACGACCTTGATGCCGGTGACGAGGATCTCCGCCTCCGTGGACTGCTCCACGAATTCCGGGGCCTCCTGGTGGATGCCGCGCACTTCCTCATGCGGGATCTCGCCGGCCTCGTCCACGGGCTGGCCGATCACGTTCATGATGCGGCCGAGCGTGCCGTCGCCGACCGGCACCTCGATGGCGTTGCCGCTGTCGAAGACGTCCTGGCCGCGAACCAGGCCCTCGGTGGCGTCCATGGCGATGGTGCGCACCGTGTTCTCGCCGAGATGCTGGGCCACCTCGAGCACCAGCCGGTTACCGCCATTCTCGGTCTCCAGCGCGTTGTAGATCTCCGGCAGGTGATCCTCGAACTGCACGTCCACGACCGCGCCCATGACCTGGCGGACATGGCCCACCGGCCTGTCCGCGGTCTTGTTGCTCGCCTTGCTGGTCTTCTTCGTCGCCATGGTCCAAGTCCTTGAGTTTACGGTCCGGTCCGCCCTGCGCGTCGGTGGCGGTCGGCGCCCGCCTTTGTCCAAATCGTCAAGTTTCGCGCCGATCAGGTGGTCCGATCCGGGTTGATCCCTTGTCTTTGAAGCTCCTAGAGCGCCTCCGCGCCCGAAATGATCTCGATCAGCTCCTTGGTGATCATCGCCTGGCGCGTGCGGTTGTAGCGCAGCGTCAGCTGGTCGATCATCTCGCCGGCATTGCGCGTGGCGCTGTCCATCGCGCTCATGCGCGCGCCCTGCTCGCCGGCCGCATTCTCCAGGAGCGCCCTGAAGATCTGCACCGAGATGTTGCGCGGCAGGAGATCGTCCAGGATTTCCGCCTCGTCGGGCTCGTAGTCGTAGACCGCGCCGCCGAGGTCGACCAGCTCGGCTTCCGCCGCCTCGTTCGTGCCTTCCTCGATGATGTCGGCCCGCGCGGGAATGAGCTGGAGCGCCGTCGGCGTCTGGGTGATGACGTTCTTGAACTGCGAGTAGAACAGCGTGCAGACGTCGAACTCGCCCGCCTCGAACATCTCCAGCACGCGCTTGCCGACCTCCTGGGCCTGCGCGAAGCCGATATTGCGCACCGTGCGGAACTCGAAGGTGTCGACGATCTGCTTGGGGAAGAGGCGCCTGAGCACGTCGCGCCCCTTGCGGCCGACGCACAGGAACTTGACCGTCTTGCCCTGACGGGTGAGCTCATAGGCGCGGTCGCGGGCGCGCTTGGCGATATTGGTGTTGAACGCGCCGCACAGGCCGCGCTCCGCCGTCGCCACGACGAGCAGGTGCACGTCGTCCTTGCCGGTGCCGGCCAGGAGCTTCGGCGCATCCTCGCGCCCCTCGAAGCCGCGCGCCAGATTGGCGAGCACGGCGTCCATGCGCTCCGCATAGGGCCGTGCGGCCTCCGCCGCCTCCTGCGCGCGGCGGAGCTTGGCGGCGGCGACCATCTGCATCGCCCGGGTGATCTTCTGCGTCGCCCGGACGCTCGAGATACGGTTTCTGAGTTCCTTGAGGCTCGGCATAGAAGCCGCTTCCCCTTCTTTCCGTCGGTTGGCCCTCGCGCCGTTTGCGCGGCGAAGGTTTTAGGCGGCGAACGACTTGGCGAAGCTCTCCGTCGCGGCCTTCAGCTTCTCCGAGGTCGCGTCGGAAAGCTCCTTCTCCGTGCGGATCGCGTCGAGCACATCCTTGTGCTTGTCGCGCATATAACGGAGGAAGTCTTCCTCGAACCGGCCGATCGCGGAAACCTCGAGCTTGTCGAGATAGCCGTTCACGCCGGCATAGATCACGACCACCTGCTCCTCGACCGCCATGGGCGAGAACTGGCCCTGCTTCAGGAGCTCGGTCAGCCGCTCGCCGCGGTTGAGCAGGCGCTGGGTGGCGGCGTCGAGGTCGGAGCCGAACTGGGCGAAGGCGGCCATCTCGCGATACTGGGCGAGCTCGCCCTTGATCTTGCCGGCGACCTGCTTCATCGCCTTGATCTGGGCCGAAGAGCCCACGCGCGACACCGACAGGCCGACATTCACCGCAGGACGGATGCCCTGATAGAACAGGTCGGTCTCAAGGAAGATCTGGCCGTCGGTGATCGAGATCACGTTGGTCGGGATATAGGCCGACACGTCGTTGGCCTGCGTCTCCACGATCGGCAGCGCCGTCAGCGAACCCGCGCCGTGATCGTCGTTCAGCTTCGCGGCACGCTCGAGCAGACGCGAATGGAGATAGAAGACGTCGCCCGGGAAGGCCTCGCGTCCCGGCGGGCGGCGCAGCAGCAGCGACATCTGGCGATAGGCGACGGCCTGCTTGGAAAGATCGTCGTAGCCGAGCAGGGCGTGCATGCCGTTGTCGCGGAAATACTCGCCGATGGTGCAGCCCGTATAGGGCGCGAGATACTGCATCGGCGCGGGGTCCGACGCGGTCGCGGCGACCACCACGGAATATTCGAGCGCGCCGTTCTCCTCCAGCGTCTTGACGAACTGGGCGACAGTGGAGCGCTTCTGGCCGCAGGCCACATAGACGCAGTAGAGCTTCTCTTCCTCTTCGCCGCGCTCGTTCACTTCCTTCTGGTTCAGGATGGCGTCGAGGATGATCGCGGTCTTGCCGGTCTGGCGGTCGCCGATGATCAGCTCGCGCTGGCCGCGGCCGATCGGGATCAGGGCGTCCACCGCCTTGAGGCCGGTCTGCATCGGCTCGTGCACGGACTTGCGCGGCAGGATGCCCGGCGCCTTCACGTCCACGCGCTTCAGGGTCTTCGACTTGATCGGGCCCTTGCCGTCGATCGGATTGCCGAGCGCGTCCACGACGCGGCCGAGCAGCTCCTTGCCGACCGGCACCTCGACAATGGCGCCCGTCCGCTTGACGAGGTCGCCTTCCTTGATCTCGCGGTCGGAGCCGAAGATCACGATACCGACATTGTCGGCCTCGAGATTGAGCGCCATGCCGCGGACGCCGTTGGCGAACTCGACCATCTCGCCCGCCTGGACATTGTCCAGACCATAGGCACGGGCAATGCCGTCACCCACCGACAGGACCTGACCGACCTCGGAGACTTCCGCCTCCTTGCCGAAATTCTTGATCTGCTCTTTGAGGATTGCGGAGATTTCCGCGGGACGGATGTCCATCACCCTACCTCTTTCATGGCGACTCGGAGATTCTGGAGTTTGGTGCGCAGCGAATTGTCGATCATCCTGCTGCCCACCTTGACGATGAGACCGCCGAGAATGGCGGGATCCACGCGCGCATCGACCCGCACATCGCGGCCGACGGACGATTTGAGCGCATCCTTGATGCTGTCGACCTGCTCTGCGGAGAGATCCTCGGCGGCGATCACCTCGGCGACCGTCTCGCCGCGATGCTCAGCCAGCAGCACCTTGTAAGCGGACACCATCTCGGGAACGGCGAACAGCCGGCGGTTCTGCGCCGCCAGCGTGATGAAGTTCGCCGCATAGCCGGAGATGCCGGCCTTGTCGAGAACGGCCGCAATGGAGCGGGTCTGCTCGTCGGGCGTGAAGACCGGACTCAGCACGAGGCGCTGAAGGTCCGGCACACTGTCCACCAGAGCCAGGAACCGATCGAGATCGGAGAGGATTTCGTCGAGCTTGCCCTCGTCGAGAGCGAGTTCGAACAGGGCCGTCGCATATCGGCCCGGCATGCCTTCAACTTTGGAGAGCCTTGCCGTCACTGTTCCTAGTCTCTAGTGCGTGGGTTCCGGATTGGTTGCACCGCCTCCAGAAGAAAGCGCCAACCCATTGAAATGGACGCGATTTTTATTCGAGGGCACGGCGCGCGCACTGCCTCCCCCTCAAGCCCGGCTCGATCTATCACAGCTCGTGGCGTCTGGCAACATAGGCCCAGTGGCGGATTGTCGCAAGCGGCAGGATTTGTGTGTAATGTCTCGGTTTGAAGGTCTGCTCCCGCCGCGAATGTACGGGCACTCATGTCTGCTCCCTGTGAAGGATATATGGCTTTATCCGTCAAACAGCTCGAGCGTCGCGACATGGGCGCGGTCGCTATCGTGCATCGCATCAGTTTCGACGATCGGTTGCCTTGGCTGGCCGGCCTTCACACGCCCGATGAGGACCGCTCATTCTTCAGTACTGTCGTATTCGACGACTGCGAAGTGTGGGGCTCGTTCGACGGCGCGGAGCTGATCGGCTTCATTGCTTTCAAGGAGGGACACATCGAACAGCTCTATGTGCTCCCTGAGTACCAATTCAAAGGGGTAGGAAGTGGGCTCCTCGCCATTGCGAAACAGCGCAATCGCGAGCTTAGCCTATGGACGTTCCAGCGGAATGACGCAGCCCGGCGATTTTATGAAAGCAGGGGCTTTGTGGCTGTCGAGCATACGGATGGGGCACGCAATGAAGAACGCGAGCCCGACATTCGTTACCTCTGGCGTGCATGACGTCCGCCGTCCACTCCTGTGATCGTAATTCCGTGGGTGGCCGGGCGGGGGAGCGGGCCGGTACAGCCTCAGCAACAGGCTCCCGCCTTACAGGAAGCTCTGCGGATCGATATCGACGGCGACCCGGAGCGAGCCGCGCGGAGAGATGTCGGCGAGCCAGGCGCGCAGGAAGCCCTGGATGTTGGCGTCGCGGCCCGCGCGCACGAGGAACCGGTAGCGGAAGCGCCCGCGCACGAGCGCGAGCGGGGCGGGCGAGGGGCCGAGTGCCCGGAAGCCGTCGGCCCTCGGCACGCGCCGCGCGATGGCCTGCGCGAAGCGCTCCGTCTCGCCCTGGTCCTTGCCCGACACGATCAGCGCGGCGAGCCGGCCATAGGGCGGCAGGCCGGCCTCCTCGCGCACTGTCTTCTCATGGGCGAGGAAGGCTTCGCGGTCGCCGGCCTCCAGCGCGCGCATGAGCGGATGGTCGGGCATGTGGGTCTGGATGAGCGCGCGCCCGGGGCGCTCGCCGCGGCCCGCCCGCCCCGCGACCTGACAGAGCAGCTGATAGGTCCGTTCCGCCGCGCGGGGGTCGCCATTGCCCAGCGCGATATCGGCATCGACCACGCCGACAAGCGTCAGCGCGGGGAAATGGTGGCCCTTGGCGACGAGCTGGGTGCCGATGACGATGTCGAAGCGGTGATCGGCGACCTCCTGGATGAGATCGCGCAGTGCGGAGCCGTGGGCGAGATCGCTCGACAGGATCGCAGTGCGCGCCTCCGGAAAGCGCGCCGTCACCTCCTCCGCGAGCCGCTCGACCCCGGGCCGCAGGCGACCAGCGCGCCCTCCGTGCCGCAGGCCGGACAGCTCTCCGGCACCGGCTCCTGGTGCCCGCAATGATGGCACATGAGCACGCGCCGAAAGCGGTGCTCCACGAGCCAGGCATCGCAGTCCGGGCACTGGAAGCGGTGGCCGCAGGCCCGGCAGAGCGTCAGCGGCGCATAGCCCCGCCTGTTGAGGAAAAGGAGCGCCTGGTCGCCGGCCTCGACCGTCTCGCGCACCGCCTCGACGAGCGGCGCGGTGAGCCATGTGCCCCGGTCCGGCGTCTCGCGGCGCATGTCGATGGTCGCGACCGGCGGCAGCTCCGCGGTGCCGTGGCGCGAGGCGAGGGTGAGATGGCGGTAGCGCCCGCGGTCGACATTGACGAGCGTCTCCAGCGACGGCGTCGCCGACGACAGGACGACCGGGAACTTGCCGAGCGCACCGTAGACGACGGCCATGTCGCGGGCGTGGTAGGTCACGCCCTCCTCCTGCTTGAAGGCCGGCTCGTGCTCCTCGTCGACCACGATCAGCCCCGGCCTGCGATAGGGCAGGAAGAGCGCCGAGCGCGCGCCGACCACGATCGGCGCCTCGCCCGTGGCGACCCCGCGCCAGACCCGCTCGCGCTCGCTCGACCTCATGCCGGAATGCCACTCCGCCGGCGAGACGCCGAAGCGCTCCTCGACCCGGCGGATGAAGGCTCCGGTCAGCGCGATCTCCGGCAGGAGGATGAGCGCCTGGCGCCCCTGGGCGACGGTTGCCGCGACGGCCTCCAGATAGACCTCCGTCTTGCCGGAGCCGGTGACGCCGTCGAGGAGGGTGACGGAGAAGTCCCGCTCGACGGCGCGCTGGCGCAGCGCCTGGGCGGCCTCCTCCTGTTCCGCCGACAGGACGAGCGCCCCTTGAGGGCTCGGCTTGCCGAAGGGCGCCGCCGCCGGGACCGGCGCGGGCTCGAGCGCGCCGGCATCGACCAGCCCGCGCACCACGCCGGGCGTGACGCCGGCGACCTCCGCCAGATCGCGCGGGCGCCACACCAGCCCGTCGCCGGCGACCTCCATCACCCGCTTGCGCTGGGGGGTCATGCGCTCCGGCTCCCGGCCCGTGGCGCGGTAGCCGACATGGGCGCGCGGCGGTCCGAGCGCCGCCGGCACGCGCAGGCACATGCGCAAAACCGCGCCCGGCGGCACGAGATTGTAGGCGGCGACCCAGTCGATGAAGCCGCGATGGACCTCCGGCATGGGCGGGGCGTCGAACCGTTCCGCGATGGGGCGCAGGGCGGGACCCTCGTGGTCGGCGGCGCAACGGCCCTCGTCGGCCCACACCACGCCGATCATCTGGCGCGGCCCCAGCGGCACGACCACATAGTCGCCCGGCGCGACGGCCATGCCGTCCGGCACCTTGTAGGAATAGGCGCGGTCGAGCGCGAGCGGCAGCAGCACCTCGACGACGCGGGCATCCAGTCCGGCGATGGCGGAATCAGTCGGCATGATGGTGCCAAGGTGCGCCCAACGGCGCGCGCGATCAACGTCTCCCGGACTGGATCGGACTGGATCGAACTGCACCGGCCCGCTCCCCCACCCGGCCACCCATGAGATCGTATTTGCCAGGGGCGGCCAGGTGGGGGAGCGGGCCGGCGCTGCCTGTACCAAACGGACATGCGACACCGCTTGCCGAATGCGGCGCGCCTGAATAATGTGCGCGGGTCACCGACCCTAGCGGAGAGAGGACCCATGAAATTCTTCGTCGATACGGCGGATGTGGACGAGATCGCCGAGCTGGCCGCGACGGGGCTGGTGGACGGCGTGACGACCAACCCCTCGCTCGTCGCCAAGACCGGCCGCGACTTCAAGACGGTGATCCGCGAGATCTGCGCGCTGGTCGACGGCCCGGTCAGCGCCGAGGTGGCCGCGACCGAGGCGGATGCGATGGTCGAGGAGGGCCGCTCGCTCGCGGAGATCGCGACAAATGTCGCAGTCAAGGTGCCGCTGACCCTCGACGGGCTGAAGGCCTGCCGCACGCTCACCCAGGCCGGCACGATGGTGAACGTCACCCTGTGCTTCAACGCCAACCAGGCGCTGCTCGCGGCGAAGGCCGGGGCGACCTTCGTCTCGCCCTTTATCGGCCGGCTCGATGATATCGGCCTCGACGGCATGGAGCTCATCGAGGAGATTCGCCAGATCTACGACAATTACGACGCGCTCTCCACGGAGATCCTGGCCGCCTCGATCCGCGGCGCGAACCATGTGAAGTTCGCCGCCATGGCCGGTGCCGACGTCGCCACCGTGCCGCCGGGCGTCCTGCGCGGCCTCGTCATGCACCCGCTGACCGACAAGGGCCTCGACGCCTTCCTCGCCGACTGGAAGAAGACCGGCCAGTCGATCCTGTAGCGCGTGCCGACATTTGCGTCTTTCCGCTCATCCCGGCGAAAGCCGGGATCTCAGGCATTTTGGGCAAGAGATCCCGGCTTTCGCCGGGATGAGCGGTAAATTTTACCGTACCTCACGCGGTACACCCTCCTTTTCGTGACGCAATAAAATCAGCTCGCCCAGCCCCGCATACCCGCCGTTAACGCGCCCGGGGCATGCTTTTGCGCATCCATTATCGGGATCCCGCAGAGGTGGCCATGGCAACGGACAGGCATGTGGTGACGAAGGCGGCCGCCTTCGATACGGCGCGCGCGCTGTCGGCCTGGCTCGGCCATCTGACGGCGGAGCGGCGGGCCGCGGCGAAGACGGTCGAGGCCTATATGCGCGATGTCGGCCAGTTCCTCGCCTTCCTCGCCGGCCATCTGGGAGGCCCGCCGACGCTTGCCGACCTCTCCGGCCTCGGTACGGCGGATTTCCGCGCCTTTCTCGCACGCCGGCGCCAGGACGGCGCCTCGAGCCGGACGCTCGCCCGCCAGCTTTCCGCCATCCGCGCCCTGTTCGGCTTCCTGGAGCGCAACGGGCTCGCCTCGAACCCGGCCATCGGCGCGATCCGGACGCCGAAGCTGCCCCATGCAGTGCCGAAGCCGCTGACCGTCGAGGCCGCCGGCAGGCTCATGGCGGCGGATGCGGAGATGGCGTCGCAGGACACACCGCCCTGGGTGACGGCGCGCGACGCCGCCATCCTGATGATGCTCTATGGATGCGGCCTGCGCATCTCCGAGGTCCTGGGGCTCAATCGGGCCGACGCGCCCGTCTCGGCGGACACCGATACGCTGACCGTCACCGGCAAGGGCGGCAAGACGCGGATCGTGCCGGTCATGGAGCCCGTGCGCGAGGCGGTGGCGGCCTATCTCGCCCTCTACCCCCACGACATGCCGCCCGGAAGCGCGCTCTTCCGCGGGGTCCGGGGCGCGCGCCTCAATGCGCGCATGGTCCAGCGCCTGATCGAGCGCCTGCGCGGCGCGCTCGGCCTGCCGGAGACGGCGACGCCGCACGCCCTGCGCCACAGCTTCGCCACCCACCTGCTCGGCGCGGGCGCCGATCTGCGCGCCATCCAGGAGCTGCTCGGCCATTCCAGCCTGTCGACCACCCAGCTCTATACGGAGGTCGACCGCGAGCACCTCCTGAAACAGTACGAACGCGCCCATCCGCGCGCCTGACGGCCGTCTCCTTCCGCCCGCCACCGCGGCGTGCTATCATGGCCTTTGCGCGGAAGGGGATGCTTTCCGCGACATATGTGCAAGCGGAGGAGATTTCCGATGATCAGACATCTGGTTCTCGCAACCACGCTTGCCGCATCGTTGGCAGCCGTGGCGGCAATGCCCGCGGCGGCGGATTGCAACTACTCCCACACAGCCAAAAAGACGACCCAGTCAAAGCCGACGACTGTGGCCGAACTGCCCGCCGGCACGACGACCGACCAGGCGAGCGAGAAGACCGCGGAGGCCGAGACCGCGACGGAGTGACGGTCTCCCGGCCCGAAAGTGTTACCGGAAGCGACAGGCCCGGGCCTATAGAGCCCGGGCCTTTCTGTAGGAAGGCTCGCGGCGGGACCTGTCGCCCGTCCCGGGCTCAGCTCACATCGGCCGGCAGCTCTTCCTCGCGCCGGGCGATGAAGGCGAGGAGCGCCTCGTGCACCCCCTCGTCGAGCCCCGGCTCCTCATAGCTGTCGAGCATGGCGCGGGCCTGCTGCACGGCGCGGGTCTCCGTATCGGGGCTGCCCTCCGCCTGCCATTGCTCCCAGGAGCCGAACTCCATGAGATCGGGCCGGAAGAAGGCCGTCTCGAACCGGTCGAGCGTGTGCTGGGTCCCGAGGAAGTGGCTCGCCGGGCCGACCTGGCGGACGGCGTCCATGGCGTCCTTCAGATCGTCGGTCTTCACCCCTTGCGCATAGCGGTACCAGGCCGCGCACTGCTCAGCGTCGAGCACGAACTTGGCGTAGCTCGCCGTCAGCCCCGCCTCCAGCCAGCCGGCGGCGTGCCAGATATAGTTGGCGCCGGACAATATGGCGGCATGCATCAGCATGTTTGCCTCGTAGCCCGCCTGGATGTCCGGCAGCTTGGCGCCGACATGGGAGCCGCTGGTGCGGAAGGGCAACCCGTAGCGGCGCGCGAGCTGACCCATGAGGAGCGTCATCTGCGCGGCCTCCGGCGTGCCGCCCATGGGAGCGCCGGTCTTCATGTCGACGGTGACCATGAACTGGCCGTAGACCATGGGGCAGCCGGGCCGGATGAGCTGGGTGAAGGCGATGCCCGCCAGCGCCTCCGCATTGACCTGGGCGACGGCGCCGACGGTGGAGGCCGACGTCGAGGCCCCGCACAGCGCGAAGGGGGTTAGCAGGCAGGGCTGGTTGTGCGCGGCATAGACCTTCAGCGCGTCCAGCATGGTGGCGTCCCACACGAGCGGCGAGTTGGCGTTGACCACGGAGGTCATCACCGGATTGTCGTTCACGAAGTCCTCGCCGAACACGATCTTGGCCATGGCGATCGTGTCCTCGGCGCGCTCCTTCGCGGTCACGATGCCCATGAACGGCTTGTCGGACCAGCGGAACAGCCCGTAGAGGATGTGGAGGTGCCGGCGCGGCACCGGCAGGTCCACCGGCTCGCAGATCAGCGCGCTCGTCGAATGGAGCGCCGGCGACAGATAGGCGAGCTTGTGGAAGGCATAGAGATCCTCCAGCGTGCCGTAGCGCCGGTTGCCGTCGAGATCGCGCACATAGGGCGCCCCGTACATGGGCACGAAGATGGAATTGCGCCCGCCGACACGCACCGTGCGTTCGGGATTGCGGGCGTGCATGGTGTATTCCGACGGTGCCTTCGCAACGAGATCCATGAGCAATGTGCGGTCGATGCGCACGCGGTGGCCGTGCGTATCGGCGCCCGCCTCGCGCCACATGGCGGCGGCCTCGTCGTCGCGGAAGTCGATCCCGACCTCCTCGAGGATCCGCATCGATTCCTCGTGGATCAGCTCCTCCGCATCGGCGCCCAAGAGATCGAGAACGGGAATGCCGCGCTCCAGCGTCGGCAGCATGACGAGCGGCGCGGCCATGCGCTCGCGCCGGCGCCCTGCACGGCCGCCGGACCGCCGCGACGTCCGCGCGGAGACATCTTCCGAAAGGCGTCTGATATCGACCATCGTTTCCGTCCCTGTTTGGGGCGAAAGGGGGTCTCCCCTCGCGCCTCGTTCCCCGATCCTAACCCCGGAACAGGCCGCGCCACCTGCGAGTTTGCGACTTTCCGTGGCTTCGGGGAGACGCCTCGGCGCCCTCACAGATGGAACGGGATATAGAGAACGACGGACGGGACGAGATAGCAGATCGCGATGGTGGCGAGCATGAGGGCGAGGAACGGCCAGACGCCGGCGGCGACTTCGCCGAGGCGGGCATGGCCGACCGCCTGGATGACATAGAGGTTGAGCCCGACCGGCGGCGTGATGAGCGCGCATTCCACCATGATGACGAAGAACACGCCGAACCAGATCGGATCGAGCCCCATGGGCAGGATCGAGGGGGCGAGCACCGGCACCATGATCAGCATCATGGACAGGGCCTCCAGGAACAGCCCCATGACGACCAGCACCGCGGCGACGGCGAGAACGAAGAGCGCCGGCACCGAGACCGTGTCGATGATGAAGGCGGAGATGTCCTGCGGGATGCGGTAGAGCGTGATCGCCTTGCCGAAGACCTTGGCGCCGGCGACGATGAGCAGGATGGTCACCGTCGTCACCATGGCCTCGAACACCGCGTCTGCGAGGTCGGCCCAGCTCAGCGTGCGCAGCAGGCCGGCGGTGATGAGGAGGGAGAGCGCGAGCCCGATGGCGGCCGCCTCCGTCGGCGTGAAGGCGCCGCGATAGATCCCGACGATGATGACGAGCGCGAGCGCCGCGGACGGCAGGGCGCGCAGGCTCGCGCGCTTGCGCTCCGCCCAGCTCGCCTTCTCGCTTCGCCGGTAGTCGGCGGCAAACCGCGCATAGACCATGGCGAAGCCGCAGAACAGGACGATCAGCAGGAGCCCCGGCCCGATACCGGCGAGAAAGAGCGCCAGCACCGATTCCTCCGTGATGAAGCCGTAGACGATCATCGGGATTGAGGGCGGGATCAGGATACCGAGCGTGCCGCCCGCCGCGAGCAGCCCCAGGACGAAGCGGCGCGGATAGCCGCGCGCGGTCATCTCCGGAATGGCGACCGTGCCTATGGTCGCCGCCGTCGCCACCGACGATCCGGAGATCGCCGCGAAGAGGCCGCAGGACAGGATGGTCGCCACCGCCAGGCCGCCCGGCCAGTGGCCGACCCAGGCCTGCACGGCGGCGAACAGGTCGCGCCCCACCCCGCCCTTGAGCAGCACATTGGACATGAGCAGGAAGAGCGGCACGGCGAGCAGCACGAAGTTGTCGACCGTGGACAACAGCCCCTGCGGCACCATGAGCGGCGAGAAGCCGCCGAGGGCGAGCAGCGCGCCGCCGAGCGCGATGAGCGCGAAGGCGACGGGAACGCCCGCGAGCAGGAGCGCGAAGAGTGCTGCGAGGATGCCGGCCGCGATCATGTCGGGCCGGCCATGTCGGACCGGGCCTCGCCCCCGGCGGGCGCGCCCCTGAGAAGCCGGGCGATCTCGGCAAGGCATTGGAGGACGACGAGCCCGCAGCCGACCGGGATCGCCGCCTCGCTCCACCAGTTCGGAATGTCGAGCATGGTGCCCGTCGACCGTCCGCGCAGGAAGGAGTCGACCGCGATCGGCGTGCCGTACCACACCGCCACGGCACAGCCGGCTGCGACGACGGCGAGCGACACCCCTTCGAGCCAGCGCCGGGGGCCCGCCTCCAGCCGGTCGGTCACGAGCGTGATGCGGATATGCTCGCGCCGGCGGACGAGGGCGGCGGCGGCGAGATACGTGCCCCAGACGAGCAGCAGGCGCGACAGCTCCTCCGCCCACACCGTCGGGGCGTTGAACAGGTAGCGCGCCACGACCTCATAGGTCAGCATGGCGCCGGTGGCCAGGAACAGCCACGCGGCGACACGGGCGAGCCAGGTCGACAGACGGTCGAGCCATGCGGTCATGGGCGGCGGCCCCCGGGGCGTTGACGGCTCAGTTGCCCTTGCCGAGCCCCTGCGCGGCCTCGTAGACCTCCTTGCCGAGCGCGCCGGCGTCGGAGAGATAGGAATCGAACACCGGCTGTGCGGCGGCCTTCCAGGCCTCGACCTCCTCCGGCGTCAGCTTGTAGACCGTCATGCCGTTTGCCTCGGCGTCCTTGTAGGCGTCCGCCTCGATCTCGGCCATGGCGTCGCGCACCGCGATCTCCGCCTCGCGCGCCGCCGTCGCGATGATCTCGCGATGGGCCTCCGGCAGCGACTGCCAGAACTCCTCGTTGACCACCACGATGAACTCGATGTCGGCATTGTTGGTGACGGTCACCGTGTCCATGACCTCCCACAGCCGGCGCGATTTCACGCCCGACATGCCGGTCATGCCGATATCGACCGTGCCGCGCTGATAGGCGAGATACTGCTCCGACCCGGAGATCAGCGTCGGCACGCCGCCGGCGGCCTCCACCCATTTGCCGAGCGTCTTGCCGAAGACGCGGACCTTCTTGTCCTTCATGTCGGCGGGTGTCTTGATGGCCCCGCCATTGGACAGGAGAATCACGCTGCCATAGGCCTGCCACCACAGGACGCGGGCGCCGGTTCCCATGATCGCCTCGTCGAGCGGCTTGCGCACCGGGCTGTCGGGCGCCGTCGCCTCGCGCACGAGCTCTTCGGTGTTGAACAGGAACGGCATGTAGAAGATATCGACGGCGGGGATGTCGCCCACATAGCGGGTGAGCGAGGCGACCCCCATCTCGATGGCGCCGGAGCCGACCGCCTGGGGAACCTCCTTGTCCTTGTAGAGCTGCGCGGAATCGAAGATCTGGACCTCGATATCGCCGTTCGACGCCGTCTCCACCTTGTCCTTGAACAGGAGCAGGTTCTGGCCGAGATGGCTCTTGAGCGGCAATTGCAGCGTGATGCGCAGCGTGGTTTCCGCAGCCTCGGCCGGCAGGGTCAGTATCGCCGCCAGCGCCAGCGCGCCCAGGGCCCGGGTGACAAGCTTCATGGGTTCCTCCCCCTCTTTGGCCTCACGGTTTGCGTGAGTGTTCTCGCGTCCGGCGGTGCCGGTTGCCGGCTACTTTGGGAGATCGCCCGCCGGGGGTCAAGCTGGTGCGTGAAGGGCCCGGGCCGGCGCGGTCAACGCGCCTCCGGCTCCGTCATCAGGCTTTCCCGGATAGTCTGGAGCTTGCCGGCGAGATGGCGCTTGAGGATACGCGCGAGGCGCTGTCCGTCGCGCGCCTCGAGCGCGGCTAGGATCTCCTCGTGCTCGGCGACGGCGCGCGCCCAGCGCTCCGCCGACATGTTGGCGAGATAGCGGGCGCGGCGAACCCGGCCGGCCAGGCCGCGATAGATGGTGGCGAGCGTCTGATTGCGGGCGGCGTCGAGAATGCGCTCGTGGATCTCCTGGTTGAGCGCGAAATAGGGCTTCATCTCGCCGCGCCTGTAATGGCCGACCATCTCCTCGTGGAGCGCGCGGATCTCCGCGATCTCCTCCTCGGTGATCTGCGCGCAGGCAAGCTCGCCGGAGACCGCCTCCAGAGCCCCCATGATCGGGAAGGTCTCCTCCAGATCCTCCGCCGTCAGCCGGGTGACGGTCGCGCCGCGATTGGGCTCGAGCGCGACGAGGCCTTCGGAGGCGAGCACCTTGAGCGCCTCGCGAAGCGGCGTGCGGGACACGTTGAAGCGCGCGCAGAGCGCCTTCTCCGGCACCTTCTCGCCGGGGGTCAGCTCGCCGTCCACGATCATCCGGCGCAGCCGGTCGAGCAGCTCGTCATGGAGCGACCGGCGCACGATCGGCTCTTCGGCGAGCATATCGTCGGTGACGGTCGGCATTCCGGTCTGTCCCTCCTTCATCGGCGCACCCTGCCTATTCATAAGCTATCCGCCATGAGTTTCACAATGTGGCGGGCCGCGCGCCCGGTGCCGTCGCGGATCTGGTGGCGGCAGGAGAAGCCGTCGGCGGCGAGCATGGTGTCGGCCGCGGCCTCGCGCACCGCCGGCAGGAGGGCGAGCTCGCCCATCGCCATCGATGCCTCGTAGGTGTCGGCGCCGTAACCGAAGGCGCCCGCCATGCCGCAGCAGCTCGACGTCACGGTCTCCACCCTGAGCCCCGGCACGAGCCTCAGGGCGCCGGTGAGATCGTTCATCGCGCCGAAGGACTTCTGGTGGCAATGGCCGTGGAGCAGGACGCGGCGGCCCTCCCGCTCGCCGAAGGCGGCGTCGAAACGCCCGGCCTTGTGCTCGCGCAGCACGAAGCTCTCCACGAGCATGGCCCGCTCCGCGATGCGCTCCGCCTCCTCGCCGAGGCCGAGCGCCGTCATCTCGTCCTTCAGGGTGAACAGGCAGCTCGGCTCCAGCCCCACCACGGCGGCACCGCGCGCCACCGGCTCCTTCAGCGCGTCGACGAGGCGGCGCGCCTCCGCCCGCGCCTCGTCCACGAGACCCGCGGCCAGGAAGGTGCGTCCGCAGCACAGCGGCCGGCCGCCGTCGCGGGGCCGCGCGACATGCACATGCCAGCCGCCGGCCTGAAGAAGCTTGAGCGCCGCGCGCAGGTTCTCCGGCTCGAAATAGCGGTTGAAGGTGTCGGCGAACAGCACGACCTCGCGGGCCCCCTCCGGCACCGCGCCCGCCGGCCCCTCGCCATCGCGGAACGGATCGCCGCGCCAGGCCGGCAGGGGGCGGCGCGCGGAGAAGCCGGCCAGCGCCTCCGACAGGCTCGCGAGCCCCGGCAGCCGGTCGCGCAGATTGGCGAGCCACGTCAGACGCGCCGCATGGGGCGCATAGCGCGGCAGATAGGCGACCAGCCGGTCGTGGAGCGGAAGCCCGCGCCGCTTCGCACGCTGGGCTGCGACCTCGATCTTCATGCGCGCCATGTCGACACCCGTCGGGCATTCCCGCCGGCAGCCCTTGCAGCCCACGCACAGCTTCAGCGTGTCCGCCATGGCGTCGGAGGCGAGCGCCTCCGGGCCGATCTGGCCGGAAATCGCAAGCCGCAGCGTGTTGGCGCGCCCGCGTGTCACGTCGCGCTCGTTGCGGGTGATCCGGAAGGAGGGGCACATGACGCCGGCGTCGATCTTTCGGCAGGCGCCGTTGTTGTTGCACATCTCCACCGCGCCCTGGAAACCGCCGGCCGCGCCGGGCCAGGCCGACCAGTCGAGCGCCGGCTCGAAGTCTCCGACCGCGTAGTCCGGCGGGTAACGGAAGAGCGAGCGGTCGTCCATGCGCGGCGGGCGCACGATCTTGCCCGGATTGAGGCGCGATGCCGGGTCGAAGGCGTCCTTCACCTCCTCGAACAGCGTCACGACCTCGCGCCCATAGACCTTCTCGTGGAATTCGGAGCGCACCAGCCCGTCGCCATGCTCGCCGGAATGGGCGCCCTTGTATTCGCTGACGAGCGCGAAGGCCTCCTCCGCGATGGCGCGCATCTTCCTCACCTCCAGCTCCTGCTTGAGGTTGAGGACGGGGCGGACATGCAGGCAGCCGACGGAGGCATGGGCGTACCATGTGCCCGTCGTGCCGTGGCGCGCGAAGACCTCGGTCAGGCGCTCGGTATAGTCGGCGAGATGCTCCAGCGGCACCGCGCAATCCTCGATGAAGGAGACGGGCTTTCCCTCCGTCTTCATCGACATCATGATGTTGAGGCCGGATTTGCGGACCTCCCAGATCGCCTTCTGGAAGTCGGGATCGACCGCCTCGACCACCGCGCCCTCGAGGCCGAGATCGCCCATCATCCGGCCCAGATCCTTCAGCCTGGCGAGCGACGCCTCCTGCGTCTCCTCGGCGAATTCGACGAGCAGCAGGGCCTGCGGCTCGCCCTTCACGAAGCGGTCGACGACCGGGCGGAACATGGCGATGTCGCGGGCGAGATCGATCATGGTGCGGTCGACGAGCTCGATGGCCGCCGGACCCAGCGCGACGAGGTGCTGGGGCGCCTCCATGGCGGCGCGGAAGGTGGGGAAGTGGCACACGCCCACCACCTTGTTGCGCGGCAGGGGCGCAAGCGAGAGCGTCAGGCGCCGCGACAGGGCGAGCGTGCCTTCCGAGCCGACGAGCAGGGTTGCCAGATTGAGCGGCGCGCCGTTCGGGACCAGCGCGTCGATATTGTAGCCGCCGACCCGGCGCTGGACCTCCGGAAAGGCCGCCGCGATCCGCTCGGCATTGTCGCGGCCGAGATCGCCGAGCCACCTCTTCAGGGCCGCCGCGCCGTCGCCCGTATTGTCGCCGGCCGGCAGCGCGGCGAAGCGCGTCTCCGTGCCGTCGGCGAGCGAGGCGTCGATGGAGACGACCCGGTCGCGCATGATGCCGTAGCGCAGCGAGCGCGTGCCGCAGGAATTGTTGCCGGCCATGCCGCCGATGGTGGCGCGCGAGGAGGTGGAGACGTCGACCGGATACCACAGGCCATGGGGCGCCAGCGTCCGGTTGAGCTCGTCGAGCACGATGCCCGGCTCCACCGTGCAGGTTCTTCCCTCCGGGTCGATCTCGACGACATTGCGCAGATATTTGGAGAAGTCGACGACGAGCGACTCGCCCACCGTCTGGCCCGATTGCGAGGTGCCGCCGCCGCGCGGCAGGAGCGGCACGCCCTCCTCGTGCGCGATGGCCAAGACCGCGCTCAGATCGGCCTGGCTGCGCGGCACGACGACCCCCAGCGGCACGATCTGGTAGAGCGAGGCGTCGGTGGCGTAGCGCCCGCGGGAAAAGGCGTCGAACAGGACTTCCGAGCCCGTCTCCCGCGCCAGCCGGCGCGCCAGTCGGGAATTGTCATCGCTTGACATCGAAAATGCATTCATAATTCAATATTACAAAACCGGGTGCGCTCCCCGCAAGCCTTCAACGCGCCGCGCCGGACCCAAAATGCCGAGGAAACACGAGACATGAGCAATATGAGCCGCACGGCCGGACGCCACTTCCTGCAGATCCCGGGGCCGACCAATGTCCCCGACCGCATATTGAGGGCGATAGACCGGCCGACCATCGACCATCGCGGACCGGATTTCGGCGCGCTCGGCCGGCGGCTCTTCGCAGGCCTGAAGCCGGTCTTCAAGTGCTCCGGCCCGGTCATCGTCTATCCCGCTTCCGGCACCGGCGCGTGGGAGGCGGCGCTGGTTAACACCCTGTCGCCCGGCGACCGGGTGCTGATGAGCGAGACCGGCCATTTCGCCACGCTCTGGCGCGGGCTGGCGGAGAAGCTCGGCCTCAAGCCGGACTTCCTCCCCGGCGACTGGCGCCACGGTGCCGATGCGGAGGCGATCGCGGCAAGGCTCGGCGAGGACAAGGCCCACGAGATCAGGGCGGTCTGCGTGGTCCACAACGAGACCTCCACCGGCTGCACCTCCGACATCGCCGCGGTGCGCAAGGCCATCGACGAGGCCGGCCACCCCGCTCTCCTGATGGTCGACACGATCTCCTCGCTCGCCTCCATCGACTACCGCCACGACGAGTGGGGCGTGGACGTCACCGTCGCAGGCTCCCAGAAGGGGCTGATGCTGCCGCCGGGCCTGTCCTTCAACGCGGTGAGCGAGAAGGCGCTCGACGCGCACCGGACGGCAGGCCTGCCGCGTGCCTACTGGGACTGGACGGCGATGCTGAAGGCCAACGAGACCGGCTATTTCCCGCACACGCCCGCCACCAACCTGCTCTACGGGCTCGCCGAAGCCATAGATATGCTGCAGGAGGAGGGGCTCGACCGGGTCTTCGCGCGCCACGACCGCCACGCCGAGGCGACGCGCCGGGCGGTCGGCGCCTGGGGGCTGGAGGTGCTGTGCCTCGATCCCGACCGCTATTCGAGCTCGCTGACCGCCGTCCTCATGCCGGAGGGCGAAAGCGCGGACCGGTTCCGCCGCATCGTTCTCGACGCCTTCGACATGTCGCTCGGTTCCGGCCTCGGCAAGCTCGCCGACAGGGTGTTCCGCATCGGCCATCTGGGCGACTTCAACGATCTGAGCCTCGCCGGCACGCTCGCCGGCGTGGAGATGGGGCTCGCGCTCGCCGGCGTGCCCCATGAAAAAGGCGGCACGCAAGCCGCCATGGACTACCTCGCCGAGGAGGCCCGGGCGGCCGTGAAAGAGACCGCCTAAAGCCACGGACCGCGAGGCTTCGACGGCCGCCAAGGATCCGCGAGAAGAGATCCGCCAGCCGGCCATTTGGGAGAAAACGCAGGAAACCAGGGAGTTTGCCATGCGCATCGTAGCACGGGCTTTGGGGGTCGCCGTCGCGGCCGCCCTGTTCGCCTCGCCCGCCCTTGCCCAGGAGCTGACGCTCCGATTCGGCCATGTCGGCGCGCCGGGATCGCTGTTCGAGATCTCCGCGAAGGAATTCGCCAAGCGCGCCAACGAGAAGCTCGGCGACAAGGCCGAGGTCCAGGTCTTCGGGGCCAGCCAGCTCGGCAAGGACCAGGAGATGCTCCAGAAGCTCAAGCTGGGGCAGATCACCTTCTCGCTGCCCTCCACCGTCATGTCGTCGGTGGCCGACGAGTTCGGCATCTTCGAGATGCCCTACATCATCAAGGATCGCGCGCACATGAAGCGCGTGCGCGACGCGATCCTCGACAGCCATCTCCAGCCCGCCGCCAAGGAGAAGGGCTACCGGATCATCGGGGTCTGGGAGAACGGGTTCCGCAACATCACCAACAATACGCGGCCGATCAACACGCCGGAGGACCTTCAGGGCATCAAGCTGAGGACGCCGAAGGGCGCCTGGCGGGTGAAGATGTTCAAGCTCTACGGCGCCAATCCGACGCCGATGTCGTTCTCGGAGGTGTTCACCGCGCTCAAGACCGGCGTCATCGACGGCCAGGAGAACCCGCTCGCCCAGATCTGGAGCGCCAAGTTCCAGGAGGTGCAGAAGTATCTCTCCATGACCGGCCACGTCTACACGCCGGCCTATGTGCTGGTGAGCGACGCCCAGTTCGCCAAGCTGCCGGAGGACGTCCAGACGATCCTCGTGGAGACCGCCCAGGAGCTCCAGGACTATGTCTACGAGCAGGCCGCCAGGCTCGATGTGGAGCTTCTGGAGAAGCTCAAGGCCGGCGGCATCGAGGTGAACGAGGCCGACAGGGAGGCCTTCGTCGCGGCCTCGACGCCGATCTACGAGGAGTTCACCGAGACGGTCGAGGGCGGCGGCGAGCTGATCGAGACGGTCCAGAGCCTCGCCGACGCCGAATAGGCACAGTGAGGCGCCCGCCACACCCGTTACGCCGCCCCGTCCCGCCAGGGTCCACATCCCGCGGGACGGGACGGCGCGAGCCCCACGCCGTCACAAGGATCGAAACGCATGATGTCGCGGTTTGCGCGAGGACTGGATGGGCTCCTGCAATGGATCCTCATCGTGCTCATGGTCGCCCTGACCGCCGTGGTCGTGGTCGCCGTCGTCTATCGCAGGCTGGGGGACTCGCTCTCCTGGTATGACGAGGTCTCCTCCATCCTGCTCGCCTGGGTCACCTATTACGGCGCGGCCCTTGCCGCGCTGCGCCGGGGCCATATCGGCTTCGACGGCGTGATCTACGCCCTCCCCCTGCCCTGGCGGATGTGGGCGGTGGCGCTCGGCGAGGTTCTGGTAGTCGGCTTCTTCGCACTCATGGCCTGGGCGGGGCTGGAGGTCCTCATGGTGCTGGAGGGCACGACGCTCGTCAGCCTCACCTGGGTGCCGGTGCAGTTCACCCAGTCGGTGATCCCCGTCGGCGCGGTACTGTTCATCGTGGCGGAGCTCGCGAGCCTGCCCTTCTACTGGCGGTCGGTGCGCGACGGCGTGCCGGTCGACCACGACGCGCTCGAAGCCGGGAGGACCTGAAGCGATGCTGGTCGCCGTCATGTTCCTCGCCCTCCTCGCCATGGTGCTCATCAACGTGCCCATCGCGGTCGCGCTCGCCATCTCCGCAGTGATCGGGCTCGTCGCGACGGAGGGCGTCTCCAGTCTCGTCACGGTCGGGCTCGACATGTATGACGGGGCGACGAAATTCTCCCTCATCGCCATCCCGATGTTCGTGCTCGCCGGCGCGATCATGAACGCCACCGGCATCACGCGGCGGCTCATCAACTTCGTCTCCGCGCTGATCGGCTTCGTGCGCGGCGGGCTCGCCATGATCAATATCGGCGTGTCGCTGTTCTTCGCCGAGATTTCCGGCTCAGCCGTCGCCGACGTCGCCGCGCTCGGCTCGATCCTCATCCCGGAGATGAAGAAGCGCGGCTATTCCGCGCCGTTCTCCGCGGCGGTCACCTCCTCGGCGGCGTCGCTGGCCATCATCATCCCGCCCTCCATCCCGATGATCCTCTATGCGGTCTCCGCGGAGACGTCGGTGGAGCAGCTCTTCGTGGCCGGGTTCGTGCCCGGCCTGCTCGGCGGCCTGGGGCTGATGACGGTCGCCTATGTCTTCGCGCGGCGCTACGACTTCCCCGTGGAGGGGGTGTTCGAGGCGAGCCGGCTGAAGACGACCTTCCTGGAGGCGCTGCCGACCTTCGCGCTGCCGGTCATCATCCTCGGCGGCATCTTCGGCGGCCTCGTCACGGCCACGGAGGCCGCCGGCCTCGCCGTGATCGCCGCCATTCTCATCGGCCTCTACTACCGCGAGGTCGATCTCGGGCAACTCAGGCGGGCCATGCTCGACGGCGGCATGCAGACAGCGGTCGTCATGCTGCTGGTCGCCGCCTCCGTGCTGATGGGCGGGTTCCTGACCCGCGCCCAGCTCCCCCAGGAGCTCGCCGCGGCGATCCTCGACTTCACGTCGAACAAATATGTCATCCTGCTCCTGCTCAACATCTTCTTCCTGATCATCGGCTTCTTCCTGCATTCGGCCGCGGCGATCATCCTCGTCGTGCCGATCATCGTGCCGCTGATCCAGCAGGCGGGCATCGACCCGATCCATTTCGGGCTGGTGGTGACGCTGAACCTCGCCATCGGCCAGCAGACCCCGCCGGTCGCCAGCGTCCTGATCACGGCCTGCTCCATCGCCAGGGCGAATATCTGGGAGGTCAGCAAGGTCAATGTGTATTTCGTGGCCGTGCTGCTCGGCGTCCTCATCCTGTGCACCTATGTGCCGGCGGTGCCGATGATGCTGGTCGATCTGTTCTACCGGTAAGCGGCGGCCGGCATGTAACCGTTCCCAACGAGGAGGTGGACACCCCATGGAGGATCTCATCGCAACCGAGCGCGACGGCCCCATCGCGACCGTCACGCTCAACCGGCCGGAGAAGCTCAACGCCATGACCAAGCCCATGTGGCGGGCGCTCGGCGAGGCGATGCGCGCCCTGTCGGCCGACGACGGGGTGCGCTGCGTGATCCTCGCCGGCGCGGGCGGGAAGTCGTTCTCCCCCGGCAACGACATTTCCGAGTTCGAGACCGAGCGCGCCACCCCGGAACAGGCCAGGGCCTATGGCGAGATCCTGCATTCGGCGCTGTCGGCGATCCGCGACTGCCGCCATCCGGTCATCGCGCGGATCGAGGGGATCTGCGTCGGCGGCGGGCTGGAGATCGCGGCCTGCTGCGACATCCGCATCTGCGGGGCGTCCAGCCGGTTCGGCGCGCCGATCAAGCGGCTCGGCCTCGTCATGGCCTATCCCGAGATCGAGACCCTCCTGAAGCTCGTCGGGCGCGCGAATGCCTGCGAGATCCTGTTCGAGGGCGAGGTCTTCGGCGCGGACCGGGCGAAGGAGATGGGGATCGTCAGCCGCATCGTGCCCGACGGGGAGGTCGTGCAGGCCGCCGAGGCGGCCGCCTGGCGCGTGGCGGAGGGGGCGCCGCTGGTCGCGCGCTGGCACAAGGCCTTCATGACGCGGCTGGAGGACCCCGCGCCGCTCACCGAGGCCGAGCGCAAGGAGGGCTATGCCTGCTTCGGCACGGAGGATTTCCGGATCGGCTACCGGGCGTTCCTCGCCAAGGAGAAGCCGGAGTTCACGGGCAGGTAGACGGCAGGTGCCGGGTGAGATGCCGCTCCAGCCGCTCCAGGAGCCGGCGCAGGATCTCCACGAGTGCCAGATAGAGGATTGCCGCCCACAGATAGACCTCCGCATCGAAGGACCGGGCGAAGGCGAGCCGCGTGGCGCCCATCAGGTCGAAGACGGTGATGAGGCTCGCCACCGCCGAGCCCTTGACGAGCAGGATCACCTCGTTGCCCATGGGCCTCAGCGCCACGATCGCCGCCTGGGGCAGGACGACCCGGCTGAACGCCGGCCAGCCGCCGAGCCCCAGCGCTTCGGCCGCCTCGCGCTGGCCCTCCGGCACGGACAGGAGCGCGCCGCGCATGATCTCCGCCTGATAGGCCGCGGTGTTGAGCGTGAAGACGAAGAGCGCACAGAAGAAGGGCTCGCGGAACAGTGCCCACAGCCCCGCCTGCTCGAGCGTGGCGCTGATCTCGCCGGCGCCGTAATAGACGAAGAAGAGCTGCGCGAGCAGCGGCGTGCCGCGGAACAGCCAGACATAGCCGATGGCCGCGTAGCGCACCGCGCGCCGGCGCGACAGGCGCGCGCGCGCAATGCCGGCGGCCAGCGCCAGTCCCGCCAGGAAGGACAGGACGACGAGCTCCAGCGTCATTGCGAGCCCGTCCAGCATGCGCGGCCCGTAGCGCGCGAGGAGGTCGAGATCGATCACCGTCCCCATGCCTCCCGCTCATGCCGGCGGCTCCAGCGTTCCGCCGCGACGATGCCGAGGCCGGACAGGCCGGACAGCGCCAGATAGATCAGGCAGGCGACGCCATAGAACAGGAAGGGCTCGTCCGTCGCGCCCACCGCAAGCTGCGTCTCGCGCATGAGGTCGGCGAGCGCGATGACGGAGACGAGCGCGGTGTCCTTCACCAGCACGAGCCACAGATTGGCGAGCCCGGGCAGCGCATGGCGCAGGACGGCCGGGGCAACGGCGATCCTCGTCACCTGGACAGGCGAGAGGCCGAGGGCGCGCGCGGCCTCGACCTGGCCCTTCGGCACCGCATTGAACGCCCCGAGGAACACCTCGCTCGCAAAGGCGGCGAAGACGAGCCCGAGCGCGACGACGCCCGCAGCGAAGGCGCTGACCTGAAGCGGCGCGTCGAGCACCGGCGCCAGAACGGCATGCAGCACCGCCTGGCCGCCATAATAGACGAGGAACAGGGTCAGGAGCTCCGGCAGCCCCCGGAAGACGGTGGTGAAGGCCGCGGCGAGCGGAGCCGCGATCCGGTGGCCGCTGCGCCGCCCCAGCGCGACGAGAAAGCCGAGCGCCAGCCCGAACGGAACGGTCGTGAGGGCCAGCCTCACCGTCAGCCAGGTGCCCGCCGCCAGTTCGTCGCCCCAGCCTTCGGGGCCGAATGTCACCAGCGCGAACAGGTCCCCCATTCCCCGGCCGTTCCTTTCACGGGCAAACCGGCCCCCGGGGCCGGATCGTCGCCTTCATCCGGTTGCCGGCGACCGCACGCCGGCGCATTCGGTCCGTTCAATAGATCGAGAACGGGAAATACTTGTCGTTGATTGTCTTATAGGTCCCGTCCGCCAGTATGGCGTCGAGGGCCTTGTCGAACTTCGCCTTGAGGTCGTCGTCCTCCTTGCGCAGCGCGATTCCGGCGCCGAGGCCGAAATGCTCCGGATCACTGTAGGAGGGGCCGGTGAAGGCGCAGCAATCGGTCCCCTCCTTCGACAGCCAGCCATAGAGCACGACCGAATTGCCGAACACCGCGTCGAGGCGGCCGGCCTTGAGATCGCGCGTCGCCTCCTCCTCCGTCTGGTAGAGGCGGATGTCGGATCCGCCATATTCCTCCTCCAGATAGCTCGCCTGGATGGTGGAGGCCTGCGCCCCGATCGTGCGGCCCTCCATCGCGCGCGGGCCGACATCGGAGATGCCGGCATCCTTGCGCACCACGAAGCGGGCCGGTGCCAGGTAGTACTTGTCGGTGAAGGCGACGACCTTGCGCCGTTCGTCGGTGATCGACATGGAGGCCACGATGGCATCGAACTTGTGCGCGAGCAGGCCCGGGATCAGGCCCTCCCAGTCCTGCACCACGAATGTGCAGGTCACCTGCATCTCCCGGCAGAGCGCCTTGGCGATGTCCACATCGAATCCCTTCAGCACCTTGTCCGGGCCGACATAGTTGAACGGCGGATAGCTTCCCTCCGTACCGATCCTTACCGTGTCCCAATCCTTGGCGGCCGCAACGCTGCTCCCGATTGCGAGAAGCATCAGCGCCGCCCCCACGCAGCGCGCCCAGATCATCATATCCCCTCCCGGAACGGTCCGGCCGAAACACCGCCGCCAGCCATGCCCCCAGTGCCAGCGGCAGATCGTCGTTTCCGGACATTGCCTAGGACGAAAGAATAGGGCGCGTGTCTATGCACTTGCAACGCCAAGACAATTTCAGAACACCTCAAGTGCAAGCCAGACGCGAAACCGGCTCACGCCTCAAGGCTCGCGGCACGCTCGACCAGCACCGCCTCCAGAGGCTTGCTCTTGCCGCGCAGTCCGATCTCCCTGCGGGGGCCGAGCGCCCGGTCGTCGAGGCCGGCGGCACGGGCCACATCGACCGACAGGACGAGCTGCACGCCGAGCTCGCGGGTCATGCTCTCCAGCCGGCTCGCGGTGTTGACGGTATCGCCGAGCGCGGTGATCCGCCCGGTCGCCCCGGCGCGGCCGGCCACGCCGATGCGGCCGAGCACAGCCGCTCCCAGATGCAGCCCGATACCGATATCGAGCGGCTCGGGCAGGTCGGGCTCGAGCACGCGGTTGAGCTCCTCCAGCGCCAGCCCCATCTCGCGCGCCGCCGCGAGCGCATTCGCCGCCGCGCGTGCCGGCGGCTGGCGGATGCCGAAGATCGCCATGATGCCGTCGCCGATGAACTTGTCGACATAGCCGCCGGAGCGCTCGATCGCCGCGCCCATCTGGGTGAGGTACTGGTTGAGCAGGAACACGGTGTCATAGGCGAGCCGGCTTTCCGCGAGCGCGGTGAAGCCGCGCAGATCCGCGAACATCACCACCACGACCTGCTCCACCCCCCAGACATAGCGGTCCTGCTGGGTGACGTCGTCGGGCAGCGTGCGGTAGGGCGGCAGGAGCGGCGCCACGGCGACGTCGTGGGCCGGCCGGGTCTGACAGGCGAGCCGGACATCGGGGCCGGCATGGATGCGGTCGAGGACACGGGCCTCGGCCGGATTGGGCGCTGCCAGCCGGTCGCCGCCGGAGACGATCTTCACCCGGCAGGTCGAGCAGCGTGCCCGCCCGCCGCAGACGGAGGCATGCGGGATGCCGTGGGCGCGGCTGATCTCCAGAAGGGTCGGACCGGCCCCGCTGATCGCGACCCGGCCGTCGGGATAGACGACTCGGATCCGCGCGCCGATCCGGTCGAGCCCCTGGCGCGCGAGCCTGTAGGCCACGATGGACAGGACCACGGCCCCGGCCGCCGCCACGGCCCAGTTGAGCGTGCCGGCCACGAGCGCGAACTGCTCCGGCGTGAACGGATTGGCGTAGTCTCCCGCCGCGTGCGCGGTGCGGCCGGCAACCGCGAAGCCGGCGAAGGCCAGCACCGGCACCAGAACCGCCGGCGCATAGAGGAGAAGGGCGACCCGCCGGTACCACGGCTTGAGGCGCAGCCAGAAATGGAGACCGAGGCAGCCATGGACCCAGGCCAGCGTGATGAGTGTCGCCTGGGCCCAGGCCTCGCCCGGCCACATGACCCACAGCGCATAGTGGTAGTCGTCGTCGAGCCCGTAGAGCTCATGCGGCAGGCGCAGCGCCAGGATGTGGCGGAACAGCACGATGGGGATCAGGAGCCCGAAGGCGAGCTGCACGCCCTCCCACCAACTCATCCGCCATGTCCGCCGCCATGCGAACTTCCACAGGCCCAGCGCGATATGGACGACGAGGGCGCTCGCCAGGATGACCGTGCCGAGGGTCGATCGCGTCACCGTGACCCGCCAGTCGCGCACCGCCTCCATCGCCTCGATGGAGACGAGGCCCATCGCATGGTTGATCAGATGGGTCGCCACGAAGGCGAACATGACGAGCCCCGTAACGAGCCGCAGCCTCTGGCGCCAGGATCCCGTTCCGGGAACGGCGGCCGGGGCGGAAACGCTCGCATCGGGCGCGCTCATCGCGGCCGCACCGGGGCGGGGCTCACCCCGCCGCGCCGCCGAGCCGGTTGCGCGCCTCGGTGAGCTCGGCGGTCGTGCGCGACAGGCGCTGGGCCAGGACCCTCATGATCTCCACCGCCATTTCGGGGAATTCCGCGACCATGCGCAGGAAATGGTCCTTCATGATCTTCAGCGTCTCGAGCTGGCCGACCGCGCGTACAGTGGCCGTGCGCGGCACGTCGCACAGAATGGCGATCTCGCCCACAAAGGCGTTCTTGTCGAGCGTGGCGACGGCGAGCTCGCCGTCCTGGGTGTCGACGACGACCTCCGCGGAGCCGGAGATGATCACATAGGCGGCATCGCCCGGATCGCCCTGATGGAAGAGCTCCTGTCCCGCCTCGAACCTCACCCGCTCGGAGGTGAAGGCCAGAAGTTTGAGGCGATGGGGCTCCACATTGGCGAATAGCGGAATTCGCCTCAGAAGATCCACCTCGTCCTTTATCGATGCCATGGCCTCACAGTCCGTTCTCCCTGCCCGATGCGTGCGGCAAATCACGCGACGAGCTCAGCATAACGCCCTTTCTTCTCCCGGAGCGAGTCCGGCGTGCCATCCTCGGCCAGATGCCCCGCCTCGAACACCAGGATCCTGTCGAAGGTCTCCGCAAGGGAGGGATCGATCAGGATCCAGAACAGGCCGAACCCTTCCCGATCGCCGCCGGTGTCACCGGTGTCGCCGCTCTCCCCGCCGTCACCCGCCGCGGCCGCGAGCAGGCGCTTGGTGATCCCGGTGCGCACGCGCGCATCGAGCGCGGACAGGCCGCGATTGACGATGATCAGGTCCGGGCGCTTGATGAGCACACGCGCCAGCGCGAGCTTCTGGCGCTGGCCGGCCGTCAGCCTCTTGCCGCCGGTGCCGATGTTGAAATCGAGGCCGGTCTCCACGACGAGCTCGTGCATGTCGAGCTTGTCTAGCACGGACGCCACGGCCTCGCGCACGCGCCGGGGGCCGTCGGCGAGGCCATAGGCGACGCGCCCGAACAGGACATTGTCCTGAAGGCTGGCGGCGGCGTTGTATTTGTCCGGCTCGTAGAAGGCGATGGCGTCGGCGAGGCTCTCCGGCAGGCGCTCGTGGAACACGCCGCGCACGGCGACGAGCTCCTGGCGCAACGGGTCGTCCAGCAGGCCCAGGCGGTGGCGCGGCTCGATATAGAGGAAGGCGAGGCTCATCAGCTTCGCCTGGTCCTCCTCCCCGCCGCGCCCGTCGGGGCCGACCCGGCCGAGCACGGCCTGGTAATCGGGGATCTCGTCGGCGCTCATCAGGCTGAGCTGCTCGAAGAAGGGATGGTCCGGATCGAGGCCCGAGAACAGCTCGATCACGGTCTCCGCGATCTCCCGGCCCATCTCCAGCAGCCGCCCGTCGAGGCCGCGCTCCTTCAGGATCGACAACAGGTAGCGGTTGCGCGGAAGCTCCTCCGCCATGAGGGCCGGCCCCGTGGCGGTGCCGAACAGGATGTTCTCCGCCACCGTGGCCTGGTTGTTGTAGCGGTCGGGATCGAAGCTTTCCACGAGCTGGGACAGCGGCGGTTCCTTGAGCTGCGAGCGCAGGGCCATGCGGGCTTCCAGGACGCGCTCGGCGAACTGGGGATGGCTCTTCATGTCGATGGCGGCGCGAAGCCCGAGATCGAAGATGTCGTCGCGCAGGCAGGCGATGTCGAGGGCGTCCATGATGCGTTCGCTGAGCCCCTCGGCATCGCGCACGCCGGCGGCCTCGTAATCGATCCAGTTCGCCGCGATATCGAGTGTCGTATTGCCGGCGGCGAGGGCCTCGGCGCGCTTTCGCTCGGCATCGTCGTCGGCTGGCGGATCGCCCTGCGGCGCGTGCATGAGACCGTAGAGCAGGGCGTCGCGTACGCTGCCGAAGGGGAAATAGGTGTCCGCGCCGACATAGCCGATGCGCCGCCCGGTCACCGCCTCCGGCAGGGTCTCCAGCCCCTTTCCGCCGACGGTAACGCGCCCCGATGTGGGCTGCACGAGGCGCGCCATGACCTCCGCCACCGTCTCGCCGCCGCTATTGAGCGCACCGAGAACCGCGATCCGTTCCGATACGTCCATGGAAAACGACGTCGGCTCCAGGAGCTTCGCGCCCGTCTCGTCGGTGACCGACACATTGGCGAGCGCCAGGGGGCCCGGCAATGGCCCGACAGGCCCGTCGGTCGGCTCCTGCAAGGCGGGATCCATCATCTCGTCGGGCGCGAACTGCTCGATCACCTGCGTGTACTTGACCTGGACGTCGAGGCGCTGCTGGTCCCAGTCGATCAGCTCCTTGATCGGGCTCGGCAGGTCCTTGTACGCGGCGATGACGGCCACGAGCTGACCGATATCGAGGCTGCCGCGCAGCGCGAAATAGCCGCCGATGAAATAGAACAGGAAGGGCGTGAGCTGGGCGAGGAAGTTGTTCAGGAACTTCACGCCGTGCTTGCGCTGATAGAACTCGTAGCGGATGAAGAAGATGCGCCCGAGCCGCGAGGCGATATCGGCGCGCTCGCGGTTCGAGGTGTCGTTGAGATGCACCTCCGAGATGCCGTCGATCACCTCGCCGACGCGGCCGGCGAGCTCGCGCGCGGTGAGCTGGCGCTGCTTGGCGAGCACGATCAGCCGGCGGCGCAGGCGGGGAATGATGAAGGCCTGCACGGCGACGATGCCGCCCGCGATCAGCCCGAGCCAGACATTCTGGGCCAGGATGAAGATCATGGCGGTGAGCGCCTGGCCGCCGAGGAAGAAGGGCTGGACGAAGGCGTCGCCGATGAAGCCGCCGAGCGGCTCGACCTCGTCCTTGATCATGGTGGCGATCTCGGGCGACTTCACGCGCCGGAAATGCGTCAGCGGAAACCGCAGGATCCGGTCGACGAGGTCATAGCGCATCCGCCTGAGCATGCGCTCGCCGAGCCGGCCCTTGAAGGTGTTGATATAGAACTTGAACAGGCCGTTCACGCAGACCAGCGCGAGGAAGGTCATCGACAGGGCGACGAGATAGTCGAGCCGGGGCAGCTCGAAACCGTCGAACAGCGCGACATGCCCCCCGCCGAGCCACGAGGGCAGGTCGAACGCCACATTCAGGAAGGTCGCCGTGGCTCCGGGCGTCGCGAAACCTTCGCCCTGGATCGGCCCGTTGACGATCTGCTTGGGCAGGTCGAGCGACAGGAAATAGATCGGCATCGAGGCCAGGATCACGAACAGGATCCATATCTGGGCGCGCCGCGTGTGCCGCCAGATATACCTGAACAGATTGGCGTCCATTCCCGTTCCCGGCCCCTTCCCCCGCGATGCGATCCCGCAATCCGCACGGGATTACATGCAGAGATTATCGCAAGTCGACCTTGATCCCCATGTTTTCTGCATTGCTGTAGGAACAGCCCTGGCAGATGTCGAACTGCTTGAGATACCCCCGCTTGCGCGCCCGGGCCGCCTCGTCGGAGCGATAGGCCTTCAGGAAGCCGTCCTCGCCGATATTGGGAAGCTGGATCATCTGGTCGTAATCGATGCAGCACAGGCCGAGATCGCCGTTCCAGAACACGACCGACTGGTGCAGCGGCGCGACGCAGGTGGCCCGCTCCACGCCCGTCGGGTGGCGGCGCAGATCGTCGCGCTGCGGCAGGAAGCGGCTGAACTCCGCCTTCTCCTCCTCAGAGGTGTAGGACCCGATGGAGAAGGTCTTGTAGCGGATCTGGTCGAAGCCCGCCTCGCGCGCCCAGGCATTGATATCGTCGATCTGGTGCTCCGAATAGGCGGTGAGCAGCGTCTGCAGCACGCATTTCGGGTTCTTCGCGCCGAGCCGTTTGCGCGCATCGAGGAAGGTCTCGATATTGGCCTTCACCTCGTCGAAGTCGGAATTGACCCGGTAGCTCTCCTGCGCCTCCTTGGAGAAGCCGTCCATGCACAGATAGACCCGGTCGAGGCCCGCGAGAATCAGTTTCTCGGAGATCTCGTCGTCGAGCTTGGTGGCATTGGTGGACAGGAAGGTCTCGTGGCCGTTCTCATGGGCATAGGCCACGAACTCCGGCAGGGCGGGATTGAGCGTCGGCTCGCCGGAGAAGTTGAAATACATTGCCGGCTTCGCGTCCAGCCCCTTGAAGTCGTCGATGATCTTCTTGAAGACCTCGAGCTTCATGAGCCCACGCTTGCGCGTCATGGCGATGGTCACCGGGCAGACCGGGCAGCGCAGGTTGCACGAATTGGTGACGTCGACGACGATGATCGTCGGCGGCTTCTTGAAGTAGGAAAGCGGCAGGAATTGCGCAAAGAAGCGCGATACCCTGGATGTGGCCGGTATCGTCTTGTCGGACATCAACCGCGGACTCCGTTGTCGGTATGGGCGACAGGCGGCCGCGACCCTATGGCAAATGGCCATGCAGATCGAGCGGCCCCGTCCGTCATGTCTGGCATGCACAATGCCCGACATGGCCCGTGTCTGTCGAGGCGTCAAGGCCCGAACGTCCGCCGTGCGCAATACCGTCATGGCGCGGTCACGGCGGCGCGGCAGCGTCAAGGCAGTGGTTTTCGCGCTCCCGGGGCCGTGCTAGGAAGGACGCCTAAACAGACATGTCCGGGGCTGGATTTCCACGCTGCGCGCAGTGCGCGGCATATTGGGAACGAGGGGGATGGCAAGGAAACAAGACGGGCACGGCGCGCGAATTCTGCTTTACAGCCACGACACCTTCGGGCTGGGGCATCTGCGCCGCTGCATGACCATCGCCCAGAGCCTGGTCGGGCACTATCGCAATCTGTCGGTCCTGATTCTCACGGGCTCGCCGATCATCGGCGCCTACGATTTCCGCTCCCGGGTCGACTTCGTCCGCGTGCCCGGCGTCATCAAGCTGCGCAACGGCAGCTATACCTCGCTCAATCTCCACATCAATATCGAGCAGACCATCGGCCTGCGCCGCGCCATCATCGAACGCACGGCGGATGTGTTCGATCCCGACGTCATGATCGTCGACAAGGAGCCGCACGGCCTGCGCGGCGAGGTGACGGGGGCGCTCGGCATCCTGAAGGAGCGCGGCACGCGGCTCGTCCTCGGCCTGCGCGACGTGCTCGACGAACCCGAACTCCTGCGCAAGGAATGGCGGCGCAAGAAGGCCATGGAGGCGCTGGAGACCTTCTATGACGAGATCTGGGTCTACGGCCTTTCCGATCTCTACGACCCGCTGACCGGCATGCGCGTGAGCCCCGCCGTGCGCGACAAGATGGTCTATACCGGCTATCTGAAGCGGCCGGCGAGCAAGGGCTCCAGGACCGCCGAATGGCCGGCCATGATCGACGAGGACTATCTCCTCGTGATGACCGGCGGCGGCGGCGACGGGGCCGATCTCGTCGACTGGGTGCTTGCGACCTACGAGCGCCGGCGCAACCTGCCCTGGCCGGCGCTCATCGTGCTCGGGCCCTTCATGCCGCCGGAGCGGCGCCAGGCCTTCCAGGAGCGCGCCGACCGGCTGGACAATGTCGAGATCCTGGTGTTCCACGCCCACGCCGAACATCTCATCGAGCGCGCCCGCGCCGTGGTGTCGATGGGCGGCTACAACACCTTCTGCGAGATCCTCACCTACGACAAGCCGGCGTTGATCGTGCCGCGCACCCATCCGCGCAAGGAACAATATATCCGGGCGAGCCGCGCCCAGGAGCTGGGGCTCGCCCGCATGCTTCTCAGCAGCAATGGCGACGCCGCCTACGGCGATGGCGACATCGACGCCATGGCCGAGGCGCTGATCGCGCTCGGCGACCAGCCGAGACCGTCCCGGACTGTCATCCCCCGCCTCATGGGCGGTCTCGACACGGTGAACGAGCGGGTCCGTCCCTGGCTCGGCCGGCGCGACATGCCCGCCGGGGCGGACGCCTCCTCGCTGCTTGCAGGCCACATTCCTGCCGAACCGTGATAAGACAAGACGCCGGGTGAGACCTGAGGGGACTCGGCGAACGGACCGGCCGGCATTCCGGCCGCATCATTGACAGCGGATTGCATGACGAAAAAGACTATCGCAGTGGTTCTGAAGGGCTATCCCCGCCTGTCGGAAACCTTCATCGCACAGGAACTCCTCGCGCTCGAGCGCGCCGGGCTGACGCTCAGGCTCTATTCGCTGCGCGCGCCGAGCGACGAGCGCCACCCGATCCATGACGAGATCGCCGCGCCCGTCGCCTATCTGCCGGAATATCTCGTAAAGGCGCCGGTCACCGTGATCGCGGCCCTGCGCAAGGCGGCGCGCCTGCCGGGCTTCCGGCCAGCGCTGCGCACCTTCGCGAAGGATTTCCTGCGCAACCCCACGCCGAGCCGGGTGCGCCGTTTCGGCCAGGCCGCGGTCCTCGCGACCGTCATGCCGGACGATACCGGCCACATCTACAGCCATTTCATCCACACGCCCTCCTCCGTGGCGCGCTACGCCTCGCTCATGCGCGGCCTGCCCTGGAGCTTCTCCGCGCATGCCAAGGACATCTGGACGCTGCCGGACTGGGAGAAGCGCGAGAAGCTCGCCGACGCCGTGTGGGGCACGACCTGCACCGGCTTCGGCCATGCCCATCTCCAGGAACTGGCGCCGGAGGGGGAGAAGGACAAGATGATCCTCTCCTATCACGGGCTCGACATCTCCCGCTTCCCCGACGCGCCCGCAGCCCGGCCCGCCCGCGACGGATCGGACACCGCCGATCCGGTCCGCATCGTCTCCGTCGGCCGCGCGGTGGAGAAGAAGGGCTACGACGTGCTTCTGGAGGCCCTGGCGGGGCTGCCGGCGGACCTTCACTGGCGCTTCGTCCATATCGGCGGCGGGGTGCTCGCCGACAGGCTTGCCGCGAAGGCCCGCGCGCTCGGTATCGACGACCGGGTGGAATGGCTCGGGGCCCGGGAGCAGGGCGAGGTCGCCAGGCTGCTTGCTTCCGGCGACCTGTTCGTGCTGGCGAGCCGGATTCTCGCCTCCGGCGACCGCGACGGCCTGCCGAATGTGCTGATGGAGGCCGCCTCCCAGAAGCTGTGCTCGATCTCCACCAATATTTCCGGCATCCCCGAATTCATCCTCAACGACCGCACGGGCCTGCTCGTCGAGCCGGAGGACGCGGACGGTCTCAGGGCCGCCATCGACGCACTCGCCCGCGACCCCGCACGGCGCGAACGGCTCGGGGCGGCGGCCCACGACCGGCTCAAGACGGCCTTCTCGCAGGATGTCTGCATCGCCAATCTGGCGAGCCTGTTCGGCATCGAGCCCGCGAAGGCGGACAAGGCCCGCGAGCCCGAGGCCACGGCCTAAACCGCCATGCGCATCGCCTTCTACGCGCCGCTCAAGCCGCCCGACGACAGCACGCCGTCGGGCGACCGCCAGATGGCGCGCCAGCTCATGGCGGCGCTTTCCATGGCCGGCCACGAGGTCCGGCTCGCCTCGCGGCTGTCCGCCTTCGAGCCGACCGGAGGGACCGACGCGCAGGCTGCCGTGCGCCGGGCCGCGGAGGCGGAGGTCGCGCGGCTGCTCGACGGCTGGGCCAAGAACGATGGCGGCACGCGCCCCGATCTCTGGCTCACCTATCATCCCTATTACAAGGCGGCCGACCATATCGGGCCGGCGGTCTGCCGGGCCCTGTCCATTCCCTATGCGACGGCGGAGGCCTCCTATGCGGGCAAGCGCGACCGGGGCCCCTTCGCGGAGGCGCAGGCTGCCGTCCGGGCGGGGCTCGAGGCGGGTGCGGGCCATTTCTGCTTCACGCCCGACGACCGCGAGGGCCTTGCCGGGATCGTCGCGGACGAGGAGCGCCTGATCGACCTGCCGCCCTTCATCGATCTCGCCCGGCTCGGTCCGGCTGAGGAAGCCGCCGGCCGGCGCGATGCGCTGAGGGCACGGCTCGACCTCGCCCCCGACCTTCCCGTCCTGATCGCCGTCGGCATGATGCGCCCGGGCGACAAGCTCGCCAGCTATCGCATGCTGGCCGAGGCGCTCGCCCGGCTGAACCGGCACCGCTTCGCGGTCGTCCTCGTCGGCGACGGCCGGGAGCGCGCGGCGGTGGCCGACGCCTTCGGGGCGCTGCCGCCGGAGCGTGTGCGCATGGCGGGCGCCGTGCCGCCCCGCGGAATGGCGGACTGGTATGCCGCCGCCGACCTCCATGTCTGGCCCGGCTATGGCGAGGCCTACGGGCTCGCCTATCTGGAGGCCCAGGCCATGGGGCTCGCCACCGTCGCCCAGCGGATCCGGGGCGTGCCGAGCGTGGTGCGCGACCGGGAGACGGGCCTCCTCACCCCCGCCGACGATATCGACGCCTATGCCTTGGCCGTCGCGAAACTGCTCGACGCGCCGGACCGCCGCGCGGCGATGGGCGCCGCAGCCCGGCGCTTCGTCATGTCCGAACGCACGCTCCAGCGGGCGAGCGAGCGGCTCGACGCAGCGCTCTCCCGCCTCGAGGTGCCCGCATGAGCGCTGCGCGCCCCGCCGTCCTGATCTGGGTGACCCATGTGCTCGGCATCGGACACTACCGCCGCGCGCTCGCTCTTGCGCGGGCCTGCGCGCAGGCCGGGCTCGCGCCTGTCGTCGCCTCGGGCGGCATGCCCGTGCCGGGCGGGGTGCCGGACGGCGTGACGCTCGCTCAGCTTCCCCCCGTACGCAGTGCCGGACGGAGCTTCGTCGATCTCGTGGGCGCGGGCGGCGAACCGGCGGACGAAGCGCTGTTCGCCGCGCGCGGGCGCGAGCTCGTCGCGCTCCATGACCGCCACCGCCCCCGCGCGGTCGTCACCGAGCTCTTCCCCTTCGGCCGCCGCCGCTTCGCCGGCGAGCTCGACCGGCTCCTCGCCCATGCGCGCGGCCAGAGCCATGCGCCGGCGATCCTGAGCTCGGTGCGCGACATTCTCCAGCCGCCGTCGAAACCCTCTCGGATCCCCGACATTGCGCGCCGGCTCGAGGGCTTCTACGACCGCATTCTGGTGCATGGCGACCCGGCGCTCGTGCGGCTCGAGCAATCGCTGCCCTTCGCCGCCGATTTCGCCGGGATGATCGACTATACCGGCTATATCGGAGGCGGCGAGCCCCCCTCCCCCCGCCCGGGGAGGGCGAGGGAGAGGTGATCGTGTCGGTCGGCGGCGGCGCTGTCGGAGACCATCTCCTCAACACCGCCATCGCGGCGCGCCCGCTCTCCGGCGCCCGCGACCGCCCGTGGCGCCTGCTCGTCGGCCACAATCTGCCGGCACGCGAGCGAGAGAGAGTGTCCGCCGCCTCCGGGGACGGCGTGATCGTGGAACCGGCGCGGCCCGATTTTCCCGGTCTCCTCGCCCGTGCCCGCCTGTCCGTCAGCCAGGCGGGCTACAACACCTCGACGGACATTCTCAGCGCGCGCGTCCCCGCCGTCCTCGTGCCCTTCGCCGATGACGGCGAGATCGAGCAGACCATGCGCGCAAAGCTGTTCGAGGCCCGCGGCCTCGCCATCGCCCTGTCGCCCGAACATCTCGGTCCGCAAAGCCTGGCGGATGCCGTCGACCGCGCGCTCGAACTCGATCCCGACGCCGCGGCGCGGCCCGGTCTCGACGGCGCCGCGCAATCGGCCCGGCTGATTGCCGACGCCATCGCAAGGATCGAGGCATGAGCGGACACGGCCCCCACTGGCAGACGCTTTCAGACGAGCTGGACCGCTGGCAGGAGGCGGGGCTGCGCGCGCGCCTGTGGTGGCGCGACGACGACGCGGCCCGCGTCACCCCGGCGCTGGACCGCCTTCTCGACCTGTCGGCGCGAACCGGCGTTCCCGTCCTGCTCGCGACGATCCCGGCGGAGGCCGAGCCCGCCCTTGCCGACCGGCTCGCGGATACAGGCCCCGGCATCGCCGTCGCCCAGCATGGCTGGGCCCATGCCAACCACGCACCGGCGTCGGAGAAGAAGCAGGAGCTCGGCCCGCACCGCCCGCTCTCCGCCATCGAGGACGAGCTCGCCCGGGGTCGCGAGCGCCTGGCGGCGCTCTTCGGACCGCTGGTCCTGCCCGTGCTCGTGCCGCCCTGGAACCGCATGCGGGAGGACCTGGCGCCGCGCCTGCCGGCCCTCGGCCTCACCGGCGTGTCGACCATGGGATCGCCGCGCTTCGCCGCACTGTCGGATGTGCTCGCGGAGCGCAATGTCCATCTCGATCCGGTCGACTGGCGCGGCGGCCGCGGAACGCGCGACGGGGCCCGTGTGATCGACGAGCTCGCCGCTATCCTCGCGCAACGGCGCCTCGGCGCCGGCCCCGAAGCCGCCCCCATCGGGCTCCTCACCCATCATCTGGTCCATGACGAGGCCGGCTGGACGCTGATCGGCGCGCTCCTCGCACGCACCCACGACCACCCCGCTGTCACATGGCTGACTGCAAAATCCCTTTTCAAGGGGTGAGCATGCCCGCTATAGGAGAAAGGGGGCGGCATTGGCCGAGAGGGAGCCAAGGACGGGGGAGGCATGTCCCAACTACGAGGGGGCCGGGCTGCCGTTGCGATGACCGGCATGTCCTTGAGACCGACGAGAGCTGAACAGGGGTTCCGCTCCCCTGCAAGCCTGATACTGGCGGCGCTTGCGCGGACGGCCACAGGGATCGGCGCGCTTGCCGTCCTGGCCGTTGCGGCCCCGCTTCCCCTCTGGGCCATCGCGGCGTGTGGCGCGGGCGCGGCGATATTCGCCCTTTATGGCGCACGCGCCGTCATCCGCCACGGATGGCCCGTCGTGATCGACGAGGAGGGCATCGAGCGCCGAGGATTCTTCGCAAAGCGCCTCGACTGGCGCGACCTGACCGCGGTGAGGCTCGCGCACTATTCCACCCGCCGCGACGGCCGCAGGGGCTGGCAGGAGCTCGTCATGCGCGACGGGGCGACCGCCCTGGTCCTGGAGAGCGAGCACCCGGCCTTCGAACCGGCCGCCGCCCGCGCGCTCGCGAGCGCCACGGAGAACGGCGCGGAGATGTCGGCGGCCACGCTCCACAATGCCAACGAGCTCGGACTCTGGCCGGGCATGCGCCACGAAGCCGCAGCGGACCGCCCCACCGCAACGAATGGAGCCTCGAAGCGATGACGGGCAGTGCCGCCACCGAGGGGCCCCTGCTCTGTATCCGGGACCTGAGCGTCCAGTTCGACACCATGGCCGGCCCGATCCGCGCCGTCGACGGCGTGTCCTTCCGCGTGCCGCACGGACGCACCGTGGCGCTCGTCGGCGAATCGGGCTCCGGCAAGACGGTCATCAGCCAGACGATCCTGCGCATCCTTCCCCGGGCCGCGAGAATCGTGAGCGGTTCCATCGTCTTCCGCGATCCCAAGGGCGGGGAGACCGACCTCGCCGCGCTGTCCGCCCAGTCGGCGGCGATGCGCGACATTCGCGGCGGGCGGATCTCGATCATCTTCCAGGAGCCCATGACCTCGCTGTCGCCGCTCCACACCATCGGCGACCAGATCGGCGAGGCGCACAGGCTCCATCTCGGCTCCTCGCTGCAGGAGGCGCGCAAGGCCACACGCCGCATGCTCGGCCTCGTCGGCTTCGCCGACCCGGAACGCGGGCTCGACACCTATCCCTTCGAGCTCTCCGGCGGCATGCGCCAGCGCGCCATGATCGCCATGGCGCTCATCTGCCGGCCGGCGCTGCTGATCGCGGACGAGCCGACCACCGCGCTCGACGTCACCGTCCAGGCGCAGATCCTCAAGCAGATCGCCGACCTGCAGGCCGAGCTCGGCATGGCGGTTCTGCTTATCACCCACGATCTCGGCGTCGTCGCCAATATCGCCGACGAGGTGGTGGTGCTCTATCGCGGCCGCGTCGTGGAGGCGGGCACCAAGGAGACGATCTTCCGCGACCCCCGCCACCCCTATCTGAAGGCGCTGCTCGCCGCCGTCCCGCGTTTCGACATGAAGCCCGGCGAGCGCCTCAAGGCGCTGCGCGAGATCGAGCCGATCGCGGAGGGCCATTTCTCCGCCCCCGACCGCGGCACGCCCGGCGCCTGCGAGAACCCGCTCCTGGAGGTGAAGGGCCTGGCCAAGGGCTTCGGCCTGCGCAAGGGCGGGCTGTTCTCCACCGGCGAGCAGCGCAAGGCGCAGGCGCTGCACGACGTGACCTTCTCCATCGACCATGGCGAATCGGTGGGGCTCGTCGGCGAGTCCGGCTGCGGCAAGACCACCACCTCGCGCATCGTCGTCGACGCCATCGCGCCCGACGCGGGCAGCGTGCGGTTCCGGCTCGGCGAGGAGCTCCAGGACGTCACCCGGTTCGCCGGCGACGAACTCGCCGCCTATCGACGGGCGGTCCAGGTTGTCTTCCAGGATCCGTTCTCCTCGCTCAACCCGCGCATGACCGTGCTCGACATCCTGACCGAGCCGCTCGTCATCCACGGCATCGGCACGCCGCGCTCGCGCAAGGCGCTCGCCCAGGAACTCATGCAGCTCGTCGGGCTCGATCCGCGTTTCCTCAACCGCTATCCGCATTCCTTCTCCGGCGGCCAGCGCCAGCGCATCGGCATCGCACGGGCCATCGCGCTCAAGCCCCGCCTGCTGATCTGCGACGAGCCGGTCTCCGCCCTCGACGTGTCCGTCCAGGCGCAGATCCTGAACCTCCTGAAGGACCTCCAGCAGAAGCTCGGGCTGGCCTATCTCTTCATCAGCCACAATCTCGCGGTGGTCGACTATATCGCCGAACGCATCCTCGTCATGTGCCGCGGCATGATCGTTGAGGAGGCGCCGCGTGACCGCTTCTCCAGCGACGCCCGCCACCCCTATACGCGCACGCTGCTGGCCGCTGTGCCCGAGCCCGATCCCGACCGGCCGATGGACCTGTCGCTTCTCGCCGGCGGCATGTCGTCCGATCCCCATGCCTGGCCGGAGCCCTACCGTCTCGCCGATCCGGACGATGCCGTGCGCGTGGAGATCGCGCCGGGCCATTTCGTGCTCGTCAACAGGGCCCATGCCCTGCATGGCGACGTGCCCGAGGCCGCGCCCGGCCGGCTTGGAGTGGAGGCATGACGGCGATGCGCGCAATGCTTGCTCTCGCCGCACTCGCGCTGGCCACAACCCTCGGGCAGGCCGGCGCCGCGGAGCGCCCGCTGCTGATCGAGACGCCGATGTACCGCTCCGCCGTGGAGCACGGCACCATGCCGCCGATCGCCGACCGGCTGCCGGACGACCCGCTCGTCGTCGATCTCGAGGCGGAGGGGCTCGAGCCCGGCCGGCCGGGCGGAACGCTCCACACCCTCATCGATAAACCGAAATCGATCCGCTATATCGTGGCGTGGGGCTATGCCCGGCTCGTCGGCTACACGCCGGAGCTGGAGCTCGAGCCGGACATCCTGAAGAGCGTGGAGATCGCCGACGGCCGCATCTTCACCCTTCACCTGCGCAAGGGCCACAAATGGTCCGACGGCCATCCCTTCACCGCGGAGGACTTTCGCTACTACTGGGAGGACGTGGCCAACAACGACGTGCTCACCCCCACCGGCCCACCGAGCAGCCTGCGCGTCGACGGCGAGCCGCCAGTCTTCGAGGTGCTGGACGAGACCACCGTGCGCTATTCGTGGTCGAAGCCCAATCCGACCTTCCTGCAGGAGCTCGCCCGGGCGCGCCCGCCCTTCATCTACCGGCCCGCCCACTATCTCAAGCAGTTCCACGAGAAATACGGCGATCCGGAGGTGATCGCGAAGATGGTCGAGCGCGAGAAGGTGCGCAACTGGGCATCGCTCCATAACCGCATGGACAACATGTACAATTTCGACAATGCGGACGAGCCGACCCTGCAGCCCTGGATGAACACGACCAAGCTGTCCACGACCCGCTACACCATGGCGCGCAATCCCTATTTCCACCGGGTCACGGCGGGCGGCCATCAGCTTCCCTTCATCGACAAGGTGGTCATGGATGTCGCCGCGGCGCGCCTCATCCCCGCCATGACGGCCGCCGGCCAGAGCGAGCTCCAGGCGCGGGGCCTCGGCTTTTCCGACCTCGCCATCCTCAAGCAGAACGAGCGGCGCGACGGCTTCCGCGTGCTCCTGTGGCCGAGTGCGAAGAGCGCCCAGATCGCGCTCTATCCGAACCTCAACTACAAGGACCCGGTCTGGCGCCGCCTGTTCCGGTCCGCCGACTTCCGCCGCGCCCTGTCGCTCGGAATCGACCGCTACCTGATCAGCCGGACGCTCTATCTCGGGCTGGCGGAGGCCCGCGGCAACACGGTCCTGCCGCAAAGCCCGCTCTTCGACCGGGAACACGCCCGGCGATGGGCCGACTACGACCCCGAGCGCGCCAACGCGCTGCTCGACGGGCTCGGACTCACCGAACGCAACAGCCGGGGCATCCGCCTCCTGCCCGACGGCCGGCCGGCGGAGATCATCGTGGAGACCGCGGGCGAGAACCTGGAGGAGGTCGACGCCCTCCAGCTCATCACCGAGGACTGGCAGGAGATCGGAATCAAGCTGCTGATCAAGCCGTCCCAGCGCGACGTGCTGCGCGAGCGCGCCTATACGGGCAGCGTGATGATGACGGTCTGGTCGGGCTGGGACAACGGCATCCCGACGGCGGACATGGCGCCCGACGAGCTCGCCCCGGTTCACCAGGACAATCTCGCCTGGCCCATGTGGGGGCAGTATTACGAGACCGGCGGCCAGTCGGGGGAGCCGCCGGACATGGAGGCCGCAGAACGGCTCATGGCGCTCTACCGCGACTGGTTCAGGGCGGAGACGCGGGCCGAGCGCCAGGATATCTGGGACGAGATGCTCGCCATCAATACCCGCGAGCAGTTCGTCATCGGCATCGTGTCGGAGGTCCCCCAGCCGGTCGTGGTGTCGAGGACGCTGCACAACGTGCCCGAAGAGGGCTTCTACGGCTGGGATCCGGGCGCCCAGTTCGGTATCTACCGGCCCGACCAGTTCTGGCTGGACGAGTAGGGGCCGGGGATCCGTCATGCTGCGCTATCTCGTTCAACGTCTGCTGGTCATGGTGCCGACCCTTCTGGTCATCTCGCTTCTGACCTTCATCATCATCCAGCTCCCGCCGGGCGACTATCTCTCAAACCAGATCGCGGAGCTGAAGGCGCGCGGCGAGGAGGCGGGGCTCGCAAAGCTGGAGTTCCTGCGCCAGGAGTTCGCCCTCGACCGGCCGTGGCTCGAGCAATATGCGATCTGGATCGGCGTGTGGCCTGGGCCGAACGGTTTCAACGGCCTCCTCCAGGGCAACTGGGGCTGGTCCTTCGAGCACCAGAGGCCGGTGTCGGAGGTGGTCGGCGACGGGCTGCTGCTCACCATCGTTCTGAACGCCGCCGTGGTGCTCTTCGTCTATGTCGTTGCCTTCCCGATCGGCATCTATTCCGCGACGCGGCAATACAGCATCGGCGATTACGGCTTCACGCTGATCGGCTATATCGGGCTTGCCACGCCGAACTTCCTGCTCGGCCTGGCGCTGCTCTATTTCGCCAATCGCTGGTTCGGCATCTCCGTCGGCGGGCTCATGGATCCGCGCTATATCGGCGCGCCGTGGACCATGGGGAAGGCGGGTTCCGTGCTCGCCCATCTGATCGTGCCGGTCATCGTGATCGGCACGTCCGGGACGGCCGCCATGATCCGCCGGCTGCGCGCCAACCTGCTCGACGAGCTGCAGAAGCAATATGTGGTGACCGCGCGCGCCAAGGGCCTGAGCGAGCGCCGCCTGCTCGCCAAATATCCCCTGCGCATGGCGCTCAACCCCTTCGTCGCCGATATCGGCAGCCTGCTGCCGAGCATGGTCTCAGGCTCGGTCATCGTGTCGGTGGTCCTGAACCTGCCGACCATCGGGCCCGTGCTGCTCGACGCGCTCGCCAGCCAGGACCAGTATCTGGCGGGGTTCATCCTGCTGTTCGTAACCATGCTCACGCTGGTCGGCATGCTGATCTCCGACATATTGCTGGCCGTGCTCGACCCACGCATACGCCTTGACGGGGAGGCCGCGCGATGACCTCCGGACCGACCGCGCCCGGCGGCGACAGGCCGCTCGACCATTTCGTCGACGACGCGCCCTTCGACCCGAAGGCGAGCGCCGCGCTGACGGCGGAGCAGGAACGCGTCTATCTCGCCTCCGGCTGGCGCATGATGTGGTGGAAGCTCAGGCGCCACCGGCTGGCGGTGGTATCCGGGCTGTTCCTCCTCCTCATCTACGCGACCATCCCGTTCACCGAGATCATCGCGCCCTACAACAAGGACACGCGCAACGCCAACTATCTCTACGCCCCGCCGCAGGCCATCCACCTGTTCCACGAGGGCGAGTTCGTCGGCCCCTTCGTCTATGGCTACAAGGCGGAGGCCAATCTGAAGACCTTCCGATGGGACTATTCGGTCGACCGCGAGCAGGTCTATCCGCTGCGCGTCTTCTGCCGCGGCGACACATACCGGTTCTGGGGCCTGTTCGACTGGGACGTCCATCTCGTCTGCCCGGCCGAGGGCGGCGTCTTCTACCCGCTCGGCGCCGACCGGCTCGGCCGCGACATGTTGAGCCGGATCGTCTACGGCACGCGCATCTCGCTGACCGTCGGGCTGATCGGCATCACCATCTCCTTCCTCATCGGCATCACGCTCGGCGGGCTTGCCGGCTATTACGGCGGATGGGTGGACTCGATCGTCCAGCGCATGATCGAGATCCTGCGCTCGCTTCCGGAGCTGCCGCTCTGGCTCGCCCTGTCGGCGGCGCTGCCGGTGACCTGGTCGCCGATCCTCATCTATTTCGGCATCACGATCATCCTGGGGCTGCTCGACTGGCCGGGGCTTGCGCGCGCGGTGCGCTCCAAGCTGCTCGCGCTGAGAGAAGAGGACTTCGCCACCGCCGCGGTCCTGATGGGCGCCAAGCCCGGGCGCGTCATCGGCCGGCATCTGCTGCCCAACTTCATGAGCCACCTGATCGCCAGCGCCACGCTGTCCGTCCCCGCCATGATCCTGGGCGAGACGGCGCTCTCCTTCCTGGGGCTGGGCCTGCGTCCGCCGATCACGAGCTGGGGCGTGCTGCTGAACGAGGCCCAGAACCTCGCCGCGCTCGAATTCTATCCCTGGATCATCGCGCCCATGGTGCCCGTGATCCTCGTCATCCTCGCCTTCAACTTCCTCGGCGACGGTCTGCGCGACGCTGCCGATCCCTATCACTAGGGCGCCGCGCGCCGTCCGATCGGACCGGCACCGGCCCGCGACCCGCCCGCCTGCATCACACGCAGCGCGCCACTGCCGAGAATGCATAGGTCGCAAGGCCGGCCGCTGGTATGATGAGCGCCCATGAGTGCCGAGGGGCAGACATCCGGATACGCGGCATGAGTTCGACACGAGCCTCGCTCGACGACGCTGGCGAGAGCGCGGCCCGTTTGCGCGGCATCCTCCTCATGGTCGCCGCCTTCGCCCTGTTCGCCTGCCTGGACGCCACGGCAAAATATCTCTCCGCCTGGTTCGAGACGCCGCTCATCGTCTTCGCCCGCTACGCCTTCGCGGTGGTCTATTCGCTCGTCTTCCTGTGGTCGACGGGCACGCTCTCCCAGATGCGCGCGCGCAACCTCCCGCTCCAGATCGTGCGCGGGCTGCTGCTGGTGGGCGGCACGCTCCTCAACTTCACCGCCGTGCGCTATCTGCAGCTCGCGGAGACATCGTCGATCATGTTCTCCAACCCCTTGTGGGTCTGCGCGCTGTCCGTGCCGCTTCTGGGCGAACAGGTGGGCCCGCGCCGCTGGCTCGCGGTCGTCATCGGCTTCGTGGGCGTGATGATTATCATCCGGCCGGGCGCGGAGGGCTTCCACTGGGCGGCCTTCCTCTCGCTCGGCGCGGCGCTGTCCACCGCGCTCTACCAGATCGCCACGCGCAAGGCGGCGGCCTATGACAGCTCGGAGACGACGCTGTTCTACACGGCCCTTGTCGGCGCGGTCGCCGTCACCCCTGCCGTGCCGGGCTCGTGGGAGATGCCGACCGGCTGGCTGCTCGCCATCATGTGCACATTCGGCCTGTTCGGCGCGGTCGGCCACCAGTTCCTGATCGTCGCCCACAAGCTCGCCCCGGCCCCGGTGCTCGCCCCCTTCGTCTACAGCCAGATCATCTGGATGGTCATCATCGGCTATGCCGTCTTCGGCGACCTGCCGGACCTGTGGACGGTCGCCGGCGGCCTGCTCGTGGTCTCAAGCGGGCTCTACCTGCTCTATCGCGAGCGCCAGATCAAGAAACGGGCTGCCTGAGACCCGGGCCGAAGCCGGGTGTCCTTGCTCTTAAAGCGGCACCGGCTGAGCTCCCCCACCCGGCCACCCATGAGATGATACTTCCGTGGGTGGCCGGGTGGGGGAGCGGACCGGTGCAGACTCACTCCAAAGACGTCAGGCCGATGCTACCGCTCACATCGTAAATCCGGGCCCTACTCCCGAAGCTCGGGCAGGTCCTGGAACAGATCCAGCGCCTCCGGGTTGGCGAGCGCCTCCTTGTTCTTCACCTCGCGGCCGTGGACCACGTCGCGCACGGCGAGCTCGGTGATCTTGCCGGACTTGGTGCGGGGAATATCGGCGATCTGGATCACCCGGGCCGGCACGTGGCGCGGCGAGGCGCCGGTGCGGATCTGCGTCTTGATGCGCTTGACGAGGTCGTCGTCGAGCGTCACTCCGTCGCGCAGGCGCACGAACAGCACGATGCGGGTGTCGTCGTCCCAGTCCTGGCCGATGGCGAGCGCCTCGACCACCTCATGGATCTGCTCCACCTGAGCGTAGATCTCCGCCGTGCCGATCCGCACGCCGCCCGGATTGAGCGTGGCGTCGGACCGCCCGTGAATGACGATGCCGCCATGGTCGGTCCATTCCGCGAAGTCGCCATGGCACCAGATGCCGGGGAAGCGCGAGAAATAGGCGTCGAGATATTTCCGGTCGTCCGGATCGTTCCAGAAGCCGATGGGCATCGACGGGAAGGGCTTCGTGCAGACGAGCTCGCCCTTGCCATGCGCCAGCGGCGTGCCGTCCTGCGAAAAGACGTCGGCGGCGGTGCCCGCCATGGGGCCCTGGATCTCGCCGCGCCAGACGGGTTCGTAGGGGTTGCCGCCCACGAAGCAGCCGCAGATATCGGTGCCGCCGGAGATCGAGGCGAGGTGGAGGTCCGGCTTGATCGCGTCATAGACGAAATCGAAGCTCTCCGGCGCCAGCGGCGAGCCGGTCGACATCATGGCGCGGACCGAGCCCAGATCGTGGGTGTCGCGCGGACGCCAGCCGGTCTTCTTCACCGCGTCGATATATTTCGCCGAGGTGCCGAAATGGGTCATGCCCACGGCGTCGGCATAGTCGAACAGGACGCGCTCGGAGGGGGCGAAGGGCGAGCCGTCGAAGAGCACCAGCGTGGCCTCCGAGGCGAGGCACGTCATCAGCCAGTTCCACATCATCCAGCCGCAGGTGGAGAAGTAGAACACCCGGTCGCCGGGACGGATATCTGAGTTCAGCCGCTGCTCGCTGAGATGCTTGAGCAGGATGCCGCCCGCCGAATGCACGATGCATTTGGGAATGCCGGTCGTGCCGGAGGAGAACAGCACATAGAGCGGGTGGTCGAAGGGCAGCTGCTCGAAGGCGATCTCGCCGCCGTCGCCCGTCGCCAGGAAGTTCTCCATCGCGATCCCGCGGGCCATCTGGGCGGCCGCCTCGCGCGACTTGCCCAGATAGTCGATGACGACGACCTTCTCCACACTGGGAAGCTGGTCGACCACCTTGGCGACCTTGTCGGTGATCTCGAAGGCCTTGCCGTTGTAGTAGTAGCCGTCGCAGCAGACGAGCACCTTGGGCTCGATCTGGCCGAAGCGGTCGAGAATGCCGCGCTCGCCGAAATCGGGCGAGCAGGACGACCATGTCGCCCCGATGGAGGCCGCCGCCAGGAACGCCGCGGTCGTCTCCGGCATGTTCGGCACGACGCCGGCCACCCGGTCTCCGGGCTTGACGCCAAGTTTCCTCAGGGCGCTGGCGAAGCGTGCCACCATGTCGTGAAGCTCCGCCCAGGACACGGACTTCTCGACGAAGTTCTCGCCCCGGAACAGGATGGCGGGCCCGTCGTCGCGCCGGCGCAGCAGGTTCTCCGCGAAATTCAGTCGCGCATCGGGAAAGAAGCGCGCGCCCGGCATCTTGTCGCCGTCCACGAGCACCCGCTCGCCGCGCGTCTCTGCACGCACATCGCAGAAATCCCAGATCGCCGGCCAGAAGTCCTCCATCTCGTCGACGGAGAACCGGTAGAGGGCCTCGTAAGTGTCGATGTCGCGGCCATGGCGCTCGTTCACGAACGCCATGAAGGCGGCCATGCCGGTGGTGCGCTTGAACTCGGGCGACGGCGTCCAGAGAGGCTCTTCCATCGTCTCTTCGCATCCTCCCTAAAGGGCTTCCCAGTGGGCTTGGGCTTCGGTTTCGCGGCCCTCACCATAAGGATGAGGCACGCCTTTCCCAAGCCTCTTTTTGACGCTGGCGGCGCGCCATCCAGGTTGCAATAGTGCGTGGCGGCGCGCTCGGGTACAATTCGCCGCAGCGAATCATGCGAGGGACCTTCGCCGTGCTACCCTGACAGTCGCGGCACCGCCGGCTGCCGGGCGCCCGCGAGGTCCGCTTGAAGGGAAGATCGGTCTTGAAACGCCTCCTCCAGATCGTGTTTGTCCTGTTCGTCCTCGTCGTCGCGGCGCTGGCGGCAGTTCCGTTCATCGTCACGCCCGACTTCATCGCCCGCCAGATCAGCGAGGCGGTCACGGCGCAGACCGGCCGCGAGCTGCGCATGGGCGGCGAGCCGAGCTTCTCCTTCTGGCCCGAGCTCGGCGTGTCGCTGAAGGACGTCGCGCTGACCAATCCGCCCGGCATGGCGGAAGGTCAGGTCGCGCAGATGGACGAGCTGTCGGTGCGCGTCGCCGTGTTCCCGTTGCTGTCCGGCACCGTGGATGTGACCGAATTCGTGGTCGACCGGCCGCGCCTCGATCTCGTGATCGACACGCAGGGGCGCAGCAACTGGAGCTTCGCAAAACCGGGCGAGACCGACGCGACCGGCGCGGGCGACGATCAGGCGGGCGCCACGCCGTCGCAGCCCTCCTCCTCCGGCGAGACATCGGGCGGCTTCGGCGTGAGCTCCGTCACGCTCGCGCCGATCCGCATCGTGAACGGGTCGCTGCGCTATCTCGACGAGCGCTCGGGCACCGTCTTCGCCGCCGACGCGGTGAACGTCACGCTCGACCTGCCCGATCTCGACAGCGCGTTCGAGGCCAAGGGCTCCATGGTCTGGAACGGCGAGACGGTCGAGGTGACCGCCTATGCGAAATCGCCCATGACGCTTGCCGGCGGCGGCGCCTCGCCGATCGAGCTCGCGCTCGGCTCAAGGCTCATCAATTCCGCCTTCAGCGGCCAGGCCTCGCTCTCCAGCGGCTTCTCGCTCGCCGGGCGCATCGACATCGACACGCCGTCCCTGCGCGGCCTCGCCAAATGGGCCGGCAGCCCGCTCGCCCCCGGCAAGGGGCTGGAAGCCTTCAAGGCCGACGGCGCGCTCGGCCTCGAAGGCCAGACCGTCACGCTCAAGGACGCGAATATCACGCTGGACGGCATGCGCGCGACCGGCACCATGCGCACCGAGCTCGGCGGCGCGCGGCCCAAGGTCGTGGCGAGCCTCGGCGTCGACCGTATCGACCTCGACACCTATCTGGGCGGCGGCGAGGCCGGCGACACGGACGGCACCGGGCAGACCTCCGGCGGGTCTCCCGGCCAGGACGGCTGGAGCACCGAGCCCATCGACTTCTCCGGGCTGAGGGCCGTCGACGCCGATCTGAATCTCGTCGCCTCCGAGATCGTCCAGGGCAAGATCACCACGGGCAAGACGGCGCTCCGCGTCGTGCTCGACAACGGCGTGCTGACTGCGCGGCTGAACGAGCTCGCCCTCTATGGCGGCCAGGCGGCCGGCACGATCATCCTCAACGGCACGCGCGAAGTGCCGACCGTGCAGGTCGGCTTCAGCGCGAAGGACTTCAACGGCTACGAGCTCCTGCGCGACTTCGCCGGCTTCGAATGGCTGGAGGGCACCGCCGCCACCTCGCTCTCGCTCGCCGCCGTCGGCCGCAGCCAGCGCGATCTCGTCTCCTCGCTCAAGGGAACCGCCGGCTTCACCTTCACCGACGGCGCGATCAGGGGCATCAATGTCGCGAAGATGGTCCGCGGCGTGTCGGAGAACATCCTCTCCGGCTGGGACCAGACCCCGGCGGAGAAGACCGATTTCAGCCTGCTGAAGGCGAATTTCGCCATCGACAGGGGGCAGGCCTCCAACGACGACCTCCAGCTCATGGGACCGCTCGTGCGGGTGGCCGGCGCCGGCGTGATCGACATGCCGGCCAAGACCCTCGACTACCGGGTTAACCCCAAGCTCGTCGCCTCGCTCGAGGGACAGGGCGGGGAGACGGAGCTCAAGGGCCTCACCGTGCCGGTCGTGATCCGCGGCCCCTGGAGCGACCCGAAGATCTATCCCGACATCGCGGGCATCCTTCAGGACCCGCAAGCCGCCTATGACCAGATCAAGGGCCTCGTCTCGGGCGGTGCCGAGCTCGATCTCGGCCAGGGCGCGGATTCGCTGAAGGAGGGCTTGCAGGGCACCATCTCAAAGGAGACGGAAAAACTGCTCGGCCCCGATGCGGGCCAGGCGGTGGGCGAGCAGGGCAAGAAGCTGCTCGACGGCCTGTTCGGCACGAAGTCGAAGGAGGAGCCCGCGCCGGAGCCCGCGCCGGAGCCCGTCGCCCCGGCACCGGATGCCGCCGGCGAGCCCGTCGCGACCGGCACGCAGGACGAGGGCGGGCCGCAGGACATCGTTCCCGGCGGCGAGACCGAATCCTCCGGCTCCGGCATAGACGACCAGAGCCGCGAGATGCTCAACAAGACGCTGGAAGGCATGTTCGGCTCCGGCGGCAATGGCGGCACGCAATAGGCGTCGCCGGCTCCGCCGGTCCCGCCTTTGCAATCGGCGGCCTGCGCCCTTACCTTGCGGACAGGTGCAAAATCGGCGTCAAGGCAGGATCCGATCCCCATGATCCGCGTTCAGGAAGCCCCGTTCGATGTAGGCCGCGAGCTTAAGGCGCTCAAGGGCGGCAACAGGGCGATCGGTGGCGTGGCGCTGTTCGTCGGCACGGTGCGCGACATGGCCGGCGGCGAGCCCATCGAGGCCATGACGCTCGAGCACTATCCCGGCATGACGGAGGCGGCGCTCGAAGAGATCGACCGGGAAGCGCACGACCGCTGGCCTCTGGAGGCCTCCCTCATCATACATCGCCACGGGCGGCTCGAGCCCGGCGAGGACATCGTGCTCGTCGCCACCGCATCGGCCCATCGCGAGGCGGCCTTCGAGGCCTGCCGCTTCCTGATCGACTGGCTGAAGACGAAGGCCCCCTTCTGGAAGCTGGAGAGCGGCCCAGGCGGCGAGCGCTGGGTGGAGGCGCGCGACAGCGACGAGGACGCGGCCCGCCGCTGGACGGACGGCGAGACCGCGGCGTGACGCGAGGAAGCCGGACGACCATGGCGGACAATCATGCCTATGCCCCCTACGAGCCGCTCAATGTCCTGAAGCCCGTCGCCCCCGATCTGTGGATCGTCGACGGGCCGGAGATCCGGTTCCGCTATATCGGCATGAACCTGCCCTTTCCGACCCGCATGACGGTCGTGCGGCTGCCCGACGGCGCGTTGTGGCTGCATTCGCCGACCGCTCCGGAGGACACGCTGGTCGACGCCGTGGCGGCGCTCGGCCCGGTCCGCCATCTCGTCGCGCCCAACACCATCCACTACTGGTGGCTGCCGGACTGGGCGGATCGCTTCCCCGAGGCGCAGACCTACGGGGTGGAGGGGCTCCAGCGGTCCGCCAAGCGCCCGCTGGCCATCGCCAACACCCTCTCCGACACCCCGCCCGACGCCTGGGCGGGAACGCTCGATCAGGTGGTCGTGGCAGGCGACCTCCTGACCGAGGCCGACTTCTTCCACCGCCCGTCGCGCACCCTGATCCTCACCGACCTGATCGAGAATTTCGAGACCGAGCGCGTGCGCCCGTGGCTCTACCGCCAGGCGCTGTGGCTGGCCGGCGCGGCGGACCCCGACGGCAAGGCGCCGATCGACATGCAACTCACCTTCCTGCGCCACCGCAAGCCACTGAGGCAGGCCGTGGAACGCATGATCTCGTGGGCGCCGGAGCGCATCGTGATCAGCCACGGCCGCTGGTACGAGACGGACGGCACGAGCGAGCTGCGCCGCGCCTTCCGCTGGGCGCTATAGCGCGCACGGCATCGGGGGCTTGGTTCGAACCGGGGCCGGTCCGCTCCCCCACCCGGCCACCCTTGGCAGTATGATCTCATGGGTGGCCGGGTGGGGGAGCGGACCGGTGCCGTTTCAATTCGAAGACACCCCCTATTTCCGCCAGAAATAGGGATCCAGCAGCACCAATATGGTGAAATATTCCAGCCGACCGAGCAGCATGGCGAGGGCCAGGAGGATCTTCGCGCCTTCCGGAAGCGACCCGAAATTCCCGGCGGGTCCGATGATCGGGCCGAGGCCGGGGCCCACATTGGCGAGCGCCGTTGCCGCGCCGGAGAGGCTCGTGACGAAATCGAGCCCGAAGGCGGTGAGCGCCATGGTCAGGACCACCAGCATGGCGAACAGGACGGAAACGAAGGCGAGGATCGCCGCCGGCACGTCGTCCTCCACCAGCCGACCGTCATAGAGCGTGGTGGAGACGCGCCGCGGACTAATGAGGCTGCCCACATAGGCGCGTGCGGTGAGCCACATGATCTGGAGGCGGAACACCTTGATGCCGCCCGCCGTCGAGCCGGTGCAGCCGCCGAGGAAGGTGAGCACGAAGAACGCGCCGATCGCGGGCGTACCCCACGCCGTGTAATCGCCGAGCGCATAGCCCGTGGTCGAGATGATCGAGACGACGTTGAAGACCACCTGGTCGTAGGAAGTCCCCAGCGACAGCTTGTCAGTCACCGCGTGCCACGTGCCGAGCGCGATGGAGAACACGGCGATGATCGTGAGGAAGCCACGCACCTGCACATTGCGCCAGAACGCCCAGGACCCGCCGCGCAAGGCCCGGATGAACAGCACGACGGGCAGGCTTCCCAGCACCATGAAGACGATGGCGACCCAGTGGACGGCCGGCTGCGGAAAGAAGCCGAAGGAGGCGTCGTGGGTGGAGAAGCCGCCGGTCGCGATGGTGGTCATGGCGTGATTGACGGCATCGAACAGCGACATGCCGGCGATCTTGTAGGCGACGAGACAGATGACCGTCAGCCCGCCATAGACGAGCGCGATATAGCGCACGAGCTGGCCGGCCCGCGGCACGATCTTGTCGGACCGGTCGGAGCTTTCCGTCTGGAAGAGCTGCATGCCGCCGACGCGCAGGAAGGGCAGCATGATAATCGCCATGACGATGATGCCGATGCCGCCGATCCACTGGGTGATCGAGCGCCAGAGCAGCATGCCCGGCGGCAATGTGTCGAGCCCTGTCATCACCGTCGAGCCGGTGGTGGTCAGCCCCGAGACCGTCTCGAACAGGGCGTCCCCGAAGGACATGCCGCTCTTCAGGAACAGGAAGGGGATGGCGGCGAAGACCGACATGGCGAGCCAGCTCGCCGCCGTCAGCAGGAAGCCCTCGCGGCGCGAGATCGGCGCGGTTTCCCCCCAGCGGCTGATGAGCACCAGCATGGTGCCAAAGAAGCCGGTGATGAGCGCGGAGATGGCAAAGATCCGCCAGCCATCGCTGCCGGCGGCGAAATCGGTCGCCATGGGCGGCAGCATGAAGGCGGCGAGGCCGATCAGCATGCCGCCGACGACGAGCGAGATGCGGCGCGGATCGAAGGCCAGGAGATGGGTGCGCGCCTGCCGGCCTGTCACGGAATTGGTCATGGGAGGCTCGAGACGGTCACGCCGCGCAGCGCGCAGGCGTCGGGCCGGCGGCGGCCGGGCGGCGCTCTCCGCATGGCGTAACGAAAAGGCTGGCGCCTTCCTGCAGTGCGATCATGCCGGGCGTCCCTCTGTCGACATCGCCATCCGGCGCGGATACACCCGCAACCGTCTTTTGTCCAGCCATGGCGGCATCCCGCCGGCCCGGCCCGCGTTCGTATCATGCTACCGTCGATTGAATGAGAATAATTTTTGTCTTTTCTCTCCAGGCCCATTTCATACTAGTGTGCAGCGACTGATCCTTGGGGGGATAGCCATGACAGAACGCTCTTCGGGGCGTGCCGGAAATCGGCGCGCCCGACGGTGTTGTGCGTACCGACAGGTCCGTCGATGCGAATCGCAGTGATCAACCGGCATCGCACCGAGACGCTCGCCGGCAGCGAGGTCCAGTGCGACATGATTGCCCGTGGCCTGACCGAGCGTGGCCACGAGGTCGTCTATATCGCCGCGAACGGCCAGGGCCCCTATGACGACTGTCCCTACCGGGTGGTGCCCGTTCCGCTCAAGGCGCGCGCCATTGCCGATGCCTGCGAGCGGGAGCGGCCGGATATCGTCTACTGGCGGCTCAACAAGCACGGCCTCAGGCATATTGCGCGCCGGCTGGCGAGGCTGGACATCCCATTCGTCTTCGCGTCGGCCCATATCAACGACCATCTGCGATGGGCGGCGAAGCCCCGCCGGCGGACCGGATTGCGCGGCCTGGTGACGACGCTCAAGCACCGGATCGCAGCGGGTTGGAACCATGAGGGTTTCCGGTGGGTGGCGGCGGTCGTCACCAACAATCCGGACCATCTGGGCCTTGCGCCCGTGGGCCGGCAGGCCTTCATCGCCAACAGCATGACGGGCGAGGCGCGGCCCTTCTCCTGGCCGCGGCCATATGTGCTGTGGGTCTCCAGCCTCAAGCCCGCGAAACGGCCGGATCTGTGCATCGAGCTCGCCCGGCGGCTCGACGGCGCCGGTGTCGACGTCCTCATGGTGGGCGAGCGCCTGAACTACCCGCCGATGGAGTCCATCGAGGACGTGCCCGCAAATCTCCGCTATCTGGGACCGAAGCCGCTGGAGGAGGTCAACGGCATGCTCGCGGGCGCGCGCTGCCTCGTGACCACCTCGATGCCCGAGGGCTTCAGCAACAACATCATCCAGGCCAGCCTGCAGGGGACCCCGACGGTCAGCTTCGAGTTCGATCCCGGCGGCGTGCTGCGGCGGCATGTTCTCGGCCTGTGCTCGGGCGGCGATATCGAGCAGTTCGTCTCCGATGTCGGCAGCCTGCTCGACGACGAGGCCCTGGCGCAAGCGCTGGGCCGGCGCGCCAGAACCCATGCGCTGAAGCATTTCGACCCCGGGCGCAACATCGCCGCGCTGGACGGGTTTCTCAACGCCGTCGCGGCGTCGACCGGCGGCAGGGCACGGGCAGGGCCCGCCGTCCGTCCCACGCCGGGATACGAGACGTGACGATGCCGACCGCGCGGACGGCATCGCGCACGGTGCGACCAAAGGCCCTGCGAACCGGCCCGCATGGACGTTGAGCGCACCCTGCCGGCGACCTATGGTCCCGTCCCTTTCCTGAAGTCCCATACCGAAGCTCGCCCGACCATGCTGCCTGCCCGCCTCGTCGTCCGGATCGCCGATCTCCATGCGCGCCTTCGCTACCGGAGATTGGTCAAGACCTTCCGAGACACACTCGGCTACACGCCCTCCATCGCCTGCCCGCGGAGCTACAACGAGAAGTTCCTCTGGCGGAAGATCTTCGACCGCAACCCCCTGTTCGCGACCTTCTGCGACAAGCTGGCCTGCAAGGACTACGTCGCCGCGCGCGCGCCCGACATCGCCATATTGCCTGCCCTGTGGACGGGCACCTGCGTCGACGACATCCCCGACGAGGTGCTCCAGGGCGACGTGGTCATCAAGCAGAACAACGCTTCCAGCTCGAATATCTTCATCAGGAACGGCGCGTATGACCGCACCGAGCTGCGCAAGACCGTGGCGAAATGGCGCAAGGGCACCTATGGCCGCCACAAGGGCGAATGGGGCTACAGCCAGGTGCCGACCGCCCTGTTCGTCGAGCCGATCCTGCCCTCCTCCGAGGCCTCTCCCATCATCGATCTCAACTTCGCCTGTTCAGACGGAAAAGTGCAGTTCGTCGTCGTCTATCTCGGAAACGAGAACAAGAAGGGTCGCCTGGCCCTTCACGATGCCGATGGTCGACCGACCGGCATCGAGATCGCATTGAAGCCCGGCGAGGAGGACCGACTGCTTACGGATTTCGAGATTCCGGCCGCCGCCTTCCCGATTGCCAAAGCGGCGGCCGAACGTCTGAGCGAGGGGATCGACCATGTCAGATGCGATCTGATGATCGCAGACGACCGGGTCTATTTCGGCGAGTTGACGCCCTACGCAGCGAGCGGCCTGGCACGGCATACCGACCAGCGCCTTGCGGAGTCCACAAACGCGTCCTGGGACCTGAGAAACTCGTGGTTCCTCAGCGCGCCGCAGACCGGCTGGCGCGGGCTTTATGCGGCGGCGCTCAGGCGGTGGCTGGACGAGCGGGCCGCGGACGGCGGCGGGTGATGCGGGGGCCTTACGGGATGGCCGCGATCACCAGGAACGCGCAGAAGATCACCATGTGGACGCCGCCCTGAAGCACCGTCGTGCGCCCGGTCGCCAGGGTGAGGGTGCTGGCGAAGAGGGTGAGCACGAGAAGCACCATCTCCTCCGCCTCCAGCCCCAGCGTGAGCGACTTGCCGATAAGGAGCGAGGTCACCGCGACCGCCGGGATCGTCAGGCCGATACTCGCGAGTGCGGAGCCCAGAGCGAGGTTCAGGCTGGTCTGCAGCTTGTTCATGCGGGCCGCACGTGTGGCGGCGAGCCCTTCGGGCATGAGGACCACCGCCGCGATCACGATGCCGACAAACGCCGTCGGCAGGCCCGCCCCGGCCACCGCCCGGTCGATCACCGGCGAGAGGGTTTCCGCAAGGAGGATGACCGCGGCGAGCGCGACGACCAGCAGCACCGCGCTGATCAGGACCTGCCGGCCCGCGGGCTTTACCCCACCGGTCTCGTGCTGCTCAAGGTCGAGGAAATAGGAGCGGTGCCTGACGGTCTGGACGAACAGGAACAGGCCATAGAGCGCGAGCGAGACGATGGCCACGAAGGAGAGCTGCGCGACCGAGTAGATCGGCCCCTCCTCGGCGAGCGTGAAATTGGGCAGGATGAGCACCAGCGTGGCGAGCGTGCCGAGAACGCCCAGCGCGCTGCTCGCCGCGTTCGTCTGGAAGCCCTGCTCGTAGAAGCGTATGCCGCCGGTCAGCAGGCACAGGCCCACCACCCCGTTGAGCACGATCATGATGGCGGCGAAGACGGTATCGCGCGCGATCTCCGCGCCCCCGTCGGGCGAAGACACCATGATGGAGATGATGAGGGACGCCTCGATTGCCGTGACCGCCGCGGCGAGCACCACGGAGCCCATGGGCTCGCCGATGCGCGCGGCAATGACCTCCGCATGATGGACGGCGGCGAACACCGCCCCGCCCAGAAGCACGATGGCGAGGGCCTTGGCGGCCATGCCGTCCATATAGGGGAGGTGGAGATGCTCGGCGACGAGCAGCACCGCCGCGGCGAGCGGAAACGCCCAGGTCCAGGCGGAAGTGGATACCGTTCCGTCGTTCTCGGTCACGAAAAGCCCATCGGTCGGGATTGCCTTGCCCGCACAGTCTGACCGGGAACGGTTGACAGTTTGATAATGCCGCGACTTTCGGTGAAACGGCAGCCGCCGGTCAGGTGCGCCGGGCGCTCGCGGCCTTGCTGGAGGAACGCCCGCGGGCCTGGCGCGCGCCGGCCGCGGCGAGCAACCGCCGGAATGTCGGGCAGTCCATATGGCTCGGGGCCGGGCAGGCGGCGGCATGGCGCAGGGCATCGCGCAGCGCGGCCAGCCTGACCACGGTGCGGTCGAGCTCGTCGGCCCTGGCCGACAGCCGCTCCCTGTCGATGCGCGGCTGTCCGTCCGGGGCGAACATCTCCGCGATCTCGTCCAGTGAGAAGCCCGCACGGCGCCCGAGCGCGATGAGCGACAGGCGCTCGAGCACATCGCGCTCGAACTGCCGGCGCAGCCCGTGCCGGCCCACCGAGCGGATCAGGCCTTTCTCCTCGTAGTGTCGCAGGGTCGAGGCCGGCAGGCCCGACCGCCTCGCAACCTCCGAAATATCCAGAAACATGGGGCTTGACCTCAAGTCGACTTGAAGTGGCAAGGTCGCATCCGAAACCGGGAAACGCAAGCGGCAACGATGGGAGAGTATCATGTCCGATTTCGCGGCCATATTCGGCCATGCGGTCCCCGTGGGGATCGTCGCCACGCTGGTCATGGACGCGGTGGCCGTCCTGCGCGGTAGGATCCTGCGCACGGCCACGCTCGACTACCGCCTTGTCGGGCGCTGGATCGGCCACATGCCGCGGGGGCGGTTCGTGCATGCGCCGATAACGGCCTCGCCACCGGTGCCGGGCGAGGCCGTTATCGGCTGGACCGCGCATTATCTCATCGGCATCGGGTTTGCCGCAGGCCTCGTCGCCATCGCGGACTGGCCGCCCTCGGCCGGCGCCTGCCTCCTGGCAGGCCTCGCGACCAGCACCGCACCGTTCCTGATCCTGCAGCCGGGTCTCGGTCTTGGAATTGCCGCAGCGAAGACGCCAGCCCCGAACGCTGCACGCCGGAGCACGCTCGTCACCCATCTGAGCTTCGGCCTGGGGCTTTATCTCGGCGTCGCGATGCTGTCCGCCCTGCCCTGACCCGAAGTCTAGAACCGGAGGACCGCGCCGAGGACCGGTCCGTGCTCGACGATATCGTAGACGAAGCCGTCATCGCGATAATCGACACCCAGCGCGCGGTAGCCGACTGTGGTGGAGAAGCTGCGGCTCCACTGATAGCCGACGCTGCCGAACACGTCCCACGCGAAGTCGGACGCGACGCCGAAGCCGCCGATCATCCCCCAGCCGGTCAGGTACCAGCTTTCGTCCAGGTTGAGACGGCCCCTGAGCCCGATCATCGGATCGACCCAGGTCTCGCCGTCATTGCCGCTATACGCCCCGACCTCCGTACCGTCGGCGGACAGCTTCGCCCGGATCTTGGTATCGACGCTCCACAGGCGGGCGCCGGCCATCAGATCGGCCGTTCCGCGCTCGCTCTCCAGAAACCGGTACTCGCCCATGAGCGTGCCCGTGAACGTCTCGGTCTTGACCTTCGCATCGAGTTTCACAGGCACGTTCCCGACGGTGCCGGTCAGGCCGCTGTCGGTCGCGATCTTGATATAGATGAGATCGGCGAAGACCGCCCAGCGTCCCTTGCGCGCCTCGCCGACCGCCATCCCCGCAAACTTCAGCTCCTTCCAGATGTCGCCGAAGCTCTGGTCGATATTGATGGTCGGGCGATCGAACATGCCGACTTTGCCATCCAGACCGGCGGCCCACATATAGATGGCGACGGCGAACTGCCAGTCGCTCTCGGGCGCGGCCTCCGGCGGGGGCACGTCATAGACGAGATCGGCCGCGGAGGCCGGAGCGGTCGACATCTGGCCGGCGAGAACGAGAGCGGTGCCCAGACAGGCCGCCCGTCCGATCTCGCGCAGGCGCCGTATCGCCCGGTTGCCGGCCGAGCGCGGCGACCGGCATGAACGTCCTTCGGTTGCCGTCCGGCCGTAACGCAATCCCAGAGCGTTATTCGCAGAAACCGCCTGTTCCCCGTTCATGACGCCTTATCCTCGCAGAGTCGACCGGTCCCCCGGACCTCGGGAAGGTCGCCAACTGTTCGGCATATTGCAACAAATTTCTGAGTTCGCCGAGGAGTGCGCGGCGGGACCCGGCGCCCGCCCGACCTTTCATGGTCAACTTGCGTGAAGCTTCTGCTATGATCGCGTCCTGGGTGGATATGCTGGGCCGATGCCTGAGACAGATGCCTGAGACAAAAGGGGGAACGCCGTGAGAAAACTCCATCGCATTATCAGGATTTTGACGGTCTGCGTGCTGATCCCCCTGTTCGGCGCCGTCGCAACGGTCGGGTCCGTTGCCCAGAGCCAGGATCAGGGCCAGGACCAGAATCAGGACCAGGCGGCCACGTCCCAGCAGACGGCAGCGTCGCAACCGGCGGATGCGTCCCAGCAGGCGCCCAAGCCCCTCACCGAGGACGAGCTCGAGGTCCTCGTGGCGCGGATCGCGCTCTATCCGGACGATCTGGTCTCGCTGATCACCTCAGCCTCGCTCTACCCCCTCGAGATCGTGCAGGCGGCCCGCTATCTCGACGCCTATGAGAAGGACAAGAGCCTGAAGCCCAAGGACAGCTGGGATCCCAGCATCATCTCGCTGCTCAACTATCCCGAGATCGTGAAGATGATGAACAACGATCTCGACTGGACCCAGCAGCTGGCCGACGCCATCACCTACCAGCAGAAGGATGTGCTGGTCGCCATCCAGCAGCTTCGCTCGGAGGCGGTCGCCAAGGGCGTCATCAAGACCGACGACAAGGTCAAGGTCGTCAAGCAGCAGGACAATATCGTCATCCAGCCGGCCAGCACCCAGACCATCTATGTCCCGCAATATCCGCCCCAGATGCTCTATGAGCCGGGCTATCCTCCGGCACCCATCGGCTATTACCCCACCCCCTATCCCTATTACTACTATCCGACGGCGACCTTCTTCGCCGGCGTCGTCACCGGTGCGATCTGGGCGTCGGCGATCGACTGGAACCACTGGGGCGTGTGGGGCGGCGACTGGCATGGCGGCAACAATGTCAAGATCGACTGCAACAACTGCTTCAACAACCGGAAATTCAACGGCAACATCAATATCAACGACATCGACTGGCGGCATGTCGACCGCTCCAAGATCAAGATCGACCGGAGCGAGTTTGCCAAGATCGGCCACTCCGAGCTGAGACGCGGACTGGAGACCAACCGCAACAACGCGCTCCACAACCAGGCAGCGCGCATCCGCAGGGAACGGCCAGAAACGGCGCCGGGCCGGGCGCATCTGTCGAGAGACATCCGCAAGAGCACGCTCGAAGGTCTGAAGAAGAGGCCGGAAGACCTGAAACGGGACCGGCCGGGCGGCGATCGCCGGGCGGCCGAAAGGCACCGCATAGAGAAGCGCCCGGGCGCGAAACAGGCCCGCAAGACGACACGGATCGATCACCCGGTCGGCAGGAAGAAGCCGGCAGGGCGGATCGACAACCGCCCGAGACACCCCTCCGGCTTCGGACATGTCCGCAGCGGCAAGAGAGAGAGGATCTCCAGCGAGCGCGGCTTCAGATCGATGGGCGGCGGGCGCCGGGGCGGCGGCCACAGGTCGTTCAGGCATGGCGGCGGACGCAGGCGTTGAGCACGGGCAAAGGGACTGGAACAATGATTGCTATTCTTCACCACCTGCTTGTCCGCCCGGCGCTGGCTCTCGGCCTCGTCGTCTCCCTTGCCACCCTCTCCCCCGTGCTTGCCGCCTCCGCGCAAGACGATGAGGGCATCGAGGCTTTCGCGTCGCAGGAGGCACCGCCGACCTTCGACACCGCCGCGGCGGCCGTCGACGCGTTCCAGACGGCTCTCGCCGACGACGACCTCGATGGCCTGGCCCGCCTTCTCGGCCTCGATGCCGCAAAGCTCAAGGCCGACGAGGGGTCGATGGACAGCTATGCCCGGATCCGCGAGGGGGCGGCCAGACAGCTCTTCGTGGAGGAGGACGGCGATCGTGTCCTCATCGATCTCGGCGCCAAGCTCTGGCCGTTCCCCTTCCCCGTGGTGAAGACGGATGACGGCAAATGGGCGTTCGACGCCCAGGCGGGTCTGGAGGAGATCGTCAACCGGCGCATAGGCGAGAACGAGCTGGAGACAATCGCGACCATGCGGGCCTATGTCGCTGCGCAGCACGCTTACGCCTCCGCGGACCGAGACGGCGACGGCGTGCGGGAATTCGCCCAGAAGCTCCTGAGCGGAGACGGCGAGACCGACGGGCTCTACTGGCCCGCCGGCTCCGATGCCGGGGAGAGCCCCGCCGGGGAATTCGTCGATCAAGCCGCGCTCGACACGGCGCGCGAGGGGCGTGGCTATTTCGGCTATCGCTACCGGATCCTGACAGGCCAAGGCCCGCGGATTGCCGGAGGCGCCTACGACTATGTGATCAACGGCAACATGATCGCGGGCTTCGCGCTCCTGGCCTGGCCCGTCACATATGGCCAGACCGGCGTGAACACCTTCATGGTGAACCAGTACGGCATTGTCTACGAGACCGATCTCGGCCCGGCCACCGCGGAGATCGTGCCCTATATCGAGCGCTTCAACCCGGACGACAGCTGGGATGTCGTGACTGACTGATCCGTTCCGCCCCCAATCGGGCCCAACCCGGCCCGCTCCCCGTCGATTGGCGGCAAAGGGCGGCAGCCGGTCAGGCGTCGCCGCCCCTTTCCTCCGGACCGCTCGCGCCAGCCGGGGCTGGCGCCACGCCGACCCTATGCTAGAAAAACTATGGCTCGAACGAACGCACGAGGGGGACGGTCGACATGGGGCAGACGATGGGGCGGACGACAGGCCGGCGGCTGACGGCGATAGTGACCATCGCGGCCGGTCTCGCCGGCCTCGCCCTGCCCGCCGGGGCACAGGACAGGCTGCTCGACGAGACCGTCGCGTTCACCGGAACGGTGCTGTTCCTGGAAACGGGCGTCCCGGGGCTCGTCATCGGGGCGACGCGGAACGGAGAGACGGCGGTTTCCGGCTTCGGCGAGATCGCCGACGGGTCCGGCAAGGCGCCGGACGGCGACACGCTGATGCGTGTCGGCTCCATCACGAAGGTCTTCACCGGGGCGGTTCTGGCGAGCCTCGTCGCGGACGGCACGGTGAACTTCACCGACCCGCTCCAGGACAGGATCGGCTGGGATGTCGAGGTGCCCCAGAAGGGCGGCAAGCCGATCCGGCTGATCGATCTGGCGACCCACACATCCGGGCTCCCGCGCGAGGCCGAGCGCGAGCCGGGGCCTGCGGACGACCCGTTCTCAACGCTCACGAAGGAGACCTATATCGAGGCGCTGTCGGGCGCGCCCCAGCTCTTCGCCTCCGGCACCGGCGGGCTCTACTCGAATTTCGGCTTCGACATGCTGGCCGCGGCGCTCGGCAACGCGGCAGGCACGCCCTACGAGACGCTTCTGGCGGACCGCGTCCTCCGCCCCATAGGGCTTGGCGACACCGTCTTCGCCCCCGGCGAGGGCGACAAGGCCAGGCTGATGCAGGGGCACGGCTTCGACGGTTCCGCGCTGCCGGACGTGCCCTCCGGCCCGGTCATGGCCGGGGCGAGCGGCCTCTATTCGACGGCCAACGACATGCTGAAATGGCTGCAGTGGCACCTCGACCGCTTCTCGCCCGGCCACGCCGAGATGCGACTTCTGGACCATGCGGCCTATGTCCGGCGCGACGCCCTCTCCCCGGTCTACGGCTTCGACGAATCGGGCCGGATGGACGCCATGAGCCTCGGCTGGATCGTGATGGAACCGGAGGGCGACCGCCCGCTCATCCTGCAGAAGGCCGGCGGGCTTCAGGGCATGTTCGTCTATCATGCCTTCGCGCCGACCCGCGGCGTCGGCGTCTTCGTCGCCATCAACGCGTTCGACTTCTCCGCCGCCACCCAGATCGCGCAGTTCGCCAACGACCTCATCGCCCAGCTCGCCCCGCGCTGATATCCGCACGGTACGAGCCCGGTAGCGCAGCCGGCCAGCCGCAGCGCTGTCGCCGGTATCCCGGAGAAGTCTGTTATGGGAAAAAAAATGGTGCCGCCGGCGTGAATTGAACACGCGACCCCACCCTTACCAAGGGTGTGCTCTACCCCTGAGCTACGGCGGCGCCTTTTGGGCTTGCGGCCCGATCGGGCGCGAGCGAGGCGGAAACTGCCACAGTGCGCGGCGAAGCGCAAGCTCGCCAATCGCTCCTGCGACATGTTATTTGCGGGAGACCAGTGCGGCCCGGCCGCGCCATCACGACCAGGCTTGCCGATGACCGACCGGAAACGCGAAAAAGCGGACAACGAGACCGAACGCGCCAGGCGGCTCGCCGAGGCGTTGCGGGCCAATCTGCGCCGCCGCAAGGACCAGGCGCGCGAGCGCCGCGAGCCCGGGCGGGGCGAGGACGGCGACGGTCCGCGCCGGGATGGCGGCGAATAGGACGGCGGCGGCCGATCTCCGACCAGCCACACCCAGACAGGGCCTTCGGGACTCTTCAGCGTTCCGTCAGAAGCGCGATCTCAGCGCGAAGCTCCGCAATGCCGGTGCCCTTCGCGCTGGAGGTGACGTGGAAGCCCGGATGGGCCGCCGGCCGGCGCTTCAGAGCGTCTGCGACGGCGGCGCATATGCGTTCGAGCTCGGCGGGTTTGACCTTGTCGGCCTTGGTCAGCACGATCTGGTAGCTCACCGCGGCCTCGTCCATCAGCGCCATCATCTCCAGATCGCTGTCCTTCAGCCCGTGGCGGGCGTCGACGAGGAGGAAGACGCGCTTGAGGCTCGGCCGGCCGCGCAGATAGTCGCGGATGAGCGCCTGCCAGCGCCGGGCCTCCGACTTCGCCGCCTTCGCATAGCCGTAGCCCGGCATGTCGACGAGGCACAGAACGTCGCCGAAGGTGAAGAAATTGAGCTCGCGGGTGCGCCCGGGCGTGGAGGAGGTGCGCGCCAGCGCCTTGCGGCCGGTCAGCGCGTTGAGCAGGCTCGACTTGCCGACATTGGAGCGGCCCGCAAAGGCGACCTCGCAAGGCGCTGCCGGCGGCAGCCCGTCGAGCTTCGCCACCCCGCGCAGAAACGAGAACTCGCGCGCGAACAGCAGCCGCCCCGCCTCGATGGCCTGGGGCGGAAACGCGTCCTCGTCCGTGCCGTCAGGCGAGCTCACGGCCCTAGCCTTCCGACTCGCTGACGCCCTTCTTGCGACCAAGCCCCAGTGAACTCCGGATGTTCTGGAACAGCTCCACCTTCACCCCCTGCCGGCGCATGATGACATATTGCTGGAGCACCGAGAGCGTGTTGTTCCAGGCCCAGTAGATCACCAGCCCCGAGGGGAAGCGGGCGAGCAGGAAGGTGAAGAAGACCGGCATCCAGTTGAAGATCTTGGCCTGGATCGGGTCGGGCGGCGCCGGGTTGAGGCGCATCTGCACCCACATGGTCACCCCCATGATGATCGGCCACACGCCGAGCATGAGCAGCTCCGGCGGCGTCCAGGGAATGAGCCCGAACAGGTTGAAGATGGTCGTCGGATCCGGCGCGGAGAGATCCTGGATCCAGCCGAAGAACGGCGCGTGCCGCATCTCGATGGACACGAACAGCACCTTGTAGAGCGCGAAGAACACCGGGATCTGGATGAGGATCGGCAGGCAGCCGGAGACGGGCGTCACCTTCTCCTTCTTGTAGAGCGCCATCATGGCTTCCTGCTGCTTCATCCGATCGTCGGGATAGCGCTCGCGCAGTTTCACGAGCTCCGGCTGAAGCTTCTTCATCTTGCTCATCGAGATGTAGGACTTGTTGGCGAGCGGGAAGAAGATGAGCTTCACGACGACCGTCGCCATGAGGATAGCGACACCGAAATTGCCGATGAGATCGTTGAAGAACTCCAGGAGCCAGAACATCGGCTTGGTGATGAAGTAGAACCAGCCCCAGTCGATCAGCAGGTCGAACTGCTTGATGCCGAATTCCTCGGCATAGCCGTCGACCGTCTGCACCACCTTGGCGCCGGCGAAGACGCGGCTCTCGTAGGTCGCCGTGCCGCCCGCGGGCACCGCAATGCCGCCGGACACCAGATAATCCGCCTGATAGGTGTCGACACCGCCGCGCGGCATATCGAGGAACCGCCCCTCGATGGCCGACGACTGGTCGGGAATGATCGTGACGGCCCAGTACTTGTCGGTAATGCCGAGCCAGCCGCCCGTCGCCTTGTGGCTCTGGGGCTGCTCGGCTTCCTGCAGGTCGGAATAGTCGAGCTCGATCAGCCCGTCGTCGCCCAGATAGCCGATCGGCCCCTCGTGAAGGATGAAGAACCCTTCCGTCGGGGGCGTGCCCCGCCGCGAGACCAGGGCGTAGGGAAACAGCGTGACGGGCTCGCCCGACGTGTTCTCCACATCCTGGCGCACGGTGAAGAGATAGTGGTCGTCGACGGAGACGGTGCGCTTGAAGACGAGCCCCTCGCCATTGTCCCAGGTGAGCGTCACCGGGGTCGACGGGGTGAGCGTCGCGCCCTCGGGCGCGCTCCAGACCGTGTCCTTGGTCGGCAGCTTGAGCTGCGCACCGCCGCCGGCCGCCCAGCCATGCTCGGTGTAATAGGCACCGGGTCCGCCCGACGGCGACAGCAGCGTGATGGTCGGGCTCTCCGGGTCGACAGTGACGTGATAGTCCCTGAGGTGCAGATCGTCGAGGCGGGCGCCCTTCAGGTTGATCGAACCGTCGACCCGCGGCGTCTCGATGGCGATGCGCGGGGAGGCGGCGAGCGCCTGGGCGCGACCGGCGGTCGCGGCCGCGGGGCTGCCGGAGGCCGCGGTCCCGCCCGGTGCGGTGGGGGCGGTGGTGCCGCCGGGGCTCGGCGCGGTGCCGGCCCCGGGCGAGGCCTGATCGGTGGCCGTCTGCTGCGGGGCCGGTTCCTGTTCGAGTTGAGGGATCCCGACAAAGACCTGCCACAACAGGATCACGACTGCGGAGAGAACAATCGCCAGGATGAACTGCTTGTTGTCGGCACCCATAATTCACCGTCCTTGGGATCGTCGGTCCGCCCGCCGGCCTATCGGCGGCGCCGGGCCGGTCGTGATCGTGCTCCTTGCGCGCCCGCCCCTTGTGGGCCGCGCCGGTGGACCGCGTCAAGCGCGCGGTGCAAATCCTCCCTGAGCAGGTCGAACGGACGCGCGATCGTGCCCAGGCGCCCGATGACCACATAGTCGAAACCGGGCCGGGCGAGCGGCGGCATCGTGAGGCGAACCGCCTCGCGCAGGCGACGGCGCACGCGATTGCGCGTCACGGCATTGCCGACCTTGCGCGTCACCGTGAAGCCGACGCGGGCCGGCCCGCCATCGCCACGGTCGCGCGCCTGCAGGACGAGCCCCGGCATCGCCCGGGACACGCCTCGCGCGGCGGCCAGAAATTCCGGTCTCTTTTTCAGGCGCTCCATCGGCTGCGGCCCGCTTCACCCGTTCGCATATGGGGCGCGCGTGCATCACGCAGCCGGGACCTCGCATCGTCAAGGGCTCAGACGGACAACCGCTTGCGGCCCTTTGCCCGGCGGCGCGCCAGCACCAGGCGGCCTCCCTTGGTGGCCATGCGAGCACGGAACCCGTGGCGCCGTTTACGAACCAGGCGGCTCGGCTGAAAGGTTCTTTTCACTGTCGTCTCCGCAAGACTGTATCAGGGGTCTCGCCGGCATATGCTTCGGACCGGACATCGCTGCCCGAGCGGACCGCCTGCTGGACCATGGTCGGTATCAAGGATCGTGCGGGCTTATACGGAAACCGGCCGGCCAAGTCAATGAACCGAGCGTCGCAGAAGGCACGGTTCGCGGTCCCGTCACAGGCGATCACGTTTGATGGCCGGCGTTCACATGCGCTTGAGCGGCGATACGCAGGGCCGCGCGGACGGGTTATCTTCGAAGTCTGCCGGGATGGGGGCTCGCCATCCGCTCTATGGCATCGCGGCCATCACGAAGGTAGCCTATGAACGATAACGGGACGATCACCCCTTTCACCGGCAAGGACACAGCGATGGGCGACACCGGCCCCTCCAGCCCGCGCCCCGGCCGCAGCGCCGTCGGCCGCTATGCCCCGCTCGCCGGTCTCTTGATACTGGCGCTCATCGTCTATGCAAGCGGATGGCACCGCTATCTGAGCCTCGAGGCGGTCTCCGAGCATCGCGCCGCGCTCAGCGCCTTCGTCGCGCGCAACTATGTCACGGCGCTCGCCTGCTACATGCTCGTCTACGCCCTGGCCGTGGCCCTTTCGGTCCCGGGCGGCGCGCTTTTGACCATCACGGGCGGCTTCCTGTTCGGCTGGCTGGTGGCGAGCGTCTCCACGGTCCTCGCCGCGACCGCGGGCGCCGTGATCGTCTTCCTGATCGCGCGCAGCGCGCTCGGCCATATCCTCGCCAGACGGGCCGGGCCGCGGCTGAAGCGCCTGTCGGAGGGGTTCCGCGAGGATGCGATGAGCTATCTCCTGTTCCTGCGGCTCGTGCCGGTCTTTCCCTTCTGGCTCGTCAATCTGGCGCCTGCCCTTCTCGGCGTGTCCCTCCCCGTCTATGCGCTCGGCACCTTCATCGGCATCGTTCCGGGCACGGTCGCCTTCGCGGTCCTCGGCGCGGGCCTCGACAGCATCATCGTCGCCCAGCGCGAGGCCTACGAGGCCTGCATGGCCCGGCAGGACGCGGCGGACTGCACCTTCTCCCTCGATGTCGGCGCCCTGTTGACGCCGGAAATGGTCGCCGCCCTCGCCGCGCTCGGCGTGATCGCCCTCATTCCGGTCGCCCTTCGCAAGTGGCGCCGGCGGCAGGCTGGCGGCAGCCCCGAATGAACCGCCTTCCCGACCGCATCGCCCCATCAGGACATTGCATCCCATGACCAAGGCCGAGCATTACGATCTCTGCATCATCGGGGCGGGCTCCGCCGGCCTGTCGGTGGCCGCCGCCGCCGTCCAGTTCGGCGTTCGCGTGGCGCTGATCGAGAAGGGCGCCATGGGCGGCGACTGCCTCAATTTCGGCTGCGTGCCCTCCAAGGCGCTGCTGGCCGCGGCCAAGCACGCCCAGGCCATGCGCTCCGGCGCGCCCTTCGGCATCGCCCCCGTCGAGCCCGAAATCGACTTCGCGGCGGTTCGCGACCATGTCCGGCGCACCATCACCGCCATCGCCCCAAACGACTCCGAGGAGCGCTTCGCGGCCATGGGCGTGGAGGTGATCCGCGCACCGGCCCGGTTCCTCGACGCGGCGACCCTGGAGGCCGGCGGGCACCGGGTTCAGGCGCGCCGCTTCGTGATCGCCACCGGCTCGACCCCCGCCGTGCCGCCCATTCCGGGGCTCGACGGGGTCGATTACCTCACCAACGAGACGATCTTCGATCTCGCCGAGCGGCCCGACCATCTGGTCGTGATCGGCGGCGGCCCGATCGGCATGGAGCTCGCCCAGGCCCATCGCCGGCTGGGCGCCCGCGTCACGGTGCTGGAGGCGCTGACGCCGCTCGCCAAGGACGACGAGGAGGCCGCCGCCGTCGTGCTCGACGCCCTTCGGCGCGAGGGCGTGGAGATCCTGTCGGGCGCGGCGGTGACGGCCATCTCCTCGGAGGGCGGGACCGTGCGCGCCACGGTTTCCCTCGACGATGGCGAGGAGCGCATCGTGACCGGCAGCCATCTCCTCGTCGCCGCGGGCCGGCGGCCGCAGACGGGCGGCCTCGATCTGGAGGCGGCGGGCGTCGCCAGCACGAAGGCCGGCATCACGGTCGACCGGTCGCTGCGCACCGCCAACCGGCGCATCTACGCCATCGGCGACGTGACGGGCGGCCTGCAGTTCACCCATGTCGGCAACTACCATGCGGGCCTCGTCGTGCGGAACGCGCTGTTCCACCTGCCCGTCAGGGCCGATATGTCCGCCATTCCGTGGGTCACCTACACCGATCCCGAGCTCGCCCATGTGGGCCTCGGCGAGGCGGAGGCGCGCGAGCGCCATGGCGAGGTCCATGTCCTGCGCTGGCCCTTCGCGGAGAACGACCGCGCCCAGGCGGAAGGCCGCACGGAGGGTTTCGTGAAGGTCATCGCCTCGCGCCGCGGCCGGGTGCTCGGCGCCGATATTGTGGGGCCGGAGGCCGGCGAGCTCATCCAGCCCTGGGCGCTTGCCATATCGTCGAAACTCACCGTCAAGGCGATGATCGAGACGGTCCTGCCCTATCCCACGCTCGGGGAAGTCAACAAACGCGCCGCTTACGTCTATTATACGGGATTGCCGGAGCGCCCATGGATTCGCCGGCTCGTGCGCTGGCTCGCTAAGCTCGGCTGACGGATCCGGCGCTCGCCGGAGCGAACCGCCCCGAACCGTACGGAGAGCCCGAAGAGCGTGGCAGCGGACGAGCGAGACGACAGGATCGAGGAGCGCACGGCGCCTGCCGCGCCGGAGGCGGACGAGCCCACGCGCCCGCGCCTGCTGCGCGGCCTGTCCGGCAAGCTCCTGGCGCTCACCGTGCTGTTCGTGATGATCGGCGAGGTGCTGATCTATGTGCCCTCCATCGCCAATTTCCGCATCACCTGGCTGAATGACCGGATCGCGGCGGCGCAGATCGCCACGCTCGTGCTGGAGGCCGCACCCGACAACATGGTCTCGGAAGAGCTGCGCCGGGAGCTGCTGCGCAGCGCGGGCGCGAAGGCTGTGGCGCTCAAGCGCGGCGATACCCGCCAGCTCGTGCTGAAGGCCGATCAGCCGCTGGAGGTCGACCGGCATACCGATCTGCGCGACTTCATGTGGATGTCGGCGATCTACGACGCCTTCGATACGCTGCTCGCCGGCGACGGGCGGATCGTGCGCGTGGTCGGCGCGCCGCCGCAGGACTCCGGCAACTTCCTCGAGATCGTGATCGACGAGACGCCGCTGCGCGCAGCCATGCTGCGCTACTCGATCAACATCCTCACCCTGTCCATCGTGCTGTCGCTGATCGTGGCGGCCTTCGTGTTCCTCGCCCTCAACTGGCTTCTGGTGCGCCCGCTGAGGCGGATGACGCGCGCCATGCTGCATTTCAGCGGCGACCCGGAGGATACCAGCCGCATCGTCGCGCCGTCGAACCGGCAGGACGAGATCGGCGTGATGTCGCGCGAGCTGAACCGCATGCAGAGCGAGCTGACCGGCATGCTCCAGCAGAAGAGCCGGCTCGCCGCCCTCGGCCTCGCGGTCAGCAAGATCAGCCACGATCTGCGCAACATGCTGGCGAGCGCGCAGCTCATCTCCGACCGGCTCGGCCAGGTGAACGACCCGACGGTGCAGAAATTCGCGCCGAAGCTCATCGCCTCGCTCGACCGGGCGATCTCGTTCTGCGCGCAGACCCTCAAATATGGCCGCGTCAAGGAGGCCCCGCCGCGCCGCGAACGCTTCGCGCTCCACGGCCTCGTGGAGGAGGTGGTGGAGGCGATCGCGCCGCAGGCCTCCAGCCGCGTGGTGCTCTATAACGAGGTGCCGCCCGATCTGGAGATCGACGCCGACCGCGACCATCTCCACCGCATCCTGCTCAACCTGACCCGTAATGCGGTGCAGGCGCTGGAGCAGACCGCCGATGCGGGGCGCCTCGCAGAAGACGGGCGCGTGCGCGTGCGCGCCTGGCGCGACAGGACCGGCGCCACCATGGAGGTCGCCGACAACGGCCCCGGCGTGCCGGCCAAGGCGCGCGCCCATCTGTTCGAGGCCTTCCAGGCCGGCACCAAGCCCGGCAGCGCGGGGCTCGGCCTTGCCATCTCCGGCGAGCTCGCGCGCGCCCATGGCGGCGAGCTGCGGCTCGTCGACAGCCCGTCGGGCGCGGTGTTCCACGTCGTCATCCCCGACCGTGTCGCCGAGCTGCGGCCCGGCCGGCGCGGGGAACGGCGCATGTCCGGCGGATCGTCCTGACACCTCCGGCCTGATGTATAAGATTCAATTATAGATCAGTAAGAATAAAAATAAGCTGACTAATTGATTTGGCACTCCGGCATTGGCTAGCGTTACGTCATCCGCAATCGCAGGGTGACAGGCGGCTGGTGGGGGCCACACCGTTTCCCGGTCTTGCGGACCGTTTCGTCCATGACCGCCAGGACCCAGGGGAGGTGTCATCATCATGAGGGGTACTGCTCTCGCGGCGCTGATCGGCGTCGCCATTATTGCCGTTCACCCGGCTTCGGCCCAGGAGGGCCCGCTCAAGACCGGGCTGGACGGCACCTTCGCACCGCACGCCATGCCGACGCTCGGCGGGGGCGTCGAGGGCTTCAATGTCGACCTCGCCAACGAGATCGCACGCCGGCTCGGCCGCGAGATCGAGATCACCGCGACCCAGTTCTCCGGACTCCTGCCGGGACTCCAGGCCGGCACCTACGACTTCATCGTCGCGCCGACCACCGTCACCGCGGAGCGCGCGAAGAACCTGCTCTTCGTGGAAGGGTATCTCAATACCGATTTCCAGTTCGTCGTGAAAGCGGATGCCGCAGATATCGACGCGCTGGAGGATTTCGAGGGCAAGACCATCGCCGTCAACAAGGGCTCGGCCTATGACCGCTGGGCGCGCGACCTTGCCGGCGAGGTCGGCTGGACGGTCGAATCCTACGGTACCAACACCGATGCGGTGCAGGCCGTGCTCGCCGGCCGCGCGGACGCCGCCGTCGCCGGCAACACGGTGATGGCGTGGGCCGCGAAGAAGAACCCGCAGGTCAAGCTCTCCTTCCTGCACTCCACCGGCCGCGTCTTCTCCATGCCGTTCCGCAAGGACGACGAGGAGATGCGCAACAAGGTCGAGGAAGTCGTGGAGTGCATGAAGCTCGACGGCACGCTGAGCGAGATGTCGGAGAAATGGTTCGGCGTGACGCCGGCCGGCGATTCCGCCGCACGGACCGTCTTCTTCGGCTATGGCGTGCCGGGCGTGGAGGGCTACGACCCGACCCCGCACGTGCCGGACTGCGGCTAGGCCTAATCGAAGCCGGGAAGACGGCATGGACTCCGATCGCGGTCGCACATATCCGCTTCAGGGCGATCGGAGTCCGTTCATGGGCACGATTGCCGGTCCCCAGAGACAAGGTCCCCGATCCGTGGCACAGACACCCCACCTTCTCGACATTCAGGGCGTGCACAAGCATTTCGGCACCTTCGAGGTGCTCAAGGGCGTGGACCTTGCGGTCGCGGAATGCGAGCTCGTCTTCATCATCGGCCCGTCGGGCTCCGGCAAGAGCACGCTGCTTCGCTGCTGCAACAGGCTGGAGGAGCCGAGCGACGGCCGCATCTTCGTCAATGGCGACGAGATCACCGCGCGCGGGGCCGACCTCAACGCGCTGCGCCGCCGCATCGGCATGGTGTTCCAGGCCTTCAACCTCTATCCCCACCTCACAGCCCTCGGCAATGTGACGCTCGCGCTGCGCAAGGTCGTGGGCAAGTCGCGGGCCGAGGCCGACGAGATCGCCCTTCAGGCGCTCGACCGGGTCGGGCTGAAGGACAAGGCCGAGAACTATCCAAGCCAGCTCTCCGGCGGCCAGCAGCAGCGCGTCGCCATTGCCCGGGCGCTCGCGCTGGAGCCGCGCATCATGCTGTTCGACGAGCCGACCTCCGCGCTCGACCCGGAGCTCGTGGGCGACGTGCTCGCCGTCATGAAGGACATGAAGGATGCCGGAATGACCATGCTGGTCGTCAGCCACGAAATGCGGTTCGCCCGCCAGGCCGCCGACCGCGTGGTGTTCATGGACGAGGGCCGGATCGTCGAGCAGGGCAATCCGGAAGAGGTCTTCGCCAACCCCAAGAGCGAACGCGCCCGGGCCTTCATGTCCCAGGTGCATCACTGACCCCGCGTCCCATGAGCCAGTTCGACCGCTTCCTCGCCACCTTCTTCGACTGGGAGATCATCCGCGATTTCCTGCCCGCGCTCGGCCAGGGCTTCGTGATCACCTGCCAGCTCATGGTCTCGATCGTGGTCTCCGGCCTCGCCCTCGGCCTCGTGCTCGCGGTCGCGCGGACCTTCCGTATCCGCGCCGTCAATGCGGCCATCGTCGTCTATGTGGACGCGCTGAGGGCCCTGCCGCCGCTGGTCCTGATCCTGCTGGCCTATTTCGGCCTGCCCAATGTCGGCATCGGCCTGTCGGGCTTCACCGTGGTGTGGCTCGTACTCACCCTCGTCCTGGCGGCCTTCGCGGAGGAGATCTTCTGGGCGGGCATCCTGTCTGTGCGGCAGGGCCAGTGGGAGGCTGCGCGTTCCACGGGCCTCGGCTTCCTGCAGACGCTCGTCTATGTCGTCCTGCCGCAGGCGGTAAGGCTCACCCTGCCGCCGCTCACCAACCGCACCATCGCCATCACCAAGAACACCGCGCTCGGCACGGTGGTCGGCGTCGGCGAGATCCTCAACCAGGCGACCACGGCGCAATCCTTCGTCGGCAACGCCTCGCCGCTCATGGCCGGCGCCATCGCCTATATCGCGCTGTTCGTGCCGGTGGTCGTGCTCGGACGCTGGCTGGAGACCCGCTATAGCTGGAGGAAGGCCTGATGGACGCCGTCCTCGACCAGTTCTTCAATCTCCAGATCATGATCGACGCCTGGCCGATCATCTGGCGCGGGCTGCTCATGACGCTCCTGCTGTGCGTCATCGTCATCCCGCTCGGCCTTGTCGGCGGCCTCGCGGTGGCGCTCCTCGGCACGGTGCGCTCAAAGCCTGTGCGCTGGGCGGTGATCGGCTTCGTGGACCTGTTCCGCGCCGTGCCGCCGCTCGTGCTCCTGATCTTCGTCTATGCGGGGCTGCCCTTCGCTGGCCTCCAGCTCTCCCCGCTCGCCGCGGTGTCCATCGCCTTCCTCCTCAACAATTCCGCCTATTACGGCGAGATCTACCGCGCCGGCATCGAGAGCATCGGGGCAGGCCAGGCGGAGGCGGCGCGCTCGACGGGCCTCAACGCGTTCCAGACCATGGCCTATGTCGTGCTACCCCAGGCGATCCGCAACGTGCTGCCCGACCTCGTCTCCAACACGGTCGAGATCGTGAAGCTCACATCGCTGGCCAGCGTCGTGGCGCTGCCGGAGCTGCTCTACTCCGCCGACATGGCGCGCTCGGTCACCTACAACACCTCGCCCATCGTCATGGCGGCGGGGATCTACCTTCTCATGCTGTGGCCCGTGGTCCGGCTCCTGAGCCGGCTGGAGCACCGCATGGGGCACTGACGGACAAGAGGGTTTTCCCGATATCGACTGTGGAGTTTCAGACAGATGCGTGAAGTCGTGGTGGGCGGCGCCCAGATGGGGCCGATACAGAAGAGTGATACGCGCGAGGCGGTGGTGGAGCGCATGATCGCGCTCATGGACCGGGCGCACGAGGCGGGCTGCGATCTGGTGGTCTATCCGGAGCTCACGCTCACCACCTTCTTCCCGCGCTGGTACATGGAGGATCAGCGGGAAGTCGACAGCTGGTTCGAGCGCGAAATGCCGAACGAGGCGACCGCGCCGCTGTTCAAGCGCGCGCGCGACTACGGCATGGCCATGTCGCTCGGCTATGCCGAGCTCACCCCCGACGGCCATCATTTCAACACCCAGATCCTCACCGACAAGACCGGCGCGATTGTCGGCAAGTACCGCAAGGTGCACCTGCCCGGCCATGACGAGTTCGATCCCGAGCGCAGCTTCCAGCATCTGGAGAAGCGCTATTTCGAGCCGGGCGACCTGGGCTTCCCGGTCTGGCGCGCGCTCGGCGGCATCATGGGCATGTGCGTGTGCAACGACCGGCGCTGGCCGGAGACCTATCGCGTCATGGGGCTGCAGGGCGTGGAGCTCGTCATGCTCGGCTACAACACCCCGTCGGTGAATTCCCAGAAGGGCGACGAGGGCCCGGAGAAGCGGCTGTTCCACAACCGCCTCGTCGTGCAGGCCGGCGCCTACCAGAACTCCACATGGGTCGTCGCCGTCGCCAAGGCCGGCGTGGAGGACGGCCATCCGCTCATCGGCGGCAGCCTCATCGTCAATCCGGACGGCGAGGTGGTCGCGGAGGCGAAGACGGAGGACGACGAGCTGATCGTGCATCCTTGCGACCTCGACGCCTGCAACTTCGGCAAGGAGACAATCTTCGACTTCGCGCGTCATCGCCGGATCGAGCATTACGGCCCGATCACCGGCCAGACGGGCATTGTGCGCCCGAAGGAATAGGGACGCCGCCGATGTTCCTCGATTTCCGCGCGCTGCGCCCCCGCGAGCGCTACAAGCTGATGACGGCGACGGTCGTGCCCCGGCCGATCGCCTTCGTCTCAACGCGCTCCGCCGGCGGCCACGGCAATGCCGCGCCCTTCTCCTTCTTCAACGTGTTCTCCGAGGACCCGCCGCTCCTCGTCCTGGGTCTCGAGGGCCGGCGCGACGGCGGGCTCAAGCACACGACGGAGAACATTCTCAGGACGGGCGAGTTCGCGGTCAATCTGGTGGACGAGGCCCTCGCGGAGGCGATGAGCGTGTGCGCCGCCGACTGGCCGGGCGAGGTGGACGAGATCGAGGCTTCCGGGCTCACCGCGGCACAGGCCGTCGAGATCGATGCCCCGCGCATCGCCGAGGCGCCGGTGAGCTTCGAATGCCGGCGCCATGTGACGCTGGAGTTCTCCGCGCGGCGCCATCTGGTGGTCGGCGAGATCCTCGCCATGCATGCCAGGGACGGGCTGATCGACCCCGACACGCTGCGCCTCGACTGGGCGGCCTATGCCCCGGTCGGGCGCCTCTATGCCAACCGATATATCCGCACGCACGACGTCTTCACACTCGACGTGCCCGAGCCGGCCGGGACCGGCTGACAGAGAAGGGGGACCCCATGGCCGCACATCGCCTGAGCGAGGATGCGAAAGGCGTCTACATCATCTCCGCGACGCCCTTCGGCGATAATGGCGCGCTCGACCTCGACAGCGCGGACCGGCTCACCGACTTCTATGTGGAGACGGGCGTCGACGGCATCACGATCCTCGGCATGATGGGCGAGGCGCCGAAGCTCTCCGCCGACGAGGCGGTGGCCTTCATGAAACGCGTTGTCGCCCGCGTTCGCGACACCCATCCCGTGGTCGTCGGTGTCTCGGGCGCCGGCCTCGACAACATGGCGCGGCTTGCCGGAACCGCGATGGACGCCGGGGCCGCCGGCGTCATGGTCGCGCCCATGGCGGGGCTTTCGACGGAGGAGCGGATCCACGCCTATTACGCGCAGGTCTTCAAGGCGCTGGGCGAGGACACGCCCGTCTGCTATCAGGATTATCCGCAGACGACGGGTGTCCACATCTCGGTCGGCTGCTTCACCCGTCTGACGCGCGATTTCCCCCAGCTCGTCATGCTCAAGCACGAAGACTGCCCCGGCCTCGACAAGCTCACCCGCGTGCGTGCGCAGGCGGAGGCAGAGGGCGTGCGGCGCGTGTCGGTCCTGGTCGGCAATGGCGGCCTCTACCTGCCGCAGGAGCTCGCCCGCGGTGCCGATGGCGCGATGACGGGCTTCGCCTATCCGGAAATGCTCGTCGGCGTGGTGGGAAAGCACCGTGACGGCGAGCGCGATGCGGCGGAGGATCTGTTCGACGCCTATCTGCCTCTGGTGCGCCACGAGCAGCAGCCGGGCTTCGGGCTCGCCGTGCGCAAGGAGATCCTGCGCCGGCGCGGCATCATCGAGAGTGCGGCAACCCGGGCACCCGGGCCCTCGCTCACACCGGACGACCACAAGGAGCTCGACCGGCTCATCGCCCGCGTCGAGCGCAAGTCAAGGGAGCTCACCGATGGATCTTGAACTGACAGGCAAGCGCGCCCTCGTGCTCGCCTCCAGCCAGGGGCTGGGCGGCGGCATCGCCGCGGCGCTCGCCGCGGAGGGCGCGCATGTCGTGATCTCCGGGCGCAGCGAGGCCAAGCTCGCCGCCGCCGCGAAGGCCATGACGGAGAAGGGCCCCGGCCGCGCCGACTACGTCGTGTGCGACCTCTCCGCGCCGAACGCGGCGAAGGACCTCCACGACGCGGCCATGGACAAGCTCGGCGGCATCGACATCCTGGTCAACAATACGGGCGGCCCGCCCCCCGGCACCGCCACCCAGCCCACGCCCGACCAGTGGCGCGCCCAGTTCGAGACCATGGTGCTGAGCGTCATGGAGATCACCAATCTGTGCCTGCCGGGCATGCGCGAGCGCAAATGGGGCCGGGTGCTGACGGTGGCCTCGTCCGGCGTCGTCCAGCCGATCCCGACGCTTGCCATGTCGAACACGCTGCGCTCCGCGCTCGTCGGCTGGAGCAAGACCCTCTCCATCGAGGTCGGCGCCGACAATGTCACGGTGAACATGCTGCTTCCGGGCCGCATCCACACCGAGCGCGTCGACCAACTCGACGAGGCCGCGGCCAAGCGCCAGGACAAGCCCATCGAGGATGTCCGCGCCGCGTCGCGCGCGACCATCCCCATGGGCCGCTACGGCACGGTGGAGGAGTTCGCCGCCACCGCCGCCTTCCTGGTGAGCGGACCGGCGAGCTACGTCACCGGCACGCTGGTGCGCTGCGACGGCGGGGCGACCAAGGGGATCTGATGCGAGCTCCGATCAGGTTGCCACCCTCTCCGCTCATGCCCGCGAAGGCGGGCATCCAGCCTGGGTTCCCGCCTTCGCGGGAACGAGCGGAGAGAATTGCAGTGCCAGGCCGATCGGTTTCCGGGATGACGAGCGACTGGGCGGCGGCTGACACAGGCCGCCCCCGCCACACGACCGAACGGAGAAGGCAATGTCCGACTACGATCTCGTGATCGCCAACGGCCTCGCGGCGACGGCGACCGACACGTTCCGTGCCGATATCGGCATCCGCGACGGGCGCATCGTCGCCATCGCGGAGGAGCTTGAGGGCGGGGCGCGCACCATCGATGCCACGGCCAAGCTGGTGCTTCCCGGCGGCATCGAGTCCCACTGCCACATCGCGCAGGAATCCGCCTCCGGCATCATGACGTCGGACGACTACTACACAGGCTCCGTCTCCGCGGCCTTCGGCGGCAACACCACCTTCATCCCCTTCGCCGCCCAGCACCGCGGCCAGACCATCGCCGACGTGCTGAAAACCTACGACGACCGCGCCGCGCCGAAATCGGTCATCGACTACTCCTATCACCTGATCGTCTCCGACCCGACGGAGGCGGTGCTGAAGGAGGAGTTGCCGGCGGCGTTCGAGCGCGGCATCACCTCCTTCAAGGTGTTCCTCACCTACGACCTCCTGAAGGTCGAGGACGAGCAGATGCTCGACATCCTGACCGTGGCGCGCGAGCACGGCGCGCTCACCATGGTGCATGCGGAGAACAACGCGCTGATCAAGTGGATGAGCGCGCGCCTCATGGACAAGGACTATTCGGCGCCGAAATACCACGCGGTCAGCCATCCGCGCGCGGCGGAGGTCGAGGCGATCAATCGCGGCATCGCGCTGGCGGGCTTCGTCGACGCGCCGCTGCTCATCGTCCATGTCTCCACCGAGGGCGGTGCGCGCGCCATTGCCGATGCCCGCCGCGAGGGTCTGAAGATCTATGGCGAGACCTGCCCGCAATATCTCTTCCTCACGAGCGAGGACATGGACCGGCCCGGCGCGGAAGGCGCGAAGTTCTGCTGCAGCCCCCCTTTGCGCGATACCGAGACGCAGGACGTGCTCTGGCGCTATCTCCAGACCGGCGGGCTCCAGCTCTATTCCTCCGACCACGCGCCCTATCGCTATGACGAGACCGGCAAGCTCGTCCATTCCAAGGACCCCACCTTCAAGCAGGTGGCCAACGGCCTGCCGGGCATCGAGATGCGCGCGCCGCTCCTGTTTTCGGAAGGCGTGCGCACGGGCCGCATCTCGCTCAACCAGTTCGTCTCGCTGACCGCGACGAACGCGGCGAAGATGTTCGGCCTTCATCCGCAGAAGGGCACCATCGCCGTCGGCGCGGATGCCGATCTCGCCATCTGGGACCCCGACGAGACCCGCACCGTGACCGCCGGCGGGCTTCATGACAATATGGACTACACGCCCTTCGAGGGCCTGGAGGTGACCGGATGGCCGGTGACGATGATCTCGCGTGGCCGGGTCATCGTCGAGGGCGGCGAGCTCCTGGCGGACGCTGGGCAGGGCACGTTCCTGAAGCGCGCGCCGCACGAGCCGGCGGGCCTTTCCGGCCGCACGCCCCCGGAGCTCGACCCGGCGCAGTCCTTCGGGGCGAAGATAGTCTGACGGAGGCGCAAGCGTCATGACGGCAGGTCGCATTCTGGTCATCAACCCGAATTCCAACGAGACGGTGACGGCCGGCCTCGACGAGGCGCTTAAGCCCCTGCGGATCGCCGGCGGCCCGGCCATCGCGTGCATGACGCTGACGGAAGGCCCCTACGGCATCGAGAGCCAGCGCGACGTGGAGAGCGTCACCCTTCCGCTCGCCAGGCTGGTGGAGGCGCACACCGATACGGATGCCTTCGTCATCGCGTGTTATTCCGATCCCGGCCTCCATGTCTGCCGCGAGGCGACGGCGAAGCCCGTCTTCGGCATCCAGGAAAGCGGCGTGGTGACCGCGCTCTCGCGGGGCGACCGGTTTGGCGTCGTCGCGGTCGCCGGCCGGTCGATCCCGCGCCATCTGCGCTATCTGCGCCAGATGGGGCTCGAGGCCCGGCTGGCCAACGAGCGCCCGCTCGACATGACGGTCGCGGAGACCGCGAGCGGGGCCGACACCTTCGACCGGCTGGTCGCGGTCGGCGGCGCGCTGGTCGAGGAGGATGGCGCGGATGTGGTCATCCTCGGCTGCGCGGGAATGGCGCGCCATCGGGCGGGGCTGGAGGCCGCGCTCGGCGTGCCGGTGATCGACCCTACGCAGGCCGCTGTGGCCATGGCCGTCGGCGCGGTGGCGCTCGCCCGCGCGAACGCCCTGGCCGGAACGCCGGCCGCGCCATGAAGATCGAGCGCAAGAACGATCTGAGCCTGCGCCATCTGGAGGTCTTCGGCGCGGTGATGCGCTGCCAGACCATGGTCGGCGCGGCCTATGAGCTCGGCGTCTCGCAGCCGGCGGTCTCCACCACCATCAAGCAGCTCGAGGCCCAGCTCGGCTTCACGCTGTTCGAGCGCGAGAACCGCCGCCTCATGCCGACGGAGGAGGCGCGCGCGCTCTACAGCGAGGTCGAGCCGGTCTTCATGATGATGCGCTCCATCGAGAAGCGCGTGCGCGACCTGCGCGACACCAGCGCCGGCACGCTCAGGATCATCGCCACGCCGCCGCTCGCCAACACGGTCGCCCCCGCCGCGCTCAAGCGCTTTCTCGCCGACCGGCCGGGCGTCTCGGTGACCTACGATATCCGCTATCTCGATTCCGTCATCGAGGCGGTGGAGATCGGCGCGGCCGATATCGGCCTGCTGCTCGGGCTCGAGCAGCACCCGGCGGTGACCATGACGCCGATCCACGAATGCGGCATGGTGTGCCTCCTGCCGCCCGGCCATCCCCTGTGCGAGCGCGAGGTGGTCACGCCCGCCGACACGGTGGGCCATCCGCTCATCGGCCTCTATGCGGAATCGCGCCTCGGCGCGCTCCTGCGCGCGAGCTTCTACACGATGGGCGTGCCGTTCACCCCCGTGGTCGAGGTGCGCTACTGCCATTCCGCCGCGGTGCTCGCCAATGCCGGCATCGGCATCGCCATCGTCGACGAGTTCACCGCCGACTTCACCCGCACCTACGAGGTCCGCCAGCGCCCCTTCGCGCCCCAGACCCGCGTGATCGCCTCCTATCTCACCCGCCGCGACGGGCCGGGCTCGCGGCTTGCGGAGGCCTTCGCCGACGAGCTCAAGGCGGTGCTCGCCGAGCGCGAGGCCACCGCCCGCGCCAACCGGGACACCGCCGCCCTCTCCGCCCCGGCCTTCACATTGCGGACGGGCGAGCTGTAACGGGGTGATCTCGGCCACCGCCTCTGGCATGATCGGTCGTCATCGCGGCATGGATCGCACCCGATCCGGCCCGAACCGGTGGAGAAGCCGATGGCGATGTCCGATCCCGTGTCCCGCGCCGCACCGGAACCGCCCGCGCAGCGCCTGATGGGGTGCCCCGAATGGGTCTATCTCCTGCGCGAGTTCGAGACGCTCTACCGCTACGGCTCGGCCGGCGGCAGCAGGGCCATCCGCAGCCACCGCAAGCGCGTGCGCGAGACCCTGTCGGCGGTGATCGAGACGAACCCGGAGATCGTCGCGCGCACGCCGGCGACCAAGCCGGTCGCAGCCTATCTGGACCGCGCCCTCGACCTCGGCGAGCGGGGCAGCCTGCAGGGGCTCGCCCGCGCGCTCCGCCACGTCTCCGGCCGGCTGACCTGGGAATATGGCTACGAGCGCGTCCCGAGGACGCTGGAGCGCAAATACGCCTATTGCGAGGTCCTCGGCCCACAGGGGCCGATCCGGGCGGACCGGCTGATCCTCGGCCTCGTCCTCTTCGCGCCGCGCACGACCTATCCCCAGCACAGCCACACCGAGATCGAGGAAAGCTACATCTCCGTCGCCGGCGCGTGGTCGGAGAACGACGCGGCTGTCTACGCGCCGGGCTCGCTGATCCTCAACCGCCCGGGCGACGAGCACCGCATCACCACGGGCGAGCACGAGCCGTGCCTTCTCGCCTATGCCTGGACGGGGCCGGAAGAACGCCTCGCAGCCCCGGGCATGAAGCTGTCCTCCACGCGCAGGGCGCGCACCGCGCGCGGCATCTGAGCGGCACGGGCCCTCAGGGCCCCCCGCGCCCTCAGGGTTCGTAGTCGCGGAAGTGCTTCGACAGCTTGAGGCCCTGGCGCTGGTAGTGGGAGCCGATGCCGGCGCCGTAGACCTCCTCGGGCGCGTCGGTCAGCTCCTCGTAGATCAGCCGGCCGACGGTCTGGCCGTCCTCCAGGATGAAGGGCACCTCGTGGCTGCGCACCTCCAGCACCGCGCGGCTGCCCTCGCCGGAGCCGGTGGCATGGCCGAAGCCCGGATCGAAAAAGCCCGCATAGTGGACGCGGAACTCGCCCACCAGCGGGTTGAAGGGCACCATCTCCGCGGCATGGGTCGGCGGCACCCGGACAGCCTCCTTGGAGGCGAGGATATAGAACTCGTCCGGATCGAGGATGAAGTCGCCGCGCGGCCAGACCGGCTCCCAGTAGTCGAGCACATCAAGGGCGGCCTTGCGGTCGATGTCGATCAGGGCGGAATGGCGTTTGGCGCGGAAGCCGATGGGCCGGCCCTCCCGCGTGCCGGTGAGGTCGACGGAGAGCGCGAGCCCGTTGTCGATGTCGGCGGTGCCGGTGGAGACCAGCGCCTCGCGCTCGTGGAGGCGCGCGATCGTGTCGTCGGAATAGGCGGGCTCGCCGCGGCGGAAGCGGATCTGGACAAGGCGCGAGCCCGGCCGCACAAGCACGGGGAAGGTGCGCGGCGAGATCTCTGCATAGAGCGGGCCCTCATAGCCCTCCGGCACCGTGTCGAAGGCGCGCGCGGTATCCGCGATGACGCGGGTGAAGACGTCGAGCCGGCCGGTGGAGCTCTTCGGATTGGCGAGCGCGGAAAGGTCCTGCGGCAGCGTCAGGCGCTCCTGCAAGGGCACGAGATAGACGCAGCCCGTCTCCAGCACCGCGCCCTCGGACAGGTCCATCCTGTGGAGCGCCAGCGTCTCCACGCGCTCGGCCACCGTGGCGCCCGGCCCCGGCAGGAAGCTCGCCCGGATGCGATAGGCGACCGATCCCAGCCTGAGGTCGAGGCTCGCCGGCTGGATCTGGTCGGCGTCGAAGGGCGTTTGCGCGACGATCGCGCCGTCCTCCGCCAGCCGCCTGATCTCGTGGGCCGGCAGGATGCCGCGTCTGCCCGATGCTGTTGCGTTCGTCACTGTCCCGTCTCTCCCGTGCCGGTTGCCGCCCGCAAGGTTGTCTGCCGTCTCTTCTGGCGGGCATGGGCGGATTGTGCAAGTCCCATCATGCGGATGGCGGGGGCTGGCTGCATCCCGAGACAGCCGCTATGCTGCCGCGGCACGTTGGCAAGTTCCGCGTTCCCGAGGCCTTACATGTACGACAGAACGACCCGGTCCATCAGGGTGACCGTCACGCCCACCTTCCTGGAGGATCAGTCCTCGCCGGAGGAGGATTATTTCGTGTGGGCCTACACCATCGTGATCGAGAATCTGGGTTCGGAGACCGTCCAGCTCAGGACGCGCTACTGGCAGATCACCGACGAGCGCGGCCGCGTCCAGGAGGTGCATGGCGCGGGCGTCGTCGGCGAGCAGCCCGTGCTCGAGCCCGGCGACAGCTTCGAATATACGAGCGGCGCGCCCCTCGCCACGCCCTCCGGCATCATGGTCGGCGCCTATCAGATGGAGACCGGGTCCGGCGAGATGTTCAATGTCGACGTTCCCGCCTTCGCCCTCGACAGCCCCTACACGCAGCGCAGCCTGCATTAGGGGCGTCTTCCGGTTCGTAAGCGCTGCAATACAACGGCTGGAGCGAACAGGGACTCATTGCATGCGCTCCCCCGAAACCGGACACCCGCAGGCCCATGAGCATCACGACCCGCCGTGCCAGGAAAGACGATGCGGCCGCCTTGCCCGCGATAGAACGCTCGGCCGGAGAGGCGTTCCGCCCTCTGCCGGGGCTCTCCTGGATCGCCGATGACGACGTCATGTCCGCGGACGAGCATCGCCGCGCCATCGACGAGGGCACATGCTGGGTTGCGGAGGACGACCATGACGGCCTTATCGGTTTCCTCAGCGCACAGGTCTGCGGACGCGACCTCCATATCTGGGAGATCGCCGTTCGCCATGACCGACAGGGGAAGGGCTGCGGACGCGCCCTGATCGCGCAGGCCGTCGCCTATGCCCGCGCGCAGTCGCTGGCCACCGTCACGCTGACCACCTTCCGCGACGTTCCCTGGAACGCTCCGTTCTATGCACGGCTCGGCTTCGCGATGCTTGCACATGGCGATCTCGACGCGCGTCTCGCCGCCATCCTCGAGCGCGAGGCGGCCCATGGGCTCGCCCCTAAAACGCGCTGCGCGATGAGGCTGCCGCTTGCGGCCTGATCGGACAGGACCCTAATGCGTGCGCACGATCTCGCCGGGATCGAAGACGTAGTCGGTCGAGCAGAACTCGCAGGTGACCGTGATCCGGCCGTCCTCGATCATGTCGGCGAGGTCCTCCTGCGGGAAGCTGCGCAGGAGGTCGGCCACGCGGCTGCGCGAGCACAGGCAGTGGCGCGTGATGGCCGAGGAGGGATAGGCGACGACGCCGTCCTCGTGGAACAGCCGGTAGAGCAGGCGCTCGGGCTCGAGCGTCGGGTCGAGGAGCTCGTGATCCTCCACCGTGGCGAGAAGCAGCCTGCCCCTCACCCAGCGGTCGTCCTCTTCCTGCTCGTCCATCAGGTCCTCGTAATCCTCCGGCACGTCGCCTGAGCTGAGCGCGATCGGGCTCGGCTCGCCGTCGTCGGGCAGGTGCTGGATCATGATGCCGCCGGCGCGCCAGTTCTCTCCGCCCGCCTCGCCGGACGTCACGATCGGGCCGGCGGCGAGGCGCACATCGGTGGGCAGCTGCTCGGACTGCTGGAAATAGAGGTTCGCCGCTTCCGACAGGCTCGCCCCGTCGAGTGGCACGACGCCCTGATAGCGCTCCATATGGTCGCCCTGGTCCACGGTCATGGCGAGATAGCCCTCGCCGAGCAGGGCGGAGGCATCGGCCTCGCCGCTGTCCTCCAGCGCCTCCACTGCGTCCAGGTCGAAATGGGCATAGCCGCGCATCTGCCCCGGCGTGGTGAAGTCGGCCACCAACATGTCCACCGGCCCGTCGCTGTTGGCCTGGAGGATGAACTTGCCTTCGAACTTCAGGGTGGAGCCGAGCATGGCGGTGAGCGTCACCGCCTCCGCGAGCAGCGCCGACACGGACGGCGGATAATTGTGGCGCGCGAGGATGTCCGCCACGGTATCGCCGAGGCGCACCACGCGCCCGCGCACCCCGAGGCTCTTGACCTCGAAGGGCAGCACGGCATCGTCTGCCATCCCCAGAAGCTGGAGACGGCGGTCACGGTCATAGGATGAACTCATAAGATCGGCCAATCCCGGCTTGACTATTGTCCGGCCCGGCCCCTTGCCGACTACATCGGCCCGCCGAGGCACCAGGCGAGAATACCCTTCTGTATATGGAGACGGTTCTCCGCCTCGTCAAAGATCACCGAGCGCGGGCCGTCGATCACCTCCGCCGTCACCTCCTCGCCGCGATGGGCGGGCAGGCAGTGCAGGAAGATCGCGTCGCCCTTGGCCCGGGCCATCAGCGCCTCGTTCACCTGATAGGGCTTCAGGAGATTGTGGCGCGATCCCGGCTCGTCGACACTCATGGAGACCCAGGTGTCGGTCACCACGCAGTCGGCGCCCGACACCGCTTCCTGGGCGTCGTGCGTGAGATGGATGCGCGCATTGCATTCGCGCGCCCAGGAGACGAGCTTGGGATCGGGCGCGAGCTCCTCGGGGAAGGCGAGCCGGAGCTCGAAGCCGAGGCGGGCCGCGGCGTGGATCCACGAATTGGCGACATTGCTCACATCCCCGGTCCAGGCCACCGTCTGCGCCTCGATCGGCCCCTTCTTCTCCTCCACGGTGAGCAGGTCGGCCATCACCTGGCAGGGATGGGACAGGTCGGTCAGCCCGTTGATGACCGGCACGGTGGCATGCTCGGCCAGCTCCGTCAGGTTGCGGTGGCTGTTGGCGCGGATCATGATCGCGTCGACATAGCGCGACAGCACCTTCGCGGTGTCGGAGATCGTCTCGCCACGGCCGAGCTGCATGTCCTCCGCCGCCAGGATCAGCGTCGAGCCGCCGAGCTGGCGCATGGCGACGTCGAAGGACACGCGCGTGCGCGTCGACGGCTTCTCGAAGATCATGGCGAGCAGGCGCCCGTCGAGCAGGCGCTCGCCGTCGGCCTCGCCGCGGGGGCGGCCGGCGCGCTTGGTCTTCATGGCGCGGCTCGTGGCGAGCAGGCCCCTCAGGCCCTCTCCGTCGAGATCCTTGATATCCAGGAAGTGCTTAGACGGTCGAGACATTGCTCAGTCATCCCCAATTGCCGGAGCGGGCGCATGGACGGCGTCCAGGCGCGACAGCGCGCGGTCGAGCCGGTCCATTGCCTCCGCCATCTCCGTCTCGTCGATGATGAGGGGCGGCAGGAGACGCACGACATTGTCGCCGGCCCCCACGGTCAGAAGGTTCTCCGCAAGGCAGGCGCCCGCGACCTCGGTGTTCGCCACCTTGCATTTCAGGCCGAGCATCAGGCCCTGGCCGCGCACCTCCTCCACGATGGCGGGGTGCTCGTCCTTCAGCCGCGCGAGCCGCTGCGCGAAGAGCGTGCCCATATGGCGCACGCGGTCCAGAAAGCCGTCCTCCAGCACCACGTCCAGCACCGCATTGCCGACCGCCATGGCCAGCGGGTTGCCGCCGAAGGTCGTGCCGTGCGATCCCGCCGTCATGCCCGAGGCGGCCGTCTCCGTGGCCAGGCAGGCGCCCATGGGAAAGCCGCCGCCAATGGCCTTGGCGATGGCCATGATGTCGGGCGTGACGCCGGCCCATTCATGGGCGAACAGCCGGCCCGTCCGGCCGACGCCGGTCTGTACCTCGTCGAGGATCAGGAGCACGCCGAGCTCGTCGCACAGCGCGCGCAGGGCCCGCAGCACGGCATGCGGCACCTCGCGGATGCCGCCCTCGCCCTGGATCGGCTCCAGGAGGACGCCGGCCGTCTCCTCGCCGATGGCGGCGCGCACCGCATCGACATCCGCGAAGGGCACCTGGTCGAACCCCTCCACGGCCGGGCCGAAGCCCTCGATATACTTCTCCTGGCCGCCGGCGGCGATGGTGGCGAGCGTGCGTCCGTGGAAGGCGCCCTCGAAGGTGACGACCCGGTAGCGCCCGGGCTCGCCGCGCGACCAGTGATAGCGCCGCGCCATCTTGATCGCGCATTCGAGCGCCTCGGCGCCGGAATTGCAGAAGAAGACCGTGTCGGCGAAGGTCGTCTCCGTCAGGCGTCGCGCCAGTCGCTCCTGCCCCGGAATCCCGTAGAGATTGGACGTGTGCCAGAGCTTGTGCGCCTGTTCGGTGAGCGCGTCCACGAGATGGGGATGGGCGTGGCCCAGCGCGTTGACGGCGATACCGGCTCCCATGTCGAGATAGGCCTCGCCGTCGTCGGTGAACAGGCGTACGCCCTCGCCCCGCTCGAAGGAGACGGGGGCCCTTGCATAGGTCGGCAGGACGGACGCGATCATTGCTCACTCCAAAACCAAAAAAGCCGCCGGAACGGCGGCGGCACTCCGAAAATCCGTCAATACCGGGATTTATAAGGTTTCCCGCCGGTGCGGTCAACGAGACATGGGCCCCGCACGCGCCCCGCCACACGGGACCACAGGTGAGTCAGCTCGTCGCATGGACCCGGGAGTCAACCGGCGGTTTACTCTTCGTTAACCAATCCGCCGGGACGGCATCCGGGTTTCCTGGGGAAAACACGTCCCAGTCTTGACGCCCAATCTTGCGCAAGAGTCGCGGAATATAGTAGTATCCGAGTTCAATAATCACGATATGTAGTGTCCATGCATCAAGTGAGTATGTGTAAGCGCCGGGCAAGTCGACTCGGCGATCGGGGATGGATTCCGTCCCGGGCAAGGAAAGAGCGGGGCCGATCATGACTTGGACCGACGAACGGGTTGAACATCTCAAGCAGCTTTGGTCGGACGGCCTCAGCGCCAGCCAGATCGCCAGCAAGCTGGGCGGCATCACCCGGAATGCCGTGATCGGAAAGGTTCACCGGCTCGGCCTGTCGGGCCGCGGTTCGCCGTCGAGGACGAGCCGGCCGCGCAGCCGCAAGCCGCGCCAGTCCGCACCGGCGGCGGGCACCGCGACCGTGACCCAGTTCCCGACCGCCGGTGCCACGGCGCTCAAGCCGGAGGTGCAGGCCCAGGCCGCGCCCCAAGCCCGCCCGGCGCCCAAGCCCTCGCCGGTCCGCGAGGTCGCCCCGTCCGGCAAGCGTGTCGACATCCTGCATCTGAGCGAGCGCACCTGCCGCTGGCCGATCGGCGAGCCAGGCTCGGAGGAGTTCTGCTTCTGCGGCGCGATGCCGAAGGCCGGCCTGCCCTATTGCGACCATCATGCCCGCATCGCCTATCAGCCGATCCAGGACCGGCGGCGCCAGAAGCGCGCGGTCGGCGGCGGCCGCGGCGCGGCGTAGGCTGAAGCAACGCCCTCTCCACGGGCGGGCAGCACAGCCTGCCCGTCACAGTGCCCCCGGCCTTGCCGTCGGGGGCTTTTTCTTATGGACGATCAGACCGCGAAACGCTCGTCGAAAGCGTAGCCGATGCCGCGCACCGTGCGGATCGGATCGCGCTGTCGGCCGCGATTGAGGATCTTGCGCAGCCGCCCCACATGGACGTCCACCGTGCGCTCGTCGATATAGACGTCGTGGCCCCACACCGCGTTCAGGAGCTGCTCGCGGCTGTAGACGCGGCCCGGATTGCGCATGAGATGTTCCAGGAGCTTGAACTCCGTCGGCGAGAGCTCGACATCGCGGCCCGAGCGCGTCACCCGCCGGGTGCGCCGGTCGAGCGCGATATCGCCCGCGGTCAGCTGGTCGGCGATGGTCTCCGGATTGGTGCGCCGGAGAATGGACCGCACGCGGGCGACGAGCTCGGGCACCGAGAACGGCTTGACCACATAGTCGTCGGCACCGGTGGCGAGCCCTCGGATCCGCTCCTGCTCCTCGCCGCGGGCGGTAAGCATGATGATCGGGATATCGCGGGTCTCCGGGCGTGCGCGCAGCATGCGGCAGACCTCGATTCCGGACAGGCCGGGCAGCATCCAGTCGAGCACGATCAGGTCGGGACGCTCCTCCTCGACCAGCATCTCCACCTCATCGCCCGACGCGGTGGTGCGGACAGCGAAGCCTTCCGCCTCGAAGTTGTAGGACAGGAGAACCTGCAGGGATTCCTCGTCCTCGACAATCAGGATCGACGTCGTCGTCATCGCACTCGAAATTCGCTGCGCGTCATGCACGGACGGCGAGGCCGCCGCGGTGTCCGGGGCAAAGTCAGTCCTGCGAGTAGCTGACATGGGTCATGCTCGTCGTATCGCTCTTGGGGCGTTCGTCGTCCAGCGTCTCGCCATGGACGAGGAAATAGACATTCTCCGCGATATTGGTGGTGTGGTCGCCGATGCGCTCGATGTTCTTGGCTCCGAACAGGAGATGGGTGCACGCCCCGATGGTGCGCGGATCCTCCATCATGTAGGTCAGGAGCTCGCGGAACATGGCGTTGTAGAGGGAGTCGATCTCCTCGTCGGACCGCCACACCTCCATCGCCTTGTCGGCGTCGTGCTGGACATAGGCGTCGAGCACGTTCTTGAGCTGCTCCAGAGCCAGCCGGCCCATCTGTCCAAGGCCGGCGAGCCCGCGCGTCGGACGCGGTTCGGCAATGGCGAAGATGCGCTTGGCGATGTTCTTGGCAAGGTCGCCGATGCGCTCCAGATCCATGGCGAGCCGCAGCGCCACCACGATCTCGCGGAGATCCACGGCGACCGGCTGGCGCTTGGCGATCATGAGGATCGCCTTCTCCTCGATCTCGCGCTCCAGCTCATCGATCTTGTCGTCATTGTCGATGATCTTCTGCGCAAGCTCGGTATCGCGCTTGTCCAGCGCGTCTATGGCGCTGGCGAGCTGCTCCTCGGCCAGGCCGCCCATATGGGCGAGCTTGTTGTGAAGCGCGGAGAACTCCTCGTCATAGGATTTGACGATATGTTCGCTCACTGTCTTGCTCCTTCCGTCGCCCGACCGCCTAGCCGAAGCGACCCGTAATATAGTCGTGGGTGCGCTGGTCCTGCGGGTTGGTGAAGATCTGGTTGGTCTCGCCCTCCTCGACCAGCTTGCCGAGATGGAAGAAGGCGGTGCGCTGCGACACGCGGGCGGCCTGCTGCATGGAATGGGTGACGATCACGATGGTGAAGTCCTGGCGCAGCTCGTCGATCAGCTCCTCCACCTTGGCGGTGGCGATGGGATCGAGCGCCGAGCACGGCTCGTCCATGAGGATGACCTCGGGCTTCACGGCGATGGCGCGCGCGATGCACAGGCGCTGCTGCTGGCCGCCCGACAGGCCCGTGCCGGGCTGGTCGAGGCGGTCCTTCACCTCCTCCAGAAGACCCGCCTTCTCCAGGCTCGTCTTGACGATTTCGTCGAGTTCGGCCTTGCCGGAGGCGAGCCCGTGGATGCGCGGCCCGTAGGCGATATTGTCGTAGATCGACTTCGGGAACGGGTTCGGCTTCTGGAACACCATGCCGACACGCGCGCGCAGGAGCACGGGGTCGAGCGAGCGGTCGTAGATGTTCTCGCCATCGAGCGTGATGGAGCCCTCCACCCGGCAGCCCTCGATGGTGTCGTTCATCCGGTTGAGGCAGCGCAGGAAGGTCGACTTGCCGCAACCCGACGGCCCGATCAGGGACGTCACCTCGTTGTTGGCGATGTCGATCCCGACCTCGTAGAGCGCCTGGGTATCGCCGTAGAACACATTGACGCCGCGCGCGGCCATCTTGATCTCCCGCTCGACGGCGGGCTGCGCGGCCTCGACGGCCTCGGGTGCCGTCGCGGCAACCGCATCGGTCGCGACAGCGGCACTGCTCGGGGTGGTATCCATGACAGTCATGCCCTTTCCTTTACCATCGCCGCTGGATCCGTTGGCGCATGAAGACCGCCAACGCGTTGAGACTGATCATCAGCGCAAGCAGCACGATGATCGCGGCCGAGGTTCGAGCCTCGAAGAAATTCCGGTTCTCGTTGCCCTGCCACAGGAAGATCTGCACCGGCAGGGCCGTCGACTGGTCGAGCGGCGTGCCGGGCACGCTGGCAACGAAGGCGTTCATGCCGATCAGCAGGAGCGGCGCCGTCTCGCCGAGCGCCTGGGCGACGCCGATGATCGTCGCCGTCAGGATGCCGGGGATCGCCAGGGGCAGCACATGGTGGAACACCATCTGGGTGCGCGAGGCGCCGACCCCAAGCGCGGCATGGCGGATCGAGGGCGGAAGCGCCCTCAGCGTGCTGCGCGTGGAGATGATGATGATCGGCAGCGTCATCAGGGTCAGCACCAGCCCGCCCACGAGCGGCGCGGAGAGCGGGAGATGGAACCAGCCGATGAAGACCGAGGCGCCGAGCAGGCCGAACACGATGGAGGGCACGGCCGCCAGATTGTTGATGTTGACCTCGATGAGGTCGGTCAGCCGGTTCTTGGGCGCGAACTCCTCCAGATAGATCGCGCTCGCCACTCCGATCGGCACCGCCAGAACGATGACGATCAGCATCATGTAGAGCGAGCCCACAAAGGCGCCCGCGAGACCGGCGGAGGCCGGCGAGCTGCGCGAATCCACATTGAGGAACAGCGACTTGGCGAAGGCCATGTGGATGATGCCGCGCTCATAGAGCATGTCGGCAAGGTCCTGCTGGTCGCCGGTGAGCTGCTGGCGTGAATCGGGCAGGGACCGGTCGATATTGCCCTTCAGCCAGACGTCCACATTGGCGTTGGCGAGCAGGTCGACCTGCCTGGTCGTGCCCACGATGGCGGGATCCTGGAGCACCATCTCGCGCAGCCTGAACCGCTCGCCGCTGGCAACGAGGCCGACGAGGTCCCGCTTCGAGGCATCCGTTTCCCCGATGGCCTTGCGCAAGCCCTCCTCGATCAGCTTGTTCCAGTTGACCAGGGCGAGGCCGCGCCGCCAGCGGTTCATCTCCTTCTGGAAGGCGGCCTCCGACTGGCCCGCCTGCTGCTCGGGGGCGGGCCCACATCGACCACCTCGGGATCGAAGGTGACGTCGAGCGTGATCGTCGCCTGCCAGAAGGCGGGCAGGCCCCTGGCCAGCACGCTGGAGAACAGCACCACGACGAAGCCGATCGCGGCGATGACGGCAAGCATGCCCATGAGGCGGAACCGGCGCTCCTTGGCGTGGCGCCGCTTGAGCGACCGCTCGATCAGCGCCGCCTGGCCGTAGGCGAATGAGCGTCCCGTGTCGTTGACAGTGCTCGTCATGGCTATTCGTACTGCTCTCTGTATTTGCGCACGATGTAGAGGGCCACGACGTTCAGGGCGAGCGTCATGGCGAACAGCGTGAGGCCGAGCGCGAAGGCGACGAGCGACTGCGGGCTTGCGAAGTCGGCATCGCCGGTCAGCTGGTTGACGATGGTGACGGTCACCGTGGAGACCGCCTCGAACGGATTGGCGTTCAGCACCGGCCGGTTGCCGGCGGCGAGCACGACGATCATGGTCTCGCCGACGGCCCGGCTGATGGCGAGCAGGAACGCGCCGACGAGGCCGGGAAGCGCGGCGGGCAGGACGACCCGCTTGATCGTCTCGGAATGCGTGCTGCCGAGCCCGAGCGAGCCGTCGCGCATCGCGCGCGGCACCTGGGTGATGATGTCGTCGGACAGCGAGGAGATGAACGGGATGATCATGATCCCCATGACCACGCCTGCGGTGAAGGCGCTGGTCGCGCGGATGTCGAGCCCTATGGACGCGCCGATATCCGCCAGGAACGGACCCACGATGGTCAGTGCGAAGAAGCCGTAGACGATGGTGGGAATGCCGGCGAGGATCTCCACGATGGGCTTGGCGGTCATGCGCACGCGGCGCGGCGCGTATTCGGCCATGTAGATCGCCGCCATGAGGCCGATCGGCCCGGCCACCAGCATCGCGATGAGGCTGATCAGCACGGTGCCCCAGAGCAGCGGCAGAAGGCCGAAATCGCCCTGCCCGCCGGCGCCGACGGTGGAGAAGCGCGGGTTCCAGACGGTACCGAAGAAGAAGTCGATCGGGCTGACGAAGGTGAAGAAGCGGACCGCCTCGCCGAGCAGGGAGGCGACGATGCCGATGGTCGTCAGGATGGCCACGCCCGAGCAGAATGCAAGCAGCGCGCCCACGACGCGCTCCACCTCGTTGCGCGCACGGAGCTCCGGCGAGATCCGCGACCAGGCCAGGCGCGTCGCGACGAGCCCGGCGACGGCGGCGAGCGCGACCACCGACAGCCACGCGACCGTGCCGAAGGTGCGAAGCCCCGCCGCGATCTCGCTCTCATAGGGCGCCTCGGCATCCGCGACGCCGAAGCCGGAGGCGATCTGGCGGATGCGCTCGACGACCAGGTCGAGCTGGTCGGCGGGTTGCTTTGCGACATCGGCGGGAAGCTGGGCGAGGATGTAGAAGCGGCTGAGTTCGTCGCCGAAGACGGCCCACAGAACGAGGACGATAAGCGCCGGAATGGTGCACCAGATCGCCAGCAGCGTCCCGTGATACACCGGCCGGGAATGCAGCCTCTGCCGGGCACCGGACGCCAGGTGCCGGCTGCGGGTCAGTCCCACCCTGTAGGCGAGGGCCATCAGCAGGAGCAGGACGATAATCACGGTCAGGCTGTGCACGGGATCGTCTCGCGGAGTTCTGTGTTGGGACCGTGGCGGAACGGATTACGGACATTGCCGGCTCCGGGGCGCTCCGCAGGCGTGCGGAGTCCCCGAAACCGGATGGCCGGATTAGCCCTGGACGTCGCTGGCCGAAATCGCCACGCCGTCCTCGAAGTTCTTCAGCACCTTCTCGCGCTCCTCCTCCGGAGCCGGGATCAGGCCAGCCTCTTCCAGACGGCCGCCGGAGCCCGCCATCTGATCGGAGAGGAAGAAGGCAACGTAATCCGCGATACCCGGGACGGCGTCAAGATGCTCGCCCTTCACATAGAAGAACAGCGGCCGGGACACCGGATAATCGCCGGAGGCAATGGTCTCCAGGCTCGGCGTGATGCCGTCGATCGTGGCGACCTTGAGCGTGTCGCGGTTCTGGTCGTAGAAGCTCAGGCCGAAGACGCCGACCGAGGAGGGGTTGGCCTGAAGGCGGGCCAGGGTCTCGGTGTAGTCGCCGGAGATCTCCACGACGCGCTCCTGACGGAACGACAGGCAGGCCGCTTCCATCTCGTCCTCGCCCATCTCGGGCAGGCCGGCCGCCTCGCAGCCCGGCAGGATGACCTTCTCCTCGAACACTTCGCGCGTGCCGTGGTTGGAGGCCGGGATGACGAGATTGATCTCCTGATCCGGCAGGGCGGAATCGATGTCGCTCCACTTGGTGTAGGGATTGTCGACCATCTTGCCGTCCTGCGGCACCTTGGAGGCGATCGCCTTGTAGATCTGGATCGGCTTGAGCGCGAAGTCGCCCTGGTCGGCATTGGTCGCGAAGACGATGCCATCATAGCCGATGCGGATCTCGTAGATGTCCTTGACGCCGCTCTCGTTGCAGGCCTTGACCTCCTTGGCCCGGATCCGGCGCGAGGCATTGGCGATGTCGATCGTATTCTCGCCGGCGCCCTCGCAGAACTGGCGCAGGCCGCCCGACGACCCGCCTGAGCCGACGACCGGTGTGGGATAGTCCGGGAACGCCGCGCCGAATTCCTCGGCGACGATCGAGGCGAACGGCAGGACCGTCGACGAGCCGGCGATCTGGATGGTGTCGCGAGCCATGGCCTGGCCCGCGGAGAACAGCGCCGCAGCGCCAAGCACGACGCCGAGCGTCAAGGCTTTGGTTTTCACGAGAAGTCTCCCTTGTGTCATATCAGTCTGGACCCTTGTGAGGCCGTCGAGCACCTGGTTGATGCGGCCGAACCGCCGCCGGCGCGGGTCCGGTGATCCTCTGTTGCCCCCCTGCCAGCGTCGACAGCGACACCCTATGGGGTACAGGTCGCGGTTTTATTACGCTTCCATGACAGTTTTATAACGTCTTAAGTTATTGTTTTTTATTGATTAATCTTGGCTTTCGGCCGGTTGTTCGGCGCCTTGTGCTCCGGCTGTGCAACACTGTCGGGGGCAGCCAGCGGCAGACGTGCGGTAAACACGCTGCCGACCCCGACCTCGCTCTTCACGACAAGCTTGCCGCGATGGCGGTTGAGGATGTGCTTCACAATGGCAAGGCCGAGCCCCGTGCCGCCCTTGGACCGGCTGTCCTGGACGTTCACCCTGTAGAACCGCTCCGTCAGCCGGGGAATGTGCTCTGCCGGTATGCCCGGCCCGTGGTCGCGCACCGACAGCGAGACGGTGCTCTCGCCGCGCGCCGTTCCGGAGGTTTCCGCGAAGATCTCGATGCGTCCGCCGGAGCCGGCATATTTGATCGCGTTCTCGATGAGGTTCTGGAACACCTGGACGAGCTCGTCGCGGTCTCCCTTCACGAAGACCTCCCCGTCCGACAGGCTCAGCTCCAGCGTCGCGCCGCGCTCGCGCGCAAGCGGTTCCAGGAACTCCACCACATGGCGCACGGCCTTGCCGAGATCGACCGTGTCGGTCGGGCGCAGATGCACATTGAGCTCGATGCGGCTGAGCGAGAGCAGATCGTCGATCAGCCGGGACATGCGCTCCGCCTGCGCGCGCATGAGCTCCAGAAACTGCGCGCGCGCCTTCGCATCGTCCCGGGCCGCGCCCTGCAGCGTCTCGATGAAGCCGAGCACGGAGGCGAGCGGGGTTCTGAGCTCATGGCTCGCATTGGCCACGAAATCGGCGCGCATCCGCTCCACCTGATGCTGGCGGGTGAGATCGCGCAGAAGCAGCAGGAGCGCGGGCGAGCCGAGCGTTCCGCCGCGTGCGGGCGGCGCCTTGGGGATGGCCGCGACGAAGGCCTCGAACCGGCGCTCCACGGGCACGCGGCGCTCATAGTCGACACGCTGGGCCTCGCCGGTCTCCGACACCTGCTCCACCGCCTCCAGTATGGCGGGCGCGCGGATCGCGGCGGAAATGTGCTGGCCCGTCGGATCGACCTCGAAGGCGGAGACGGCATGCTCGTTGCACAGGATCACGATGCCGTGGGCGTCGAGCACCATGAAGGGATCGGGCAGGGTCGCCGCCACAGCGCTCAGAAGCTGGGAGGCCTCCTCGCGGCCACCGGCGGTGGCGGCGAGCTGGGCCAGGGTGCTGTGGCGTTCCGCGAGCGCGTCCGCCTCGCCCACCTGCGTCCCGGTGTCTGGAGGCCGTGCGAAGCGCAAGGCGACGAGGCGCAGCACGACGAGCACGCTCGCCGCGCCGACCGCAGCCCAGGCCGGCATGAGACCGGCGGCGACCAGCATGGCGAACAGGGCCACGACAAGCGCGGCATAGGCCCACTCCGCCCGGGGCCACGCCTGAATGCGTCCCCATGGTCCGCCGGACCGTTCCGGCCCCTTCTGGTCGGTCGTTGCCATGTCTCGAATCGCGTCCGCACCTCAATCGGCCAATAAGTCACGACGAAGCATAACAGAATGACGACAGTGCCGGAGAATTCTCCGGGCGTTTGTGACAGCCCGCATCCCGTTGCCGTACACTCCGATATTGGCGCTGTCCGGGTGTTTCGGCCCCGGCGCTCTCCACGCCCTAGACGCCGAGAAGCGGGCGCAGGAGGCGTAACAGGGGATTGCCGAACCGCAGCCGGCCCTCGGTCGCAACGAGGCAGATGCAGTCCTCGCCCGGCTCCACCACAGGCGCGTGCTCGGCATCCTCGCCGAGCTCGGCCACGTCGCCCATGGCGAACCGGCCGAAGGCGTCGCGATAGGCTCCGCGCAGGACCACCGTGATCTCGGCGCCCTCATGGCCGTGGGCCGGCATGCGGGTGCCCGCAACGCCCCTGACCAGCAGGAGCCGGCCGGACGCGTTGGCGGATAGCGGTAGCGCGTGCACCGCGACCCCCCGGCCGCGGCGGTGCCAGCGCAGATGGTCGAGCGGCGCGCCGAGACGGCTGGCGAGCGGATAGGGCAGGCCGAGCCCGTCGCTGTCGACGCCGCTCGGCTCCGTCCGCACCCCTACGCCCGCGTCGAGCCTGCCCATCGCGCGGGCGAGCGCGTCGTCGCGCAGCGGCGTCTCCTCCATACTGTCCAGGAGCGCACCGCCGATGGCCTCGCCCACGCGCACCACGCGACGGCACGCGCCGCACCAGGCGAGATGCGAGGCGACGGCGACGGCCAGCGGCTCGTCCAGCGTGCCGGCCGCATAGGCGACGACCGTCGCCTCCTCCGGATGGTGGCCGATCCTCACCTGCTGTCCTCCATGTACTCTGCGAGCGATGCGCGAAGCTTGCGGTAGGCCAGGCGCATGCGCGACTTCACGGTACCGAGCGGCAGGGCGAGCCGCGCCGCGATCTCGGCCTGCGTCAGCCCGTCGAGAAAGGCCAGGCCCATGATCCGGCGCTGACCGTCCGGCAGGGCGTCGAGGGCGCCGCGAACCCGCATCTCCATTTCGCCCTCCATGAGGCGCGCTTCGCCGTCGGGCTCGTCGGCGGCCCCGTCATGGTCGTCGATATCGGCGAACCGGACCGGTGGCTGGCGGCGCAGGCGGTCGATGGCGCGATTGCGCGCGATGGTGAAGATCCATGCGGCGACGGAGCCGCGCGCCGGCACATACCTGTCCGCCTTCGCCCAGACCGCGAGCATGACCTCCTGAACCAGTTCCTCCGCCGTCTCGGCATCGGCGCCCCGGCGCAGCATGTAGCTCTTCAGCCTCGGGCCGAAATGGCGGAACAGGACCGCGAAGGCGTCGCGGTCGCGCCCTGTGGCCACGCGCGACAGCAAGTCCGCCATGGCGGGCTCGACATCGCTGCGACCGGCCTGTCTTGCCGGGTCTGTCATCGCTGTGACCGCATTTGCCGTATCGCCCCCCTTTCCCGCGTCCGGTGCGGGCCGGGTGAGGATGGATCACCGGGGGCTCTTCAGGTCTTCGAGCTTACTCCTCACGCAGGGGCCCGCGCAACGGATCGGGTGCGGCCGGCCGCCCTATCGCTGAACGAGGGTCTCGAGCGTCTCCAGCCGGTCGGCCTCCTCGGCCGGCTTGTCCCAGCGAATGCGGTGGATGCGGGGGAAACGCATGGCGAGCCCCGATTTGTGCCGGCTGGAGGGATGCACGGAATCGAAGGCCACCTCGAGCACGAGGCCGGGCTTCACCGCACGGACCGGGCCGTAGCGCTCCACCGTGTTGGCGCGGACGAACCGGTCGATCTCGAGAAGCTCCTCGTCGGTGAAACCCGAATAGGCCTTGCCGACGGGCACGAGTTCGCGCGCGCCGTCCGCCCCCTCGCGCCAGGCCCCGAACGTGTAGTCGGAATAGTAGGAGGAGCGCTTGCCGGAGCCGCGCTGGGCGTAGAGGAGCACCACGTCGAGGGTGAGCGGCGCGCGCTTCCATTTGTACCAGTGCCCCTTGGGACGGCCGGCGAGATAGGGGCTTGCGCGGCGCTTGAGCATCAGCCCCTCTATGCCGTTCGCCCGCGCATCGCGCCAGTGCGCCTCCAGCTCGGCGAAATCGTCGAAGCCGATGAGGCCGGAGAGGTCGCTGGCGCCCGGCCCCTCGCGGCCATGCCAGTCCTCCAGCCTTGCGCGCCGCAGCTCCAGCGCGAGCGGGCGCAAATCCTCGTCATCGGCGATCAGGATATCGTAGAGCCGGATATGGGCCGGGTAGCGCTGGACCGTCGCGGCCGTGACGGTCTTGCGGTTGAGCCGCTGCTGGAGCTCGTTGAAGGGCGCGACCTCGCCGTCCCTCATCACCAGCAGCTCGCCGTCGAGCACCGCCCGGCGTCCGCGAAAGGCGAGCGTCACATCCGGAAAGCTGTGGGAGATGTCGTCGCCGGCACGCGAATAGAGCCGCACCGCATCATCACGGGCGACGACCTGGACGCGGATGCCGTCCCATTTCCATTCCGCAAGGAAATCGGCCGGATCGAGGCGCGCCCAGTCGTCGTCCTCCACCGGATGGGCGAGCATGAGCGGGCGGAAGACGGGGCGGGTGCCCGGATCGGGTCTGTCCGCGCGCCCGTCGAGCCAGGCGAAGAGATCCTCGTAGGGCGCCTCCAGCGCGTGCCAGAGCTCCTCGATCTCGGCGACCTCCACCCCGCCATGGCGGGCGACGGCGGTGCGCGCGAGCCGGGCGGAAACGCCCACGCGCAGCGCACCCGTCAGGAGCTTCAGGAGCGCGAAGCGGCCCTTGGCGTCGAGCCGGTCGAGCCAGCCCTCCACGAGCCCCGGAAGGGCCGCCTTCTCCGCTGTCCGGATCGTCTCGATCACCTCCGACAGGCGCGGCGCCGCGCCGGCCTGCCCGCCATCCGGCCACAGAAGCGCGACCGTCTCCGCGGTATCGCCCACATAGTCGCGCGACAGCCTGTAGAGCTCCGGGTCGACCCGCGGTTCCAGGAGTTCGGCGAGGATGCGCCGCGTCGGCACCCGGAAGGAGAGCGCGCCGGTCAGCACCGCCAGCGCCCAGCCACGCTCGGGATCGGGCGTGTCGGCGAAATAGCGCTCGATCAGCGCCAGCTTGCCGTTGCGCGCGGGCGTGAAGGCGAGGCGGTCGAGGAGCTCGGCGAAGGCTTTCATGGGCGGTCGACCTCCTACTCGTCCTCGTCCTCGAAGCCGACGAGGGCGAGCGCGCGGGCGCGCCGGCCGGTGCCGTTCAGATAGTGGCAGAGCGCATCGTCGCGGCCATGGGTGACCCAGATCTCCTCCGCCCCGGTCTCCTCGATGGTCGCCACGAGCTCCGGCCAGTCGGCATGGTCGGACACGACGAGCGGCAGCTCCACGCCGCGCTGCCGGGCCCGGCCGCGCACCCGCATCCAGCCGGAGGCGAAGGCGCTCAGCGGATCGGCAAGGCGACGCGACCAGCGGTCGGCAAGCGCGGAGGGCGGGGCGATGACGAGCTCTCCGGCAAGCGCGGCGCGGTCGGCATCGCTCGCGGAATGCAGCTCGCCGAGCGCGATGCCGCGATCCCGGTAGAAGGCGCACAGCGCCTGGAGCGCACCGTGGAGCCATATTGGCCGGTCGTAGCCCTGCGCGCGCATCAGCGCGATCATGCGCTGGCACTTGCCGAGCCCGTAGGCGCCGAGCAGGACGGTCCGCTCCGGATTGGCCGCGACCGCGGCGATCAGCCGGGCGGCCTCCGCCTCCGCCGGCTCGTGGCGGAAGACCGGAAGGGCGAAGGTCGCCTCGGTGACGAACAGGTCGCACGCCACGGGCTCGAAGGGCGCGCAGGTCGGATCGGCCGCGCGCTTGTAGTCGCCGGAGACGACGGCGCGCGTGCCCTGCCAGTCGAGCACCACCTGGGCGCTGCCGAGAATATGGCCCGCCGGAACGAGCGTGACGCCCACCCCGTTGATGTCGATCGCCTCGCCATAGGCCAGCGGTTGCAGGCTGCCGCCCGCCTCCTCGCCATAGCGTATGCGCATGATGTCGAGCGTCTCGGGCGTGGCGAGCACGGCGCGGTTGCGCGGGCGGGCATGGTCGCCATGGCCATGGGTGACGACGGCGCGCGCGACGGGGCGGTGCGGGTCGATATGGAAGTCGCCGGGGGCGCAATAGAGCCCCTTCTCGGTCGGATGGAGCCAGCGCTCCGGTCGCATTGCTTGTGCCATGGCTTGCTCGGGTCGGGCAACGGACCGATGCCGTTCCCCTCATGCGAACACATAGTGACCGCGGAGTTGACAAGGAAGTGTCACATGTTGAAACATGAACGTCGACATTCGACCAGCAATGGACGTTCAGGCAATGGAGCCTCACCGCCAGCCCCTCCCGGCGCTCGGCGTGTGGGGTTTTTTGCGTTTTGAGGGCTTCGGTTCCGAGGCAGGGCAGCATCGCGCCTGTCCGGGGCCGGTGCCTTCCGGAGGGGATGACGGCTCATGCCGCTGACCGTACCGGTCGGCCTGCTCTACTCGGTGGACGGGCCCTATAGCGTGATCGGACGCGACTGCCTCGACGGCGCGCTGATGGCCGTCGACGAGGTGAACGACGCGGGCGGGCCCGTGCGCCTCGAGCCCCACGCGATGAACCCGGCGGGCTCCATCGAGTCCTATCACCGCATGAGCGAGGCCATGCTGCGCGAGCATGGCTGCCGCCACATCGTCGGCACCATCACCTCCATCGCGCGCAAGGAGGTCATCCCGATCATCGAGAAGCACGATGCGCTTCTGTGGTATGTCTGCCCCTATGAGGGCTTCGAGTGCTGCGAGAACGTGATCTATGCGGGCGCGAGCCCCAACCAGCACATCGTGCCGCTGTTCCGCCACGTCGTTCCGCGCTTCGGCCGGCGCGCCGTCCTCGTCGGCTCCAACTATGTCTGGGGGTGGGAGACCAACAGGATCGCGCGCGAGATCCTCAATGCCTGCGGCGGCGAGGTGCTCGGCGAGCGCTACCTGCCGATGGGCGCGACCGACGTGGAGCGCATGATCTCGGAGATCGAGGCCGACCCGCCGGATTTCATCCTGAACAACCTAATCGGCCCGTCGAGCTATGCCTTCTTCGCGGCCTATGAGGCGCTCGCCCGCCGCGACCGCCGCTTCGGGCCGGACCGGGTTCCCATCGTGAGCTGCAATCTGACGGAATGCGAGCTCGCCGCCGTGGGGCCCGCCGGGATCGGCCACTATTCCACCGCGATCTATTTCGAGAGCATTGACGGCGCGGAGAACGCCGCCTTCCGCGCAAGGCTGCGCGAGCGTATCGGCCCCGACCGCCCGGTCTCCGCCTTCGTCGTCATGGCCTACAGCGCGGTGCGAATGCTCGCAGAGGCGATCGCGGAGGCCGGCACCGACGAGATCGACCCGGTCCGCCGCATCCTGCACGCGCGCGCCTTCGCCGCTCCGCCCGGCGCGCTGGAGGTGGACCCGCGCACCAACCACATCGCGCATCGCCCGCATATCGGCCGCATCGCCGGCAACGGGCAGTTCGAGGTGGTCGAGAGCAGCCCCGCACCGCTTGCCGCCGACCCCTATCTGGTCGACTTCGACGCCACCGCGCTGGCCCGCGCCATGGGCGGCGGACGGCCCAGCCTGAGGGTGGTGCAATGACCGGCGCCTATCGCACCCCCAATTTCCGCGGCTGGCGCGTCGCGATCCTGCACCGCGAGGATGCCAATGCCGCCCGGCTCGAGCGCCAGCTCGCCCGGCTCGGTATCGTGTGCGTGCGCTCATGGCCCGCGCTCGACCTTGCCGACGGGCCGTTCGACGCGGTGTTCTTCGACGGCGATGCGGGCTTCGACGGCCAGTTCCCATGGGCGAACGAGGACCCGCCGATCCCGATGATCGCCATTGTCGGCTCGGAGGCGCCGGGCCGGCTCGAATGGGCGCTCGCGCAGGGAGCGAGGGCGCATATCGTCAAGCCGGTCTCCTCCAGCGGCGTGTTCTCCGCGCTGGTGCTCGCCTCCGCCCTGCTGGAACGCCACCGCCGGCAGGCCCGCCGGATCGCGGATCTGGAGAAGCGACTGAGCGGCCGGCCGCAGGTGATCGACGCCGTCATCGCCGTCATGGCGGCCTGCGGCGTCGACCAGGACACCGCCTTCGCGCGCATCCGGTCGGCCGCCATGAGCCGGCGACAGACGGTGGAGGCCTTCTGCGCCGCAAGGCCCCCGCCGACATCGCCCACCGCATCGCGCGCGACGCGCCCAGGCGGCAAACGGGATGAGGACGGGATGAGGGCGACATGGCGATCCTGAGACAGCTCGCCCGGCGCAAGCTCGCCCTGTTCGGGCTGGCGGTCATCGCGGTGGTCGTCGGCGCCGCCTTCGCCGCGCCGTGGATCGTCGCCTATTCGCCGAACGAGCAGCTCTTCGACGGGCTCACGCTGGAGGGCGCGCCGCTGCCGCCGGACGGGCGCTTCTGGTTCGGCACGGATCTCCTCGGCCGCGACCTCTTCTCGCGCATCGTCTATGGCGCGCGCACCTCGCTCATCATCGGCATCGTCGCCAATGGCGCGGCGGTTCTGATCGGCGCCGTGGTGGGCGTGACGGCAGGCTTCCTGCGCGGCTTCGTCGGGGCGGCGCTGATGCGCTTCACCGATCTCATGATGGCGTTTCCCGCCCTGCTGCTCGCCATCGTGCTCGCCGCCATCTTCAGCCCGAGCCTGTGGATCGTGGCGCTGGTCATCGCCATGGTGAACTGGGTGCAGGTCGCCCGCGTCATCTATACCGAGACCACCTCGATCACCGAACGCGACTTCGTGACCGCGGAGCGGAGCCTCGGCGCGACGCCGCCGCGCATCCTCATGCGCCACGTCCTGCCGCATCTCGTCTCCACAATGGTGGTGTGGGGCACGCTCGGCATCGCGACCACGGTGCTGCTCGAGGCGACGCTCAGCTATCTGGGCGTGGGCGTCCAGCCGCCGACGCCGAGCTGGGGCAATATCATCTTCGAGAACCAGACCTATTTCGCCACCGCCCCCTGGCTCGTCTTCGTGCCCGGCATCGCCATCGTCATGCTGGCGCTCGCCTTCAACCTGGTCGGCGACGCCCTGCGCGACATCCTCGACCCGACGCAAAAGGGGCGGTTCTGAGATGCGTGACACGGCTGTCGCATATTGCGGGCTCACACCCCCTCACCCTCCCATCGCTTACGCGACGGGCCCCTCCCTCTCCCGCAAGGGGAGAGGAGAAAACTCCGGACTGCGCCCCAAGCGAACCCTCTCCCCTCGCGGGAGAGGGTGGCGCCGAAGGCGCCGGGTGAGGGGGTGTGAGCCCGCAATATGCGACACCCCTGCCCGGCGGGGACGGTCGCCATGGTAGCCTATCTCATACGCCGGCTCGTGCAGGCCGTGCTCATCCTGATCGGGGTGAGCTTCGTGACCTTCGTGCTGCTCTATCTCGTACCCGCCGATCCCGCCCGCCAGATCGCGGGGCGGAGCGCGACGGCGGCGACGGTGGAGAGCATCCGCGAGCAGCTCGGCCTCAACCTGCCCTTCTACGAGCAGTACTGGCGCTATTTCGTGAATCTGATCCAGGGCGATTTCGGACGTTCCTACATCCAGAAATCGCAGGTCGGCGAGCTGATCGCCGCGCGCCTGCCGCCGACCCTCCTCCTCATGGCGGCGGCGATCTGCGCGGAGCTCGTCTTCGGGCTGACCATGGGCGTGATCGCCGCGGCGAACCGGCGCCGGATCGGCGACAACCTCCTGATGATCGTCTCCTTCGTCGGTGTGTCGGCGCCGCAATTCGTGGTCGGCATCCTGCTGCTCTATCTCTTCGCGGTGAAGCTCGGCTGGTTCCCCATCGGGGGCTACGGCACGGCGGCCCATATCGTCCTGCCGGCCCTGTCCCTCGGTTTCCTCGGGGCGGGCTGGTATTCGCGCATGATGCGCTCCTCCATGCTCGACGTGCTGGAGCAGGACTATGTGCGCACCGCGCGCGCCAAGGGGGCCGGGCGCTGGCGCGTCATCGTCGCCCATGCCGTGCCCAACGCGCTCCTGCCCGTGATCGCCATGATCGGCATCGATATCGGGCTCTTCATGAGCGGCATCGTGGTGGTGGAATCCGTCTTCGGCTGGCCGGGCATCGGCCAGCTCGCCTGGCAGGCCATCCAGCGCGTCGACATTCCGGTCATCATGGGCGTGACCGTCGTGTCGGCCACGGCCATCGTTCTCGGCAACCTTCTTGCCGATCTCGTGGCGCCCTTCATCGATCCGAGGATCAAGCTGAGATGACGGGCGTCTTTTCACCTCGACCCTGCGTGAACCCTGGGAGGGAGACCATGCGCAAGATACTGACATCCGCTCTGGCCGGCGCCGCATTGGCGGCGATGGCCGCGACCGTCTCGTGGGCTGAAGAGCCCCATATGGGCGGCACCATGACGGTGACCTACAAGGACGACGTCTCGACCCTCGATCCGGCCATCGGCTATGACTGGCAGAACTGGTCGATGATCAAGAGCCTGTTCGACGGGCTCATGGACTACAGGCCCGGCACAACCGAGCTCGTCCCCGACCTCGCGGAGGGCTACGAGATCTCCGGCGACGGAAAGACCTATACCTTCACGCTGCGGCAGGGCGTCAAGTTCCACAATGGCCGCGAGATGACGGCCGACGACGTCAAATACTCGCTCGAGCGTGTCATCGATCCGAAGACGCAGAGCCCCGGCGCCGGGTTCTTCGGCGCCATCGAGGGCTTCGAGGCGCTCAATTCCGGCGAGGCCGACACGCTCTCCGGTGTCGAGGCGGTCGACGATTATACGGTGCGCATCACGCTTTCGCGCCCCGACGCGACCTTCCTGCATGTCATGGCGCTCAACTTCGCCCATGTGGTGCCGAAGGAGGCGGTCGAGGAATGGGGCCAGGACTTCGGCAAGCATCCCGTCGGGACCGGCGCCTACAGCATGGAGGAGTGGACGCTCGGCCAGCGTGTCGTCTTCGCGCGCAACGAGGACTACTACAAGGAGGGTGTGCCGCGGCTCGACAAGATCGTGTTCGAGGTCGGCCAGGAGCCCATCGTCGCGCTGCTGAGGCTCGAGCGCGGCGAGACGGATATCGCCGGCGACGGCATTCCGCCGGCGAAGTTCCTCCAGGTCACCAAGGACCCGAAATACGAGGGCATGATCGTGGAAGGCGACCAGCTCCATACGGGCTATGTCACCATGAACGTCGCCATGAAGCCCTTCGACGACGTGCGCGTGCGCAAGGCCGTCAACATGGCGATCAACAAGGACCGGATCGTGCGCATCATCAATGGCCGCGCCGCGCCGGCCAACCAGCCGCTGCCGCCGCTCATGCCCGGTTACGCGGAGGACTATGAGGGCATCCCCTACGATCCCGACGGCGCGAAGGCGCTGCTGGCGGAGGCGGGCTACGGGGACGGCTTCGAGACGGAGCTCTTCGTCGCCAACACCGACCCGCAGCCGCGCATCGCCCAGGCGATCCAGCAGGATCTGGCCCAGATCGGCATCAAGGCGCAGATCAAGGCGCTCGCCCAGGCGAATGTGATCGCGGCGGGCGGCGAGAAGGACCAGGCGCCCATGATCTGGTCGGGCGGCATGGCCTGGATCGCCGACTTCCCCGACCCGTCCAATTTCTACGGGCCGATCCTGGGTTGCGGCGGCGCCGTGCCGGGCGGCTGGAACTGGTCGTGGTACTGCAACGAGGAGCTCGACAAGCGCGCGGTGGCCGCCGACGCCATGGTCGACACGGCCAAGCAGGACGAGCGCATCGCGGAATGGCGCGACATCTTCGTGGCCATCCAGGAGGAGGCGCCCTGGGCGCCGATCTTCAACGAGAAGCGCTACACGATCCGCTCCAAGCGCCTTGGCGGACCCGACGCGATCTTCGTCGATCCCGTCCACATTCCCGTCCACTACGACTACGTCTACATCAAGGAAGACCAGTAACCATGTGCCAGGCCGCCGAACACACCATTCACGGCGCGCATCATCATTTCGGGTGGGATCGTTCGATCCCGCCCGTCATGACCGTCGCGCCGGGGACCACGCTCGAATTCGAGTGCATCGACGCGTCCGGCGGCCAGCTGACCCCGGACTCCACCGTCGCGGACGTGCCCGGGCTCGACTTCGGCAAGATCAACCCCGTGACCGGGCCGATCTTCGTCGACGGCGCGCAGCCCGGCGACGCGCTCAAGGTCACCATTCACGAATACAAGCCCTCCGGCTTCGGCTGGACGGCCAATATTCCGGGCTTCGGGCTGCTCGCCGACCAGTTCCCGGACCCCGCGCTCCATATCTGGAGCTATGACAAGGTGTCCATGGCGCCGGCGGCCTACGGGCCGGGCGGGCGCGTGCCGCTCAAGCCCTTCGCCGGCACCATCGGGCTCGCCCCGGCCGAGCCGGGGCTACACTCCGTCGTGCCGCCCCGGCGCATGGGCGGCAATATGGATATCCGCGACCTGGCGGCGGGGACCGAGCTCTATCTGCCCGTCGAGGTCGCCGGCGCGCTGTTCTCCATCGGCGACACGCATGCCGCCCAGGGCGACGGCGAGGTGTGCGGCACCGCCATCGAGAGCCCGATGCACACCGTCTTGACGCTCGACATCGTGCGCGGCGCCGATCTCGCCATGCCGCGCTTCACCACGCCCGGCCCCGTCTCGCGCCATCTCGACGAGAAGGGCTACGAGGTGACGACGGGCATCGGCGAGGACCTGATGGAGGGCGCGCGCACCGCGCTCTCCCAGATGGTGGAGCTTCTCGCCGCACGCCACGGCATGACGCCGGTCGAGGCCTACATGCTGTGCTCGGTCTGCGGGGACTTGCGCATTTCCGAGATCGTCGACCAGCCGAACTGGGCGGTCTCCTTCTATTTCCCGCGCATCGTGCTGGACTAGGGGATGGAGTGTCATGAGATCGAACCACCCTTCCCCAGGCGGGAGGGCTATCGCATATGTCTGGCTCACACCCCCTCACCCGGCGCGCTTCGCGGCGCCACCCTCTCCCGCGAGGGGAGAGGGTCCGCTTGGGCCATCCGCTTTCCCTTTTCCTTCTCCCCTCGCGGGAGAGGGAGGGGCCCATCGCGCAAGCGATGGGAGGATGAGGGGGTCAGGCCGATCTGGTCGCAATAGGCTTGGCTTTAGGACAGCGGGAGCGCCATGACCGCTTCGGGCGATATCGTTCTCGACGTGCGCGGGCTCTCCGCCGAGGCGCGCTCGGAGGAAGGCGGCAAGGTCATTCTCGACGACGTCTCCTTCTCCGTGCGCGCCGGCGAAACCCTGTGCATCGCCGGCGAGTCGGGATCGGGCAAGTCGATCACCTCGCTGTCGCTCATGCGCCTGCTTCCGGGCTCGGTGCGCGTGACGGGCGGCGAGGCGCTGCTTGCCGGGCGCGACCTTCTCGCCCTGTCGGAACGCGAGATGCGGCGCGTGCGCGGCGACGAGATCGCGATGATCTTCCAGGAGCCCATGACCTCGCTCAACCCGGTCATGACCGTGGGCCGGCAGCTCACGGAAGCCTTGCGCATGCATCGCGACATGCCGGCGAGGGCGGCGCGCGCGAGGGCGCTGGAGATGCTGGAGGCGGTGCGCCTGTCGGAGCCGTCGCGCCGCCTCGCCCAGTATCCCCACGAGCTCTCCGGCGGCATGCGCCAGCGGGTGATGATCGCCATGGCGCTGTCGTGCAATCCGAAGGTGCTGATCGCCGACGAGCCCACCACCGCGCTCGACGTGACGGTGCAGGCCCAGATCCTCTCGCTCATGAACGACCTCAAGAGCGAGTTCGGCACCGCCGTCGTGCTCATCACCCACGATATGGGCGTGGTGGCGGAGATGGCCGACCATGTGCTGGTGATGAACCGGGGCCGGGTGGTGGAGACGGGCGACGTCTTCTCGATCTTCTCCGAGCCCCGCGATCCCTATACGCGGGGGCTGCTCGCCGCCGTGCCCCGGCTCGGCAGCCTCGCCGACCGGGATGGCCCGCGCGTACGCGGCGCGCCGCGCGCGACACCGCCGGCCCCCGCCCCCGAAGGCGCCCCCGTGGTGAGCGTGCGCGACCTCACCGTGCGCTTCGACATTCACGGCGGGCTGCTTCAGCGCCCCATCCGGCGCGTCCATGCGGTGGAGGGCATCTCCTTCGACATCAGGCCCGGCGAGACGCTGTCGCTCGTCGGCGAGTCGGGCTGCGGCAAGTCGACTACCGGAAAGGCGCTGCTCAATCTCGTGCCGTGGTCGGGAGCCGTGGAGATCGCGGGCCACAGGACGGCCGGGCTCGACGACCGCGCCATGCGGCCCGTGCGGCGCGACATCCAGATGATCTTCCAAGACCCCTTCGCCTCGCTCGATCCGCGCATGACGGTGGGCGACCTCGTCGCCGAGCCCCTCGTCATCCACGATCTGGCCCGCGGCGCGGAGATCGACGAGCGCGTCGCCTGGCTGTTCGAGCGCGTCGGGCTGGAGCCCCAGCACCGCACGCGCCATCCGCACGAATTCTCCGGCGGCCAGCGCCAGCGCATCTGCATCGCCCGGGCCCTGAGCGTGGGGCCGAAGGTGATCGTCGCCGACGAATCCGTCTCCGCCCTCGACGTCTCCGTGCAGGCGCAGGTTCTGGAGCTCATGCAGGAGCTGCAGGCCGAGCTCGGCATCGCCTATCTCTTCATCTCCCACGACATGGCCGTGGTGGAGGAGGTGAGCCACCGCGTCGCGGTCATGTATTTCGGCCAGATCGTGGAGATCGGCCCGCGCCGCGCCGTCTTCACCGACCCCTGCCATGCCTATACCCAGCGCCTCCTCGAGGCGGTGCCGATTGCCGACCCCAGGAGACGGCGCGGGGATCTCTCCAGCCTTTCCGGCGAGGTCCCGACACCGATCCGCCCGCTCGACTTCAGTCCCCACCATGTGACCTTGAACGACCGTGGCGGCGGCCATTTCGCGGCCGACGCCATGCCGTCGTGAACGTCCGCACGGCTTGAAGGGACCGCGCGCAGCCTATAAATGCTCTGCGCACCCCTGTTCCACCTGGACGGACAATCCGAGCGAACCCGCCGTCAGCCATGATCCCAGCCGCCCTCAAGACCCTGTCCCAGATGTTCTCCCCGCCCTTCCGCGCCGTGCTGTGGAAGTCGCTCGGGCTGACGCTCGCCCTGTTCGTGGCGCTGTGGGTGGTGGTCCAGCTCATCGTGAGCGGACTGACGCTCACCCCCTGGCCGTGGGTCGATACCGCCATCGATGTGCTGACCGGGCTCGGCCTCATCGTCCTGATGGTGGTGCTCATCGCGCCCGTGGCCGCGATGTTCGCAGGGCTCTTCCTCGACGAGATCGCGGAACGGGTGGAGCGGGTGCACTATCCCGCCGACCCGCCGGGCCGGGATCTGCCCGTGTGGCCCGCCATCGCGACCGGCCTGCAGTTCGCCGCGGTGGTTCTCGCCGTCAACCTGCTCGTCCTGCCGACCTTCCTGTTCGGCATCGGCGTCATCGCCATGCTGCTCGCCAACGCCTATCTGCTCGGCCGGGAGTTCTTCGAGATGGCCGCCATGCGCCATATGCGCGTGCGCGAGGCGAAGCAACTGCGCAAGGACAATGCCGCGCGCGTCTTCGCCGCCGGGCTCATCCCCGCCGCGCTCGCCCTCCTGCCGCTCGCCAACCTGCTTCTGCCGCTGTTCGCGACCGCCTATATGGTGCACATCTACAAGCGGGTCGGCCAAACGCCTCGTCATTCCCGCGAAAGCGGGAATCCATAAGCCGGATCAGCGTAGCTGGATCCCCGCTTTCGCGGGGATGACGAGCAGAATTTACTGTCTATACCGTCTTCTCGGGATAGCGGCAGATATCGCGGATCAGGCAGGCGAGGCAGTCGGGCTTGCGGGCCTTGCAGACATAGCGGCCATGCAGGATGAGCCAGTGATGGGCGTGGACCTTGTAGCGGTTGGGCACGAGCTTCATGAGCTTTCCCTCGACCTCGGCCGGCGTGCGCCCCGGCGCGAGGCCGGTGCGGTTCGACAGGCGGAAGAGATGGGTGTCGACGGCGATGGTCGGTTCCCCGAAGGCGGTGTTTAGCACCACATTCGCCGTCTTGCGCCCGACGCCGGGCAGGCTCTCGAGCGCCTCGCGGTCGTGCGGGACCTCGCCGCCGAAGCGCTCGATCAGGTCGCGGGAGAGCTGGATGACGTTCTTCGCCTTGTTCCGGTAGAGGCCGATCGTCTTGATCGCCTCGCGCAGCCGCTCCTCGCCGAGCGCCACCATCTTCTCCGGCGTGTCGACCGTCTCAAACAGCGGCGTGGTCGCCTTGTTGACGCCCTCGTCCGTCGCCTGGGCCGACAGCACCACCGCGACGAGCAGGGTGAAGACATTGGTGTAATGGAGCTCGCCGCGCGGGTCGGGATCGGCCCTCTCGAACCGGGCGAACATCTCCTCGATCTCGGCACGAGACAGTCTGGACAGGCGTGGCATGGGGCGTGGCTGTTCTCTCGGGCGGGTGGGCCGGTCTGTGGACGACATAAGGGCGCAAGTGAGCCCGCCCCGTCAATCGCCTGTTGAGCGGGGAGGGGCATCCTGCCCTATAATGGCGATCATGACAGCCGCCGACACCGCCGCCACAGACACCGTCCGCTTCTCCGCGGTGCTCACGCCGCACCGGTCGCTGAGCCCGCGCGCCTTCCTCGTCGTGATGGCGCTGCTCGCCATTGCGAGCTTTGCCGCCGGCATCACCTTCCTCATGATGGGCGCCTGGCCGGTCTTCGGCTATTTCGGGCTCGACGTCGCGCTCGTCTACTGGGCGTTCCGGCGCAATTTCGCCGATGCCCGGCTGTTTGAGAGCGTCGCCCTGACCGAGCGCGAGCTGGTGGTGCGCCGCGTGGCGCGCAACGCCGAGCCGAAGGAGTGGCGCTTCATTCCCTATTGGGTGCGCGTGGAGCTGGAGGAGAACGAGGCGCTGGAGACCTGCGGCCCGCTCTATCTCACCTCGCACGGTCGCAGGCTGCAGATCGGCGCCTTCCTGTCCCCGGACGAGCGCCGCAGCTTCGCCACCGCGCTCAGCCGGGCGCTCAGCCGCGCCACCTGACGGCGGGCGCCCATCCCCGCATGGCGCGGGGTCCTCAGGCCGACAGCACCTCGTGCTCGACGACCTTGCCCGCGGCGTCGAGCCGGTAGACGATGGGTACGCCGGTCGCCAGCTCGCGCTTGACGATCTCCTCGCCCGACATGCCCTCCAGCTCCATGATGAGCGCGCGCAGCGAATTGCCGTGTGCGGCCACGAGCACCCGGTCATTGGCCTCGATGCGCGGCCGGATCGCGGCGCGGAAATAGGGCAGGACGCGCGCCGCCGTATCCTTCAGGCTCTCGCCGCCCGGCGGCGGCACGTCGAAAGAGCGCCGCCAGACATGGACCTGCTCCTCGCCCCAGCGCGCGCGCGCATCGTCCTTGTTGAGGCCGGTGAGATCGCCATAGTCGCGCTCGTTGAGCGCCTCGTCGCGGACGATCTCCAGATCGGTCTGGCCGAGCTCCTCCAGGATGAGCGACAGCGTGTGCTGGGCGCGGGTCAGAACGCTGGTGAAGGCAACATCGAAGGCGAGCCCCCGGGCCTTCAGCGCGCGGCCCGCGCGGCGGGCCTCCTCGACCCCCTTCTCGGTCAGGTCCGGGTCCTTCCAGCCGGTGAACAGGTTCTTCAGGTTCCACTCGCTCTGCCCGTGACGCACGAGTACGAGAAGACGGTCCATGAACGACATCCTCCTTGAGATGTGATGGGCGGTGTGGGAGGCCGAACGGGCCTTCCGATCAGAAATCGGCGAGACCGAGAACGTCGGCCATGGACATGAGGCCGGGCTTGCGCCCGCGCGCCCACAGCGCCGCCTTGACGGCCCCGCGCGCGAAGATATCGCGGGATTCGGCCTTGTGCGACAGTTCGAGCCGCTCCGCCTCGCCGGCGAAGATCACCGAATGCTCGCCCACGACCGAGCCGCCGCGCAAGGTGGCAAAGCCGATGGCGCCGTCGGGCCGGGGCCCCGTATGGCCGTCGCGGGTGCGCACCGCATGGGCTTCCAGCGGGATGTCGCGGCCTTCCGCCGCAGCCTCGCCCAGCAGCAGTGCGGTGCCCGACGGTGCGTCGACCTTGTGGCGATGATGCATCTCCGCGATCTCGATGTCGAAATCCTCGTCGAGCGTCGCGGCCACCTTGCGCACGAGCGCGGCGAGCAGATTGACGCCGAGGCTCATATTGCCGGACTTCACGATGGTGGCGTGGCGGGCGGCGGCCCTGAGCTTCGCCTCGTCGTCGGCGGAAAAGCCGGTCGTGCCGATGACATGGACGATGCGGGCCTGCGCGGTGAGCTCGGCAAGCGCGACGGTGGCCGCCGGCACGGTGAAGTCGATCACCCCGTCGATCCGGCTGACGAGGCCCAGGGCATCCTCGCCGACCGTGGCGCCGATCTCGCCAATACCGGCGAGCACGCCCATATCGGCGCCCAGATGCGGCGAGCCCGGGGGCTCCAGGCCGCCCGCGACCTCGCAGCCTTCCGTCTCGTGGACGATACGGGTCAGTGTACGGCCCATCCGGCCGGCCGCACCGGCAATCGCCAGCTTCATCACGCTCATGACGCTCCAGGTCCCTCTTGACGCTCCCCCCGCCTATAACAAGCAGGCTTCGGGAAGAAAAGGCGCAAGGCCCGGTTTGCCTGAGGCGGGCGGGCTGATAACGTTGGGCCAGCATCGAGCACAAGGACCGGATGGGGGGAAACCAGAGCATGGCCGAGGTGACACGTTCGATTACGCTCAACGCGCATGCCGCCGACATATGGGCGGTCGTGGGCGACTTCGGGAGCATCGCGCAATGGCATCCCGCCATCTCCGCCTGCGCAGTGGAAGAGCACGACGGCGCGCTCTACCGCAACCTGACCATTCCCGACAGCGACACGCTGGTGGAGAAGCTCGAAACCCGCGACGACGAGACCATGAGCTATCGCTACACCATCGCGCAAGGCCCCCTGCCGGTCGCCGACTATCATTCCACCATCGCGGTCGAGCCGGACAGCGAGACGAGCTGCACCGTGCGCTGGTCCGGACGCTTCGCCCCCTCCGGCGCCAGCGAGGACGAGGCCGTGGAGGTGATCGAGACGATCTACACCACCGGGCTCGACGCCCTGAAGCGGCAATACGGTTGACCGCTTCACCCCGGAGCGGCCGGGCACCCTCCTTGCGCACCGCACGGCCAGTGGCCCGTGCACGATAATAGCTTTCCGCCCAGGCGACCGAGCGCCCGGCCGGACGACCGCCAGAGAGGACCCCGCCCCGCACGATGCCGCACCTGTTCACCAACCGCCCGAAATACTCCTCCCTCACCGACACCCATGCCGACCCCCGGGCCAATTTCCGGTGGGAGACGCTGAACGCCGTGCTCTACAAGCTCGGCGGGGCGGTGTTCATCGCCGGAAGCATCATGTTCTTCCCCGGTTCGAGGCCTATGCGAATCTCGGGGCGTGGCTGTTCTTCTTCGGCTCCCTTCTCTATCTCGTCGTCACGGGCCACGACATGGTGGAGGTCCGGCGCTTCTGGAAACGCAACCGGCGGCATACGCCGGGCGAGAAGCTCGAATACACCGCCGCCTCGAGCTATCTCGGCGGCACGATCCTGTTCACGGCCGGCAGCCTCTTCTTCCTCTCCTGGTGGGGCTGGCTGATGCTCGGCTCCTGGTGCTTCGTGATCGGCTCGGCCCTGTTCGTCGTCGGCGCCAGTGTCAACGTCCTGCAGATCGTCAGGGCGCGTTCGCTCATCACCATGCAGCTCATGAACCTGACGGCGGTGACCTTCGTGGTCGGCTCCACCCTCTTCGTCGTGGCCTCCGTCCCCTATCTGTGGACCATAGAGAGCGCGGGCGATCACTATGTCCTGTTCAGCTTCATCGCCTGGCAATATCTGGCCGGCAGCATCCTGTTCTTCATGGGCGGCGTCTTCAACTACTACCGCGCCTATATCGTCATGCGCGGCCAGCTCCATGTGGCGCGTGCGCACTGAACCCCGATATCCCGGCCGGCAGAGGCCTTGGTCGCCGCCGGCAATGCGTGCATCATGACCGTCATCGAGAAGGCGAGCCCGGCGCACATGACCACACGCATCATTCCCGTCACGCCGTTCGACTATGTGGTGTTCGGCGGCAGCGGCGATCTCGCCTGCCGAAAGCTCCTGCCGGCGCTCTTCCACCGTTTCGCCGACGGCCAGTTCGACGAGAGCTCCCGCATCCTCGCAGTGTCGCGCAGCGGGATGGCGCGCGAGGCCTATCGCGCCATGGCCGCAGAGGCGATCGGCGAGCACGGCTCGCCTGGCGACCATGACGGCGAGGTGCTCTCACGGTTCCTCGGCTGCCTCGACCACATCCATCTGGACGTCACCGACCCCGCCGGCTGGGCAGCGCTCGCCGACAGGCTCGACCGCGACGAGACCCGGATCCGCGCCTTCTATCTTGCCGTGGCGCCGGACCTCTTCGGGCCGATCTGCGAAGGGCTCGGCGAGGCGGGCCTCGCGACGGCAAACTCCCGCGTCGTGCTGGAGAAGCCGCTCGGCTACGACCTCACCTCCGCGGAGGCGATCAACGAGGCGGTGGGGCGCGTCTTCGCGGAGCGCCAGATCTACCGGATCGACCATTATCTCGGCAAGGAGACGGTCCAGAACCTCATGGCGCTGAGATTCGCCAATGCGCTGTTCGAGCCGCTCTGGAACTCCGCCCAGATCGACCATGTCCAGATCACGGTGGCCGAGGAGATCGGGGTCGAGGGGCGGGCCGACTATTACGAGGCGTCCGGCGCGCTGCGCGACATGGTGCAGAACCACCTCCTGCAGCTCCTCTGCCTCGTCGCACTCGAGCCGCCGGCCGCCTTCACCGCCGACGCGGTGCGCGACGAGAAGCTGAAGATCCTGACGGCGCTGAAGCCGATAACCGGCGATGCCGCCGCCGACCTCACCGTGCGGGGCCAGTATCGCGGCGTCGCGGCGGGCGGCGCCGACATACCGGGCTATGCCGACGAGCTCGGCCGCGCGAGCGGCACGGAGACCTTCGTCGCGATCAAGGCGGAGGTGGAGAACTGGCGCTGGGCGGGCGTGCCCTTCTATCTGCGCACCGGCAAGCGCATGGCGCGGCGCGCCTCCGAGATCGTCATCGAGTTCCGCTCCATCCCGCATTCGATCTTCGGCCCGGAGGCCGGACGCATCCTCGTCAACCAGCTCGTGCTCCGGCTCCAGCCGGACGAGGGCGTCAAGTTGTACCTGATGATCAAGGATCCGGGCCCCGGCGGCATGCGGCTGAGGCAGGTGCCGCTCAACCTGTCCTTCGCGGAGACCTTCGACACCCGCCCGCCCGACGCCTATGAGCGGCTGCTGCTGGATGTCGTGCGCGGAAACCAGACCCTGTTCATGCGCCGCGACGAGGTCGCCGCCGCCTGGGCCTGGATCGACCCGATCCGCGCCTCATGGGATGCCTCGCGAACCGCGCCGCATGGCTACAGGGCCGGCACCTGGGGCCCGAGCGCCGCCATCGCCCTCATCGAACGCGACCGGCGCACCTGGCACGAGGAGGCCGAGTGAGGCCGGCGGCACGAGCCTCAGGCTGCAGCTTCGCGGCCAGCGAACCCATTTGCTGACGGCCCCATTCGATCCCGGCAATTCGGTTGACGTCCTCCGATCGTCTGTATAACCAGAACCTCAGGTTCCAGACACCCGCCGCTCGCGGCCTGTTGGTCTCGGTGAAGTTCTGGCTCAGACGACTGTTTCCTCACCTCCACGCATTTCGTGCGGGTGGCAATGCGAGCACCCATCGCCAGTCACGAGATGCTTGTGATGAGGAGATCGGGATGTCGTCTGAAGCCGTCACCCCCAACATGTTCACGCATGGCCCGCTTGGCGCCGTCTTTGCAAAGACTGCCCTGCCCATCATCCTCGTGATGAGCCTGAACGGGCTGACCGCCCTCGTCGATGCCGCGTTCCTTGGCGTTTTCGTCGGCCCGGAGGCGCTTGGGGCGGTCACGCTAATGTTTCCGCTCCATATGCTGATCGTCGCGCTCGCCACGCTGGTCGCCAGCGGTATGTCGAGCCTTCTCGCGCGGCATCTGGGCGGCGGGCTCGTCAGCGAAGCCCGGGCTGTCTTCGCCGGTGCGCACGGTCTGGCACTCGCCGTGAGCGTCGGTTTGATCCTGCTGTTTGCGATATTTGGCCGGCAGGTGACCTTGCTCGCCGCGGAGGGCTCGGAATCGTTGGCCGCAATGGGACGCATCTATTTCGGTATTCTCGTGCTCTTCTCACCGGTCCTGTTCGTCGTTTCGGTGAATTCGGACGCGCTGCGCAACGAAGGGCGTACAGGCCTCATGGCATCGATGAGCCTTGCGATCTCGCTTTCCAATGTCGGCTTCAACTATGTGCTGATCGCGATCCTCGATCTCGGCGTGGCCGGGTCGGCCTTCGGCACGGCAATGGCATGGGGATTGGCGCTTCTCATCGTCGCCGCCTTTCGCACGCGGGGCCGCACGGAGCTGAGGCTGAGCGCCCTGTATCGCTACAGTCCCGTGACAGCGTGGCAGCGTATCCTGGCGCTGGGCGCGCCGCAGAGCCTGGGCTTTCTCGGCATGGCTCTGGTTTCGGCGGCCATCATCGTTGCCCTGCAAGTCGCGGACACCGGTAGCTACGCCATTACCGTCTCGGCCTACGGTATCGTTACCCGCATCATGACCTTCGTCTACCTGCCGCTCCTGGGGCTTTCCCAGGCGTTGCAAACGATCGTCGGCAACAATTTCGGCGCGGAGCTGTGGCGCCGCTCCGACGACGGTTTACGGCTGGGAATCGCGCTCGCGTTCATCTATTGCCTCGCCGCCGAGGCCGTCCTGATCGGCTTTGCGGGGCCGACCAGCTTTCTCTTCGTTGCCGATGCCCGGGTCGCCGGCGAGGTGGCGCGGATCATGCCAGTGATGGTCGCCATGTTCTTCGCAGCCGGCCCATTGGCAATGATCGCCACCTATTTCCAGGCAATCGGCGACGCGGGGCGGGCGGCGATACTGGCGCTGTCGAAGCCGTATCTCTTCGCCATCCCACTGATCTTCCTGCTGTCATTCGCCTTCGGCGAGCAGGGCATATGGATGGCCGGGCCGGCCGCGGAGCTGTTGCTCCTCGGCCTGGCGGCGGTCGTCCTGGCGGCGAGGGCGCAACGCGAAGAGCTCAGATGGGGTCTGTTCAAGGCTGCAGCCTGAGCCCCCGGCCGGCGGATCGAACCGGCTCGAATCCATTTCAGCAACACGTCTCGCGGAGAATGCAGTTATGATCGCATTACCATCCTCAATTCCCCAGGCAAAGGAACAGGCAAGGCGCCTGCGCGCCAAGCTGGAAGCGGAAGGCACGAGCATCGGCCACAGCAAGTCGCTCGAGCTGCTCGCCCACCAGTACGGTTATCGCGACTGGAATACGCTTCACGCGAAGATCGGCAACCGGCCCCCGGCGGTGTGGACCGTGAGCGACCGTGTGAAAGGCCGGTATCTCAATCAACCCTTCGAGGCGGAGATTCTTGCCGTCGAAGCAGTCCGGCCCGCCTGGTATCGGCTCACCCTCGATCTCGACGAGGCTGTAGACGTCGTTACCTTCGATGGCTTCTCGAACTTCCGAAAGCGCGTGACGGGCGTCGTCGGCCCTGCCGGAACATCCCGGGAGAAAACCTCGGACGGCCATCCGCAACTCGCGATAGCGGTTCCAGAGGGACGCTGAGCCATTCCAGCCCTCCAGCAAGACGTTCCGGAGACATGGACCGTGCCATCCGGGCTTTGAAGCAGGCCTGGGTGCACGCAACCCAAACGGCGTAGATGGGTCGGTAGCGGAATTCCGAACTGCCTCGCTACCGGCTCCACCTCACTTGACAAAGGCAGGGAACCGGGCACACTCGGACCCATGAGCAGAATTCGCCCCGCAGTTCTCCGGATCCATCCGATCGCGGAATCCCAGCCCCCGGCTCGGCCCTAGATGCGCCCCCGAGCTCCGGGGGCATAGCTCGCGCTGCATCCTCTGCAGCCATCCCAGCAGGCGCTTTCCAGACATATCGGCATCGGACGGACGGCATCGTGCCCGCGCCGACGCCTCACCCTTTGCGGCTCGAGAGGAGTCCTGCTCTGCCATGGCCCAGAACACGCGGCGCAAGCCGAAGATCACCGTCAGCGACCACGATTACGAACAGCTTTCCGCCTTTGCCGGCGCGGCGCCGGAGCGCTGGGCGGATGCCGCAGACGAGCTCCTGTCGGAGCTCGACCGGGCGCGCGTCGTCCCCGCACGCCGGATGCCGGCGGATGTCGTGGCGATGGGCTCGACCGTCGAATTCCGCTCCGACGCCGGCGAAGCGCGGCGCGTGACGCTCGTCTTTCCCGGCGATGCCGATATCGCGGAGGGGCGCGTCTCCATTCTCACACCTGTGGGAACCGCGCTTCTGGGCCTCGCCCCCGGCCAGTCCATCTCCTGGACCGCGCGCGACGGCCGGCGCCACGCGCTGACGGTCGTGAGTGTCGAGCCGCCCGCGGCCGGCACGCCCGGCAAGGCCGCCCGGACCGGCGCGGCCTCGGCCTGAGCGCCGGCGCCGGCCCGCGCCGGCGATAGCGCGCACAACCACCCCACAGACGGACCTGCCTTGACGCCGGATCCTCCTAGGGAGGCCCGGCGCGACGGAGATGCGCCTTGGTCAACGCCCCTCATTGCCGCCTGACGGCGAAGGATTTTACTCTCCTGGAGCGATTGCTCGAGCGCACGCCCGGCAGCGGCGCTGCGCGTTTCCGACGGCTCCTGCGGACGAAGCTCTCCGCCGCGACCGTCCTGTTCCGCGACGATATCGACCCCCGGATCGCCACGCTCGACAGCCGCGTGGTCTTCAACGTCGACGGCGGGCCGACCGACACCCGCATCCTCGTCCTCGACGGCAATCGCGCCATGCAGGGCGCGACACTGCCGGTCACGACGCTACGCGGCCTCGCGCTGCTCGGCCTCGCCGCCGGCGACGCGGTGGAGGTCGAGCGGCCCGGCGGCGGCACGGAACGGCTGCGGCTGGAGGCCGTGGCCTACCAGCCGGCGGCCTCCGGTCAGGCCAGCCGGCCCCATCCCGGGCCGCAAGCCTCCCGCATGCCGGCCAGCCCCGCACCCGTCATCGATTTCGCCGCGCGCCGCCCCCGGCCCGTGGACGGGGGGGACGGTTCATTCGATGGCGGCGGCGACTCCGGACCCAGCGCGGCATGAGGAGCCTGGGGATTTTCAGGGTGTGCCGGCCGGTCAGGCGGCAAAACGGTCCAGAACGAGACCATGCACGCGGGCGAAGGCAGCTTCCGCCCCGGCGGTGACACGCGCCTCCTCCGCCTCGGGCAGATCCAGCGCATCGAGCGCGGCGGTGAAAGTGCGCCAGTGCAGTCCGCGCCCTTCCGGCGCACCGGCCAGATGCCGCGCGCCGAACGTCTCAGACAGGCCGAGCGCCGCAGCGGCCTTCAGGAGAAATGCCGCACCGAGATTGGAGCCTTCGGCCACATAGAGCCAGCCGAACGCGGTCGGGATGTCGACGGCGCGGCCCGGCCCGAAAGCCGGCGCCCCGTCGCGCTCCGGCTGCGCGACACCGAGATCGGCAAGGTCCTGCTCGATCAGCCCGAGGCGACGGCGCCCGGCCAGGTCGGGCAACAAGCGGTCGAGCACCTCGTTGCCGTAAAGCGCGTCGATATCGCGGTGGAAACCGTGCTGCACCTCGAGGAACCGGCCATAGCGCGCGCGGCTGGAGAAAGGCTCGTTGGCCATGATCGCCTTGTCGAGGCGGTCATGCGTCTCGTGGGTCCGGGCCTTCAGCCGCCTGGCGCGGCTCGCCTCTTGAGGGTCTGCGGTCTCCGTCATTGCCATCGTCGCTACTCCTGTTCGCATGGGCTCCCGGGAGCCGGGCCGTCGAGATCGCACGGCGCCAGCCTGAAACGGGCTCTTATAGAGATGACGATCCACGCCGCCCGATCTTGCAAAAAAGTTTTCCGGCCGGTCGCGGCTGCCTGCGCGCGCCTCAGAACGAGGCCGTCAGCGAGGCATAGAAGGTCCGTCCCGGCCCCGGCTGGTTCACCAGGCTCAGCGGGTCCACATAGTATTTGTCCATCAGGTTCTCGATGCGCGCGCTGGCGGTGAAGTTCTCGTTGAACCTGTATTCTGCGAAGACGTCGAAGAGCGTGTAGGGCTTCCAGTCGATCTTGGTGATGAACTGCGACATGCCCTGCCCGGTGACGTCGCCATGGCCGACCGCGCGCGGGCCGATATGGGAGACGCGGCCGCCGACGGTCAGCGCATCGCCGAAGAATCTCTGGGACAGCGTCAGGTCGACGGAATATTCGGGCGGCACCTGGTTCGTCGCGTAGTCGGCATAGAGCGACTTGCTCTCGCAGCTGTCCGCCGTGCGGCAGAATTCCACATCGAGATAGTAATTGGCCGCAAGCTCGGCGGCGAACCCGCCGATCTCGTAGCGCCCGGACAGCTCCAGTCCGGAGAACGACGCGCTGTCGATATTGAAGATGCGCATGCCCATGGAGCCATTGGGGTAGGTGTACCACTCCCGCGCGATATAGTTGTCCACCACCCAGTTGAAGTAGCCAAGCTTCACCATGCCCCGGTCGCCGGCGGCGATCAGCCCGTCGCCGATGAGATTCGCCCCGATCTCCCAGTTGCTGGAGCGTTCCGGCCTGAGGTTCTCGTTGACGTTCATGGTGAAGGCCGACACCGATTCGATGATGCTCGGCGCGCGCATGACGTTGGAATACCTCACATAGAGCTGTGCCCAGTCGACCGGCTCCACCGTCACGCCGACCGACGGGCTGAAGCCCCCGTCGTTGAACGAGGAATCGTAGGTGTAGTTGCGTTCCAGATAGGGGTCGTTGCGGTCCTTCGACCAGACATGGGCGTAGCGCAGACCGGCCTCGACGGTGAGCCAGTCCCGGGCCTGCCAGGCCATCTTGGCGAAACCCGCCACCTCATGGCGGATCCCGTCGCGCAGGTCGAGCCAGGTCTCCGCCTCCTTCGTGCCGGGGCTCGGCCGCGTGTCCTCGCCGCGATAGGAGATGCCATAATCGACATCGACCGCGCCGAAACCGGTGGACAGCCTGGAGGTGTTCGCGATCTCCCCGCCCCACAGGTCGGAATCGGAGCCGGGCCGGAAGTCGCCGGGCTCGGGCAGGGTGAAGCCGGTGCGCTTGGGATTGCGCAGCTCGAGGTGGGTGAACCACAGATTGGCCTTGAGCGCGATCAGGTCGTTGTCGTCAGGCTGCCAGTTGTAGTGCAGCGTACCGGTGTCGAGCCTGGTGCCGGCGGTCTGGGGCTGCTGGGTCGCCTGCGAGGACCCGCTCGTCAGGCGCGAGGCGAGGCGGTCGCCGGCTTCGCTGCGGAACCCCGTATAGCCGAGCTTCAGGCTGTGTCCGTCGCCGAAGCGTACTGTCGCCTTGCCGAGCCAGGATTCGGTCTCGAGCTGGGTGTTGAGCACCTCCTCGCCCGGGCGGTAGTTGGTGAGGCCGCCATTCACGTAGTAATCCTCGACCTGCGAGCAGTTGCCCCAGGCCGTGCAGTATTCGCGCGGGCCGATATTGACCGGCTCCGCTCCGGGCCCCTCCTCGCCCGCATAGTAGTTGCCGCGCTTGCGGTAGGCATAGGCGGCGAGCAGGTCGATCCGGTCGCCCTTGTAGGCCCCGACGACGCTGCCCGATCCGCTCGTGGGGGTGAGGAAGGACGGACGGTTCATGCCGTCCGGCGAGGGCGTCGGGGCGTCCGGCTGCCCGCTGGGCCAGTCATAGCCGGAGACCGCACCGTCCTTCGGGCTTCTCGTATTGGTGCCGAAGCCGCCCTTGAGCCTCACGCCGAACCGGTTGCCCTCCTTCACGATGTCGCCGGCATCCAGCGTGCGCATGGCGACCGTTCCCGCAATGCCGTTCGAGGCGACGTCGGACCCCTTGGTGATGTCGATGCCGGCGAGCAGGTCGGGATCGACGAAGGTGCGGTTCGATATGCCCTGATAGCCCTGATAGACCGTCACGGCGTTCTCCGCCCCGTCGACCGTCACCTCGACGCGCCCCATGCCCTGCATGCCGCGGATATTGACGTCGATGGCGCTGCCGGCATTGCGCGCCTCGCCCGACATGACGCCGGGCGTGCCCTGGAACATGTCGGCCGGGTTGCTGCCGCGGAAGCGCTCGATGTTCTCCTCCGAGATATAGGCGGTGGCGCCGGGCGTCTCGTAGGGGCGCTCGACCGGATTGCCGCCTCCCGCGGTCACGTTGATGGCGCCGAGCAGGGTCGAGCCGTCCGCCACCGCACCGACATCGCCGGGCGCGGCGGGATCGACGATCGCCACAGTGCGTGCGCCCGTGAAGCGGTAGGCGAGCCCGGACCCCTGCAGGAGGCGTCCCAGCGCCATGTCGGGCGGCAAGGCGCCGGACAGGCCCGGCGAGCGCTTGCCGGACGCGATTTCGGGGCGGTAGGTCACCTGAAGACCGGCCTGGCGGCCGAACGCCGCCAGCGCCGCCGGCAGCGGCCCGGCGGGAAGGTTGAACGAAACCTGCTGGCGTGCCTGCGCCTGCACCGCTTGCGCACCGGCCAGCATGGCCGCGCCGCCGCCTGCGGAGGCAAGCAATGCCGCAATGAACAGATGTGCGCCGACACGTCTTCTCCCCTCGCACCGACCTTCTGGCCCCATGATCCATCTCTCCGTTTCAGTCTGTCGGAAGGGGCTGGACGGTTGGCAGCGGCTAGCGGCAGCCCCTACTGAATGAAACGAACGGGCCTTGCGGATTTTCTCCCCTGCCGGGGATTTTTCTCAGACGGACGAGATGACGGTCAGCCAGGGCGAGAACCGGCGGACCGTGCCGCCATGGGGCTGGACCACGGCCCTCAGGGCCGCGACGGGATTGTGGAGATCGAACACGCCGCTGATCCGGCGCTCGCCGAGCCCCGTATCGGCGATCAGGACCCGGCCGGGCTGCCAGCGGGCGATCCTCGCCACCACGGCGGCCACCGTGTCGCGCTCGGCGACGACCAGACCGTCCCGCCAGGCCGCGATCTGGCCTGGATCGCGGGCGCCGCGCTCGATCGAGGACGACCGGCCGTCCAGGGTGAGCCACTCCCCGCGCGACAGCCGCACCCCGGCGGAGAAGCGTGCCTGCGGGGCCGCGAGGTCCACGCCGCCACGGTCCACCGATACCGTCAGGAAGCCGGCATCGCGGCTCATGGCGAAGGCCGCTGCGCGCGCCGTCGCCGACAGATCGCCGGCAATGCCGCGGAACGGGCGGCCGGTGTCGTCGGCCACCTGGAAGAACGCCATGCCGTCGAGCAGCTCCACCTGCCGGTGCTCCGGCGTGAAGGTTGTCGCGATGGCACTGTCGGGACCGAGCGTGACGGCCGTTCCGTCCTCGAGCGCGATCCGGCGCAGTTCCGCCGTCGATGTCATGTGGTCGGCCATGAGGCTCAGGCGCAGCTCCGGTGCGTAGAGCGCGCCGAGCCCGAGCGCGGCCGCCCCGGCGGCGGCGCCCAGGATCACCTTGCGCCGCGACGGCGCGCCTGTCCGGCCGCCGTCGCGGAGCACCTCGCCGGCCATGCCGTGGAGCTCGACGGCTTCCGCCCAGGCCGCCTCGTGCCGGGGGCCGCGCGCGCGCCAGCGGCGGACCAGGTCGCGCGCGACGGGGTTGTCGGGATCGTTCTGCAGCCGGATGATCAGGTCGAGCGCCTCCACGAACAGCGCGTCGTCTTCCGGCATGTCCTCGGTCATGGCTATCCGTTCCATGGCGCGGCCCCTTGCGGAGGCCGTCGGATTGCGTCCCACACTATCTGGAACGATTGGCGGGCGGCAATTTTCTCAGGCCGGGTCGTCGCCGGCCTCGGCGAGACGGGCGCGCAGATGGAGATAGGCCTTGCGGATCAGAACCCATGTCCGCGATGTGGACAGGCCGAGCTCGCCGGCCACCTCGCTCAGCGTGCGGCCGCCCAGCCGGTGCAGCTGGAAGGCCCGGCGCGTCCTTTCCGGCAACTCCGCGATGGCGCTCTCGACGATCCTCAGCCGCTCGCGGTCATAGGCCGCAGTCTCCGGCGAGGGGGAAGGATCGGCAATGGCGTGGATCTCCTCCTCCGGCAGGCTCACATGCTCCATGCGGCACTCCCGGCGGCGCAGGTCGATCGACAGGTTGCGCGCCACCCGGTGCAGATAGGCCCGCGGATTGCCGCCATCGCGGCGCGCCGCCGCCGTCATCACACGCAAGAAGGTGTCCTGGGTCAGGTCGGCGGCGGTCTCGGGGCTGTGGCCGCGCCGTCTCAGGAAGCGGTCGATCTCGCGCGCATGCCGCAGGAAGAGCTTCTGCAGGTCCCACATCAGCCGGCCCTCGCTCTGGCGGACGCACGCCATATCCCGCCGGCCGGGCCACCGGGCAGGAGATACGGCATATGGGGATCGCACTGGTGCATGATACGGACGGAAGACGAGCCCGGAAGACGGCCTTGGCGTGTCCAGCCCTCTGGACACCGATGATGACCGGCTTTAATGCACTTTGAATTTCTCTTGCAATAGCAATGATTTAGATCAATTCCAGGAATGTATCGCCGGCCAGGACGCCGCCGACGGAATTCTTGACTGAAAAAGTAATGTTTTCGCGGGGATCGCGATGGCGGCCGGCGCCGGATGCCGTCGCGCCGGGCCCCGCCGGCATTCGGATTTATCCCCCGTCCTGTCGCAAAAATGCCACGGGGCGAATCCGGGCCCGTGGCGGGGCGGGGCGAGACGGAGAGCGCACGGGCTCCGGAGGAGGGGGTGGAGCCCGTGCGCCGCCGAGGGGTCGGCGGGGAAGACCTGCGTCAGGCCCGTTCGGGGATCTCGAGGCCGAGCCAGTCGCGATAGAAGGTGTCGATATCCGGCTCGAAATCGTGGATGACCGGATACCAGGGCGTCGGCGCCTCCACATCGAGGAGGTCTCCGGAGAGCGGGCAGAAATATTCGCGGATCACCTGCCAGTCGGTGCTCGGCGCCATGAGGCGGGGATAGAGCTCCTCCATCTGCTCCGGCGTCTCGCGCACGCGGATGCGCGCATGGAGCTTCCAGTTCTCCTGCCAGTCGCAGAAATCGTATCCGGCCCAGCTCCGGATCACCCATTTCCTGTCCATCGCGCGCTGGACGACGAAGAGCTTCGGGCCGAGCGGCAGAACGATCCTGTCGTCCCAGGGCACCTGCTCCTGAAGGATCTCCAGATACATCTCGAAGCGCTCGGCATCCTTCGGCGTGGAGAGCATCTGGTGCAGCGTGTCGCGGTCGATCTTGCCGTCGACCAGATCCCGGATCTTTGCCTTCGTATAGGCCATGGTTTCCTCCCTTTATGATTGGCGGGCCGCGGGGACCGCCCCCGCGGCCCGGCTCGTTCTCATTGCTCGACGAGTTCCACGGTGCGCACGTCCGGCAGCTCCGACAGGTCCATCGAGTACTCCCGCCCATAGGAGGGGATCGGCAGGTCCGCCTCGTCGAGCACCCAGCTCTCCGGCAGGTCCCAGAACTCGCGGAACGACACCTCGAAGCGGGGCCCGAGCTTGAAGGAGGCGGCGAACATCTGCTGGACCTGGAGGCCGGCATCCTTGGCGAGGATCCGCTCGCGCTCCTTCGCCATCCATTCCGCCGTCGGCACGGACTGCTCCAGCCGCTCCTTGCGGATGGCGGCGCGGCGGGCCTCCGTCGCCGCCTCGTTCACGCCGTAGAGCCCGTCGCCGGCCTCCGCCAGGATCACGCCATGGACGCTGTCGGCGAAGCGGTGCAGCAGATAGCCGCCATTGACGTCGTCGGCGACCGCCTGCGGGTCCCGGTCCAGCGGGTCGCCGAAGCCCGGCCCACCGCGCATGTAGTTGAGGTAGAGATCGTGATCGCGGAACATCTCCTCGGTGGTGATGGCCTGCTTGTCGCGCTTGATCCGCGCCCCTTCCAGCATGCCGTCCCAGACGGGGTTCTCCGGATCGGTGTCGCCGCCATGGGGCACGGGCGCACCGCTCGCGATCTTCTCCTCAAGCCCGGTCTCGTGGGCCGCGAAGCGATAGCCCGACGCCGCCGGATAGCCGCCCATCAGCCCCCAGTCGGAGCTGATATGGCCGTTGCCCATGAAGAACATGGTCCAGTCCTTGGCGTTCCAGACCATGCGCAGGCTCTCGAACCCGCAGCCGCCGCGATACTTGCCGGCGCCGCCGGAGCTCGCCTTGATCTGCCGGCCGAGATAGACGAGCGGCTCGGCGAGCTCCCAGATCTCCATGTCGCCCATGTCGCCTTCCGGGTTCCAGATGGCGGCGGCGTGGCTGATCCCGTCGGCGATGGCCGAGGCGCCCACCCCGTTGGCGGCGCATTCGAAGGAGTTCACCGCATGGATCTCGTCATACTGGTTGAAGCCGCCGCCCTGGAGCCAGTTGGAGGTGTTGGCGTTGCCCGCATTCACCTCCTCCAGATAGCCGCGCCCGAAATAGGAGCGCGACAGGCCGCGCCACAGGGCCGTCCAGGACGAGACGAGGAAGTGCCAGCTATAGGCGAAGGCCACGCGCCGGTCGTCCGGGTTCATCCATGTGCCCTTGGGCAGGCGGAACTCGGTGCCGTAGGCCGCCCCGTCATTGATCATCTCGGTGGGAATC